>JBEEJN010000014.1:0-103087 GCA_041169165.1 Pseudomonadota bacterium
CGCCTATCGCTTCAACCGCCGCTTCAACCTCGCCGACCTTGCAGTGCGCCTCGCAGTAGATGTCTGCCGGGCGCCTCCACGTCCGGAACGGTTGATCAGAAAGGCGGAGGAACATTTCTAATCAGGTCCTGTTGAGCAATCTCTCAACTGGAAGTTTATGAAGCAACGCAATCAATAGTTCAGCAACTCATTCATTGAACTGAACTATTTGTTCATGAACGAGAAGCTGGAATTCGGGGAGCGTCTGCGCGCCGCCATGGTGCAGGCGGGCTACCTGGCGCGCCCCTCCGTGCTGGAACGCGAGTTCAACACCCGATTCTGGGGAGCGCCGGTCACGATTCAGGCGGTCAGCCGCTGGCTCAACGGCCAAGCCATCCCGTCTCAGGACAAGCTGCAGGCCCTGGCCGAGTGGCTCAAGGTCGAACCCCAGGTGCTGCGCTTCGGCCCCCAGGTCGCCAAGTCGGTACAGGACTACCGCCAACGCTGGGAGGAAAAGCTCACCTACCAGGAGCGCGAGACGGTGGATGCCTATCTGCAGCTGCCGGCGCCGCAGCGCAAGCTGATCCGCGAGGTCATCCTGACCTTCGCGCAGGTGCATAACGACAGCAACAACAAGCCGGCGCAGGACGCACCACCGCCGCCTTGAGGGCGGCGTCCGGCCGGCTCCGCCGGCTTGCTCAATCCACCGTGATGCCCACCTTCCTGATGATGGCGCCCCACTTGCGCGCCTCGGCGTCGATGAAGGCCTTGAACTCGGCGGCGCTGCCGCCGCCGATGATGAGGCCCTGCTTCGCGAAGGCCGCGCGCACCTCGGGCTCGGCCAGCACGGCGTTGACGTCGGCGTTGATGCGCGCCACCAGCTCGGGCGGCGTGCCGGCGGGCGCGAACAGGCCATTCCAGGCCAGGGCCTCGAAGCCCGGGTAGCCGCTCTCGGCCACGCTGGCCAGCTCCTTCATGCCATCCACGCGGTGGGCGCTGGTCACGGCGATGAACTTCACCTTGCCTGCCTGCACCAGGGGCAGCAGGGCCGGCGCCACGGCCATCAGCGCCTGGGTGTCGCCGGCGGCCAGCGAGGCGGCGGCCGGCGGCGAGCCCGAATACGGCACATGCACCGCCTCGAAGCCGGCCACGCTGCGCAGCAGCTCCATGCTCAGGTGCGAGGAGCTGCCGTTGCCCACCGAGCCGTAGCTGAGCTTGCTGCCTTGCTTCTTCGCCCAGGCGACGAACTCGGGGAAGGTGGTGGCCGGGTTGCTCGCCTGCACCGCCAGCACATTGGGCTGCGAGGTGGTGAGCACCACGGGCAGCAGATCCCTGGCCGGGTCATAGGGCATCTTCCTGTACATGGCCGGGCCGAAGGCGATCGGGCCGTTGAAGCCTATGCCCAGGGTGTGACCGTCCGGCGCGGCCTTGGCGACAACATCCATGCCCAGCATGCCGCCCGCGCCGGCCTTGTTCTCCACCACCAGCGGCTGCTTCCAGCGGTCCTTGAGCTTGTCGCCCAAGGTGCGCACGATGATGTCCAGCGAGCTGGCCGGCGGCGCCGGTACGACCACGCGCACCGGCTTGTCAGGCCAGCTCGAGGCCGGCTGGGCGGCAGCGGGGCCAGCCGCCAGCCAGGTGGCGGCGCTCAGCACGGCAAGCAGTCCAGGCAGATGACGGGTGAAAACTCGGCGGCGGATCGTCATGGGGGGAACTCCAACAGATGTGGGCAAGGGCTGGGCAGCACGGGCCGGGGCGCAGCCTACCCCCTTGTTGCAGGCGTGCCGGAAGAAATCGGCCGCAATCGCCGAATCTGACCCCGCAGGTGTTGCACGGCGTGCACTGGTCGGGTGCTCCAGAGGTCACGCAGCAAACATCTTCGGCCACACTGGGTCTTGATACATCCAGGCACTGTTTTGGTCGGAATGAACCGGGCAGTTGCCACCCTGTGCTCCTTGCCCCCTGCGCCGCGTGTCCAGACCTCAAGCCATCAGCCCCCCACTCGTCGCCACGCGGCGACATCGATCCATGCCGCTGGTACTTGCACTCGGCCTGGGCCTGGCCGTGCTGCTGCTGGCGCTGGGCAGCCTGACCGCCTGGCAGGTGGCGCAAGGTGGCGAACTCGAATTGCGCCAACGCGAGGCACAGATGCTGGGCGACAGCGCACGCACCGTAGCCAACGACCTGAGTGTGGCGCTGGACGAACGCCGCGCCGATCTGCTGAGCCTGCGCGACCTGCTCGAGATCGACTTCACCCATGCCGACGCGGCGCAGCGCCGCGCCCTGCTGGGCCGCACCCTGGCTTCACATCCGCGCTACCTCTGGCTCGGGCTGACCGATCTGCAGGGCGAGGTCGTGCTCGCGGCCCAGGGCCAGCTGGAAGGTCAGTCGATGCGCGGCCAGGCCTGGTTCGAGGCGGCGCTCACCGGCCGCGAATTTTTTGCCAGCCTGCCCGCTCCCCTGACCACACCGGGCCGGACGGACGCCTCGGCCCAGCCACCCGGGCCGGCTGAGGGCGCGGAAGCCCCACTGGCGCGCACGATCGACATCAGCCTGCCGCTGCACGCCGCGCATGCGCGCACGGATGCGCCCCATGGCGATGGCCAGGCGGCCGCAGGCCACAGCGCCGCGGTCGGCGAGGTGGTGGGCGTGCTGGGCAGCCGCCTGGACGAGCGCCTGGTGGCTGACGCCATCCACCGCGCGCTGGGCACGCGCGGCTCGCAGCACAGGCTGTCCGCCGCCGTGGTCGACGACGACGGTCGGCTGATCTATGACACTCGGGGCGCCCAGGGCCGTGTGGCCCAGCTGCCCGCAGCGGTCGACACCGCCGCCGACGGCAGCGCTGCAGCGGCGTCAGCGTCGGCGGCGGTCGAGATGTTCGAAAGCGCCTGGCCGGGGCAGTCGGGCACGCAGGAAAGCTACATCGTGGCCGCCCGCGTGCCGGCCACCGGCACCCTGCGGGGCGCCCTGCCTTGGCGGGTGGTGGTGCGCAGCGACGCCGAACAGCTGCACGCCAGCGTCGTCCAGTTGCATCGGCGCGTCATCACCGTGTGTGTCATCGTGGGCCTGGTGTTCGCGCTGGCCGGCGCCCTGCTGCTGCGCGGCGCCACGGTGTCGCTGCAGGATCTGGTGGACGACATGCGCCGCTTCGCCATCACCGGCGACCTGCCGACCGAACGCCCGGCCAGCCGCATCGCCGAAGTCGCCCGCCTGCATGGCGGCCTGCTGGCCATGACCCGCCACGTCGTCGAGCAACGCGCCGCACTCAGTGAAAGCCAGCAGCAGGTGGTCGAGGCGCTGGCGCGCGCCGGCGAGTACCGCGACACCGACACCGGCCAGCATGTGCTGCGCATGAGTCATTGCGCCGGCCACATGGCCGAACTGCTCGGCCTCGAGCGCCTGCAGATTGAACAGATCCGCCTGGCCGCGCAGTTGCACGACATCGGCAAGATCGGCATCCCGGATGCCGTGCTGCTCAAGCACGGCCGCTTCAACGACGAGGAGCGCGCCATCGTGCGCCGTCATCCCGAGATCGGCGCAGGCATCCTGGCCGGCTTCGACGCCCCGGTGCTGACGCTGGCGCGCACGGTGGCCTACACCCACCACGAGCGCTGGGACGGCCAGGGCTACCCGCGCGGCCTGGCTGGCGAGGCGATCCCGCTCGCGGGGCGCATCGTCGCCCTGGTCGATGTGTTCGACGCCCTGCTGTCGTCGCGCCCCTACAAGACCGGCTGGCCGCTCGAACGGGTGCTGGACTGGCTGCGCCAGCAATCGGGCAGCCACTTCGATCCACAGCTGACCGGCCTGCTGCTCAGCCATGTGGACGACTTCGTGCGCATCCGCGCCGACATCGACGCGCTGGAGCCCGCTGCCAACGACACCGATGCCGGCGCCCTGCTGCCGCTGACGGCCGACGCCGGTCTGGCAGCGGCCGGTCTGCCCAGCCTGACGCCGGTGGCGCGTGTGGCCTGAGCCACGACAAGGTCGCCCGGATGATGCGGGCACGCCACAGTGCGTGCCCTAAGATGATTCCCGGCCGCCCGTCATGGCGGCCACGTCGCTCGGACGGTTCCGGGCGCTCACGTGGACTTCATCTCAAATGAGCACTGCCTCGTCGCCAGGCCAGCGCCGCTTTGCGCGCATCGATCGCCTGCCCCCCTACGTCTTCAACATCACCGCCGAGCTCAAGCTTGCAGCGCGCCGACGCGGCGAAGACATCATCGACCTCAGCATGGGCAATCCCGATGGCGCGACACCCGCGCACATCGTGGCCAAGCTCAACGAGGTCGCCCTGCGACCGGACACCCACGGCTACAGCGCCAGCAAGGGCATCCCGCGCCTGCGCCGTGCCATCAGCCACTGGTACCAGGGCCGCTACGGCGTCGAGATCGACGCCGACAAGGAAGCCATCGTCACCATCGGCAGCAAGGAAGGCCTGGCGCACCTGATGCTCGCCACGCTGGACCGCGGCGACACGGTGCTGGTGCCCGACCCGAGCTACCCCATCCACATCTACGGCGCGGTGATCGCCGGGGCCGACATCCGCTCGGTGCCGATCACGCCGGGCGATGTGGACGGCGAGGCCTTCTTCGCCGAGCTGGAGCGCGCCATCCGCGGCAGCTACCCCAAGCCCAAGATGATCATCCTGGGCTTTCCCAGCAACCCGACGGCGCAGTGTGTGGAACTGGGCTTCTTCGAACGCGTCATCGCGCTGGCGAAGAAGCACGACATCCTGGTGGTGCACGACCTGGCCTATGCCGACATCGTGTTCGACGGCTGGAAGGCGCCGTCCATCATGCAGGTGCCGGGCGCCAAGGACGTGGCGGTCGAGTTCTTCACCCTCAGCAAGAGCTACAACATGGCCGGCTGGCGCATCGGCTTCATGGTCGGCAATGCTGGCCTGGTGTACGCGCTGGCGCGCATCAAGAGTTATCACGACTACGGCACCTTCACGCCGCTGCAGGTGGCCGCGATCGCAGCACTGGAGGGCGACCAGCAGTGCGTGACCGACATCGCCGCGCAGTACGGCAAGCGCCGCGACATGCTGGCCAAAGGCCTGCGCGAAGCCGGCTGGGCGGTCGAGCTGCCCAAGGCCTCGATGTACATCTGGGCCAAGATCCCGCCGCACTACGCGCAGCTCGGCTCGCTGGAATTCAGCCGCCAGCTGCTTGAGAAGGCCAAGGTGTGCGTCAGCCCCGGCATCGGCTTTGGTGACCACGGCGATGACCATGTGCGCTTCGCCCTGATCGAGAACGAGAGCCGCATCCGCCAGGCGGTGCGCGGCATCAAGGCCATGTTCAAGGCGGATGGCGTGGGCGCGGCGAGCGCACCCTGAACCCTGGCACCAGGCCACGACCCGAAGTGCTGCCGATCGATCGGCAGCCCTTCGGGCCTCAGGACCTCAGCCCGCAGAAGAGGCGCCGGTGGCGGGCGCCGTGGGTGCAGCGACCAGCGGGGCATCCACCAGGGCCTTCAGATCGGCCAGCAGTTCGGCACGGGCGGCCTTGAGCGCGGCACGGGCGTCGGCCAGGGCCTTTTCGGCGGCGGCGAGCTGTTCGGCGGTGGTGCTGGTGTTGGCCTTGGCAGCGTTCAGCGCGACGACGGCGGCGTCGACGGCGGCGTGCTCGGTCTTGAGCGCGGCGCGGTCGTCCTGCAGGCCGGGATCAGCCGCGATCTTGGCGCGCAGCGCCTCGTAGTCGGCGCGCAGCTTGGCGCGGGCGGCGGCGACGGCGTCGCGGTCGGCCTGCAGTGCGGCGTCGGTGGCGCCGGCGGCCTTGTCGGCGCGGTACTTGGCGATCGCAGTCTCAAGCGTGGCCTTGTCGCCGCTCACCGTCGGGTTGGTCGCCAGCAGGCCGCGCAGGCCGTGGTGGTCGCCCAGATGCTCCCTGGACTCATGGCCGGCGCCGTCGTCGTGGCCCGTTCGGCGCGCCTTGGCCGTCGTCGATGAAGAGTCATCCGCGGTGGTCGAGCTCTTGCCTTGACGGGTCTCAGATTGCGACTCAGAGCGGCCTGAACGCGATTCAGAGTGGCCGCGCGATGACGAACTGGTCGAGCCGGAGGTCGACCCCGAGGTGGAGCTGCTCGTGCTGCTGGAGGTGGAGCTCGAGGTGCTGCTGGAGGAACGCGAGCTGTTCGACGAACCCTTGTCGGCTTGGGCAAGGGTGGCCAGGCTGGCGGTGATGACGAGGGCGATCAGCGACTTGTTCATGGTGGTACTCCAGAGGAAGTTGGGTTGGAAAGCACCTCGTAAATGGGATGCTTTCCCATATCTTAATCACAATTCAGCACCCGTGCACGCCCATCACGACTTGCCGGGTCGTCTTTACTGATGGTTACGGGTCTGGCAGGCCTCGGCGACCCGCTGGCCCGTGGCAAACGGGCATCGAAGCAGCCGGCCAGGCCTGCGTTGCCCCCCATCAGACGTAACAAGATGACGCAGATCGCGCACACTTCACACTCAGCGGCGCCACGACTCGCGAGCGCCCGCGACACCCAACGATGGACGGACGGCCAGGGACACCGCACAGGAGGCCAGCATGACCACGACCCACCTCAGCCAGGTCCGGGCAGACCACCCGCAGGCCACGTACCAAGGCAGCCTGCGCCAGGCGGCGGCATCGCTCTTCCTCTGGGCCAGCCTTGTGCTCGCAGCGGACGCTGCCTCGGCCCATCACCTGCCCGAAGCCGATGCGCGGGCGGTGCGTGTCGTCGTGCAGTCGCAGATCGACGCCATGGCTCAGGACGACGGCGAAACCGCCTTTTCCTACGCCACGCCCGAGGTCCAGCGCAAGTTCGGCAACCCGTCGAGCTTCATGACCATGGTGCGGCACGGCTATCCCATGGTGATACGGCCGCGTCAGGTCGCCTTCCAGCGCGCGCTGTCGGACAACGACACCGTCATCCAGGGTGTGTATCTGCGTGACAGCGTCGGCTTGAACTGGCTGGCGTCGTATGAGCTGCAGCGCCAGCCGGACGGCAGCTGGCGCATCAGCGGCTGCGTGGTGCATCCGGTCCAATCGATGGTGGGGATCTGAGCTTGAGGCGGCTCCACTGTTTCGGACCTCGCCGCCAGGCCCTCGGCACCCATCCCTCCAGTCCGCCATCAATGCGGCACCTGGGCGCAGCGACGCCGGGTGAACTGCGGCGACACGACGCACTGCACCGCGCCCTGGGCAGGGTGTGGCGACTGTTCACCGTGATGCTGTTGCTGGCCGGCCATCTTGCGCGGGCAGGCGACCTGGCCACCACGGGCACGGCCACTGTCGCTCCGCCGGTCGCCCGCATCACCCACGCCGAATTCGGCCCCAGCCGTGACGGCCCCTGGCAAGCCATCCCCCTGCCCGACGCCTGGCGCGACCGTGGCCTGGACCGCCCCGGCACGGGTTGGTATCGGCTGAGGTTGCCGCTGGCCGCGACTGACCTGATCGACCGCCCGCCGACGATGTGGGCGCTCTACACCCGGCGCATGGGCACACGGCACCGGGTCTGGCTCAACGGCGTGCTGCTGGACGACGGCAGCACCCAGCGCGACAACGGACTGCCGCGCCTGCTGCCCTGGCTGCTGCCGGTGCCATCGTCGCTGCTGCACACGGGGAACAACCTGCTGGAGCTGGAAATCCACGCCGGCCTGCGTGCCGGGCAGGCCGACATGCTGTTCGGATCGCTGGCCGAGCTGGACGAACTGGCGCTGGCGCACAAGCGCCAGGATGTCGATCTGCCGGTGCGTATCAACCTGCTCGCCGCCGGTGCCTGTCTGGTCGCCATGCTGCTGTGGCTGCGCCGGCGCAGCGAAGTGGCCATGGGCTGGTTCGGCGTGCTGGGCCTGCTCATCTCGCTGCGCAACCAGGCCTACTTCGATGTGGGTCCCAGCCTGCCACCGCAGCTGTCCAACCTGTCTTTCTTCCTCGCGCAGGTGCTCAGTGGCTGGCTGCTCGGGCGCTTCGCGGTGTCGATCACCCAGTACCCGCTGCCCAGCCGATATCCGCGCCTGCTCGACCGTGTCTGCCTGCTGCTGGCGTTGGCGGGCGTGGGTGCAAGCCTGCTGGGCGACGCCGTCACCATGGATCGCGCCAGGCTGCTGGCCTACCCGGTGCTGGTCGGGTGCGCCATCCTGCCGGCACTGTGGCTGCTGGCGCGGCACGGCCTGGCCCAGCGCGGCGCACGCCTGGGCCTGCTGCTGGCCATGCTGGCGGTGGTGGCCGGCGCCGCAGGTCATGACTATCTGTTCCAGCAAGGCCTGACACCCTTGCAACACGAACGCTGGCTGCCCTATGCGACACCGCTGCTGGTGCTGGCCTAC
Source organism: Pseudomonadota bacterium (assembly GCA_041169165.1). Taxonomy (GTDB): domain Bacteria; phylum Pseudomonadota; class Gammaproteobacteria; order Burkholderiales; family Burkholderiaceae_C; genus Sphaerotilus. The sequence goes on from JBEEJN010000014.1 coordinate 8,279, forward strand.
GCCACGGTGATGGTGCGGCGCCTGGTCACCCAGCTTGACCAGGTCGAGGTGCTCAACCGCACGCTCGAACTGCGCGTGCTCGAACGCACTCAGGCGCTGGCCGAGGCCAACGACGCCAAGTCGCGCTTCGTCGCCGCCGCCAGCCACGACCTGCGTCAGCCGGTGGCGGCCATCGGCCTGATGGTGAGCCTGCTGCAGGATCAGCTGATCGACCCGGCGCAGCGCGCCATGGCCAACAAGGTGGACGAAGCGGTGGCAGCGCTCGAGGCCCTGCTGGCCGGCCTAACCGACCTGAGCCGGCTCGAATCCGGCGCCCTGCAGGCGCGCCCGCAGCCGGTGGTGCTGCAAGCCCTGTTCGACGCCGTGCGCGTACACCTGGTCGAAGCGACGGGACGCAAGGGCCTGGCCCTGCGGATCGATGCCACGCCCTGCGTGGTGCAGTCCGACCCCTTGCTGCTTGAGCAGATCGTGCGCAACCTGGTCGACAACGCCGTGCATTACACCGAGCGTGGCGGCGTGCGCCTGCGCGCCCGCGTGCTCGCCGGTCAACGCGTGCGGGTGCAGGTGTGGGACAGCGGCTGCGGCATCGCCGCGCGCGACCGCCAGCGCGCCTTCCTGCCCTTCGTGCGCCTGCGTGAACACGAAGGCAGCGGCCAGGGCCTGGGCCTGGCCATCGTGCAGCGCAGCGCCGCGTTGATCGGCGCGCCGCTGCAGTTGCGTTCACGCCTGGGGCGTGGCTCGTGTTTTTCCATCACCCTGCCCCTGCTCGCCGCACCGAACCGGGCACCCAGCGCCGCCGCCCTGCCCGAGCGCTGGCTGGCCGGCCGCCATCTGCTGCTGGTGGAGGACGACGCCACCGTGCGCATGGCGGTGCGCACACGCCTGCAGGCCTGGGGCGCCGAGGTGAGCGCGTGTGACGCCCTGCCGGCCGTGCAGGCCCTGCTCGCCAGCGTGCCGACGCCTGCGCCCGACCTGCTGGTGACCGATCTGCGCCTGCCGGGTGCCAACGGCTTCGTGGTGGTGAAGGAGGTGCGCCAGGCCTGCGGCGCCGAGCTGCCCGTGCTGGTCATCACCGGCAACACCGCACCCGACGATCTCAAGGCGCTGACCGCCAGCGGCCTGGCCGTGCTGCACAAGCCGTTCCGCGCCGAACAGCTGCAACTGGCGCTGCAGCGCTTGCTGGACGGGCTGCACCCGGCGACGCCTCACTGACCACTACGCCCCCGTGAGGGGCAGCCTGCTCAGACCCGGCGCCCCACCATGCGCGCCCTGAACAGGTCAACCAGCGATTGTTGACGTGCACCGGCTTCCAGCTGGAAGCTGTCGCCGGCGCGGATCAGGCCGGGCTGCTCGACCGCCAGATAGACGCCGCAATTGGCCTCGCGCACCATGAGCTGGGCAGCGCCGGGCATGGCCAGGGTGGCGGCGAACTTTCCGCAGGGGTAACGCGGCTCGCTCACGCGCAGCACGCAGCGCGCAAACACCAGGCGGTCGCCGATCCACAGCTCGGACTCGAGCAGACCGGCCAGGGTGAGGTTCTCGCCCAGCGCACCATAGGGCAAGGGCTCGTCGCCAGCGCCGGCCTCGTCGAACAGGCTGGTGCGTTCGCGGGCCCGCATGTCGCGCCAGTAGGGGTAATGCTCGCCGGGGTAGGCGTAGACCGCCTTGGCCAGGCCGCCGTGCACATTCAGGTCGGCCTGTTCATCACCCGCCAGTCCGAGCGGCTGCACCGCCACGTCACCACTCACCGGCCGCTTGCGGATGGCCGACAACATGACGCGATCACCGACCTGGATGCGCCGCGCGCTGGCCACATTGACCGACACCACCTGGCGCGATGGCCAGGCGGGCGCAGCGTGGGTGCCGGGAGCTGCGGAGGAAGCGGCGTTGGGATCAGTCATGACGGCAGTGTGCCAGCCGGCGCGAGCACGGCACAACCGCGCGGGCGCAGGTACAGGCGCACCCGTTCACCGGCGGCGGGCACGGCCTGCTCCACCGGCTCGTAGACGGCGGCGCCCAGGCGCCGGCCGTCGTCAAGCTGCAGTTCCAGATCGTGGCGCTGGCCCATGTAATGCACCGCCAGCACCACTGCCGATGCGCCGCCAGGCTGGTCTTGGGCTGTGGCCAAGCCGGGGGTCGCCGGTGGCACGTCGCCCGCCTGCGCCTGCAGCGCCCAGGGCCGCACGGCGAGCTGGCACGCGCCCGGCCGGGCCTGCGGCACGCCGGCGCCGTCGGATGGCAGGTCCACGCCCAAAGCGCCACTGCTCACGCGCAAGCCGCCGTTGGCGAGGCGCTCGCAGCGGGCATCCAGCACCAGGGCCTGGCCGATGAAGCCGGCCACAAAGGCGTCGGCCGGTTGCTCGACCAGCTCGCGCGGGCTGCCGCGCTGGGCGATGCGGCCGCCGCGCATGAGCACGATCTCGTCCGACACCGCCAGCGCCTCCTCCTGGTCGTGGGTGACGTAGACCGCCGTCAGACCCAGGCGCTGCTGCAGCGCGCGGATCTCGTGACGCATCTGCAGGCGCAGGCCGGCGTCGAGGTTGGACAACGGTTCGTCCAGCAGCAGCAGCGCCGGGCGCAGCACCAGGGCGCGCGCCAGTGCCACTCGTTGCTGCTGGCCACCCGACAGCTCGGCCGGCCGGCGCTGTGCCAGCGCGCCCAGGCCGACCAGTTCCAGCGCCTCGGCCACCCGGTCGCGCTGCTCGGCTGCGCCGAGCTTGAGCGCCACCAGGCCAAAACCGACGTTGTCGGCCACGCTCAGGTGCGGAAACAGCGCGTAGCTCTGGAACACCATGCCGATGTCGCGCTCATGGGTGGGCAGCTCGGTGATGTCGCGCCCACCGACGCGGATGCGACCGGTCGACGGCTGCTCCAGCCCGGCGAGCAGGCGCAGCGTGGTGGTCTTGCCGCAGCCCGAAGGCCCGAGCAAGGTGAGCATGTGGCCGGCGGGGATGTGCAGGTCGATGTGGTCGACCGCGGCCACGGCGCCAAAGTGGCAGCTCACGGCTTCGAGATGAACGTCCTGGGCAGGCATGGGCTGAGGCAATGGGGCTTGGATTCGGGGTCAACCGGCGGCGCTGACAACCGGCCGGCGGATCTGGCGTTCGCCCACCAGCGCCTGGATGATGGCGATGGCCAGGCCCATGCACAGCACCAGCGCCGCGCTGGCGACGATGGCCAGGCCGTACTGGGCGCTTTCGGCGCGCTCGATCACCCACACGGTGACCGGCGTGAAGGCGGGCGTGGCCAGAAACACCACCGGCGACAGCGAGGTGGCTGCACGCACCAGCGCCACCACCAGGGCCAGCACCAGTGCCGGCTTGAGCAGCGGCAGCAGGCCGCGCCGCAGCGCCGGCCAGCTGCCGTGGCGCAGGGTCGCGGCGGCTTCTTCGAGCGAGCCGTCGATCTGCGCCAGCGCCGCGCTGCCGGCGCGCATGGCCACCGGCAGGTCGCGGAAGACAAAGCAGGCGATCAGGATGCCCAGCGTGCCGGTCAGCTCCAGTGGCGGCAGGTTGAAGGCACCCACATACGCCAGCCCTACCACCGTGCCCGGCACGGCGAAGGTGACCAGCACGGCGGCCTCCAGCAGGCGCCGGCCGGTGAAACGACGGCGCTCCACCAGCCAGGCCAGCGCCAGCCCGCCCGCCGCGGTGAAGGGCGCGGCCAGCCCGGCGCCGAGCAGGGTGGTGAACAGCGGCTGCCAGGCGGCGCCGGTCCAGACCCAGCCGCCGCCAGCCTGGCCCGGCGCATCCGTGCCGGCACCCGCCGCAGCAAAGCCTGCGCTGAAGGCATCGCGCAGATGCTGCAGCGTGGGCGTGTTGTCCAGCCCCACCTGCTGCACAAAGCCGGCGACGAGCACCGTGCCGTAGACCGCCACGGTGAGCAGCAGCCAGCCGGCGGTGAGGCCGGTGACCAGGCGACGCAGGCCATCCGGCAGCGGCGACACCAGCGCGCCGTCGCCCTTGCCGGCGATGGTGGTGTAACTCGCCCGCGCCAGCAGCCAGGTCTGCAGCGCGAACACCGCCCCGGTGCAGGCCAGCAGCAGCAGGCCCAGGGTGGCGGCACGGCCGGCGTCCTGCTGCGCACCGACCAGGGCGAAATAGATCTGGGTGGACAGCACCTCGACATGGCCGCCCAGCAGGGCTGGGTTGCCGAAGTCGGCCATGCTTTCCACCATGCCCAGCAGCAGGGCGTTGGCCAGGCCGGGCGCACACAGCGGCAGGGTGACGCGGCGAAAGACGGTGGCGCGATCGGCGCGCAGCGTCTGTGCGGCCTGTTCGAGCGTCGGCGCAATGCCCTGCAGCGTGCCACGCAGCATCATGAAGGCCACCGGCGTGAAGGCCAGGGTCTGGGCCAGCAGCAACCCCGGCCAGCCGTAGATGTAGCGGGTGGGCGCCCAGCCGGTCAGCACCGAGGCGACATGGGTGAGCGCACCGTTGCGCCCCAGCAGCAGGATGACCGCCAGGCCGACGACAAAAGGCGGCGTCACCACCGGCAGCACAGCGAGCAGTTGCAGCGACTTCCAGCGCGCCAGCGGCGTACGTTCGGCCGCCAGCGCCAGGCCGAAGCCCAGGGCGGTGGAGGTGATGCCGGCCAGCAGCGCCAGCAGCACCGTGTTGCCGAACACCCCCAGCGTGCCTGGCGCGCCTTGCCAGAGTTCACGGCTCGCCAGCCTGGCGATGAAGGCGGGCAGCGACCAGTGCGCATCGATGCCCTCGCCGGCACGCAGTGCCGCCATCAACATGCCGGCCAGCGGCCAGACGACAAAGGCCGCCACCGCCACGGCGCCGATCAGCGCCAGCGCCAGCGCGAAGGGGTCGCCGCGCAGGCTGGGCCGGCGCAGCTGGCCCGGCCGCGGTGCGCGGCGCGGCAAGGCGGCCCAGGCCTGGGCCAGCGCGAGCAGCGCGGCCAGCACGGCGCACAGGGCTCCCGCGCCCAGCCCGCCCTGGCGCCAGCCGTGGTCGGCCAGCCAGTCGCGCGTCGACTCGACTGCGCCCGCGCCCGCCCACGCCTGCAACCAGCCGGCCGGCGCCGGCAGCAGGCCGCGCGGCCCGATCAGCAGGCCCTGAACCGATAGGGCGACGAAAAACAGCAGCACCAGCGCCATGACCAGGCGCGGCCCGCCCAGGGTGTTCGGCCCGCCGAGGTGAGCCGCCCCGACCTGTTGCCTGGCGCGCCGGGCGGAAAGCAGGTGCAGTGCATCCAGCGCCGCCAGCAGCACGGCCAACAACGCCACCGGCGACAGCCAGGGCAACAGGCCGAACAGCGCAGCACCGCTATCACCGCCGCTCGCCGGCACGGCGCCGGGCCAGAGCGCGGCCGCCAGCGGCAGCGCCGGGTCGTCCGCCGAGGCAGCGCCGACGGCCCAGGTCGCGCCATGCCACCAGCCCGCGTCCTGCACATGCCAGGGCAGCGCCAAGGCGGCCAGCCAGAGTGCCAGCCGCGCGCCGGCAGACCGGCTCACTTGGCCACGGCGCCGCGCGACACCTCGGCATCCCAGCGCGCCAGCAGGCGCTTGCGCTCCTCGGCCGAGCCGTATTTGGCGAAGTCGTAGTTGATGAGCTTGATCTTCTTCAGATCCGGCGAGCGCGGATGCACCGCCCCACCCTTGTTGGATGGCATCTGGTAGCTCTCGCCCTTGAGCGACGTGGCCTGACCTTCGACCGAGAGCGCGAAGTCATAGAACTTCTTCGCCGCCGCCAGGTTGCGCGCGCCGTCCACGATGGACATGGAGCCGATCTCGTAGCCCGTGCCCTCGCAGGGCGCCACGCCCACCACCGGGAAGCCACGCGCCGCGTTGGTCACGCCGTCGTGCAGGAAGGTGATGGCGATGCCGGTCTCGCCGCGCGCCGCCGCCATGCCCGGCGCCGGGCCCTGCTTGGTGTACTGGTTGATGCTGGGGTGCAGCTGCTTGAGGTAGTCGAAACCCTTCTCCTCGCCCATCAGCTGCACGACTGTGGCCAGCATGGTGTAGGCCGTGCCCGACGAGTTCGGGTTGGCCATCTGGATCTCGCCCTTGTATTCGGGCTTGAGCAGGTCGGCCCAGCAGGCCGGCGGCTTCAGGCCCTTCTTGGTCAGCACCTCGGAGTTGTAGACCAGGCCGATCACGCCCAGATAGATGCCCACGGTGCGGCCGTCGGCCCGTTTGTACTGTTCCTGCGCCCAGGGCTGGAGCTGGCTGAGCATGGGGCTGGCGTACTTCTGGGACAGCTTTTCCTGCGCCGCCTGCAGATGCGGGTCACCGGTGCCGCCCCACCAGAGGTCGATCTTGGGGTTGGCCGCTTCGGCCTTGAGCTGGGCGTAGGCCTCACCCGAACCCTTGCGGGTGAAGGCGATCTCGGTGCCGGTCTTGCGGCCGAAATCCGCCGCGATCACCTGGCACCACTCCTGGTTGGCCGAGCACAACATGTTGAGCTTGCCCTGGGCCAGGGCGGGGGTGGCGACCGAGTTGGCCAGGGTCAGCAGCGCGGCAGCAGTCGGCAGTCGCAGCAAGTCCAGCGACAGGGACGGCCAGGTCAGGCGAGGGGCAAGCGTGTTCTTGATCATGGGCAGTCATCGTGGCTAAGAGGCGATGCGCCACCCAGGTAAAGGGTGACGTGCTGCACACCAATGTAGCTGCGCCGTAGCCGGGAGGAATCAGCAGCGTCCCGGTGTTCGGGGACGCGACGACGACAAGGCGGCGACATCCTTCGCAGATCCACTGGCAGCGGGATGCGACCTGCTGCTTCTGCTGCTGCTGCACCAAGTCGGAAAACAAGTTGAACGCTGGCGTATTCAGGATTTTCCCGGCCCGGCAGATGGCTCGGGGTGAGCCTCGTAGCGCTCCTGAAGCCAGGAATGGCGGGACAGGATATCGACCAATCGGGGTTTATGATTCGTCCCAAATTCACCCAGCTGGGGTATCTCGCGCAAGTCGGCAACCAGCCTGGACCATTTGGAACTCAAGTGGTCATAAGAAATCCAGGTAACCAGCGTGGACAAGGGAGCCGTCTCACCGGGCACCGCGACAAAAATACCGCGCCGGGATGGCAACGCCCACTGCCTGGATCCGGTCTGCTTGGCGGCCTGGTGCATATCCAGAGCCATCAGGGTGATCGTGACAATTTCGAAGTAGACCTGGCCGAATTCGGTGGTATTCAAGCGCTGGTGCAAGCGCTCGACAGAGTGCCGCGTGATTTCGACGACCGGGTAGATGGAGGGCTGCCCGAGCCTCGCACGTGTATTGACGAGCCCGATGGCCACGGAAAATACCAGATGATCATTCTTCACTTCCGGCGTGACATAAAAATAGCCGAAGCTGCGCGCCGTACCGGGAACCAACCTGCCATGAATACCCGGACGCGCGATCAGCCTGGCGATACCCGCCTGAAGCTGGTTCGCCAACTTCGCCGGCGACTTTCCCGCTCTTTGCGCCCTGATGGCATCGAGAATATTGTCATCAATGGCATCCGAGCACATTCGGGCCGCCATGACCAGATATTCGATCGACTGTTTCGAAAGCCCCTTGGCGAGGCTGTCATTAACAAAGGTGGGGGCCGTCATGATCAGGATGGTGATGGACGCCGGCAGTCGCCTACAGAAGTGCCCACGGCCGGATCGACAGGCTTCGATCCGCGGCAGCAGTGCGTGAAAACGGGCCGTCAGCGCACCGGCGCGTCGCCCGCGCCGTCATCAGGCGCGGGCCGCTCGGCAGAACTCAGCAGCGCCACGTCGCGGACATTCTTTTGCACCGCCACCGCACCGAAAAGGCTGAGCAGGAAGGCCATCGCGTAGAAGCCTTTTTCGCTGGAATTCAGCGCGGCATTCCACAGGCCCACACACAACAGACCCACCGCGATGCCGAGCGACACCCAGCACAAGCTGAAGTAGATCGCCGTGACCGGGATGCCTTCCAGCCGGTCCCGCACCGACTTCTGCAGCGACACCGCCGAAAACAGCCCGTACATCAGGATGACGAAGTAGTAGCCCTTTTCGTTCAACTGCATGTCGGCGTTCCACAGGCCGATCAGGTAGACCACCGCGCCGACAAAAAACGCGCCCCACGAAGCACCAATAAATGCACCGGTCGGGCGCTGGAGTTGCGGATTCATATTAAGCCTCCTGGCGAGGGTTGGATGTCATTGCCAAAGGCGATCGCGTCGGTAGTTTTGGCTGGCTCACACCTCGCTGCTGCTTGGCCAGTCGCCCTAGGCTAACAGCTGTTTTCCTGCAGATGTGTCGCCCGGAGTCGCGCAGGGTGCTGCGCGATGGCGGCTTTGGCTTCCGCGTCGGCTGGGGCGCGGCGGTGGACTCGGCGCCAGTTGCCACCTCGGCACCGCCGCCTGCCCGATGGGCCGACCGTTTGGGGGTGGGCCGCAGAGGTACAGGGCGTGGAGCTGTTCCCTGCATGTCACAAGGTCTTGAGACAATGCGCGGCTTTTCGTCTGACCGCTCCCCCGCCCCGCCCGGTCCCGGCCTCGCATGTCCAGCCCCTCCACTCACCGCCGCCCTCGCCTGGTGCTGATCGCCGCCATGGCGCGCGGCCGCGTCATCGGGCTGGACAACCGTCTGCCCTGGCATCTGCCGGCCGATCTGCAGCACTTCCGTCGCGTCACCATGGGCGCGCCGGTGCTGATGGGGCGCAAGACCTGGGAGTCGCTGCCGGCGCGCTTCCGTCCCCTGCCCGGTCGCACCAACGTCGTGCTGACGCGCCAGTCGGGCTGGAGCGCCGGGGCCGCTGCGCCCGGCGTGCTGGTGGCGCGCTCGGTCGAGGCGGCGCTGGGCGCGGTGGCCGAACTGGCGCCGCTGCCCGAGCGTGTCTTCGTCATCGGCGGCGCCGAGCTGTACGCCCAGGCACTGGCGCTGGCCGACGAACTGGTCATCACCCACCTTGACGCCGACTTCGCCGGCGACGCCTGGTTTCCCGCCTGGTCGGCCGACGACTTCGTCGAAACGGCGCGCGAAACCCATCAGCACCCCGCGAGCGACCAGGCCGCCGGCTACCAATTCGCCTTCGTCACCTATCAGCGGCAACAGCGCCGCTGATGTCCCCCACCCACCCCAAGGAGAGCAAGTCCATGTCAGGTCACGGTTTCCACGTCCACGGTCCGCACGATCACGAGGTCGAACACGCCGCCCAGCACGGCGGCGCGGACAGCTTCGCCGGCAAGATCGCCGTCATGACCGCGCTGCTGGCCACGGTCGGCGCGCTGTTCAGCTACATGGGCGGCGCCACCCAGGCCAACGCCGGGCTGTTCAAGAACAACGCGGCCATCAAGAAGACCGAGGCCAGCAACCAGTGGAACTACTACCAGGCCAAGAGCAGCAAGCAGAACCTCTATGAAGTGACGCTCGTTCTGCTGCCGCCCGAGAAGCAGGACAAGTACCGCGAGGAGATCGAGCGCTACAAGAAGGAGAAGGCCGACATCAAGGCCGCCGCCGAGAAGCTCGAAGGTGAAGCCACCGCCTGGGACAAGCGCAGCGACGACGAACTGCACCTGCATCACCGCTGGGCCCAGGCCACCACAGCGCTGCAGGTCGCCATCGCCCTGGCCGCCATCGCCATGCTCACCAAGCGCAAGTGGCTGGTGATGGGCATGTACGGCGTGGCCGGCCTGGGCGTGGTGCTGGGTGCAGCCGCCATGGCGCATATCTGAGCTGAACCGGCCTCCCGGCCCGCAACGCCCCCCTCCTGATCCGTCCTGATCTCTTGGATGGAAGGACGGCGCAGCGCGCCGGCCTTCCCGCTTGACCCTCCTTCGACCCGCGCCGCACACTGGCCCGCCGCCTGTGCGGCGCTTCGTCAACCCTGGAGGAAGATCATGCGCAGTGCTTCATTCGTGCGTCCGCTTGCCGGACTGCTGCTGTTCGGCCTGGGCCTGGCGACCGGGCTGATCGCCCAGCCGTCGACCGACTCGCCCCAGCGGGTCGAGCAGAAACGCGCCGACCTGTCCGGCGCGCCGGGCATGGAGGTGATTGCCTCGGTGGCCGAGTACAAGCCGGGCGAGGCCATCCCGCTGCATTTCCATCATGGCGTCGAGGCGGCCTATGTGCTGCAGGGTGCCAGCGTGCAGGCGCCGGGCAAGGACCCCGCCCAGCTGCCGACCGGCGCCACCCTGCTCAACCTGCGCGAGGTCCGCCACGCGGGCTTCAAGGTCGTCGGCGACAGCTCGCTCAAGCTCTTCACGGTGCATGTGGTCGACAAGGGCAAGCCGCTTTACGACAGCACGCCATGAGACGCGGATCCACGCAGGCCTGTCGATGCCTCGCTCACCGCGTCGCACTCACGACCAGGCTGCCCGTTCCACCCGGACAGAAGCCCAGGCCGTTGGCGCCGCGGCCCCAGTAGAGACGGCCGCCCAGGCTGTCGTCCGCATCAAGCAGCAGGTCCAGCGAGCCGGCCACCTGGCAGGCGCCGACCTGGCTGACCCAGCTCAGCCACAGGCCGGTGCTGGCGGTGGCGTTCAGGTGGGCGGCGTTGCCGCTGGCCCGGGTCGGCAGCAGACCGTTGACATCGGCCGGGTCGCCGACCAGTTGCAGGTCGCAGCGGCGCTCGGTCACAGTCCAGTCCTGACGCGCCACCAGGCCGTTGCCGGCATCGATGCTGGCGTGCCAGAGACCGGCCACCGCGCTGCAATCGGGCCCGGCAGCAGCGTCCTCCCCGGCGCCACCACCGCCACAGGCGCCGACCCACACACCAAGCAGCAACGCGCCGAGGCGCGCTGAGCGCAGCCAGGCCGGATCGCCCGGTGCACCGCCGGCCCGGTGGCCCACTTGATCGTGTCGATGTCCGGCAGCAGGCATCCACGTCTCCACACCGATTTCAGGCGCCCACGCCTGCCGCGGCGGCAGGTGGCGTCTGCATCGTAGGCAGGTCGGCAGAGCGGTGGCTTGCGCCAGCACAGCGTTCCGCTCCCGCCGCGCGCCGGCTTACAGCGCGTGTGTCACCAGCCTGAAGTCCGGGTCCTCGTCGAAGCGCTTGACGGCAAAGCCCAGGCTCATCATGAGCTTGAGCATGCGGTCGTTCTGGGTCAGCACCAGGCCCTCGATCTCGGCCAGGCCGCGGTCGCGCGCCACTTCCATGATGGCGTCCATCAGGCGCGAGCCCAGGCCCATGCCGGCGCAGTCGTCGGCCACCAGCAGGGCGAACTCGCAGCTGCTCTGGTCGGGGTTGGTGATGTAGCGCGACACGCCCACGATGCGCTCGCGCTCGACCATCTCGCCGTCCGGCCCGCCGGGGCTGCGCGTCTTCATCACCGCCACCAGGGCCATCTCGCGGTCGTAGTCGATGAGGGTGAAGCGCGCCAGCATCTGCGGCGGCAGCTCGCTGATGCTGGAGACGAAGCGAAAGTAGCGGCTCTCGGGCGAGAGGTTCTGCACCAGCTCCTGCAGCATCTGGGCGTCGTCGGGGTGGATGGGCCGCACCAGGTAGTCGCCGCCGCCGCGCAGCGGCCAGACCTGCTCGTAGTGCGCCGGGTAGGGCAGGATGGCGAGGTGGTCGTCGCTGTGGGTGGCGCCCAGGCGCGGCGGGCGCGCATGGTCGATGACCACGCGTGCATCCACCGCCACCGCGCCGTGCTCGTCCACGATGATGGGGTTGATGTCCATCTGGCGCAGCTGCGGCAGGGCGCACACCATCTCGGACACACGCAGCAGCACCTGCTCCAGCGCGTCCATGTCGATGGCGCTGGCGCCGCGCCAGTCGCCCAGGGTCTCGGCCACCCGCGAGCGCTCGATGAGTCGGCGCGCCAGGAACTGGTTGAGCGGCGGCAGCTCCATGGCGCGGTCGTGGATCAGCTCGATCATGGTGCCGCCGGCGCCGAACATGATGACCGGGCCGAAGGGATCGTCGGTCACCAGGCCCACGCACACCTCGCGGCCGCGCCGCGCGCCGGCCATCTTCTGCACCGTCACGCCATTGATGCGCGCACCGGGCTTCAGGCGCGTCACCCGCTCGACCATATCGTCGTAGGTGTCGCGCGCGCTGGTGCCGTTCATGATGTTGAGCGCCACGCCCTGCACGTCGGACTTGTGGGGGATGTCGGGCGAGTCGATCTTGAGCGCGACCGGAAAGCCGATCTGGGTGGCGATCATCATGGCCTCGTGCGCGCTGCGCGCCAGGATGGTCTGGGTCACCGGGATGTGGAAGGCCGACAGCAGCGTCTTGCTCTCCATCTCGGTCAGCACCTTGCGGCGCTCGGCCAGCACGCTCTCGATCACCAGGCGCGCGCCCTCGATGTCGGGCTGGGCCAGGGTGGTGAGCGGCGGCGGCGTCTGCTGCAGCAGCAGCTGGTTCTGGTAGTAGGTGGCGATGTTGCCGAAGGCGCCCACCGCCGCCTCGGGGGTGCGGAAGCTCGGGATGCTGGCCTCGCCCAGCACGCCGCGCGCCGCCAGCACGGTGGCGTCGCCCATCCAGCAGGCCAGCAGCGGCTTGCTGAAGCTCTTCTTGGCCTGCACCACGGCGCGGGCCACGGCGTCGGCCTCGATGCCGGCCTTGGGCGAATGGATGACCAGCACGCCGTCGACCTGGCGGTCCGCCCCGGCGGCGGCGATGGCGGCCTGGTAGTGCGCCGGGCCGGCCTCCCCGCTCAGGTCGATCAGGTCGACCAGCGAGGCGTGATCCGGCAGCACCGGCTTGAGCTTGCCGACCGTCTCGGGCGCGATGCGGCCCAGCTCCAGGCCGATCTCGTTGACCCAGTCGGCCGCCAGCACGCCCGGCCCGCCGCCGTTGGTGACCAGGGCCAGGCGCCGGCCCACCGGGCGGTAGCGCGAGGCCAGGCACTTGGCGGCCGAGAACAGCTCGACGAAGCTGCGCACGCGCACCGCGCCGGCGCGCCGCAGGGCGGCGTCGAACACGTCGTCGCTGCCGACGATGGAGGCGCTGTGGGTCTGCGCCGCCTGGTTGCCGGCCGGCTTGCGCCCGGCCTTGAGCACCACCACCGGCTTGGCATTGGCGGCCGAACGCAGCGCGCTCATGAAGCGCCGGGCGTTGGAGATGCCCTCCATGTAGACCACGATGGAGTGGGTCTGCGGGTCGTTGGCCAGGAAGTCGAGCACCTGGGCCAGGTCGACCGCGGTGTGCGGGCCCAGCGAGACGACCGAAGAAAAGCCCACCGCGTTGCGGCTGGCCCAGTCCAGCATGGAGGCGGTGAGCGCGCCCGACTGCGACACCAGCGCCAGCGGCCCGGCCTTGGCCAGCGGCCCGGCGGCGCTGGCGTTCAGGCCGAGCGCCGGGCGCTGCAGGCCCAGCGAGTTGGGGCCCAGCAGCTGGATGCCCTCGCGCCGGGCGATGGTCTTGAGCGTGCCGGCCTGCTCGGCACCCAGGCCGGCCGAGATCACCAGCGCGGCGCGGCAGTTCATGCGCGCGGCCAGCTCCAGGGCCGAGGCGATGTCGGCCGGCGGCAGGGCGATGAGGGCCAGGTCGGCACGCGTCTGCGCCAGCTCGGCCAGGGTGCCGCTGCTGTGGATGTCGACGAACTGCAGCCGGCCGGTGTAGCGCTGCGCCTTGAGCGCGGCGACGATGGCCTGGGCATGGGCGTTGTGGCCGGCGGATGTGGCCGGGGCCACCGCGGCCGAGGCCGTGGCCGTGGCCGTGGCCGCGCCGGCGGCTGCAGCGGATGCAGTGGCCACAGGCGCGCCCGACGCCGTGCCGCCCGAGCCTGCGGCGCCGGCAGCGCCTTCGGCAGAGGCAGCGGCCGGTGCCGCGACCGGCTCAGCGGGGCCGGCGAACACGACGATGGAACTCGGCGCGAACAATGGGGTGAGGTAATGCTTGTCCATCGGCGGCTTTCTGCTGGCGGTCGTCGGCGTCGGGTTGTCGGGCAGGGGGTGGGGGTGGAACGGCGTCACACCCCCGGGTTCTCCCTGAGTCGAGAAGGCCAATCGACGCCGAACCTTGACATCAGGCAAGTGAAACCGCGCGGCAGACGCCGCGCCCGCTCGCCCTCAGGCGCCGACGAGCTGCCAGCCTGCTGCGGCACCGCCGCCATCGGCGTCGTCGTGACGCAGTACCCGGCCCTCGCCCTGCAGCTTGAGCAGGTGGGCCAGCAGCGAACGCGCCGCCACCGGGTGCATGCCGGGCGGCACGTCGTCATAGACCCGGGGCAGCAGGGCGTCGAGCGCGGCCGATGCCGGACCGACAGCTGCCAGGGCACGCAGCAGTTTGGCCTCGCGTGCGCCGCGGTGCGCCAGCAGGCGCTCGATGCGTTCGGCCGGGCGGTCCATCAGGAAGCCGTGGCCCGGCGCCAGCCAGGCCAGGCCGGGCAGGCGCGCCGGCAGGCTGCGCAGTTGCTGAAGGTAGACCGCCATGTCGCCGTCCGGCGGGTCGATCACCACGGTCGAGCCCTGCATGAGGTGGTCGCCGGTGAAGAGCAGGGCCTCGCGCGCCAGCCACCAGCACACATGGTTGGACGCATGGCCGGGCGTGTGCACCGCCTGCAGCACGAGTTCGCCCCAGGTGAAGACCTGGCCGTCGGCGGGCGACACATCGGGCGCAAAGCCGGCGTCCTGGCGGCCGTGGACAGGCGGCGCCAGGCCGATGCGAGGCACGCCGGCGTCCAGCAGCGCGGCGCCGGGCGAGTGGTCGATGTGGGTGTGGCTGACCAGCACGGCGCGCAGCGCCCGGCCGGCGCAGGCGGCGCGCATGGCTTCGGCGTGGGCTGGCAGCGCCGGGCCGGGGTCGAGCAGCACCACGCCGCCGTCGCCGGTGTCGAGCAGGTAGGTGTTGGTGCCCGGGCCGGTCATGCGCCCGGGGTTGGGCGCGGTCAGGCGCAGCACGCCGGGGGCGATCTCGACCGGCGCATCCGCCGCCAGGCTGCTCAGGGCACGGCCGTGGCCGAGCGGGTCGAGCCGGCAGATCTCGGCGTAGGCCGGGTGTTCGGGCAGCAGCACCTGGCGCTGGCCGGCGTGGGTGCGGCTCACGCGCGGGTGGCGCGGCTCCAGGGTGGTGATGCGCGCCGCAGCCGCGAGCACCGCCGCCACGTCGGCGTGTTCGTTCAACTCCTCCAGCGTGCGGCGGGTGGCGAAGGCCAGGTCGAACTCGCCGGCCTGGTGGCGCTGCAGTGCCTCGGCCGGGTGCCACCAGGCCAGGGCGGTGGTTTCCTCGGCGTCCACCACCGGCGTCTGGCCGGGCGGCATGGCGACGACAAAGAAACGCGTGTCGAAGCGCTTGGGCAGGCCCAGCGGCGTCACCCAGTGGCTCCAGGGCCGCAGCGCCGACGTGGCCAGCGGCAGGCCCAGCTCGCGCGCCAGGGTGGCGATGTCGGCCGTGCCGGCGCGCAGCCGGGTGCGCGCGCCGCGCAGCCGTTCGACCGAGGAAGCCTGCGCGGCGGGCGTTGAGGCAGCCGGCACGCCCAGCCAGACGCCACATTCCTCGAAACACTCGCGCAGCGCCGCCACCGCCAGGGCGGCAGGCGCCTGCTCGCCGTCCAGCAGCAGGCGCCTGGCCAGGGCCTCGGCCGGCTCGTCGGCGGCGGCGAGCTGGGCGGCGTCGGACTTGTCCAGCGTACCGCCGGGAAACACATGGGTGGACGGCATGAAGCTGGCCGTGGCAGTGCGCAGCAGCATCAGCACCTCCAGCCGCCCGCCCTGGTCGCGCAGCACGATGGTGGTGGCGGCCGGGCGCGGCCGGGCCGGCGCGGCGCCGGCCACCGCCGGCGCGGGCAGCACGGGGTCGAGCGCGCTGCTCGCGGCGCCAGCCGTCGGCGTGGGCGTGGGCGTGGGCATGTGCGGCACTGCGGGTGAACCCAGCGAGGCGGTCGGTGCGGGCGAAACAGACGAAACGGGCGGTAGGGGAGCGTTCATGCGTGCCTGGCTGTGGCGGGACGACAAATCACGACGTAGCAGGCGCAGGATGCAAGCCTGCCGTCTGCGCCGGCCCGGCATTGTGCGCACTTGGCCCGGCTCGCGCTGCGGCGCCCGAGGCGGGGCGCGGCGGCCCGGTGTTCGTGAAAAGCGGTGCCCGGGCCTGTCGTGACCTCGGCGCAGCGCGCTGCGCCCTGTCCGCATCGTCACTCCGGGACTGTGCGACGCGCCGGTCGGGTGCCGCGGCCCTGAGCCGGCCTTCAGCGCCCGGTCGCTTCGGGCGGCCGCCGCGCCAGCCAGTCGCCGATGAGGCTTTCATAGGCCGCCGCCACGTGCAGCAGATCGGCGTCACCCTGGGGTTTGCCGATGAGCTGCAGACCCAGCGGCCAGCGGCCGTTGGCGTGGAAGCCTGCCGGCACGCTGATGGCCGGCAGGCCGGCGAAGGTGGCGTAGATCGTCGCCTCCATCCAGCGGTGGTAGGTGTCCATGGCGCGGCCGGCGATCACCTTCGGCCAGCGCTCGCCGACCGCAAAGGGCCAGACCTGGGTCACCGGCAGGGCGATCACGTCATGGTGCTCGAACAGCGCCAGCATGCGACCGTAAAAGGCCGTGCGTGCCTCGCTGGCGCGCATGAAGTCCAGGGCACCCAGGCCGGCGGCCTGGTCGTGCTCCCACAAGGCCTCGGGCTTGATGACGGCGCGTGCATCGGGCCGGCCGAGCAGCGGCGCCACGCGCGGGCCGACCAGGGCGCGGCGCCAGGCCAGCCAGGCACGCCACACCCCTTCGGGCTCGAAGCCGGGCGCGACCGGCTCGACCGCAGCGCCGGCGTTGGTCATGCGCGCCAGCGCGGCCTCGCAGCCCGCGACGATGCCGTCTTCGGTCGCCAGGTGGCCCTGCAGATCCCCTAGCCAGGCCACCTTGAGGCCGCGCAGCGGCGTGGTGTCGCCGGGTGCGGGCAGGTGGGCAAGCAGGGCACGCACGGGCGCGTCATCTGGATGGGCCAGCGCCGGGCCGAGGGCGGCCGTATAGGCGCCGCGGTAATCGCCTGCCGCCACCGGCCTGTCGACCAGCGGTGCGGCAAGCGCCAGCGGGCTGCGCGGGTCGGGGCCGGCCTGGGTGGCGAGCAGGGCGGCAAGGTCGGCCACGCTGCGCGCCATCGGACCTTCGGTGCCGAGCTGGGCCACCCAGGCGTCGGCGCTGGGCCAGAAGGGCACGCGGCCCTGGCTGGGCCGCAGGCCGAAGACATTGGCCCAGGCCGCAGGGTTGCGCAGCGAGCCCATGAAGTCAGAACCATCGGCCACCGGCAGCAGGCGCAGCGCCAGCGCCACGCCGGCGCCGCCGCTCGAACCACCCGCGCTGACCGCAGCGTCAAAGGCGTTCGGCGTGGCACCGAAGAGCTCGTTGAAGGTGTGCGAACCCAAGCCGAACTCGGGCATGTTGGTCTTGCCGATCACCAGGCAGCCGGCCGCCTTCATGCGCGCGGTCATGAGGCTGTCGACCGCGGGCAGCGCGTCCTTCAGCAGCACGCAGCCGTAGGTGGTTGGAAAGCCGACCGCATGGCCGGTGTCCTTGATCGCCTGCGGCAAACCGTGCATCCAGCGGCGCCGGTCGGCCGCCACGCCGTCGGCCCGCCGGGCCTGGGCCAGCAGATCGTCGGCCCGGGCCAGGTTGACCAGAGCGTTGGCGGCCGGGTTGAGACGCTCGACCCGCGCCAGGGTGGCCACCATCAGCTCGTGGCAGGAGGCTTCGCGGCGTTGCATGGCCGCGGCGAGCTCCAGGCCGCCGCGATCGGTGAGGGCGGCGCTCACGGCGGCTTACTGCGGCTGCAGGTTGATGGACTTCGCCATGGCGCGGTAACGCGCGATCTCGGACACGTAGTGCTTGTCCAGTTCGGCCGGTGTCATGGCCTTGGCCATGACGCTGCCGGTGCCCTCCAGGCCCTTCTTCACGTCGGCGTTCTTGAGCACCTCGTTCAAGGCGGTATTCAGGCGCGCGACCACGGCGTCCGGCGTCGACTTGGGCACCTCGAGGCCGATCCACATGTCGAAATTGAAGTCAGGCAGCAGCTTGTGCCTGCTCATCGGCGGCACGTCGGGGAAGAGCGGGTGCGGCGTGGGCTGGGTGATGCCCAGCGCCCTGACCTTGCCGTCCTTGATCATGCCGGGCACCGGGCCGGCGAGCGGGAAGAAGGCGATGTCCACCTGACCGCCGCCCAGGTCGGTCATGAGCGGGCCGCCGCCCTTGTAGGGCACATGGGTCATCTTCAGGCCGGCGGCCTGGGCCAGCTTCTCGCCCTGCAGGTGGTAGAGCGAGCCCACACCCACGCTGCCGTAGGTCACGTCCTTGCCCTTGGCCCAGGCGAGGAACTCGTCCAGGGTATTGGCCGGCAGGTCCTTGCGCACCAGCATCACGATCGAGGTGTTGGCGATCACGCCGGCCAGGCGCAGTTCCTCGCTCTTGAACTTCACCGCCGACAGCGCCAGCGGGCCGAGCACCAGCTCCATCGGCGTGGCCAGCACCTGGGTGTAGCCGTCGGCCGGCAGGCCGAGCATCTTCTGGATGCCCAGCGCGCCGCTCACGCCGCCGATGTTGTCGACCAGCATCTGCTGGCCCAGCTGCTTCTGCAGTTCGGGCTGGATGAGGCGGGCGACGAAGTCCGATGCGCCACCGGCCGGATAGGGCACGATGACCGTGAACATCTTGCTGGGGAAGGCGGATTGCGCGAGCGCAGACACCGGTGCCAGCGCAGCAGCGCCGGCCAGGGCCAGGCCAGCCAGCACGCCGCGGCGACCAGGAAATGCAGTGAGTAGACCCATGATGGACAGCTTGGAAAGGAAGGGACGGGCAGTGCTGGGGCGGGGCCGGCGACCGCCGGCGGTGATGCACCGGGTAGGCCAGGCGCAACACCGGACGGGCTGCCAGTGTGACCCAGGCGGGCAGGCTGACCTTATCAAGAATCGGCAATGCGGGGCCTGGCGTTCCCCCTGGTTTGCCCGGGGTGCCGGGTCGACCCGGCGGGCTGCTTGCGCGAAACGGCTACCTGCGCGACGAGGGCTTTCCTAGCATTCATCCATGCAAGCCCGCCATACCGCCACCGACATCCCGGCTGCCGCAACGAACACTGGCGCCGAGGGTCCGCCGGGCCTGCGCAGCGCCCACGCCCTGGCAGGCGCGCTGCGGCGACGCGAAATCAGCGCGGTGGCGCTGCTGGAGCACTTCATCGCCCGGGTCGAACGCCTGGACGGCACGATCAACGCCGTGGTGGTGCGCGACATCGAGCGCGCGCGTGCCCGCGCCGAGCAGGCCGACGCCGCCCTGGCGCGCGGCGCATGCTGGGGCCCGCTGCACGGCCTGCCCATGACGGTGAAGGAAAGCTTCGACCTGCCCGGGCTGCCCACGACCTGGGGCGATCCGGCGTACCGGGGCAACATCGCCACGCGCCCGGCCGTGGCGGTCGAGCGCCTGCAGGCCGCCGGTGCCGTCATCTTCGGCAAGACCAATGTGCCGGTGGCCCTGGCCGACTGGCAGAGCTTCAACCCGATCTACGGCACGACCCACAACCCCTGGGACACCGGCCGCACGCCCGGCGGCTCCTCGGGCGGCTCGGCCGCGGCGCTGGCCGCCGGCCTCACCGCGCTGGAGCTGGGCAGCGACATCGGCGCCTCGATCCGCAACCCGGCGCACTACTGTGGCGTCTACGGCCACAAGCCGACCTGGGGCGTGCTGCCCATGGCCGGCCACGCGCTGCCCGGCATGGCCGACATCGACAGCCTGGACATCGCCGTGGCCGGCCCGCTGGCGCGCAGCGCCGCCGATCTGCAGCTGGCCATGGACGTGCTCTGCAGCCCGCTGCAGGCCTACTCGCCGGTGCATGGCTGGCAGCCCGCGCGCTGGCGCGACGCGGGTCTCGCGCCGCGCCAGCTGCGCGTGCTGGTGCTCACCGACGACGCCCAGGCGCGCTGCGACACCAGCGTGCGCCAGGGCCTGCAGCAGCTCGCCGACTTCCTGCGCGAACAGGGGCTGAAGGTGAGCGAAGTCGACGCGTCAGCGCCCGACCACCCCGACCGGCCGGTGGACAGCCTCGAACACTTCCGCACCTACAGCCACCTGCTGCGTGCGGCCACCGGCGCGCACCTGAGCGACGCCGACTGGGCAGCCGCCCAGCGCCAGGCGGCGGCGCTGGCACCCGGGCGCGACGACTTCGTCGCCTGGCACTGGCGTGCCGTCACCACCAGCCACCGCGACTGGGTGCACCACGACGAGACGCGCGTGCGCCTGCGTCGCCAATGGGCGGCCTTCTTCGAGCGCTTCGACCTGCTCATCTGCCCGGTGGCCACCACGCCGGCCTTTGCGCACATGCAGACCGGCCTGCGCTGGGAGCGCATGGTGCAGGTCGACGGCCAGGACCAACCCAGCACCGACTCGCTCTTCTGGGCCGGCTACGCCGGCCTGTGCGGCCTGCCGGCCACCGCCATCCCCCTGGGCCTGTCGCAGCAGCCTGAAAGCGCGGGCCTGCCGGTGGGTGCCCAGATCATCGGCCCGGTGATGGGTGACCCGGTGGGTCTGCGCCTGGCCGCATGGCTGGAACAGCATTGGCGCGCCTTCCAGCCGCCAGCGCTCGCCCTGCGTTGAGCTCTGGCGCAATGTCGTCCGGGCTCACCCGCCCCACGCCTGCATCAGCAGCGTGGTGGCCCGGCATCAGCAGCGGGCGTGTCAGTACGTCGGCAGCGCCATCTCGCGCGCCCGCTTGAGCGTGTCCGACGGCAGTTCGCCGAACATGTGGCGGTAGTCGGCGGCAAAGCGCGAGAGGTGCCAGAAGCCCCAGCGCGCCGCACGATCGGCCACCGGCTCCTCGCCGCCCAGGCGCAGGTCGCGGCGCACGCCGTTCAGGCGCAAGGCGCGCAGATAGGTCACCGGGCTCATCTGCAGCACGTCGTGGAAGGCGTACTGCAGCGTGCGGCGCGAGACATGGATGGCGTCACACAGCTCGGGCACGTTGATCGGCTCCTCGGCATGTTCGGCCATGTAGCGGCGCGCCTCGCGCACCACGCGCTGACGGGTGGCGGCCGTGCCGGCGCTGTCGGCGCCACTGGCGCCCTGGTGGCCCAGGCGGGCCATCAGGGCGTCGCACAGGGAATGCACCAGGGCGCGGCGCAGGGCTTCCTGCTCGAACAGGCGCGGGGTCTGACGCACGGCATCCAGCGTCACCAGCAGCAACTCGCGCAGGGCCTGGTTGGCCTGCACATTGGCGTCGATCAAGCCATTGCCCTGAGGCAGGCCCTGCAGGCTCAAGCCGTCGACGCGACGGGAATAGGCCTCGAGATACGGCCGCTCGACACACAGGGCCACGATGTCGAAATCGCCCCGCGTGGCCAGTTCGAATTCGCCGTTGTCCACCAGGCCCAGGGCGTGGTCGGGGTCGATGGAACGGCCGCAGAACCAGCCACCGTGCCGGCCCGCGATGGGCGTCGCCACGGTCAGCGTGTCGTGACTGGGCACGCCACGCTGCAGCACGGCCTGGCCGGTGCGTTTGCGGAACACCTGCACCGGGCCGATCCACAAGTCTTCCAGCTGGCCTGAAAAGCGCCCGGGCGAGACCTGGTCGTACTGCTGGTTCCAGCGTGAGAGGCTGTCAGCGTGGTCGTTGACGTCGCTGGACTCGGTGGTGGTGTACTGGTAGGCCGACATGGTGGACAGGCAGGCGAGCGGGCCGGGGGCCAGGGACGACAGCCGGGCCTGATGGATCAGCTGCCGTCGCGGCACGCGAGCATGGCACAGCCCGGCGTTGGCAGACCCAGGCCACACATCGGGGAAAGTCCGCATGGCCACGCTGGACGCCAGCCCGCCGGCGCTGGTTCGCCCGGACCACCGCACATGCAGGGCGACGCTGCGCCCTGTCGTCGAATCACGCCGTCTGCTGCTCGGCCAGGCCCAGCTCGGCGATGCTCTGCTGGCGCATCAGGTATTTCTGCACCTTGCCGGTGATGGTCATGGGAAAGGCCTCGACGAAGCGGATGTGGCGCGGCACCTTGTAGTGCGCGATCTGACCGCGGCAATAGGCGCGGATGTCCTCGTCGGTGGTGGCTTCATGGCCCGGGCGCAGGCGGATCCAGGCGCAGATCTCCTCGCCGTATTTCGCATCCGGCACGCCGATCACCTGCACGTCCAGCACGGCAGGGTGGCGGTAGAGGAATTCCTCGATCTCGCGCGGGTAGACGTTCTCGCCGCCGCGGATGACCATGTCCTTGAGCCGGCCGACGATGTTGACGTAGCCCTCGGCGTCCATGGTGGCCAGGTCGCCGGTGTGCATCCAGCCCTCGGCGTCGACCGCCTCGGCGGTGCGCGCGGCGTCGTTCCAGTAACCCTCCATGACCGAATAGCCGCGCGTGCAGAGTTCACCCGCGGTGCCGCAGGGCACGGTCTGGCCGGCGGCATCGACGATGCGCACCTCGAGGTGGGGCTGGACGCGGCCGACGGTGGATACGCGCCGCTCCAGCGGGTCGTCCACCGAGCTTTGCGTCGAGACCGGCGAGGTCTCGGTCATGCCGTAGGCGATGGTCACCTCGGTCATGTGCATCTGCGCCTGCACGCGCTTCATCACCTCCACCGGGCAGGGTGAGCCGGCCATGATGCCGGTGCGCAGACTCTTCAAGTCGAACTCGCCGAAGCGCGGGTGGTCGAGCTGGGCGATGAACATGGTGGGCACGCCGTAGAGCGCGGTGCAGCGCTCGGCCTGCAGCACCTGCAGCACCGCCAGAGGGTCGAAGGCCTCGGCCGGGTAGACCATGGTCGCGCCATGGGTGAGGCACCCCAGGTTGCCCATCACCATGCCGAAGCAGTGGTACAGCGGTACAGGGATGCAGAGCCGGTCGGCCGGCGTCAGGCGGATGGCGGCGCCGACGAAATAGCCGTTGTTGAGGATGTTGCGGTGCGTCAGCGTCGCGCCCTTGGGGTGGCCGGTGGTGCCCGAGGTGAACTGGATGTTGATCGCGTCGTCGGCCTGCAGCGTCGGCCCCAGCGCGGCCAGGCAGGCGCGGCTCGCGTCGGTCGCGCGGCCGGCCAGCTCGCTGAAGTTGAGCATGCCGTTGCTACTGGCCTCGCCCAGGCGGATCACCCAGCGCAGATCGGGCAGCGCGGCGGCGTGCAGCTGGCCGAAGGGGCTGACGGCCAGCTCGGGCGCCAGGTCGTTGATGATGTCGAGGTAGTTGCTGGTCTTGAGCGCCGGCGCCATCACCAGGGCGCGGCAGCCGACCTTGTTCAACGCGTATTCCAGCTCGGCGCGGCGATACGCCGGGTTGATGTTGACCAGCACCAGGCCGGCGCGCGCCGTGGCCAGCTGGGTCAGCAACCACTCGATGCAGTTGGGCGCCCAGATGCCCACGCGGTCGCCCGGCTGCAGCCCCAGCGCCAGCAGGCCGGCGGCCACGGCGTCGCTGCGCCGAGCCAGTTCGCGCCAGGTCCAGCGTATGCCTTGGTGCGGCACGACGATGGCTTCGCGCTCGCCGTGGGCGGCAACGGTCAGCTCGAGCGCGCGGCCGATGGTGTGTTCGATCAGCGGCGGCTGGGTGACCCCGCGGGCATGCGAAGACCCGGACGCCGGCATCGTGGGCAAGGTGTACGTCATCGCTGCAGCTTTCCTGGACGGGTGGGCCGCGGCAGCACAGGTGTCCACGACCGGCCGGCATGATCATCACGTCGCCGCCCGGCCGTTAGCCTGATCCGGCACATCGCGTACCTCGGCCTACGTCTGGCCGAGACACCCGAGCCAGGGCGGGCGACTGGACGGGGCGTTTCACCTCGGGTCGTCCCCAGGCTGAACACCGCGATGCTTGCCGAAACGTGATACCGCGCCGCGAGATCACTTCCCAGAATGCAGACCTCCCGCGACACGGCGGACCGGGGCAGCCTGCCACAGGCAGCCCGCCCGGGCCGACCAGTCCTACCACCGGAGCCTGCCCATGATCCGATGACATCTCACCTCCCTGGCCTGGCTGGCCATGCTGGCTGGCGCCGGCAGCGCCCTGGCGGCCGCACCCGCGGCCCCCAAGGGCAACCCGCCGCCCGAACTCGCCGCCGAGACCCTGACCGAGGCCGCCCTGGCCGGTGCGGGCAAGGACCGCATCTATGTGGGCGACGTGGCCATCAGCCACATCGTCGACGGACGGCTGCGGGTGTACGCCGCCAAGGACGGCAAGCTGCTGGGCATGATCAACACCGGCTTTGCCGGCAACTTCGCGCTCAGCGCCAACGCCGGCGAGGTCTATATCGCCACCACCTACCTGAGCCGGGGCGGGCGCGGCGAGCGTGCCGACGTGCTGGAGGCCTGGGACGCCGACACGCTGGGCTTCAAGTACGAGGTATTGCTGCCGCCGCGGCGTGCCCAGACGCTCAACTACCGCGGCCTGGTGCGCCCCAGCGGCGACGGCAAGTTCGTGATGGTGCAGAACGCCACGCCCGCCACCTCGGTGAGCGTGGTCGACCTGGCCGGCCGCAAGGTGACGACCGAGATCGCCACCCCCGGTTGCTGGGGCATCTGGCCGGCAGCCAGCGGCGCCCGGTTCCACATGCTGTGTGGTGATGGCAAGGTCGCCACCGTCACGCTCGACGCCGCCGGCCAGGTCGCCGACCGCCAGGTCAGCGCCCAGCTCTTCGACGCCGACAAGGACGCCTGGTTCCACAACGCCGAGCAGCAGGGTGATCGCGCCTGGTTCATGTCCTTCAAGGGCGTGCTGACCGAGCTCGACCTGTCGGGCCCGGTGGCGGTGAAGAAGGGCAGCGTCGATCTGGTGGCTGACGCCAAGCTGCAGAAGGCCGGCTGGCGCCCGGGCGGCTACCAGCCCTTTGCCATCGACGCGGCGGCGAAATATGCCGTGGTGGCCATGCACGACCAGGGCGCCGAAGGCTCGCACAAGCGCCCGGCCAAGCAGCTCTGGGTCGTCGATCTGGCCAGCGGCAAGTCCCTGGCCTCCGCGCCCGGACGTGGCGCCGTGTCGCTGGTGTTTGCCAAGGGCAGCCAGCGCCTGCAGGCCCTGGACGGCGCGGCGGGCGGCCTGGACGTCTGGCGTCTGGACGAAGCCGGCAAGCGCCCGCGCCTGGTGCACGCGCACAAGATCAAGTCCGCGGGCGAGGCGACGGTGCAGCTCGAGGTGGCCGATTGAGCCGCGCGGAGACGAACGCATGACCCTCGACTCGACCCTCTTCGACCCCTTGCCGGGCTGGGTCGCCTCGGCCTGGCTGGCCGTGCTGCTGGCGCACGCCGCCCTGGCCAAGCTGGCCGACCGCGCGCTCTTCCTGCAGCACCTGGGCGCCTACCGCCTGCCCGAAGCCAGCCTTGCACCGCTGCAATGGACGCTACCACTGGCCGAACTGGCCGCCGCCGCGCTGCTGTTGCTGCCTGCGGGCCGCGACATCGGTGCGGCGCTGGCCGCCCTGCTGCTGCTGGCCTACGCCGGCGGCATGGCCTGGCAGCTTCTGCAGGGCCGCGCCCAGGGCGGCACGCTCGACTGCGGCTGCGGCGGCGAGCCCTTGCCGGTGAGCTGGGTGCTGGTCGCCCGCAACGTGCTGCTCGCCGGCCTGGCCGGCGCGGTGACCGCGGACGTCGCACCCCGCCCTCTCGGCCTGGCCGATTTCGCCGTCGTGGCGGCTTCCCTTCCCCTGGCGGCCCTGCTGTACGCCGCCTTCAACCAGTTGCTGCGCCACCAGGTGGGTGCGCGCATGCGGAGGATCTGATCCATGGACACCTTGACTCTTGCCGTCATCTTGCTCTGGGCCGCCGTGCTGGCCCTGGGCCTCATGCTCTGGGCGCTGTCGCGCCAGGTCGGCGTGCTCTTCGAGCGCGTCGCGCCGATGGGCGCCCTCATCACCGACGCCGGCCCTGCCGTGGGCACACCCTCGCCGACCTTCTCGCTCACCGGCCTGCTGAGCGAGCCGGTGGTGATCGGCGGGCCTCAGGCCCAGCCGACGCTGGTGTTCTTCCTCGCGCCCACCTGCCCGGTGTGCAAGAAGCTGCTGCCGGTGCTCAAGGCCCTGGTGAAGGACGAAGGCCGCGGCCTGCGCGTGGTGCTGGCCAGCGATGGCGCCGCGCCCGACCACCTGGCCTTCGTGCGTCAGCACGGTCTGGAGTCCATGCCCTACGTGATCTCGACCGAGCTGGGCATGAGCTACCGCGTCTCGCGCCTGCCCTACGCCGTGCTGCTCGACCAGGGTGGCACGGTGCGCGCCAAGGGACTGGTGAATTCGCGCGAACAGCTCGACAGCCTGCTCAACGCCCACGACATGGGCCAGGTGTCGATCCAGCAATTCCTGGGCAACCCCGCCACCTGAGAAGGAGAGTCCCGATGTCCTGGATCACCACATTCATCGACCGTCAGACCGAAAAGCGCGTGCGTCGCACCGCCCAGGTCCATGGCCGGCGCAGCCTGCTCAACCGGCTGGGCGCCGCCATGGTGGGCTCGGCGGTGCTGCCGATGCTGCCCTTCGACCGCAGCGGCCAGTTCGGCTCGGCCCAGGCGGCCGAAGCCAAGAAAACCGCCGCGCTCGACCCCACGCAATGTGAGTACTGGCGCTACTGCGCCTTCGACGGCTACCTGTGCACCTGCTGCGGCGGCTCGCTCACCCAGTGCCCGCCGGGCACCGAGGCCAGCAAGGTCAGCTGGGTGGGCACCTGCCTGAATCCGCAGGACGGCCGCCACTACCTGGTGTCGTACAACGACTGCTGTGGCAAGGGCGCCTGCGGCGAGTGCCTGTGCAACAACAACGAGCGCGAGCGGCCCGGCTACCGCCTGGGCGTGCACAACGACATCAACTGGTGCATGGCCAATACCAGCTCGATGTTCCACTGCACCACGTCGGTCATCGTGGGAGTGGCGTGATGCGGCAGTGGCCCCGCGCGCTTGGTGAGGGCCTGTGCCTGCTGATGCTGGCCGCCCTGAGCCCGGCGGCCAGCGCCCAGGCGAGCGCCGACGGCAAGACCCTGTTCGGCCAGCACTGCGCGCCCTGCCACCAGCCCGATGCCTCCGGCACGATCGGCCTGGCGCCTCCGCTCAAGGGTGAGCACTGGGCCAGGCTGGGCGCCGCGCGCCACTACCTGCCCACCGTCGTGACCCATGGCCTGTCCGGCCCGATCCAGCTGGGCAGTCTGCGCTTCGTGGGCAACATGCCGGCGTTTGCGCAGCTGAACGACGCCGACCTGGCCGCCATCGTCACCCACCTGCGTGGCCTGCAGGGTGCCGGCCAGGACGCGCCGTATACCGAGGCCGAGATCGCCCGGGTTCGTGCCCTGCCAGGTGGTCCACCGCAGACGCGAACGCTGCGTCAGCAGCTTATCGGTCCCTGAGCCCGGTCCTGCCGCTCTTCATCGCAACGCCATCATGTGCAACCCGCACCGCCTGGGTCGGTCCGTCACCCTCGCCCTCATGTTGAGCGGCACCGTACTGGCGCCTGCAGGGGCACTCGCCGTGCCGCCGCTGGGTCAGCAGGTCATGCCACCGCAGGACGCGCCGTCGACGGCACCCACCAGCTCACTGCGCAGCGTCTACATCGTGCACTGCGCCGGCTGCCATGGCCGTGATGCGGCTGGGTCGACGACCGGCCGGGTGCCCGACATGCGACGCATGGGCCGGTTCCTGCAGGTCGACGGCGGCCGCGCCTTCCTGGTGAGCGTGCCGGGCGTACTGGGCGCAGGGCTGGACGATCGTCAGATCGCCGACCTCACGAACTGGCTGCTGGGCAGCCTGGCCTTGGGGTCGGCCCCGGCCGACGCCCCGCCCTACACCGCTGCCGAGGTTCAGGTTGCACGTCGCAACGCTCCGGTCGACGTGGCGGCCGCCCGTCGCACGCTGGTGCAACGCGCCCTTGAACAAGGGCTGGTCATCGAATGAGCCGCTGGGCCTGACTCGGCTCTGGATCGTCACAGCCCTGCCGACTTGAACTTCGGCTGGCATGCGGCTGCCGCCGAGTCGCGCCAGTGCAGCCGGCGCTCCGACAGAGTCGACGCCGACGTTCAAAGACTGGCCAGCAGATCGAGGGTCGGCGGAGGTGACGGACACACCGAAGACCCACGCGGGCCGCCGCGGCCGCCGGAATTACTAGCTCAGGCGTCGTCGCGCAGGAAACGCTGCGTGAGCAGCGTCCAGTAGGCCGCGCCAACGGCGATGTTGTCGTCGTTGAAGTCGTAGCCCGGGTTGTGGACCATGCAGGCACCGGCGCTGTCGCCGTCGCCGTTGCCGACGAAGAGGTAGCTGCCGGGCACACGTTCGAGCATGAAGGCGAAGTCTTCGCTGCCCGACAGCGCCGGCCCCTGCAGGGTGACGTGCTCGGCGCCGCGCAGCGCCACGCCGACCTCGCGTGCGAACGCGGTCTCGGCCGGGGTGTTGACCAGCACGGCGTAGCCGGCACGCCAGTCAATCTCGGCGCGCACGCCATAACTATCGGCCTGTGCAGCCACCAGCGCCTTGATGCGCTGCTCGAGCGTTGTGCGCACGGCCGGATCGAGCGCGCGCACGCTGAGTTCGAGCCGGGCGCTGGCCGGGATCACGTTGTTGGCCTGTCCGGCATGCAGCGCGCCGACGGTGACGACGGCCATGGCCTGCGGGTCGACATTGCGCGACACGATGGTTTGCAGCGCCATCACGATGCTGGCGGCGGCGACGATGGGGTCAGTGGCCTTGTGCGGCATGGCGCCGTGGCCACCCACGCCGTGCAGCGTGATGCTGACGTAGTCGCTCGACGCCATGGTCGCGCCTTCGCGGAACACCAGCCGGCCCTGCGCGACGCCCGGCATGTTGTGCATGGCGAACACGGCGTCGCAGGGGTAACGGTCGAACAGGCCGTCCTGCATCATGCGCAGCGCGCCGCCACCGCCCTCCTCGGCGGGCTGAAAGATCAGGTGCAGCGTGCCGCTGAAGTCGGCGTCGCCGGCCAGGCGTTGCGCCGCGGCGAGCAGCATGGCGGTGTGGCCGTCGTGACCGCAGGCATGCATCAGGCCCGGGCGCCGGCTGGCCCAGGCCGCGCCGGTGGCTTCGTGGATCGGCAAGGCGTCCATGTCGGCGCGCAGACCCAGGCGGCGCTTGCCGTGGCCGCGCACCAGGCGGCCGACCACACCGGTGCCGCCCACGCCACGCTCGACCTCGTAGCCCCAGGCGCTCAGCTTGTCGGCCACCAGCGCTGCGGTGCGGTGTTCCTCGAAGGCCAGTTCGGGCTCGCTGTGGATGTCGCGGCGCAGGCGGATGAACTCGCCGACCGGAAACGAGCCGACCTGGGCCAGATAGGCCGCGTCAGGCGGGCTGACGTCGTCGGTGGCGGCAGGGGAAGCAGCAACAGGTTCAGCGGCGTCAAGCATGGTCGGTCTCCTGCGGTGGTGGCGCGGTGCATCCGCGCACGGTCGCGACTGTAGAAGTCGCGTGACCCACCGTCCAATGCATTGTTGTCAGACTTGCAATGAGTCGAATGAATGCATAGTTCGGACAGACTCGGCCCACCCTGCGGACGCCCGGCCGCCGCGCATCGCGAGAACACCGGCGCACCGCTCATGCCCAGGCTGACGAGCGGATGCTCGCGACGGCCTGGGCTTGTAGGATGGCGTGGACACGGACGGGCAAGCCCACGGCACCCCGTCTACCCGCTGCACCTGCCCCAGCGGTCACGCCGTCGGCCCTGTCGAGCGGCATCGCATCGACGCAATCACCGAGAACGCCATTGAAACTCGCCACCTGGAACGTCAACTCCCTGGCCGTACGCCTGCCGCAGTTGCTCGACTGGCTGCCCGTGGCCCAGCCCGACGTGCTGGTGCTGCAGGAAACCAAGCTCACCGACGACAAGTTCCCGCACGCCGAGATCGAGGCGGCCGGCTGGCAGGTCGCCTGGTTCGGCCAGAAGACCTACAACGGCGTGGCGGTGCTGGTGCGCGGCGCGGAGCCGGTGGACGTAGTGCGCAACATCCCCGGCTTTGCCGACGACATGGCGCGTGTCATCAGCGCCAGCGTGGCCGACCCGGCGGACACCGGCGGCACGGCGCGCATCCGCGTGGTGGGCGGGTATTTCCCCAACGGCCAGGCGCCCGACAGCGACAAGTTCGTCTACAAGATGGCCTGGCTGACGGCACTGCGCGGCTACCTCGAGTCCGAGCTGAAGACCCACGAGCGCCTGGTGCTGATGGGCGACTTCAACATCGCGCCCACCGACGCCGACGTCTACGACCCGGTGGGCTGGAAGGACCAGATCCACTGCACGGTGGCCGAACGCGACCACTTCGCCGCCTTGGTCGATCTGGGTTTGGTCGATGCCTTCCGCCTGTTCGAGCAGCCGCCCAAGAGCTGGAGCTGGTGGGACTACCGCAACCTGGCCTTTCGCAAGAACCAGGGCCTGCGCATCGACCACATCCTCGTCAGCGAGGCCCTGCGTGCCCGGGTGAGCGCCTGCGTGATCGACAAGCCCATGCGCAAGAACGAGCGCCCGAGCGACCACGCCCCGGTCATCGTGACGCTGGGCGACGCACCGGCGGTCTGAGCGGCCCGCCCCAATCCGGATCGCAGCGTGACTTCGACCCACAGCGCGCGCCGTCAGACTCGGGCGCGCCGATCGTGGCAGGGGTCGGCACTGCTGGCCGCGCTGGTCGCGATGGTCGCCTTGGGCGGCTGCGCCAGTGGCGGTTCAGGCAGCATGCGCGAGCCCGACGGTCCACCGCTGCGCCCACCCAGCGGCGTGGCCGACACGCCCGACGCCGTGCCGCGGGTCGAGCCGCTGCGCATCGGCGGGCCCAACAAGCCCTATGCCTACAACGGCCGCCTGTACCGGCCCATCACCGACGACGAGCCGCTGGAGCAGTCCGGCCTGGGCACCTGGTACGGCCGCACCTACCACGGCCGGCCGACGTCCAGCGGCGAGATCTACGACATGTACGGCATGACGGCGGCGCACACCACCATGCCCATCCCGAGCTACGCACGCGTCAGCAACCCGGCCAACGGTCGGAGTGTGATCGTGCGAGTGAACGACCGCGGCCCCTTCGTGAAGGGCACGGTCATCGACCTGAGCTATGCGGCGGCGGCGCGCCTGGGCATCCTCAACCGCGCCACGCCGGTGACGGTGGAGCGGCTGACCTTCGAGATGATCCGCAGCGGCCGCTGGCGCGAGCAGCCGGATTGACGTGTCGCGACCGACCGCGCATGTTCCGAACCAACCCGATCTGACCTGACCTGACCCGCCCGACCGGGACGAGAAAGAACCGGACAGGGCGGCGCCGCAGCGTCAATCCACCACCACCGGCTCGGGCTCCAGGCGGATGCCGAAGCGGCCGTAGACACTTTCCTGGATGGCGCGCGCCAGGGTCAGCACCTCGGCGCCGCGGGCGTTGCCGCGGTTCACCAGCACCAGGGCCTGCCTGTCGTGCACGCCCACGCCGCCCACGCTCTTGCCCTTCCAGCCGCAGGCGTCGATGAGCCAGCCGGCGGCGAGCTTGAAGCTGCCGTCCGGCATGGGGTAATGCACCAGGTGGGGGTCGCGGCCGATGATGTCGCGGCATTGCTCGGCGCTCACCACCGGGTTCTTGAAGAAGCTGCCGGCATTGCCGGTCACCGCCGGGTCGGGCAGCTTGGCGCGGCGGATGGTGCAGACCCAGTCGAACACCTGGCGCGCGCTGGGCTCGGCAATGCCGGTCTCGGCCATGCGTCGCTCCAGGTCGAGATAGCCCAGCGCCGGGCGCCAGGGCCGCGGCAGGCGAAAACGCACCCGCGTGATGACGCTCTTGCCCGCCAGCGCCTGCTTGAACACGCTGTCGCGGTAACCGAAGCGGCACTGCGCGGCATTGAGCGTGACGCCGCGGCCGGTGACAAGATCGACCGCGTCGAGCGACTCGAAGCGATCCGCCAGCTCCAGCCCGTAGGCGCCGATGTTCTGCACCGGCGCCGCCCCCACCGTGCCGGGGATGAGGGCCAGGTTCTCCAGCCCCGGCCAGCCCTCGGCCAGCGTCCAGTCGACCAGGTCGTGCCAGGACTCGCCGGCGCCGGCCTCGACGATCCAGGCGTCCTCGCGCTCCTCGACCAGGCGCCGGCCCATGATCTCGACCTTGAGCACCAGCCGGCTCACGTCGCGCAGCAGCACGATGTTGCTGCCGCCGCCCAGGATGAACTTGGGCACCCGGCCGTAGTCCGGGTGATCGACCACCCGGCGGATGTCGGCCTCGCGCTCGATGCGCACCAGGGTGCGCGCCACGGCCGGCAGGCCGAAGCTGTTGTAGGTCTGCAGGCTGACGGCTTCTTCGATGCGCATGGGCTGGATTGTCGGGCAGGGCGTCCGGGCTGGCCGGCTGGCCCGGCTCCGCCGTTGCTTCAGGGGAAAACTGCAAAAACTGCGCAAGAACTGTGCGTCAAGGCGGTGCGACACTCCCCGCGCCATTTATTTGTTCTTCCCTTCCTTTCCCACCCCGTACCACCATGCCCAGCTTCGATACCGTCCTCGAACCCAATCTTGTCGAAGTCAAGAACGCGGTCGACCAGAGCAACAAGGAAATCGGCACCCGCTTCGACTTCAAGGGCAGCGAATCTCGCGTCGAGCTGAAGGACAAGGACATCACCGTCTTTGCCGACAACGACATGCAGTTGAACGGCGTGCTCGACGTGCTGCGCGCCAAGATGGCCAAGCGCAACGTCGACCCGGGCTTTCTCGACCTCTCGGCCAAGCCCGAGAAGATGAGCCACGACAAGCTCAAGCAGCTCATCAAGGTCAAGGCCGGCATCGAGGCCGAGTCCGCCAAGAAGATCCAGAAGGCCATCAAGGACAGCAAGATGAAGGTGCAGGCCAGCATCCAGGGCGACACGGTGCGCGTCACCGGCGCCAAGCGCGACGACCTGCAGGCGGCCATGGCCCTGATCAAGAAGTCGGTCGACGAGCTGCCGGTGAGCTTCAACAACTTCCGCGACTGAGGTTGCAGCCATGTCGTCCACCCTTCGCGTGCGCCTGCCTGGGCGACCGGCTGCCGCCCGGGGGGTGATCTGGCTCGTCGCCGCTCTGGTGGCAGCGTCGGGTGGCGCGGGGTTGGGCGAGGCTGTGGCTCAAGGCCAGGCGACCCCGCCGGCGCCCCCGCCGGCCGCCGCCCCTGCCGAGGGCCAGGCCCGGGCAGCGCAGATCCAGCTTGGCGGCGTGATGGGCAACAAGGCCTTGCTGGTGATCGACGGCCAGCCCCAGATGCTGGGTGTGGGTGAGGCGGCCCGCGGCGTGCGTCTGCTCGCCCTCACCGGCGAACAGGCCCGAGTCGAGCACCAGGGTCGCACCTTCGAATTGCGCGTCGGCGGCTCGCCGCTGGTGCTGGGCGGAACCGGCGGCAGAGGCGCTGGCACCAGCGCGGCGCGCGAGATCGTCATCCCGGTCGGCACCGGCGGGCACTATCTGGTGAACGGCAGCATCAACGGCCACGCCGTGCGTTTCATGGTCGACACCGGTGCCACCACCATCGCCATGGGCCGCGCCGACGCCGCCCGCATCGGCCTGGACCCGCGCAAAGGCCAGCTCGGGTACGCCAGCACCGCCAACGGCACGGCGCCGATGCTGGCCATCTCGCTGGACCGCGTACGTGTCGGTGATGTCGAGCTGTACAACATCGCCGCCGCCGTGACGGCGACTGACATGCCCTATGTGCTGCTGGGCAACAGCTTCCTGGACCGCTTCCAGATCCAGCGCGACAGCGACGTGTTGCGTCTCGTGCGACGCTATTGAGCCGCGCCGAGCGCGCAGTCGCGGGCTCACGCCATGAGCCTGGCGATCGACATACTGCGGCCATGCCCCGACTCGTCGATCTCCTGCGCCGCCCGCCGCGTGACGCAGCGCCCTCTTCGCCGCCGCACCGCACCGGTCACGGCCCGTACGCGCCTACAGTGCCACCACTGGATGCCGCGCCGTTGCCCCAGCAGCAGCCGACGCCCCACGCCAACCTGCTGGCCGATCTAGTCGCCGGCCTGCTGGGTCTGTTCGTCGCGGCACTGGGCCTGCTCATCGCCTGCGGCTGGTTCACCACGCTGTGGGGCGCCGTCCTGCTGGCCACGCTGCTGCTCGCGCCGTTGCTGATCGTGCTGGCCGTGCTGCTGCGTGCCTGACGGCGCTCGGCTGACATCAGACCGGCCGACCCGCGATCTGGCGAGCGCTGGGCCGTCGCATTCTTCCTCGTGCCCCTGCTTGTCCCTGCTGAGACACTGCTGCGCCGAAGCTGCGTGCTACAACCTGCGCCCGGGCTGCGTCAGCCGTCCGAATGCCTGTTTGTGTCATCCATCCACAGGAGACGACCGCGATGGACCTGAACTTCACGCCCGACGAGCTGGCGTTTCGTGCCCGCATCAAGCAGTGGGTGGCCGAGAACCTGCCCAAGG
The DNA here is from genome assembly GCA_041169165.1 of Pseudomonadota bacterium. Classification (GTDB taxonomy): domain Bacteria; phylum Pseudomonadota; class Gammaproteobacteria; order Burkholderiales; family Burkholderiaceae_C; genus Sphaerotilus. Next base: position 42,415 of record JBEEJN010000014.1, read on the forward strand.
ACATCAGCAGCAAGGTGCATGCCGCGCAGCGTCTGACGCGCGACGACATGCAGCGCTGGGCGAAGATCCTGGGCAAGCAGGGCTGGCTGGGCTGGGGCTGGCCCAAGGAATTCGGCGGGCCGGGCTGGAGCGCGGTCGAGCGCCACCTGTTCGAGGAGGAATGTGCCCTGGCCGGCTCGCCGCGTGTCGTGCCCTTCGGGCCGGTGATGGTGGCGCCGGTCATCATGGCCTTTGGCAACCGCGCCCAGCAGGAGCGCTTTCTGCCCGGCATCGCCAGCGGCGAGGTGTGGTGGAGCCAGGGCTACAGCGAGCCGGGCTCGGGCTCCGACCTGGCCAGCGTGAAGACACGCGCCGAACGCAAGGGTGACTACTACCTGGTGAACGGCCAGAAGACCTGGACCACCCTGGGCCAGCACGGCGAGTGGATCTTCTGCCTGGTGCGCACCAGCAACGAGGGCAAGCCGCAGACCGGCATCAGCTTCCTGCTCATCGACATGAAGAGCCCGGGCGTGTCGGTGCGGCCCATCATCACGCTGGACGGCGAGCACGAGGTCAACGAGGTGTTCTTCGACAACGTCGAGGTGCCGGCTGACCAGCTCATCGGCCAGGAGAACCAGGGCTGGACCTACGCCAAGTACCTGCTGGCGCACGAGCGCACCAACATCGCCGACGTCAACCGCGGCAAGCGCGAGCTGGAACGCCTCAAGCGCATCGCCAAGCTCGAAGGCATGTGGGACGACCCGCGTTTCCGCGACCAGATCGCCCTGCTCGAGATCGACCTGGTGGCGCTGGAGATGATGGTGCTGCGCGTGCTCTCGGCCGAGCGCGGCGGCAAGAAGGCGCTGGACGTGGCGGGCCTGCTCAAGATCCGCGGCAGCGAGATCCAGCAGCGCTACACCGAACTCATGATGCTAGCCGCCGGCCCCTACAGCCTGCCCTACATCGCCGAGGCGCTGGACGCCGGCTGGCAGGGCGACCCCGGCCTGGGCGGCGGCAACGGCCTGTGGCCCGGCGGCGCCGGTCACTGCGCACCGCTGGCCGGCGTGTACTTCAACTACCGCAAGACGACCATCTACGGCGGCAGCAATGAAGTTCAACGCAACATCGTGGCTCAAACCGTTCTCGGCTGAAGGGAGACAGACAAATGGATTTCGACTTCACCGAAGACCAGATCGCCCTGCGTGACGCGGTGCGCCGCTGGGCTGACAAGGACTATGCCTTCGAGCGCCGCCGCGCCATCGTCAAGGCTGGCGGCGCCAGCCGCGAGGTCTGGGCCGAACTCGCCGGCCTGGGCCTGACCGCCCTCGTCGTGCCCGAGGCCCAGGGCGGCCTGGGCATGGGGGCGGTCGAGGCCATGGTGGTGATGGAGGAACTCGGCCGTGCCATCGTGACCGAGCCCTACGCCGCCGTGTGCCTGGTCGCCCCCGCCGTGCTGGCGCAAGCCCAGCCTTCGCCGGCGGTGGCGCGCTGGCAGCAGGGCATTGCCGACGGCAGCGAACGCGTGGCCCTGGCGCTGCAGGAGCGCCCGGCCCGCTACCACCTCGACCGCGTGGCCACCAGCGCCAGCCGCGCCGGCGACGACTGGACGATCACCGGCAGCAAGAGCCTGGTGCCGGCCGGCACCGAGCTGGGCGCCTACATCGTGCCGGCGGTGGTCGACGGCGCCGGCATCGGCCTGTACCTGGTGCAGTCGCACCAGGCCGGCGTGAAGTCGCGCGGCTACAGCCTGCAGGACGGCTCGGCCGCCGCCGAGCTGCACCTCGACGGCGCCAGCGCCAGCGAGCTGATTCCGGCCGGCCCGCAGGGCCTGGCGGCGCTGCAACTGGCGCAGGACGTGGGCATCGCCGCCCTGTGCGCCGAAGGGGTGGGCGCGATGGAAAAGCTGCTCGAACTCACGGCCGAGTACATGAACACGCGCAAGCAGTTCGGCGTGGCCATCGCCAGCTTCCAGGCCCTGCGCCATCGCATGGCCGACATGAAGATGCAGCTGGAGCTGGCGCGCTCCATGAGCTACTACGCCACGCTCAAGCTGGGCGAGCCGGCGGCGGCGCGCAGCCGCGCGCTGTCGCAGGCCAAGGTGCAGCTGGGCAACAGCCTGCGCTTTGTCGGCCAGCAGGCGGTGCAGCTGCACGGCGGCATCGGCGTGACGGACGAATACGTCGGCGCTCACTACTTCAAGCGCCTGACCTGCATGGAGCTGAGCCTGGGCGACACCCTGCACCACCTGGGCCTGGTCAGCGCGACCATGGGCGACACGGCCGGCGTGTTCGCCTGAAACGGTGTCTGCGCCCGGCTTGCGGCGCCACCCGCCACCCTGGACGGACGACGTCGCCACGGTCGCCTCCCTGTGCCCACCTGCGCCTGGGCGGCGGCAGCGCAGCTCACCGAGCGGCCTGCGGCGGCACTGCGGGGCGCCCAGGCCGCCGCATCGACCGCCTGCGCCGTGATCAATGGCATGACTTCGCCCTGCGGGCAGGCCGATACGCCGCTCCTGACGGCCCATGATCACGGGTTGAGCTGAAGCCGGCGCAAGCCGGCGCGCGACCTTCGGCGCGGCTGCGCCTTCGCACCGGCACCCACTTGCGCGCGCCCCCCCACCGCGCGGCCGCAACGCGACGCAACGCGCCCACACCCTGCACGAGGACCTCATCGATGTTTGCCCGTCGTCCCTTCCTGACCCGCTGGCTGGCTGCACTGGCTGTCAGCGCCAGCCCGCTGGCCGCCGCCCTCGTGGCTGCCGGCACAAGCACTGCCGCCCATGCGGCGGCCGACACCCCCACGCCCTTGACCCCAGCAACGTCTCCTGAACAAGTCGACGTGCCGCCCATACTTTTTGTGCACGGCAACGGCGACAGCGCCGCCTTGTGGTCAACCACCCTGTGGCGGTTCGAGAGCAACGGCTGGCCGCGCGACCGCCTGTTCGCCGTCGACTTGCCTTACCCCCAGGCGCGCGATGACGACAACAAGGAGCAGCCCGGCCGCAGTTCCACCACCGAGCAACGCGATCAGCTCGGCGCCGAAATCGACCGCGTGCTGGCAGCCACCGGCGCGTCCATGCTGGTGCTGTTCGGCAACTCGCGCGGCGGCCTGGCGATCCGCAACGTCCTTGCCCACGGCGGCGCGGCCGGCAAGGTATCGCACGCCATCCTGGCCGGAACACCGAATCACGGCGTCTGGGCCGCCGCCGGCTTTCGCCCCGGCAACGAGTTCAATGGCGCCGGGCCGTTCCTGAAGGGTCTGAACACGCTCAAGGGGGCAGACGGCAAACCGCTGCCCGACAGCGCCGACCCGGCGACTGGCGTCGAGGTCACGCCCGGCCCGAAGTGGCTCACCCTGCGCTCGGACAACAACGACAAGTTCGCGCAGCCCGACGGCACCTGGCTGGGCAACAAGGACATCAAGACCCAGGTCACAGCCGAGGGCCCGGCGCTCAAGGGCGCCGAGAACATCGTGCTGCCCGGACGCGACCACCACGAGACCGCCTTCCACCCCGAAGCCTTTGCAGCCGCCTACCGCTTCATCACCGGCCGCGCGCCGACGCACGACATCACGCCCGAGGACAAGATCGTGCTGGACGGTCGGGTCACCGGCGTGACCGGTGCCGGGCCGACCAACCTGGCGCTGGTGGGCGCCAAGGTTTCGGTCTACGCGGTCGATGTCGCGACAGGCCAACGCCTGGGTGAAGCGCTGATCGACAACAAGACCATCACCGAAGACGGCCACTGGGGACCGCTGCAGACCGATTCACACACGGGGCTGGAATTTGTCGTCACGCCCACCCTAGCGGCGTTGTCGACCACGCACATCTACCGCTCGCCGTTTGCGCGTTCGTCGTCGCTGGTGCATCTGCGGCCCGAACGGCTGTTCGACATGGAGAAAGGCGCCAAGGCGGTGGTGGTGCTTGCGCGCCCGCGCGGCTACTTTGGCCTGCCGCGCGACACCATCGTGCTCGACGGGCGGAACCCGCCGCCCGGCATCACGACCGGCGTGGCCGGCGCAGCCATCAGCCGCCTGGAAGCCAAGGAGGTCGACCGCTCGGTGGTGGGCGAATTCCGCTCCGGCGCCATCCACGAACGGGTGGCCGGCTGGGTCTGGCCGGCCAGGGACAAGCACATCAGCGTGCTGGAGCTGCATCACTGAGCCGCGCCATGCCCAGCAAGAAGAACAAGCGCCACGCCGGCACGGCCCAGCCGCTCAGCGAGATCCTGTTCAGCCAGGGCTTCGGCAGCCGGCGCGAATGTGATGGCCTCATCCACGCCGCACGCGTGGCCGTGGACGGGCTGGTGGTGCAGGACTTCGACGCCGAGTTCGAGCCCGCCGGCCTGATGCTGCGGGTGGACGGCGTCGACTGGCCGGTGCGCGAGCGCGCCCTGGTGCTGCTGCACAAGCCGGCCGGCTACGAGTGCTCGCAGAAACCCAGGCACCACCCCAGCGTGATGAGCCTGCTGCCGGTGCCGCTGCGCCAGCGCGGCGTGCAGCCCATCGGTCGGCTGGACGAGGAGACCACCGGCCTCTTGCTGCTCACCGACGACGGCCCGCTCATCCACAAGCTCACCCACCCCAAGCGCCACGTGCCCAAGCTGTACCACGCCCGCACCGCGCGACCGCTGGAGCCTGGCCAGATCGACAAACTGCTCGCCGGCGTGGTGCTGCGTGACGATCCCGCCCCGGTACGCGCCCTGGCCGCCGCGCGTCTGGGCGACAACACCCTCGCCCTCACCCTGGCCGAAGGCAAGTACCACCAGGCCCGCCGCATGGTGGCGGCGGTGGGCAACCATGTCGAACAGCTCACCCGCGTGGCCTTCGGCTCGCTTGCCCTGCCCACCGATCTGCCCGAGGGCAAGTGGCGCTGGATCACGCCCGAGGAAGAAGCCGCACTCGTCAACCCGCCCCTGGCTGGCCACGCGCCGGAGCCGGCGGCCTGACGCTTCGGCGAGGCAGCGGCAGCTCAGGGTGAGCGACCGCCCCACCGGCGAGGCTTATTGCTGCGCGGGCTGTGCCGGGTCGTCCGGCGGTCGCGGTGTCGCCGACGGGTCGGTCGCGGCTGGGTTGCGACCATTCAGGCTCGGGTCGAGCTGGGCGCTGCTGGCGAGCTTGTCCAGGATGTTGGGGATGAGTTTTTCGGAAAACCCGGCCACAAAGGCCCAGAGCAGCGCCTTGGCGGCGTCCAGCGTCGAGATCGGCACGATCTTGAACACGCTGCCCAGCGCGGTGTAGGGCTCTTTCTGGCCGGTGAACTCCGGAAACAGCGGGCCACGCAGCATCTCGGTCAGGAAGAACGCGTAGCAGATCCAGCCCAGCAGGCCCGAAATAAGCGGCGAGATGTAGATCTGCAAGATGGCGCTGCCGGAGACCACCGTGGGCGCCACATCCTTGAGGCGGAAGTAAGTGCTGATGACGCCGCCGCCGGCCCCGGTGAGAAAGACCGCGAACGTGAGCGGCATGTGCAGGTCGTCGGGCGCAAACCACAGGCCCTGGGCGAGGAGAAAAAAGATCACCAGCGGCGGGATGCAGGCGTGGAAGTAGGCGGTCTTCAGCAGCGAGGGTGCGCGCATGGGCAGGAGCTCCGTGGTTCTCCGGACGGGCGGCCACTGATGCGCGGCCGCCGGACACATCGGCTCATGCTACGACGCGGCGTCGACGATGGTGAAATGCACGCCGGCACTTTCCCGCACTCGACCCGTCAGCCCTCCTGCCCCCCCATGAGCCAGCACCCTGCATTGCCCTTGCCCGCCCTGCAACGCGCGCAGCACCTGCTCGAAGCCGCCGTCGCCGGCTCGACGCGACGCCTGCTCGGCCTGGTCGGCCCACCGGGTGCAGGCAAGTCCACCGTGGCCGAAGCCCTGCTGGCCGTGCTGGCGCGCAGCCACCCCGGCCTGGCCCAGGTCGTGCCCATGGACGGCTACCACCTCGCCCAGGCCGAGCTGGAGCGCCTGGGCCGCGCCGGCCGCAAGGGCGCGCCGGACACCTTCGACGCCGCCGGTTATGCCGCGCTGCTGGCGCGCATCCGCGCCGGCGGCCCGACCACCATTTACGCGCCCGAGTTCCGCCGCGCCATCGAGGAGCCCATCGCCAACGCCGTGCCGGTGCACCCGGGCACCCGCCTGGTCATCACCGAGGGCAACTACCTGCTCATGGGCGAGCCGGGCGACGGCGGCTGGGGCGAGGTGCGCGGCCAGCTCGACGAGGTGTGGTTCGTCGACGTCGACCCTGAGCTGCGCCTGAGCCGGCTCATCGCCCGCCACGAGCAGTTCGGCCGCAGCCCCGAGGCGGCGCGTGCCTGGGTGATGGGCACCGACGAGCCCAATGCGCGTGCCATCGAGGCCACGCGCGAACGCGCCCACTGGTGCCTGCCCTGGGCCTGAGCGCCCTGAGGGGCTCGAACGGCGCGGCCCGGCGCGGATAATCCCGCCCCATGCAGATCTTTCGCGGTCTCCACCATCCCGGCATTGCGCCGGCCTCGGCGCTGACCATCGGCAACTTCGACGGCGTGCACCGCGGCCATCAGGCCATGCTGGCGCTGCTGATCAACGAGGCGCGACACCGCGGGCTACCCAGTTGTGTGCTCACCTTCGAGCCGCATCCGCGCGACTTCTTTGCCAGGCTGGCCGGCAAGCCGGAGCTCGCGCCCAGGCGCATCGCGACCCTGCGCGACAAGCTGCAGGAACTGGAACGCTGCGGTGTCGACCAGGTCGTCGTACTGCGCTTTGACCAGGCCCTGGCGGGGCTGGCACCACAGGATTTCATCGGCCGTGTGCTGCACCGGGGTCTGGGCGCACGTTATGTGCTGGTGGGCGACGATTTCCGCTTTGGCGCCCGACGCGCGGGCGACTACGCCCTGCTCGACCAGTCCGGTGGCGCGCTCGGCTTCGACGTCGCGCGCATGCTCAGCTACGAGGTGCATGGCCTGCGGGTGTCGAGTTCGGCGGTACGCGAGGCACTGGGGCGCGGCGAGATGGAGCAGGTCGCGGCCTTGCTGGGCCGGCCGTACAGCATCAGCGGCCATGTCCTGCACGGGCGCAAGCTCGGCCGCCAGCTCGGCGCCAGCGCGCCCGGCGGCAATGACGGTTTCCGCACCTTGAACCTGCGCTTTGCCTACGCCCGCCCGGCGGCCAGCGGCATCTACGCGGTGCGGGTGCATGGCCTGCAGAGCGGCGCCGAAGGCCAGCTCGCTGCCGAACCGCTGCCTGGTGTGGCCAGCCTGGGCGTGCGCCCCACGGTGGAGGACGCCGGCCGAGTGCTGCTGGAGACCCATGTGTTCGACTGGCCGGCCGACCTGGGCCGCGAGGGGGGCTACGGTAAACTGCTGCGCGTGGAACTGCTGCACAAACTTCGCGACGAAGCCCGCTACGACGGGCTGGACGCCTTGACGGCTGCCATCGCGCAGGATCTGGACCACGCGCGGCGCTGGTTCGCCGAGCGCGCCAACAACGGTGGCAGCCGTTCCGGCAGTCATTCGGCCGAGCGCCGCCAGACCACACGCGACCGAATTCAGCCGCAGCGCTGAACTTCGTGCCGGAGCCGCGCCCTGCGCCACAGGGCCTGCACCCGGCGCCTGACCGAAGCGGCGCTGCCTGACCTCCAACCCCCTGCCCGATCGACCGTCCAGCGCCCTGCGCTGATCGGGTGTCGACCGACCGACCTGCAGCAAGCGACGACTCGAGTCCCGCGGAGCGACCGGTCCGCCCCAGTCTCGATCGATCTGCCCGAACGGCGGCAGCCCGGCCTTTTTACCCTCCACCAGCGAGAGCGCGACCTGGTTCGCGCAGCAGTCATGACCGACACGACCTCCGCATCGACCAGCAGCGCTGCCGGCGCAGCAACCGGCGCCTACCGCGCCACCCTCAACATGCCCGACACGCCCTTCCCGATGCGGGGCGACCTGCCCAAGCGCGAGCCGGCCTGGGTGAAGGCCTGGGATGAACAAGGCCTGTATCAGCGCCTGCGCGAGGCCCGCCACGGTGCGCCGCTGTTCGTGCTGCACGACGGCCCGCCCTATGCCAACGGCAAGCTGCACATCGGCCACGCGCTGAACAAGGTGCTCAAGGACATGATCGTCAAGGCGCGCCAGCTGGCCGGCTTTGATGCGCAATACATCCCTGGCTGGGATTGCCATGGCCTGCCGATCGAAAACGCCATCGAGAAGCTGCACGGCCGGCACCTGAGCCGTGACGACATGCAGGCCAGGAGCCGAGCCTATGCCACCGAGCAGATCGACCAGCAGCGCGCCGACTTCAAGCGCCTGGGCGTGCTGGGCGACTGGGCACGGCCCTACCGCACCATGGACTACGCCAATGAGGCCGGCGAGATCCGCGCCTTCAAGCGCGTCATCGAACGCGGCTTCGTCTACCGTGGCCTGAAGCCGGTGTACTGGTGCTTCGACTGCGGCAGCTCGCTGGCCGAGTTCGAGATCGAATACGCCGACAAGAAGAGCGACACGCTGGACGTGGCCTTCGAGGCCGACGACGCCGGCGCGCTGGCCGCCGCCTTCGGCCTGAGCGCGCTGCCGGGCGACGGCAACAAGAAGGCCTACACCGTCATCTGGACCACCACGGCCTGGACCATCCCGGCCAACCAGGCGCTCAATGCCCACCCCGAGCTGACCTACGCGCTGGTGGACACACCGCGTGGCGTGCTGCTGCTGGCCGAGGAACTGGTGGCCAAGTGCCTGGAGCGCTACAAGCTCGCCGGCACGGTGGTGGCCACCGCCAAGGGCGAAGCGCTCAGGGGCCTGGTCTTCCGCCACCCGCTGCACGACACCGTCACGGCGGAAGAAGGCGGCAAATACAGCTACAAGCGCAAGAGTCCGCTCTATCTCGCCGACTACGTGACGGCAGGCGACGGCACGGGCATCGTGCATTCGGCGCCGGCCTATGGCCTGGACGACTTCAACTCCTGCGTGGCGCATGGCCTGGCGGTGGACGACATCCTCAACCCGGTGCAGGGCAACGGCGTGTACGTGGATGCGCTGCCCTTCTTCGGTGGCCAGCACATCTGGAAGGCCTGCGACAGAGTCATCGAGGTGCTGGCGCAGAGCGACCGCCTCATGGCCACCCAGGCCATCACGCACAGCTACCCGCACTGCTGGCGCCACAAGACGCCGGTGATCTACCGCGCCGCAGCGCAGTGGTTCGTGCGCATGGACGAGGGCGAGGGTGTGTTCACCCAGGACAAGGCCCCCAAGACCCTGCGCCAGCTGGCCCTGGACGCCATCGACGCGACAAACTTCTACCCCGAGAACGGTCGCGCCCGCCTGCGCGACATGATCGCCAACCGGCCCGACTGGTGCATCAGCCGCCAGCGCAGCTGGGGAGTGCCGGTGCCCTTTTTCCTGCACAAGGTGACGGGCGAACTGCACCCGCGCACCATGGACATCCTCGACCAGGCCGCGGCCATCGTCGAGACCGGCGGCATCGAGGCCTGGAGCCGCGTGAGCGTGGAGGAGATCCTCGACGCTGCAGATGCCCCGCACTACGTCAAGAGCACCGACATCCTCGAGGTCTGGTTCGACTCGGGCTCGACCTTCCGCCATGTGCTGCGCGGCAGCCATGCCCAGGCCTACGACCGCCCGCCTTTCCATGCCGAAGGGCCGGAGGCCGACCTGTATCTGGAGGGCCACGACCAGCACCGCGGCTGGTTTCACAGCTCGCTGCTGCTGGGTTGTGCGCTGGAGGACCGTGCGCCCTACCGCGGCCTGCTCACCCACGGCTTTGCCACCGACGGCCAGGGCCGAAAGATGAGCAAGAGCCTGGGCAACACGGTCGAGCCGCAGAGCGTGACGAGCAAGCTCGGCGCCGAGATCGTGCGCCTGTGGGTGGCCGCCACCGACTACTCGGGCGACCTCAACATCGACGACAAGATCCTCGCCCGCGTGGTGGATGCCTACCGCCGCATCCGCAACACTCTGCGCTTCCTGCTGGCCAACACCAGCGACTTCGACCCGCAGGCCGACGCCGTGCTCGCGGGCGAGCTGCTGGAGATCGACCGCTGGGCCCTGGCCCGCGCGGCCGAACTGCAGGCCGACATCCTGGCCCGCTACGAGCGCTACGAGTTCCACACGGTGGTCAACAAGCTGCAGGTGTTCTGCTCGGAGGACCTGGGCGCCTTCTACCTCGACATCCTCAAGGACCGGCTCTACACCAGCGCCCCGAAGAGCCTGGCGCGGCGCTCGGCCCAGACCGCGCTCTGGCAGATCACCCACGCCATGCTGCGCTGGATGGCGCCCTTCCTCAGCTTCACCGCCGAGGAAGCCTGGGCGGTGTTCGCCGCCCAGCAGTCGAGCGGGACGATCTTCACCGAGACCTATTGGCAGTTCGACAACGGCGACAAGGGTGGCGCCACCGACGCCGCCCTGCTCGACAAGTGGGCCCGCATCCGTGCGGTGCGCGAGGAGAGCAACCGCCAGATCGAAGTGCTGCGCAGCGCCGGCCAGGTTGGCGCCTCGCTGCAGGCCAACGTGGTGGTGGCGGCCAAGCCCGAGCTGAAGGCCCTGCTCGACAGCCTGGGCGACGACCTGAAGTTCGTGCTCATCACCTCGCAGGCGGTGGTGACCTCACTCGCCGAAGGTGAAGCCGAGTTCACCGCCACGCCCAGCGTGAGCAGCGCGGTGAAGTGTGAGCGCTGCTGGCACTACCGCGACGACGTCGGCCGCAACCCGGCCCACCCCACGATCTGCGGCCGCTGCGACGACAACCTGCACGGCGCCGGCGAGCAGCGACTCGTGGCCTGAGCGAAGTCGAAGGCCGGGCGTCACCCACGGCTTGTTAGAGCCGGTAGTCGCCCTGCGTCAGGTCGATGGCCAGGCCGCTGTGCGCCGAGGCCTCGGCGGCCAGGCCGATGGTGACGGCCTTGAGGCCGTCGAGCGCGCTCACCTCCACCGCCTGGCCGGCCACGCCGCGCACCACGTCGAAGAAGCGGCGGTGCTGGTAGTAGGTCGAGCCATTGTGGTCGCCCGCGGCGATCAGGGTCGGGTCGACCGGCACCTCGATCAGGCGCGGGCCGGCCGGTGACCCTGCGTCAGCCTGCGGATCACGCGGGCTGACGATGAGCTGGGCCACCGGCGGTTCGCCCAGTGCGGCGGGCCAGAAGCGCTGCGGGCCGGGCACCTTGCATTCGAGCTTGCCGGTGGGGCCGACCAGGGCGATCTCCTCCTGGTAGCGCGAGCCCTCGGCGAACATGCACAGCTCCAGCAGGGCGCGGCGCGAGCCGGGGAAGTCCAGCACCACCAGGGCGTTGTCGAGGATGTCGGGCTGCTCGCCGCCGTAGCGTTCGTCCACGTGGTTGTGGTTCATCGCGCCCGAGGCATAGACCCGCACCGGGTCGGCCTGCATCACCAGGCGCATCAGGTCGAAGAAGTGGCAGCACTTCTCCACCAGCGTGCCGCCGGTGTTGCGCGAGAAGCGATTCCAGTCACCCACCTTGACGAGGAAGGGGTAGCGGTGCTCACGCATGGTCAGCAGGGTCGAGCCGCCGGTGGCCTGCCCCGCGTGCGCGGCCTGCACGAAGGCGGCAATGGGCGGCATGTAGCGGTACTCCATCGCCACCCAGAGCGGCGCGAGGTAGCTGGCCTGCAATTCACGCAGCGCCGCCACGTCGGCCAGGTTCGTGCACACCGGCTTCTCGCACAACACCGGCAGCGGCCGGCTGGCGGCGATCTGCGCCAGCTGCCCGGCGTGGCAGTGGTTGGGGCTGGTGATGACCAGGGCGTCGAGCGCCTCGATGGCAAGCAAGGCTTCGACCGAATCGACGAAACGCACCTGCGGCACCAGCGCCGCGCTGCGCGCGCGCATGCCGGCGTCGGGTTCGAAGATCGCCAGCACCTCGGCGCCCTCGATCAGCGCCAGGTTGCGCAGGTGCTCCTGGCCCATCATGCCGCAGCCGATGAAGCCGTAACCCACGCCAGCGCGGGGAGAAGACGAGGAAGACATGGGCGGACTCCGGGGGATGGGTAATCAGTATCAGAAACAGTCAGCCGGCTCAGCGCCAACGCGCCGCGTAACGCGCCTGCGCCGGATCGAGCCAGGTGCGCGACACCTCCTCCAGCCGCTCGGTCTGTGACCAGGAACGGCGCTCGATCAGCACCGTGACGGCGCCGGACGGCAGGCCGAACTGACCATCCACAGGCGCCCCGATCGGTGCCCAGTCGGGCACCTGGCCCAGGCCGACATGGTCCTCGACACGCGAGATCCAGAAGCCGAACTGCTGGCGATAGAAGTAGTAGAGCGACTCGTGCAGGTCGCCCACACCCAATTCGGCGCGGTGGCGGGCGTCGAACCAGATTTCCTCCAGCGCGACCGGCTGGCGGTCGAGCCGGCGCAGGCGGCGCACGCGCCAGCAGGCTGACGGCAGGCTGGCGGCCGCCTCGGTGTCGGCGCCGGCACCCACCGCCGTGTGCCACAAGGGCGGCGGCGCGACCAGGTCCAGCGCCAGCACGTCGGCGCTGGGCAGGCCGGCGCCGTCCAGCTTTTCCAGCCGGAAGAACTCGTAGACGCTGCCGCCGCTGATAGGCAGCTGCACATAGTTGCCCGAGCCCTGGCGGCGGCGCAGCATGCCGCGCGACTGCAGCTCGGCCAGCGCCTTGCGCAGCGTGCCCACCGCCACGCCCAGGCGGCGCGCCAGGTCGGCCTCGGTGGGCAGCCGCTCGCCGCTCTGCCAGTGCCCGGCAGCGATCTCGCGCGTGAGCAGCTCGGTGATCTGCATGTACAGCGGCAGCGCCTGGGAGGCGGGGGAGCTCATGGGGGACGTCGGGTATCGAATCCGGGCGGGTCAGCGTGGACTGGAGCCAGAGCAGGCGGGCGCAGTGTACGCAGGGAAAGCACGCCCTGGCGGGCATTCATTCACCATTGATACACTGGATTTTCCCTGCCCCGTGGAGCCCGCCATGTCCGTCGTTCCCATCCGTGCCGAAGGCTTGAACGCCGTCGAGGTGGCCTGGTTCGCGCCGCTGTGTTCGGATGATTTCCGCCACCTCGGCGTGCCCGACGGCGACCTGCGCAGCAGCTGGGAGAACACGCGCGACATCGTGCTGCGCGCCGATGCGCTGGGCTACGGCAACGTGCTGTGCCCCTCGTCCTACCAGGTCGGGCAGGACACGCTGACCTTTGCCGCCGCGGTGGCGCCGCTCACGCGCCAGGTCAGCCTGCTCACCGCCATCCGCTGCGGCGAGCTGCACCCGGCCATGCTGGCGCGCACCGTGGCCACGCTGGACCATCTGCTGCAGGGCCGGCTCACGCTCAACGTCATCTCGTCGGACTTTCCGGGCGAAAGCGTCGACAGCGCCACGCGCTACCGGCGCAGCCACGAGGTGGTGCAGATCCTCAAGCAGGCCTGGACACGCGAGCAGATCGACTTCGACGGCCAGATCTACCAGCTGCGCGGCCTGTCGACCGACCCGGTGCGGCCCTACCAGCACAACGGTGGACCGCTGCTGTACTTCGGCGGCTATTCGCCCGACGCGCTGGAGCTGTGCGGCGCGCACTGCGACGTCTACCTGCTGTGGCCGGCGCCCGAGGCGGTGCTGGCCGAGCAGATGAAGGCGGTGCACGAGCGTGCCGCCGCCCACGGCCGGCTGCTGGACTACGGCCTGCGCGTGCACGTGATCGTGCGCGACACCGAGGCCGAGGCGCGCGAATACGCCCGCGAGCTGGTCTCGCAGCTCGACGACGACGTGGGCCAGCGCCTGCGCGAACGCGCCCTGGACGCCGTCAGCCTGGGCGTGGCCCTGCAGGCTCAGCACCGCGCCGCCGCCGACGAGGAAGGTTATGTCGAGCCCGGCCTGTGGACCGGCATCGGCCGCGCCCGCTCGGGCTGCGGCGCAGCCCTGGTGGGCAGCGTCGACCAGGTCATGTCCAAGCTGGAGCGCTACCAGCGCATGGGCATGCGCGCCTTCGTGCTGTCGGGCTATCCGCACAAGGACGAGTGCGACCAGTTCGGCAGCAAGGTGCTGCCGCAGCTGCGCACCGCCCGGCTGGCGCACCACTACGATCGCATCCCGGCCGGCACGCCGGCCACGCCGCTGGGCACCGGCACGCGGCGCTGAGGCGCGCCGCGCCGCTCGCGCCTGCGCTGTCACCGCGACCTCAGCCGGCGCGCCTGCCCCTACGAACAGATCCGTCGAAAGCCCGCCCACCATGTCCTGCCCCACCATTTCCCTGCACTCGGCGCTGCCGGACTTCAGTCGCATCGTCTACGGCGCCTGGCGCCTGGCCGACGACGCCGACACCAGCCCCGACCACATCGCCGCCAAGATCGATGCCTGCATCGAGCAGGGCATCACCAGCTTCGACCATGCCGACATCTACGGCGGCTACACCGCCGAGGCCCTGTTCGGCGCGGCGCTGAAGCGCCGGCCGGGCCTGGCGGCGCGCACCCAGCACGTCAGCAAGTGCGACATCAAGATCAACACGCCGCAGTACCCCGACGTGCGGGTGAAGCACTACGACACCTCGCCGGCGCACATCCGCGCCAGCGTCGAGCGCTCGCTGCAGCGCTTGGGCCTGGAGCGCCTGGACCTGCTGCTCATCCACCGCCCCGATCCCTTCATGGACGCCGATGCCACCGGCGTCTGCCTGGACGCCCTGGTGGCCGACGGCAAGATCGCCGCCGCCGGTGTATCCAACTTCAGCCCAGCCGAATTCCAGCTGCTGCAGTCGCGCATGTCGACACCGCTGGCCACCAACCAGATCGAGCTGAGCCTGGCAGCGCGCAGCGCCTGGACCGACGGCCAGCTGGCCTTCCTGCAGCAGCAGCGCATCAAGCCCATGGCCTGGTCGCCGCTGGGTGGCGGCGCGCTGCTGCGGGCCGGTCATCCGGTGGCCGACCGGGTCGGCCCGGCGCTGCGGCGCATCGCCGATGTCCACGGCGTGGATGCCGACGCGGTGGCAATGGCCTGGCTGCTAGCTCATCCGGCGGGCATCCTGCCGGTGGCGGGCACCAACCGGCTGGACCGCATCGCGCGCCTGAGCGACGCCTTCACGGTGCATCTCGACCGCCAGGACTGGTTCGAGCTGTGGACCCTGGCCGAAGGCCGCGAGGTGGCCTGAAGCGGCACGGGCGGCGTGCAGCGCGGGGGCCACGGCCGGCAGCCCCGCCCGGACTGAGCGCCATCGTCATGCGCACCCGCGTTTTCCTGCTGTGCAGGCCCGGCACCGGGCACTATCCTGCCGCCGCCCCGGATCAACCGCCCACCATGCCCGCACCGTCCCGCACCGCCCGACCGACCCCATGCCGCCGCCCGCGGGCTGGCGCGCCGCGCCATGGCTGAGGTGCAGCTGCGCCAGGTGCGCAAGTCCTACGACGGGCGCACCGATGTCATTCACGGCATCGACCTGGAGGTACGGCACGGCGAGTTCACCGTCTTCGTCGGCCCCTCGGGCTGCGGCAAGAGCACGCTGCTGCGCATGATCGCCGGGCTGGAGACGGTCGACGGCGGCGAGATCCTCATCGGCGGCACGCCGGTGCAGGGCCTGCCGCCGCGGCTGCGCGACATCGCCATGGTCTTCCAGGACTACGCCCTGTATCCGCACAAGACCCTGTACGAGAACATGGCCTTCGGCCTGCGCCTGCGCAAGACCGCCGAGGCCGAGATCACCCGGCGCGTGGGCGAGGCGGCCGAGCTGCTGCGCATCAGCCACCTGCTGCAGCGCAAGCCGCGCGAGCTCTCGGGCGGCCAGCGCCAGCGCGTGGCCATCGGCCGGGCCATCGTGCGCCAGCCGCGCGTATTCCTGTTCGACGAGCCGCTGTCCAACCTCGACGCCCAGCTGCGCAACGAGATGCGCAGCGAGATCAAGCGGCTGCACCAGCGCCTGGGCGCCACCATCGTCTACGTCACCCACGACCAGGTCGAGGCCATGACGCTGGCCGACCGCATCGCCGTGCTGTCGGCCGGGCGGGTCATGCAGATGGACACGCCGCACCAGATCTACAACCAGCCCGCCGCCCTGTTCGTCGCCGGCTTCACCGGCGCGCCACCCATGAACCTGGTCGACGGCAGCCTGGTGGCGGCCGGCTTCGACCTGGGCGGCGTCACCCTGACCCTGCCGACCGAGCTGCAGCAGCGTGCCTCGGCCGCCGGGCGGCTCAAGCTCGGCCTGCGGCCGGAGAACCTGCGCCTGACGCGAGAACACGAGGCCGATCAGGCCCTGCCCGTCGAGGTGGTGCTGCTCGAACCCCTGGGCGCCGAGACCCTGGTGACCCTGCGCATCGGCCGCTGCGAGATGGTGGCGCGCTGGCCTGCGCAGTTCAGCGGCCCGCCCGGCAGCACGCTGATGGCGCATGTGCGCGCCAGCCAGCTGCACCTGTTCGACGCCACCAGCGGCAGTGCGCTCTGACGCGCCCACCGTCCTCATCCTTCCGCCCCCTGTAACCCGCGCGCCCGGCGCGCCGACACCACGGAGACCGACCATGACTCTCTCGACGACCTCTCTCAAGCGCCGCAGCAGCCTGGCCCTGGCCGCGCTGGCCTGCGCCCTGGCCACCGGCCTGGCCAGCCCGGCCGTGCAGGCCCAGGCGGTGAAGCTGCGCGTGTTCTCGGGCGGCCAGAACCAGCGCCCCGACCTGATGAGGAAGCTGTTCGACCAGTACCAGGCCAAGAACCCCGGCGTGACCATCGACATCGAGACCGGCGGCGCCACCAGCGAGCTGCAGCGCCAGTACCTGAGCACGGTGCTCAACGCCAAGGACTCGGCGATCGACATCTACATGATCGACATCGTCAACCCGCCGCAGTATTTCGGCGCCGGCTGGCTGGAGCCGCTCGACCCCTGGGTCGGCCCGGCGAGCGAGGCGATGAAGCCCTATCTGCCGGTCTACGCCAGCTCCAACGTGGTGGACGGCAAGGTGGCGGCCATGCCGGCCTTCGCCGACTCGATGTTCATGTACTACCGCAAGGACCTGCTGGAAAAGCACAAGATCGCCGAGCCGCACACCTGGGACGAGCTGGCCGCGGCGGCCAGGAAGGTGCAGGCGGCCGAAGGCAACCCCAATCTGCAGGGCCTGAGCATCCAGGGCGCGCCCATCGAGGGCGCGGTGTGCACCTTCCTGCTGCCCTACTGGGGCCAGGGCAAGGACTTCAACGACGCTGCCGGCCGCCTGACGCTGGACAAGGGCGCGGCGGTCAAGGGCCTGAACACCTGGCTGGGCATGGTGGACGCCGGGGTGATCAAGAAGAACGTGGCCGAGGTGCGCACGCCCGACACGGTCAACGAGTTCAAGGCCGGCCAGGTGGTGTTCGCCATCAACTGGGGCTTTGCCTGGGACCGCTTCAAGGACGACGCCGACAGCCAGGTCAAGGGCAAGGTGGGCGTGATGCCGCTGCCGGCCATGGCCGGCGGCAAGAGCGCCACCTGCGTGGGCGGCTGGCAGTGGGCGGTGAGCGCCTTCTCGAAGAACAAGGCCGCGGCGGCAAACCTGGTCAAGCACCTGGCCAGCCCCGAGGCCAGCAAGTTCCTGGCGGTCGAGGGCTCGCTGCTGCCGACCTACCAGCGCGTCTACACCGAGCCCGAGGTGCTCAAGCAGGCGCCCTGGTTCAAGGAGGCCGCCGGCGTGGTGGTCGCCGGGCGCAGCCGCCCGCTGTCCAAGGACTACGGCCAGGTGAGCGACGTCATCCGCACCACCACCAGCGCGGTGCTGGCGCGCACCAAGTCGCCGGCCGAGGGCGTGGACGAGATCGAGGGCAAGCTGCGCCGGGTGATGCGCTGAGCGGGTCAGACACAGCCCGTCACCGCCCTCCGGCCTGCTGATGAGCACCGCCCCGGCGCCCGCCGCAACCGCCCCCCCGCCGCCCGCCCCGGGCTGGCTGGAGCGGCTGCGCGACCCGAGCGAACGCACCCTGGCGGTGCTGCTGCTGGCGCCGGCCTTTGCGCTGCTGGCGCTCATCGTGGTCTACCCGATCGGCCGGCTGATGTGGAACAGCCTGTTCGACCTGCGCCTGTCGGGCGGCGGCGGCGCGAAGTTCGTCGGCCTGGAGAACTACCTGCTGGTGTTCACCGACCGCGACTTCTGGAACGCCACCCGCAACACCCTGCTGATCACCCTCATCACCGTGCCGGGCGCACTGCTGGCCGGGCTGGGCCTGGCGCTGCTGGCCAACCTGCCGTTCAAGCGGCGCTGGCCGGTGCGCCTGGCGCTGCTGCTGCCCTGGGCGCTGCCGCTGTCCTTCGCCGGGCTGATCTTTGCCTGGTTCTTCCACACCGAATACGGCGTGGTCAACGACGTGCTGCGCCGCCTGGGCCTGAGCGAGCTGCGCGAGCCCACCATGTGGCTGCTGCGGCCGGGCTGGGCCTTTGCCGCCATCTGCCTGACCATCATCTGGAAGACCAGCTCCTTCATGGCCCTCATCCTGCTCGCCGGCCTGCAGATGATCCCGCGCTCGCTCTACGAGGCCGCCGAAGTGGACGGCGCCTCGCCCTGGCAGCAGTTCTGCCAGGTCACCCTGCCCATGCTGATGCCGTCCATCGTCGTGGCGCTGATCTTTCGCACCATCACGGCGCTGCAGACCTTCGACATCCCCTACACCATGACGCATGGCGGGCCGGGCAACACCACCCAGACCCTGGCCATGCTGATCCACGCCACCACCATCGACTACCTCGACCTGGGCTACGGCTCGACCCTGGCGGTGTGCATGTTCGTCGTGTCGCTGGCGGTCACCGCCGTCTACCTGCGCCACATCGGGCGCGACAGCGCATGAGCACCGGCCTGCCCGCCTGGTCGCCGCGTGTGCTGCGCGGGGTCGCCGCCGGCATCGTGGTGCTAAACGGCTTCTTTCCGGCGCTGTGGATCCTGCTGACCTCGCTCAAGACCGAGGCCGAACTGGTCAGCAAGCCCATCACCTGGTGGCCGCAGGCGCTCACCCTGGCCAACTACCGCCAGGCCTTCACCGAGCAGCCGTTGCTGCACTACATGGCCAACAGCCTCATCGTGGCCAGCCTGGCCACGCTGCTGTCGCTGGGGGTGTCGGCGCTGGCCGCCTATGCCATCGCGCGGCTGAACCTGCGCCGGCGCCAGGCGGTGCTGACCTGCATCGTGGCGTCCAGCATGTTCCCGCTCGTCACCCTGCTGGTGCCCATCTTCGAGACCCTGCGCGCGCTGGGCCTGCTCAATACCTACACCGCCCTGGTGCTGCCCTACACGGTGCTCAACCTGCCGGTGTGCACGCTGGTGCTGGTGAGCTTCTTCCAGGGCATCCCGCGCGACCTCGAGAACGCCGCCATGATCGACGGCTGCACCCGCATCGGCGCGCTGGTGCGCATCGTCCTGCCGCTGTCGGCGCCGGGCGTGTTCACCGCCGGCATCCTGGCCTTCGTGAACGCCTGGGACGAGTTCCTGCTCGCCCTGTCGCTCAACGCCAGCGCCGGCATGCGCACCCTGCCGGTGGGCATCGCGCTGTACCAGGGCGAGTTCAGCTTTCCCTGGCCCATCATCTCGGCCGCCCTCATCGTGGCCATCGTGCCCATGGCACTGCTCATCGCGCTGTTCCAGGAGCGCGTCGTCGGCGGACTGACCCAAGGTGGCTTGAAGGGTTGAAGGGCAACGCTTGAGCGCCTGACGCCGGCAGGGGGCGCGCAAGCGCCCCGCTACAGTACGGCCCTTTGCCGCAGCCGCGCCGCCTGGCGCCCAACGAGCCGCCGATGCCATCCCCCTCTTCCCGTCGTTCGTCCCGCCATTTGAGCTACTGGCTGGCGCTGGCCACCCTGCTCATCGCGCTGGACCAGATCACCAAGATGCTGGTGGTCGCCCACTTCCAGCACGGCGAGGCACTGACGCTGACGCCCTGGTTCGACCTGGTGCGTGCCCACAACACCGGAGCAGCCTTCAGCTTCCTGGCCCAGGCCGGCGGCTGGCAGCGCTGGTTCTTCACCGCCCTGGGCCTGGGCGCGGCCGGCTTCATCACCTGGATGCTGCGCAGCCACGGCAACCAGCGCCTGTTCGCGCTGGCGCTGAGCCTCATCCTCGCCGGCGCGCTGGGCAATGTCATCGACCGGCTCTGGCATGGCTATGTGGTCGACTTCCTGCAGTTCCACTGGGCCTGGCTGTCGCCGGTCTTTCCCGGCGGCTACTTCCCGGCCTTCAACGTGGCCGACATGGCCATCAGCGGCGGCGCCATCGGCCTGGTGCTGGACGAACTGGCGCGCGTGCGGCGCGGTCGCTGAGGCCTTGTGCGAGCGGCGCGGCCACTGGGCCGCCCCTGCAGCAATTCACGCTTGGCGCCAAATCCTCGCCCGCACGGTGGCGGCGGTGCCACAGGTGCACAAGGCCTGTCCCTGAGAGGCACGAAATATCGCGGCGCTTCCCCCATGAATGGAGACTTCTGACGCCGCAGGGCAGCGGCTACGATTTTTCCAGATGGGTCCAGCCTTCGGCCCCGTCCGATCGCCTATTGGGGAAGCACATGGCACCGCAACAATCACCGCCGAGCCAGCGACGCGCCTTGATCGCCGCTGTGAGTGCAGCCTATCGCAGCCATCCGAAGCAGTTCGTGCTGGCGGCGGGCGCCGCCTCGTCGCTCATCGCCTTCGCTGCCTCGTACTGGGCGATGAGCCACGCGCCCCGCACACCAGCCCACCCGCCGGCCGGCACGACCGCCAGCAGCGGCACGGTAGGCGGCAACGGCACGGGCCTGATCTGGTCCGCACCACCTACGCCCACGCCCACACCGGCACCGTCGCCGGACAGTTCGGCCACCGGCGCCGCGGATGCGCCGCTGGTCCAGGACCCACCCGCCCGACGCGTGAGCCGCACGCGGCCACGCTCGAGCGGGCCGGGCCAGGAATTCCAGCTGCCAACCGAGCCGACCTCGGCCGGCCCGAGTCGCCAGGGCGGCGATTCCAGTCCGACCCAGGAGCCGCAGAACTTTGCCGACGGCGTCCAGCCGTCCAGCACGCTGGCTTTTGCCGGCTCGACCGCCAGCCCACCTGTGGCTGATGGTCGCGCAGGCCCGCTCGGCCAGGTGCAGGGAGGCGCTGGTGACGCGGGCGGCAACGAGGGTTCGGCGTCGCGAGGCTCCGGGCCGACCTTCGGCTCACTTGGCGGTGGCACGCTGGTCGCAGCCGCCTCGCCGAGTCCCAGCCCCTCGCCGTCACCTAGCCCCTCGCCATCACCCAGCCCGTCGCCGTCGGCAGGTCCTTCGCCATCACCCAGCCCGTCGCCTTCTGCGGGTCCGTCGCCATCGTCCAGCCCGACACCGTCGCCCAGCCCGTCGCCGTCAGCGGGTCCCTCCCCTGCCCCCAGCCCGTCGCCGTCGGGCAGCCCCACGCCGAGCCCGAGCCCCGTGCCCAGCCCGGCTCCGGTGCCGCTGCCGCCACCGGCCAGTCCGTTCCCGCCGATCCCGTCGCCACCGTCGGGCCCGACCCAAAACCCGCTCGACTCCGTCGTCAGCCCGGTGCCCGAGCCCGAAACCTACGCCATGATGGCGCTCGGCCTGGCCCTGGTGGGCTGGCGGGCGCGGCTCAAGGCCCTGCGCGACGCACGCGCCAAGGCAGCCTGAGGCCGGCCGGTCGACGCGCGGCGCCGACGTCGCGCGTTGACGCATGGCAGGAGCATGGCAGGACCGTGCCAGTCTGCACACTCGAAGCGGCGCGCTTTGGGTAAGCTGCGGCACGGTCGCCCGGCCTGTGTGCCGGCCGCGCGCCCACGGACGCACCCATGCCTTCAGTTTCACTTTCCCGGCCCTACCGCTCCTTCGTCCTGATCCTCGCCGCCAGCTATGCCTTGCTGGTGCTCGCCGTGGCCGTGGCGGGGCGGCGCATGATCGACGAGATCCGCGACGTCGAAAGCCAGGCTCGGGCGCTCTACGAACACCCTTTCCGCGCCAACGCGGCCTGCCATGAGGCCAGGCTGGCCGCCAGCCTGATCCGCAGCGAACTGCTGTTCGTGCAGATGGAGCGCACGCCCACCGGCCTGCACCTGCGGCTGGACGTCGACGAGCTCGACCATCAGCTCGAAGCGCAGCTCGACCTGGTCGAGCAGTTCTATCTCGGCGACCAGCAGCAGGTCAGCGAGGCACGCACTCTCACCGGGCGCTGGCGCGAGCGCCGCATCGCGCTCATGCGCATGCTCGACGCCGGCCGCTATGACGAGGCCCGCGCCCTCACGCTGAGCGAGATCTCGCCGCTGCATGACGCCGTCATGCAGCGGCTGGACGCCATCACCGACGTCACCCGCCTCAGGGGCGCGTTCTACGCGGAAGAGGCGCACCGCAAGGCGGCCGAGTCGGTGCAGCGCATGTGGACCCTGCTGGGCTTGCTGGTGGTGGGCACGCTGGTGGGTGCCAGCGGGGTGACCATGCTGGTGGTCGGCCAATTGCGCCGACGCGACCGCGAGCTGGCGCACGAGCGCGAGCGCATCCGCCTGCTGGCCGACAACGTACCCGGCCTGGCCACCGTGCTGCTGGACACCCAGGGCCGCATCCAGACCTGGAACGAAGGCGCACGGCGCCTGCACGGCTTCGAAGCCAGCGAGATCATCGGCCAGCCCATCGACCGGCTTTACTCCGCCGAGCAGGCTGCCGGCGGCAAGACCGCGCGCGTGCTGGCGCTGGCCCAGGCCAACGGCTTTCACGAGGACATGGACTGGCGCGTGCGCAAGGACGGCAGCCGCCTGTTCGCCGACGTCATCTTCTGTCCGCTGCGCGACGAAGGCGGCCAGCTGCTGGGCTTCCTGAAGATCTCGCGCGACATCTCCGAACGCCATCGCCTCGAGCAGGACCTGATCGCCGCACGCGACCGCGCCGAGGCAGCCAACCGCGCCAAGTCGGGATTCCTGGCCAACATGAGCCACGAGGTGCGCACGCCCCTGAACGCCATCATCGGCTTGACCCAGCTGGTGCTGGACAGCCCGCTCAATGCCGAGCAGCGCGACTTCCTGGGCAAGGTGCAGCGCAGCTCGCGCGCCCTGCTGGGTGTGCTCAACGACCTGCTCGACTACTCCAAGATCGAGGCCGGCCACCTGGAGTTCGAGGTCATCGACATGTCGGTCGAGGACGTGCTGCACCAGAGCGCCGACCTGTTCATGGCCAGCATCGAGCACAAGGGCCTGGAGATCTACGTCGACATCGACCCGGCCCTGCCGCGCACCGTGCGCGGCGACCCGCTGCGCCTGGCCCAGGTGCTCAACAACCTGGTCGGCAACGCGGTGAAGTTCACCCACCAGGGCGAGATCCGCCTGCGGGTGGATTGTGTGGGCACCTTGCCCGCCGGCGTGGCCGGCGCCGACGGTGCCGGCGCGACCTTGGCAGCGCCGGCCAGCCAGGTCGAGCTGCGCTTCACGGTGAGCGACACCGGCATCGGCATTGCGCCGGGCAGCGTTGACCATCTGTTCCAGGCCTTTGCCCAGGCGGACGAGTCGGTCACGCGCAAATACGGCGGCACCGGCCTGGGGCTGGCGATCTGCCGCAACCTCGTGTCGCTCATGGGCGGGCAGATCGAGGTCCAGTCCGAGCCCGACCACGGCAGCAGCTTCATCTTCACCGCTCGCTTTGAAGCGCGCCCCGACGCCGAATCGTCGCGCGGCCTGGGCCGCGCCGGCCTGCCGGAGCGGCTGCGGGTGCTGGTGGTGGACGATCAGGACAGTTCACGCCAATTGCTCAAGCGCAACCTGAGCAATTGGAACTGGGACGTGGTGTGCGAAGACAGCGCCGAAGCCGGCCTGGCCCGCCTGCGCCAGCCTGACGGCCCGTCCTTTGACCTGGTGCTGGTCGACTGGATCATGCCGGGCACCGACGGACTGAACATGGCCCGCAGCATCGACGCGGACGCGGCGGCCGGTTTGTTCAAGCGTCCACCACGCGTCGTGATGGTGACCGCGCATGCACGCGAACAGCTGCTGCAGGCGGCGCAGGGCACGGCGCTCGATGCCGTGCTCGTCAAGCCGGTCCTGCCTTCAACCCTGCTCGCCGCCATGCAGCAGGCGCTGGCCAGGCCGACCGACGCCGCCGATCCGGCCACCAGCGCCGCACATGATGGCCTGGTGGCGGCACAGACCGCCGCGCTGCAGTTGCCGCCCGAGCCACCACAGACGCCCAGCAGTGCCTGGCGTCAGGCGGCCGCGGCAATTGCCGGCCGACGCATCCTGCTGGTCGAGGACAACGAGCTGAGCCAGGCCGTCGCGCGCGAGTTCCTGCAACGCGCCGGTCTGGACGTGACTTGTGCCAGCAATGGCGGCGAGGCCCTGGCCGCCGTCGAGACCGAGGTCGTCGACGCCGTGCTCATGGACCTGCACATGCCCGACATGGACGGCTTCGAAGCCACCCGGCGCATTCGCGCCCTGCCCGGCCGGCACGACCTGCCCATCATCGCGCTCACCGCCGCGGCGCTGCAGACCGACCGCGCCGCCGCCCATGCCGCGGGCATGAATGCCCACCTGGCCAAGCCGATCGACCCGGAGACCCTCATCGACCTGCTGCTGCAGTGGCTGGACCCGCAGCGCCGCGCGGCCAACGCAGCACCGGCCGCACCGGCGACGCGAGTCCAGCCTGCGGCGCCGGCAGCCGCCACCTCGGTGCGGACCACGGGCGTTGCCGCCCCGGCACCGCCTGCAGCGACGGACCTGCCCGCACGGGCACCAGCGCCACAACGTCGCCCGGCGCGGCTCGACCGTGCCGAGGCGCTGGCGCGCATGGGTGGTGACAGCCAGGTGCTGGCCAAGCTGCTGCGCCGTTTCATGGACAGCCACGAACACAGTGCCAGGCTGGTGCTCGAGGCGCTGCAGCGCGCCGACCAGACGGCCGCCATCGAACTGCTGCACCGCATGGCCGGCGCTGCGGCCAGCCTGGGCCTGACCGACCTGGGCCGCGTCGCCAGCCGCTTCGAGGTCAGCCTGCGCGCGCCCGAAACCGCTGACCCGGCTGAAACAACAGACCTCCTGGGCCAGGAACTCGCCGACCAGCTCGGACAGGCGCGCGCGCTGGTCGACGCCGAACTGCGCCAGCACCCGGCCCGCCCGACCCGTCTGGTGCTGCGCCCCAACGGCGAGCTGCAGGAAAGCGTCGCCGACGCGGACGAACTTCGCGGCGCGGCCGACGTCGCCCGCGCCATGGCGAAAGGCAACGCCGGCGCCAGTCCCATCGTGGTGACCGGCCTGCACCCAGCTACAGCGGCGGCAGCGCATCTGCCGGCGGCCACATCAACGGCAGGTCCGCGGGCCGATTCGACGGCAGATTCCGTCAGCGCTGCGCCGGCTGACGCGAGCCCGCGCGCCGCTGGTGTCGCAATGCCTGTGCCGGACGACGCCGCCGACGGCGACCCGGTCAGCACCCTGGCTGACCCGCATCGGGCCCAGCGCGCCGCCAGCGCCCGGCGTCTCATCGGCACGCTCGAGGCCCTGCAACCGCTGCTGCGCGAACGCGACCTGGTGCCGCGCGAACTGCTCGACGGTCTGGAGCGCCACACCGAGGCCTGGGCCATCACGCTGGACCCGCGCGCCCAGGCCGGCTCGGCCGGCTCCATGGCCGATGCGGCGGCGATCGTCGAGACCCTGGGCGTGCTGGGCGACCAGCTCGACGCGTTCGACTACCCGCAGGCCGAACAGGCGCTGCAGCTTGCGCTCAAGCAGATGAGGAACCTGCATGCCTGACCGCCCCACCGCAACCGACAGCCACCCTTTGGTGCTGCTGGTCGACGACGAACCGGCCAACCTGCAGGTTCTGGTCGAGGCTCTGCGCCACCAGTACCGCATCAAGATCGCGCGCGACGGCGCCACCGCCCTGGCCCTGACGCTGGACATGGCGCGCCGCGGTGCCGCACCCGATCTCATCGTGCTGGACGTGCTCATGCCCGGCATTGACGGCTTCACGGTGTGCCGCGAGATCAAGAACAACCCACTCACGCGCCACCTGCCGGTCGTCTTCGTCACCCTGGTGGCCGACAGCAGTACCGAACTCGAGCAGATGCAGTTCGAGGCGGTCGACTACATCGTCAAGCCGGTCAACCCGGCGGCGCTGCGGCTGCGCCTGGCCAATCTGGTGCAGCTCAAGCGCCTGCGCGACCAGATCACCGACATGGCCACTCATGACGCACTCACCGGCCTGGCCAACACGCGCCGGCTCGACGCCTGCATGGCCGATGAATGGCGGCGCGCCCAGCGCAGCGGCGGGCCGCTGGCGCTGCTGCGCATCGACGTCGATCATTTCCGTCACTACAACGAGCAGTACAACAGCCTGAACGGCGACGCAGCGCTCAAGCGGGTGGCCGAGGTGGTCGGTGCCCACCAGCGCCGCCCCGGCGACCTGGCGGCACGGCTGGCCGGCGACGGTTTTGCCCTGCTGCTGGCCGGCACCGACGCGGTGGGGGCACTCGCCGTGGCCGAATCGGTGCGCCGCGGCGTGGAAGGCCTGCTCATCCTGCACGCCGACAGCGCCGAGGGCCAGGCCGCGCCCGGCCCTGGCGTGCTGACCACCAGCGTGGGCGCCGCCGTGCTGCGCGGCCAGGGCCAGATCACCGAGCTGCAGTTCCAGGCCGAGGCCCAGCTGATGCGCGCCAAGCAGGCCGGTCGCAATCGCGTCGCCAGCCTGCCGGTCGCCTGAACGGCACCCTGGCCATCGAGCTGGATGCTCGCCGAGGTGGCGGCCGGTCGGCAGCTCGTCGTTCCCCTGACGCACCGTTTCGCCCTGATTTGACCGATCAGACGTCAGCGGAGCGCTTGTTAGACTGCGCCGCCCCCCCCCCCCCGGACAACGCGAAGCGACAAGGCTGCAAGGACATGGCAAGTTATGTGGAAGGTGCGCTGGTGCAGGACGAGCAGGTCGTGCACATCGGCCAGATCAGCTGGTGGTCGATGTTTCATCTGCTGGCCCTGGGTGTGCTGCTGCTGCCGCTGTTCGGCTTCGGCCTGATCTTCCTGGGCAAGGCCTGGCTGCGCCGCAGCACCACCGAGCTGGCGGTCACGACCCGACGCGTCATTGTCAAGACCGGCCTGGTGCGGCGCAGCACGGTGGAGATCAACATCGGCCGCATCGAAAGCATCCAGGTTGACCAGGGCATCCTGGGCCGCATGTTCGACTTCGGCACGCTGGTGATCGCCGGCGGCGGCAACGCCCAGGCACCCATCCTGGGCATCGCCCGCCCGATGGCGTTCCGCCGCGCCTTCATCCAGGCGCAGGACCAGGCGCGCGGGCGCTAAGCGCCCAGCCGCCTCGGCCGTTGAGGAGGCGGCAGCGCTTTCAGCGCGGCAGGTCGCGCAGCCAGGCGACCAGGGCGTCCATCACCTGGCCGTTTTCGGGCTCGTTGAAGATTTCGTGCGCCAGGTCGGGCCAGGGGCGCGCCTGCAGCCGCTCCGCGGGTACGGCTGCCGCAAAGGCAGCACTGCCGCGCGGCGCCACGCAGCGGTCGGCGCCGGCCCACATGAGCAGCGTAGGCACACGCCAGTGCGGCGCCACGTCCATGACCTGGCGGCCGGCCAGGGCGAGAAAGCGCGCCAGGCGGGCATTGAGGCGGTCGTGCACCAGCGGGTCGCTGCGATAGGCACTCACCACGGCAGGGTCGCGCGAGATCCAGGCCGGGTCCAGGCCGTTGCCGACCACCAGCTCAGGCAGCAAGCGCGGCAGCGTCGCCACCAGCATGCGCTGCAGCGGTCCCAGACCCGGATCAAGCGCCGGGGAGGACAGCACCAGCCCATCCACTTCGCGGCACCAGGGCCGCCGGACCGGGCCGGCCTGAACGGCCTCGGCCACGAAGCGCGCGGCCACCAGCCCGCCCAGGCTGTGGCCCAGCAGCACCAGCGGGCTGGGCTGCAGCCGATGCACCTGGTCGATGACCTGACCCAGGTCGGCCAGCAGATCGTCCTCGGCGGCGATGACGCCGCGCGGACCGCCGCTGCGGCCGTGGCCGCGCTGGTCGTAGCTGCTCACCGCCCAACCAGCCTGACGAAGGCGGGCGATCAGCGGCAGGTAACGCCCCTGGTGTTCGCCCAGGCCGTGCACCAGCAGCACGGTGCCGGCCGCAGCGTGCAAACGCTGGTGCGTCAGATGTAGATGCAGGCCGTCACGGCTGTCCAGGGGCGTGAGCATTGGCCCAGTCTAGGCCGTGCGGCGTTTGGCCTGCGCCGGCCAAGGGTGGGCTCGGCGTGCCATCCGCACGCCCCACGGGTGGCTCGAGCGCCGGACCGGCTCGACCACAGCGCTCAACGCCCCAGCGCCTTGAACAGGGCGACGCGGTTTTGTGCCTCGGCCAGCCGGGTGGCGATCAACGCCTGTTCGGCCGCCAGCAGGCTGCGCTGGGCGTCCAGCCGTTCGAGTTCGCTGGCCGCGCCGCGGCTGTGGCGCAGTTCGGTCAGGCGTACCGCATCGGCACTGGTGTCACGCAGGCGCTGCTGCGCCGCCACCTGGTCGCGCCAGCCCTGCAGCCCCGCCAAGGCGTCGGCGGTTTCGCGGAAGGCCGACTGCAGCGCCTTTTCGTACGCGGCGACGGCGATGTCGCGGTTCACCTCGCTGACACGCAGATTGGCGTCGTTGCGGCCGTTGTCGAACACGGTGGCCAGCGCCTGGCCGGCCAGGGTCCAGGCGAAGTTACCGGCCTGCAGCAGGCTGCCAAGCTGGGCGCTCACCAGTCCGGCGCTGCTGGTCAGGGTGATGCGCGGCCAGAACGCCGCCCGCGCTGCGCCGATGTTGGCGGTGGCGCCGATCAGCAGTTGTTCGGCCTGCACCACGTCCGGCCGGTCGAGCAGCACGTCCGAGCCCAGAGCGGCCGGCACAGCGGCAAAGCCCAGGCCGAAGGGGTCGGCGTCAGGCACCGCCGCCACCTGGGCCGCCCCGGCGCCACCAGAGGCCTGCGGCGCCGGCGCTGGTGGCGGCGGCGGCAGCAGTTCGGTCGGCACCACGGCGCCGGTCAGCAGATTCAGGGCGTTGAGGTCGAGCTGACGCTGGCGCTGCGCCTGCACCAGCGCCACCTCGGCCTGGGCGACCAGGCTTTGCGACGCCTGCAGTTCAAGCGCCGACGCCGCGCCCACCTTCTCGCGCAGCTGGGTCAGCTTGAAGGTGTCGCGCCGGCTGGCCAGGCTGCGCTCGGTGATGGCAAGCAATTGGCCGTCGGCGGCCAGACTCAGGTCGGCGGCCAGCACTGCCGCCACCAGGCTCAGTTCCGCGCTGCGCTGGCCGGCCGTGCTGGACAGCAGCTGGGCACGCGCCGCCTCGTTGAGGTTGGCGATGCGGCCGAAGAAGTCGGCCTCCCAGGCGTTGATCTGCAGGCCGGCGGTGTAGGTGTTGCCCAGCCTGCCGGTGACCTGCGAGGGCGCACGCGTCGCACCAACGCCCAGGCCGACGCTGGGCAGGCGGTCGGCCTCGCTCACGCCCAGCAGGGCGCGCGAGCGCTCCACGTTGAGCATGGCCACGCGCAGGTCACGGTTGTTCGCCTGCGCCAGCTCGATGAGCTGCACCTGGCGCGGCTGGCGCACCAGCGAGCGCCAGTTCCATGCCCCTTCGGCTGGAATAGGCGCCGGCGCCGAGGCCGCCGACGTTGCGGCGGCTGCGGCCTGTGGCAGGGCGGCCGGTATGCCCGCGGCGGACGCGGCCGCCGGCCAGGGCAGCGCCGCCGGCACCGGGGCCGCCGGCCGCTGGTAGGTGGGCGCGAGGTTGGTGCAGGCGGCGAGCGCCGCCGCGGCCAGGGCCGACAGCAGCAGGTGGGCGCGGGGGTGGGACTTCAGGTCGGTCATAACGTGGGCTCCTTGCGTTCGCCCAGAACGGCGGCAGCAGCAGCGTCCGTCGCTGCGGACGAAATGCTGGTGCCGTGCGGCACCACATGGCCGCCAGGGAAGAGGCGCCGCACCACCACGAAGAAGATGGGCACGAAGAACACCGCCAGCACGGTGGCTGCGATCACGCCGCCCATCACGCCGGTGCCGATGGCGCGCTGGCTGGCCGAGCCGGCACCGCTGGCAATGGCCAGCGGCAGCACGCCCAGCATGAAGGCCAGCGAGGTCATGAGGATGGGGCGAAAGCGCAGGTGGCAGGCCTCCAGCGTGGCCTCGATCAGGCCATGGCCCTCGTCCATCAAGTCCTTGGCGAATTCGATGATGAGGATGGCGTTCTTGGCCGACAGGCCGATCACGGTGATCAGGCCGACCTTGAAGTACACGTCATTGGGCATGTCGCGCAGCCACACGCCCGACAAGGCGCCCAGCACACCCAGCGGCACGATGAGCAGCACGGCAAAGGGAATGCTCCAGCTTTCGTACAGCGCCGCCAGGCACAGGAAGACCGCGAGCATCGAGAACGCCAGCAGGATGGTGGCCTGCGACCCGGACAGTTTTTCCTCGCGCGACTGGCCGGTCCATTCGAAGCCGAAACCGGGCGGCAGCTGGGCCGCCAGACGCTCCATCTCGTCCATGCCTTCGCCGGTGCTGCGGCCCGGGGCAACGTCGCCGGCGATCTTCATCGCCGGGTAGCCGTTGTAGCGCACCGTCTGCATCGGCCCGTTGACCCAGCGCGTGCTGGCAAAGGCCGACAGCGGCACCTGCTGGCCGCGCGAGTTGGGCACGCGCAGGTTGAGCAGGTGCTCGGGCTGCATGCGCGCCGGCGCGTCAGCCTGCACGATGATCCGTTGCAGCCGGCCCTGGTTGGGAAAGTCGTTGATGTAGGCCGAGCCCATGGCGGTGGCCAGGATGCCGGCCACGGTGTCGAAGTTCACCCCCTGGGCATAGGCCTTCTCGCGGTCGATGTCGAGCTGCAGCTGCGGTGCGTCCTCCAGGCCGTCGGGGCGCACGCCAGCCAGGATCTTGCTCTGGCTGGCCATGCCCAGCAGCTGGTTGCGCGCTGCCAGCAAGGCCTCGTGGCCCATGCCGTTGCGGTCCTGCAGGCGGAAGTTGAAACCCGTGGCCGTGCCCAGCTCGGGGATGGGCGGCGGGCTGAGCGCGAAGATGAAGGCGTCGCGGACGCCGAACATCAGCGCGCCGAAGGCCCGCCCGGCGACCGCCTGGGCGCTGTGCTGCGCGCCCATTCTCTCGCTCCAGTCCTTCAGCGTCACGAAGCCCAGGGCGGCGTTCTGGCCCTGGCCCGAGAAGCTGAAGCCCACCACGGTGGTGATCTTGTCCACCTCGGGCTGTGCCATGAAGAAGCCCTCGACCTGGTTGAGGGCCGCACGTGTGCGCTCGGCCGTGGCGCCGGGCGGCAGCTGCACGTTGACCAGCAGATAACCCTGATCTTCATTCGGCAGGAAGGAGCTGGGCAGCTTCTGGTACATCAGCGCCACCGCTGCCAGCACCGCGCCGTACAGCACGATGTAGCGCCCGGCGCGCTTGATGATGCGTGCGACCACGCCTTCATAACCCTTGGCGGTGCGCTTGAAGCCGCGGTTGAAGGCGCCGAAGAAGCCGCGCTTCTCGTGGTGATCGGTCGGCACCGGCTTGAGGAAGCTGGCGCACAGCGCCGGCGTGAGCGTCAGCGCCAGCAGGGCCGAAAAACCCATGGCCGACACCAGCGAGAGCGAGAACTGGCGGTAGATGTTGCCCACCGAACCGCTGAAGAAGGCCATGGGCACGAACACCGACATCAGCGCCATGGTGATGCCGATGATGGCGCCGGTGATCTGGCCCATCGCCTTGCGCGTGGCCTGCATTGGCGGCAGACCTTCCTCGGCCATGATGCGCTCGACGTTTTCCACCACCACGATGGCGTCGTCGACCAGGATGCCGATGGCCAGCACCATGCCGAACATGGTCAGCACGTTGATGCTGAACCCGGCCAGCGACATCATCGCGAAGGTGCCGAGCAGGGCGATCGGCACGACGATGGTCGGGATCAGCGTATAGCGCAGGTTCTGCAGGAACAGCAGCATCACCAGGAAGACCAGCACGATGGCCTCGGCCAGGGTCTCGACCACCTGTTCGATCGAGATCTTGACGAAGCGCGAGCTGTTGTAGGGGATTTCGTAGTTCACGCCCTCGGGGAAGAAGCGCTTCAACTCCTCCATGCGCTGCTTGATGGCGGTGGCCGTGCCCAGCGCATTGCCGGTGGGTGCGAGCTGCACGCCCACGCCGGTGGCCGGCTTGCCGTTCAGGCGCGCCGCGGTGGCATAGGACTGCGCGCCCAGCTCAAGCCGGGCAACGTCGCGCAGGCGCACCGAGCTGCCGTCGGGGTTGGAGCGCAGCAGGATGGCGCCGAAGTCATTGATGCTGGCGAGTTGGCCGCTCACCACCACCAGGGCGCTCACGCCCTGGCCGGCCACGCCGGGCTGGTCGCCCACCGCGCCGGCCGAGATCTGCGCGTTCTGGGCCCGGATGGCGTTGTTCACGTCCAGCGGCGTCAGGCCCAGGGCGGCGAGCTTGTCCGGGTCGATCCACACCCGCATGGCGCGTTCGGTACCGAACAGCTGGGCCTGGCCGACGCCGGCGATGCGCTGGATCTCCGGCACGACATTGCGCGCCGCGTAGTCGCCCAGGGCGATCGGATCCCAGGCCGGGTTGGTCGACGTGATGGAGACGAAGAGCAGGAAGTTGGAGCGCGCCTTGTCCACCCGCACGCCCTGCTGCACCACGGCGCTGGGCAGGCGCGGCGTGGCACGCGACAGGCGGTTCTGCACCTCGATCTGCGCCAGGTCGATGTTGCTGCCCGGCTCGAAGGTGACGTTGATGGCGCCGGTGCCATTGGCCTGGGCGGTGCTCTCGGTGTAGATCATGCCCGGCGCGCCGTTGAGCTCGCGCTCGATGACGGCCAGCACGCTGTCTTCCAGCACCGCCGGGGAGGCGCCGGGATAGACCACCGAGATCACCAGGGTGGGCGGCGCCACCGTGGGGTACTGGGCGACCGGCAGCTTGGTGATGGCCACCGTGCCGAACACGCCGATGAAGAGCGCGATCACCCACGCGAAGATGGGGCGCTCGATGAAGAAACTGGAGAACATGCGTCGTCGCCTCCGGGCTCAGCGCGAGGCCGCCGAGGCAGGCGCAGGGGCGGCCGCACCGGCCGGCGCAGCGCCTGATGCCGCACCGGATGCCGCACCGGAAGCGGCACCGCCACCCTGCGCTCCGCCGGCCGGCCTGCCGCCCGGCGCCCAGGGCACCGGCGTCACCGGCGACTTGGGACGGATCTTCTGGAAGCCGTCCACCACCACCTGCTCACCTTCGGCCAGGCCAGAACTGATGACCCACTGGCTGCCGGTCGGCCCCATCTGCGAGCCGGCCACCTTGACCGGGCGCGGCGCCGGCACATTGCCTTCGCCCAGCACCAGCACGGTGTCGCCGGCCGGGCTGCGCGTCACCGCCTGCTGGGGCAGCAGCACCGCGCCTTCGGCCTGGGCCAGCACCAGGCGCACCTTCACGTACAGGCCGGGCAGCAGGCGCCGTTCAGGGTTGGGCAGTTCGGCGCGCAGCAACACCTGGCCGGTGCCGGGGTCGACGCTGAGGTCGGAAAACAACAACCGGCCGGGCTGACCGTAGGTCGAGCCGTCGTCCAGCACCACCTGCAGCGCCGCGCCGGGGCTGGCGGCACCGCCCGGCGTCTTGCCGGCGGGGGCCTTCTTGAGCTGGCCGGCCTCCCAGGCGCCGCGCAGCTTCATCACCTCAGTGGCCGAGAGCGTGAAGTTGATGTACAGCGGATGGATCTGCTGGATGAGGGCGAGCTGGGTGGCCTCGCCCTGGCCGACCAGCGCGCCTTCGTTGACCAGGGCGCGGCCGATGCGGCCGGACAGCGGCGCGGTCACGGCGGCGTAGTCGCGGTTCAGGCGCGCGGTGGCCACCGCGGCCTTGGCGGCCGCCACATCGGCCTCAGCCAGCTTCACGGTCGTCTGCGTGGCCACCCACTCGGTCTGGCTGATGGCCTTGGCGCTGGCGAGCGGTTCATTGCGCTCCAGGCTGATCTTGGCCTGCGCGAGGTTGGCCTCGGCACGCGCCTGGGTGGCCTGGGCGGATTCGAGCGCGGCGCGGTAGACCGCGTCGTCGAGCTGATACAGCAGCTGGCCTTCGCGCACCTCGCTGCCTTCGGTGAAGGCGCGCTTGTGCACGATGCCGGGGACGCGCGCGCGCACCTGGGCGACGCGCCAGGCTTCCAACCGGCCCGGCAGTTCGGTGTTGATGGCGACCTTGCCGGTCTGCACCGTGATCACGCCGGCCGGTGGGGGCGGCGGTCCGGCCGGCTTGGCCACGGCGGCAGACGCCCCTGCGCCAGCGCTGGCCGCCGTGTTGCCGCCGCCTCCGCCACAGGCGCTCAGCAGCAGCGCAGCACACAGCGTGAGCACCCAGGCCCTGGCGCTCCCGCTGGCCAGCCGCTGCACTTCAGTGCGGCAAGCGGATCGGCCGAACAATCCAGACGGGTCGGACGGGCCTGAAATGAGGATCGAAATCGTGGGGTCAACGGTATCCATGTGGCCCGGGCGGGCCAGTCGAGAGCGAGCCATGCGCATCCTTGCAGGCAGACGGGTCTGCCGTGTTTGTTCTGTTACAGCACGAACAGTCTAGCGAGCGAATGGGTCTGGCGTGTGCACAAGGGCACACCGGCTGGCGTCGTCAGGGCGTCGGCCGGCGCCGACAGGCCGGTGCGCGCGAGCTTGTTCGTCGGCAGCAAGAGGCGTACCCTGCCCTGACACCATCCACCCCGAGACAGCGCCCACCCTGTCTGCGGCCGGGCGCGCAGGAGAACCCCCATGCCCAGCCCAGCCCCGAGCAGTGCCTCGCCGAAGAACGAAGCGTCTTCGACCGGCGTGTCCGCCATCCGCACCCTGGCCCTGGTCGGGCCGTCGGCGGCGGGCAAGACGAGTTTGTGCGAGGCCCTGCTCCAGCACAGTTGCACCATCGTCAGCGCCGGCAACGTTGAACGCGGCAGCACTGTCAGCGACTTCGACCCCATCGAGCGGCGCATGGGCCACTCGCTCAACACCAGCGTGCTGCACCTGCAGCACCGCGGCACCCGCATCCACCTGCTCGACACCCCCGGCAGCGCCGACTTCCTCGGCCAGAGCCTGCCCGCGCTCGAAGCCGTGGACTGCGCCGCCATCGTCATCAACGCCGCCACTGGCGTGGAGCCCATGGCGCTGCGCATGCTGGCCCAGGCGGCCGAGCGCAAGCTCGACCGCATCCTCATCGTCAACCGCATAGACGCGCCCGGCGTGAAGCTGGCCGAACTGCTGGCCGAGATCCAGGAAGCCTGCGGGCGCGAATGCCTGCCGCTGAACCTGCCCGCCAACGGTGCGAAGGAAGTGGTCGACTGCTGGTTCGCGCCCGAGGCCACCAGCGGCCACGAGGCCGATTTCTCCAGCGTCGCCGCCGCCCACCGCGCGCTGGTGGAGCAGGTGGTCGAGGTCGACGCCGCCTTCGTCGATCGATATCTTGAGGAAGGCGACGTCGATGCCCGCGAGCTGCACGCGCCGCTGGAGCAGGCGCTGCGCGAGGGCCACCTCATGCCGGTGCTGTTCGTCTCGGCCAAGCAGGGCCTCGGCGTGGGCCAGCTGCTCGACGCCATCGTGCAGCTGCTGCCAGACCCGAGCGAGGGCAACCCGCCCGACTTCTACAAGGGCGAGATCGACCACGGTCTGGATCAGGCCCAGCTCATGCACGCCAGCCCCGACCCCAGCGCCCATGTGCTGGCCCATGTGTTCAAGGTTGCCATCGACCCCTATGTCGGCAAGCTCGGCGTGATGCGGGTGCACCAGGGCAGCATCACGCCGCAGAGCCAGCTCTACATCGGCGACGGGCGCAAACCCTTCAAGGTCGGCCACCTCTTCATGCTGCAGGGCAAGGACTATGTGGAAGTGCAGCGCGCCCTGCCGGGCGACATCGTCGCCGTCGCCAAGGTCGACGAGATCGCCTACGACGCCGTGCTGCACGACGCCGCCGAGGACGACCACATCCACCTGAAACCCCTGGCCTTCCCCGTGCCGGTGCACGGCCTGGCACTGAAACCCAAGCGCCACGGCGACGAGCAGCGCCTGGCCGAGGTGCTGGCCAAGCTGGCCAGCGAAGACCCCTGCATCCGCGTCGAGCAGGTCGCCAGCACCCACGAGACCGTGGTTTACGGCCTGGGCGAGTTGCACCTGCGCGTGCTGCTGGAGCGGCTGCGCGAGAGCCATCGCATCGAGGTCGACACCGCGCCGCCGCGCATCGCCTACCGCGAGACCATCGCCGCGCCGGCCCAGGCCCAGTACCGCCACAAGAAGCAGAGCGGCGGCGCCGGCCAGTTCGGCGAGGTGCACCTGCAGGTCGAGCCACTGCCGCGCGGCGCGGGTTTCGAGTTCGTCGACGTGGTCAAGGGCGGTGCTATCCCCGGCCAGTTCATCCCGGCGGTCGAGAAGGGCGTGCGCGCGGCCATGGAAGCCGGCGTGCTGGCCGGTCACCCGGTGGTGGACGTGCGGGTCACCGTGGTCGACGGCAAGCACCACAGCGTGGACAGCAAGGAAATCGCCTTCGTCACCGCCGGCAAGAAGGCCTTCATCGCCGCCGTACGCGAGGCCCGCCCGCTGGTGCTGGAGCCCATCGTCGACGTGGAGATCAGCGCGCCCGAGGCGTCGATCGGCGACATCACCGGCGACCTCGCCTCCAGGCGCGGCGAGGTGCGCGCCAGTGCCTCGGTCGGCATGGGCCTGGCCAGCGTGAAGGCGCGTGCGCCGCTGGCCGAGCTCACCGGCTACCAGCTGCGACTGAATGCACTCACCCGCGGTGAAGGCCGCTACACCCTGGCCCTGAGCCACTACGACCCGGTGCCGCCGGCAGTGCAGGACGAAATGGCCAAGAAGTACCAGGTGCGCGACGACGATTGAAACCGCGCCGCCTGCCCGCGCACCCGGCGAGCGGCGTGAGCCGCCGGCCGCGGCAGGCAGAATCGCCGCTTTGCCAGCGAGGACAGCGCCGTGAACCTGAAAGTACCCATCCGCATCACCGACGAGCTGACCGAAGACGTGATCGAGGCGACCGGCCTGCTCGACCTGGCCAGCGGCGAGATCGGCAGTGTCGTCTACGAGGACTACGACGTGGCCGCCAAGGGCGTGCCGGTCGAAAGCCCGGACTACGAGTTCACCAGCGGCACCCTGTCGCACGACGGCAAGGAAGTCGAGTTCCGCATCGATGTCGACCAGTTCAGCGGCGCCTATTCGGTCAGCGCCAACGAGCTGCTGGAGATCAAGGTACGTGCCGCCCAGCTGTTTTCCGGCGTCAGCGGCCAAGCCCTGGCGCTGCTGGCCGGCGGCTCCGGCGACGCTGACATCGCGCCGCGCCGCGCCAGCGCTGGCGCCGGGCGTGCCGCGCCGGCCAAGAAGGCGGCCCGCAAGTCGGCCGCGCGGCGCCACTGAGGCCGCGCTGCACCCTGCTCCAGCCACGCCAGCCAGGCCGGCGCACCACGTCCGGCCCCGCACATGGCCGCGATGACTGATCATCCAGCCGCAGCGCCCGACGCCACTGGCACCAGCCTCGGGCTGGCCGCAGCGCTGGCGCTGGGTGCCGCCATCTCGCTGGGCCTGGCGCGCTTTGCCTACCCGCTGCTGCTGCCGGCCATGCGCACCGACCTGGGCTGGAGCTACTTCAGCGCCGGCGCCATGAACACCGTGAATGCCGCCGGCTATCTGGCCGGTGCCCTGCTCATGCCACGCGCGCTGGCACGCTGGGATGCCCGCCATCTGCTCCTGGGCGGCGCAACGTTCACCGCCGCCGTGCTGGCCGGCCACGGTCTGGTGCGCAGCGACGTCGCCTTCTACACCCTGCGCTTGATGGCCGGCGTGGGCAGTGCGGCCACCTTCGTCGCCGGCGGTCTGCTGGCGGCGCGGCTGGGCCAGCGCCCGGGGGCGCGTCCGGCCCTGGTGCTGGGCGTGTATTACGGCGGCACCGGGCTGGGCATCATCGTCTCGGCCTTGCTGGTGCCGGCCCTGCACTGGGCGGCGGCCTGGCTTGGCCTGGCGCTTGCCGCCACCCTGGCCACGCTGCTGATGGCCGCCGGCACGCGCCCACTGGCCGCGCCGCCGCCGGGTGCGCGTGGGGCAGGCGGCGGCGGCTTTCGGGCCCGCGACTTCCTGCCCGGGCTGGCCGGCTACCTGATGTTCGGCCTGGGCTACATCGGCTACATGACCTTCAACGTCACCCTGCTGCGCGAGCAGGGCGCCAGCCGCGCGCTGGTCATCGCCTTCTTCGTGCTGCTGGGGCTGGGCGTGATCGCCTCGTCGTGGCTGTGGGCAGGACTGTTGGCGCGCCACCGCGACGGCAAGCCGCTGGCCCTGCTCAACGGCTTGCTGGCGGTGGCCACATTGCTGCCGGTGCTCAGCGCCCATGCGCTGGCCAGCCTGACCTCCGGGCTGCTGTTCGGCGCGGTGTTCCTGTCGGTGGTGGCGTCGACCACCGCGCTGGTGCGCCACAACCTGGCGCTGGCGGACTGGCCGGCCGGCATCAGCACCTTTACCGTGGTGTTTGCCGCCGGGCAGATCGTCGGGCCCAGCCTGGTGGGCTGGGTGGCCGACGGCGGCGGCGGCCTGCGCGGCGGCTTGGCCTTGTCGGCCTGCGCCCTGGCGCTGGGCAGCCTGCTGGCCCTGCGTCAACGCGCGCTGGCGCCGACCGCGCCCCATGGACCTCGCCCCCACCGACGCTGCACCAGCCATTGAGCCGGATCAAGTCCGGACGCCAGCCGGCGTGGGACAAGCTCAGCCGGCGCGATGATGTCCGAACGTGCGGCATGCTCAAGTTTTTGCCAGATGCAGCCGATGCAGCGGACAAGACCGCGCCCCGCCCGCCCTGCCGGGCTGCACAAGACCCACCATGGACCTGTCAACACTCTGCGTGCTCGTCGTCGACGACTTCAGCACCATGCGCCGCATCGTCATCAACCTGCTGCGCGACAAAGGCTTTCGCAAGGTGCTGGAGGCCGAAGACGGTCATGAGGCGCTCAAGGTCATCGCGAAGAACCATGTCGACCTGGTCGTGAGCGACTGGAACATGCCGGTCATGAACGGGCTGGAGCTGCTCAAGGCCTTGCGCGCCGACCCCGAACACGCCCACATGCCTTTTCTCATCGTGACGGCCGAGGCGCGCAAGGAAAACATCGTCACGGCCGCACACGAAGGTGCCGACGGCTACATCGTCAAACCCTTCACGTCCGCGATCCTGGTCGACAAGCTG
This sequence comes from Pseudomonadota bacterium, assembly GCA_041169165.1. Classification (GTDB taxonomy): domain Bacteria; phylum Pseudomonadota; class Gammaproteobacteria; order Burkholderiales; family Burkholderiaceae_C; genus Sphaerotilus. The sequence continues at coordinate 81,424 of JBEEJN010000014.1, forward strand.
ACCGCCATCCTGCAGAAACGGGGCGTCCTGCCCCGGGGAGCTGTTTCCGTATGACCGCCACCGCCCTGCCCGCCGACAGCCGCCAGCAGCTCGGCGCCATCGTCAGGCAACTGCACGACGCGCTGCACACCCTGGGCTACACCACCGCCCTGCAGGAAGTCGCGCAGGAAATCCCCGACGCGCGCGAGCGCCTGGCCCATGTGGGCGAGATGACCGAACGTGCCGCCCACAAGGTGTTGACCCTGGTGGACGAGGCCAAGCCCGGCTGCAGCGAGCTGGAGCGTGACGGTCAGGCCTTGCTGTCCCGTGCCGCGGCACAGGGCGGCGACAGTGACAGCGATGGCGAGGCCTGGCACCAGTTCGCCCGCCAGGCGGTGAGCCAGGCCCAGGCACAGCAGGAGGCGCTGAGCAGCATCATGATGGCGCAGGACTTCCAGGACCTGTCCGGCCAGGTGATCCAGAAGGTCATCGCCATCATCACGCGCACCGAGCGCCAGCTGGTCGACCTGCTCACCCACGACAACCCGGACGGTGCCCTCGAAGCCCGGCCCGCGGCCTTGCTCAGCGGGCCCGAAGTGCCGTCCAAGGCCATGGCCCAGGACGACGTCGACGACCTGCTGGCCTCGATGGGGTTCTGACCGTTTGCAGCTTGGACGCGGCGGCGCCGAAACAGGCGCGCCCGACCTGCGGGTAATCCCTTGCTTCTTTCGGCAACTGACCAGGGAAAACCCTAGTCATTACCCGACCCGGTACGCCCGGACACGGCATCATCGTGCCCAAGGCTCGCATGGCGCCCCCGCCGACCTGGTCGGGTCTGGCGCCAGCCAGTCGCAACCTCTTATGCAGTCCATCCTTCGCCCATGAACATCTCCGCCAGCCACGAGCTCATCGCCAACGTCACCTACGACGAGCTGAAGATCGGCCAGCAGGCCCAGCTCAAGCGCAGCGTCACCAAGGACGACATCAACGCCTTCGCCCTGGTGTCGGGTGACTTCAATCCTTCGCATGTCGACCCGGCCTACGCCGAGGCCTCGCGCTTTCATGGCGTGGTGGCCCACGGCATGTGGGCCGGCGCGCTCATCTCCAGCCTGCTGGGCAACGACTTTCCCGGCGCCGGCACGGTCTACCTCGAACAAGGCCTGCGTTTCCACCGCCCGGTGCGGGTGGGCGACACACTCACCGTGCGGGTGCAGGTGGTCGACAAGAGCGACGCCGGCCACGAGGTGAGGCTGGACTGCGGTGTCATCAACCAGCACGGCGAACAGGTGGTGAGCGGCCAGGCGCTGGTCAAGGCGCCGACCCAGAAGGTCGTGCGGCCACGCCCGACCATGCCCACGCTGCACCTGTTCGACCCCGAGGCGCGTCTGGACAGCTGGGTGCACAGCCTGGGCGGCAACCCGCCGGTGCGTTGCGCGGTGGTCCATCCCTGCGACGAAGGCTCGCTGCGCGGCGCACTCGATTCCGCCGCGCGGGGCCTGATCGACCCCATACTGGTCGGGCCGATCGCGCGCATGCAGGCGCTGGCCGAACAGTTCGGCCTGTCGCTGCAGGGCATCACCCTGGTCGACGCCCAGCACAGCCACGCCTCGGCCACCCTGTCGGCCGACCTGGCGGCGCGCGGCGAGGTCGCCATGCTCATGAAGGGCAGCCTGCACACCGACGAGCTCATGGCCGCGGTGCTGCAACGCGCCGAGCTGCGCACCGGCCGACGGATGTCGCATGTCTTCCGTTTCGAGGTGCCGGCCAACGCCCGGCCGCTGCTGGTCACCGACGCGGCGATCAACATCGCACCCAAGCTGGTGGAAAAGGCCGACATCATCCGCAACGCGGTCGACCTGGCCCACGCGCTGGGCATCACCACGCCGCGGGTCGCCCTGCTGTCAGCCGTCGAGACCGTGACCGAAAAGCTCGCTTCCACGCTGGACGCCGCCGCCCTGTGCAAGATGGCCGACCGCGGCCAGATCGCCGGCGCGGTGCTCGACGGGCCGCTGGCCTTCGACAACGCCATCTCGGCCGAAGCGGCGCGCATCAAGGGCATCTCGTCGCCGGTGGCCGGTCAGGCCGACATCCTGTTCGTGCCTGACCTGGAAAGCGGCAACATGCTGGCCAAGCAGCTCGAATACTTGGCCGGCGCCGCCAGCTGCGGCGTGGTGCTGGGCGCACGGGTGCCGATCGCCCTGACCAGCCGCGCCGACCCGGCCATTTCGCGGGTGGCGTCAGCCGCGCTGGCCGGTGTGCTGGCACGCGCCCAGGCGGCCAGCCGCGCCAAGCCGGTGGCCGGCTGACCGGCCGCGCGGCGTCCTCTTCAGGCGCTGCGCGCCGCCGCGGCCAGGGCCTGGTCGATGTCCCACAGGATGTCGTCGATGTGCTCGATGCCGACCGACATGCGCACCATGTCGGGCAACACGCCGGCGGCGAGCTGCTGGGCCGCGTCAAGCTGACGATGCGTGGTCGAGGCCGGATGGATGATGAGGGTGCGGGTGTCGCCGATATTGGCCAGATGGCTCATGAACTGCGCTGCCTCGATGAAGCGCACACCGGCCGCCAGCCCGCCCTTCACCCCGAAAGCCAGCAGCCCTGAGCCCATGGGTCGATCCGGGTGGCCGTCGACGTGGCGCATCTGCCGGCGCACCAGCTCATGTTGCGGGTGCTCGGGCAGGCCGGGATAGCTGACCCAGCTCACCTGCGGATGGCACTTGAGAAACTCGGCCACCTTGAGCGCATTCGCGCAGTGGCGCTCCATGCGCACGTGCAGGGTCTCGATGCCCTGCAGGATCTGCCAGGCGCTCATCGGCGCCAGGGCTGAGCCATAGACGCGCAGCGTCTCCATGCGCGCACGCATGGTGTAGGCAAAGTCGCCGAAGGTTTCGAAGAACTTCACGCCGTGGTAGCCCGGCGACGGCTCAGTCATGCCGGCAAACCTGCCGTTGGCCCAGTGGAAATTGCCGGCCGGCTTGCTGCTCTCCACGATGACGCCACCGAGCGTAGTGCCGTGGCCGGCGAGGTATTTGGTGGCCGAGTGCACCACGATGTCGGCGCCGAAACGGATCGGGTTGCACAGCAAGGGCGAGGGCACCGTGTTGTCGACGATGAGCGGCACGCCGTGTTCGTGCGCCACATCGGCCACGGCCTGGATGTCCAGCATCTGCAGGCTGGGGTTGCCCAGGCTCTCGGCAAACACGGCGCGGGTTTCAGGCCGCATGGCTGCGGCAAACGCGGCCGGCGAGGTGGCGTCGACAAACGTCGTCTCGATGCCGAACTTCCTCAGGTTCACCGCCAGCAGGCTGACCGTGCCGCCGTACAAGGCGCCGGCCGCCACCACATGGTCGCCGGCCTGCAGCAGGGTCATGAGGGCCATGGCCTCGGCCGCCATGCCGCTGGCCGAGGCAATGGCGGCGCGGCCGCCTTCCAGCGCCGCGACCCGTTCCTCGAGCGCCGCCACCGTGGGGTTGGACAGGCGCGAGTAGACGTTGCCAAAGGTCTGCAGATTGAACAGGCTGGCCGCGTGGTCAGCGCTGTCGAAGACAAAGCTGGTGGTCTGGTAAATGGGCAGCGCCCGTGCACCGGTGGCCGCGTCAGGAATCTGCCCGGCGTGGATGGCCAGGGTCTCGGGCTGGAAGACGCGGTCGGCCATGGCTGCGTATCGTGCGGCGCGGTGCGGTGTGGTGTGGTGTGCTGCAGCGCGCGGCTGGGTCAGGTCAGAGCGCCTGGCCCCGGGCGCCGAACAGGCGCAGGTCGGCGTAATAGGCCTCGGCCTCGGAGTCGGTGTTGTCGCTGTCGGTCATGACCGCGATGCCGATCAGGCGCCCGGGCAAGCGGCCGTAGGCGCGCTGGTAGTCGGCCACCACGTCGCGCTCGTAGCTCAACCAATGGCCGAGGTTGGCCGCCCCCGACTCGACGACGATCTTGCGGATGCGGTCGGTGCGCGGGTTGAGGATGAGGCTTTCGCGTGGCTGGCGGTTTTCCCACACATACATCAGCGTGGCATAGGGCGGGCGTTCGCCGGTCAGCATCTCGCCGAGGTCGAACATGGCGCGGGTGCGCAGGTCGAGCTCACCGTGGTCACCGTCGAAGGCCAGCACCACACGCACCGGCGAATCCTCGCCCTCGCGCCGGGTCAGGTCGGCCTGCTCGATGAGGGCCGGCACACGCCAGGAAAACTTCAAGTGCCCGAGATCAGCCGGCGCGATGTCGACCTTGCGCCGCAGCATGCTGGCGGATGCCTGCGAACTGGCATGCAGGCAGGTCCGACCTTCCAGCTGCACCGGTTCATAGACCGTGAGCTTCTTGCCCGGCAGGGTCTGGGCGCGCCAGCGACCGTTGGCCCACATCACGTCGACGGGTGCAGCGCTGGCAACAGGCGACTCATCGGCCGCATCGGCCTCGACCCTGTCCTGGCCACGCATCTGGACCGCGCCGGCGCTGGTCGCCTCGAGTGGCAGACGAGCGGCACAGGCCGGCAACACCAGCGCCGCAGCGCAGACAGACAGCAGACCCACCAGGCGCCGGGTCGGCACGGGCAGGGACAACAGGCGAGACATCAACGAACGGGACATGGACACGAGAAACACGAAATCAGATGAGCGCCCAAGGCGTTGGCGCAGAACAGGGCAGGAAAGAAAAAACCTCGCCTCGGTCAGACCGGGGCGAGGTATTCACACGGCGCGCGGAACTTGCCGGCAGGCCGGCCGGCTCCGCAGCGGTGCGGAAGCGGTGATGCTTAGAACAGCACCTTCACGCCAGCGGCGGTGGTGGTCTGCTTCTGGGCCACGGTGGTCGTCACGGTGGCGTTCTTCACCGTTTCGTAACGGCCGTACACCGTCACCTTGCTGCTCAGGTTGTAGTTGGCACCCAGACCGATCAGGGTAGCCTTGAGACCCAGGTCCTGGGCTTGGCTGGCGGTTGCCGCATTGGCAGCCGTCAGATTGCTCGTGCGAGTGAGGACGTTGGCCATCAACTCGAACTGGTCGACGTTGTACTTGACGGCCACGTTCTGCGACTTGCTGTCTTCCAACTTGGTGCCAGCTGCCGTCTCACCCTTGGTGGTGGTGTAGCCAGCGTAGACCGTCAGCGAATTGTCGATCGCGTAGTTGCCAGCCAGCATCATCCACTTCACGCTGCTGCCCAGGGTCAGCGCGTTGTTCGAAGCGGTCAGCGCAGACGAACCAGCCGTCGTGGTGTCGCCGATCGTGGTGCCGCCAGAGGCGCGGGCGGTGCTACCGGTGTTGTCGCCGGCAGTGGCCTTGCCGCTGAAGATGATGGCGTTGACCGGACCCTTGTTGTAGGCAGCAGCCAGGCCGAAGTAGCCGTTGGTATTGCTGGTCGACGCAGTCGTAGCAGCAGCGGTGGCCGTAGCGGCGGCAGTGTTGGCGTTGTAGTTCTTGGCCGCAAATTCGACCGTGGCGGTCACGCCGTCCAGATTGGGCGTCGTGTACTGCAGGGTCTTCTCGTGGCGGATGATGCGGCCAGGGCCGTTGCCTTCATAAGAGTTGACGCCCGAGGCGTTGGTGGTACCCAGACGGCCGAAACCATTGCCGTAACCAGAACCAATGGCGGTACCCAGGGGCTGGGCGGTGACGCCGGCGGTCAGGCCGGGCGAGTTGGGGACGCCCAGACGCACGGTACCGAAGCCGCCACCCAGGTAGACCATCTGCTGGCCGGTGAAGGGGGTGCCGCCGAAGCCGAGCGAGTTCTGGTTCGCCTGGGCGCTGATCTGCGGGTTGAAGTCCAGCTCCATGAAGAAGCCAGCGCTGGTGCCGCCAGCCAGGTCGTACTTGCCGGCGAAATCCAGCTGGCTGGTGTAGGAACCGTTGTTGGTCACGCCGGTGACCTTCTTGGTCGGATCCTCATGCGACACAGCGCGATAGGCCAGGTCGATGCCACCGGTGATGGTCATTGCGGCGGTTTGAGCAAATGCGCCGGTGGAGGCCAGAGCAGCCAGTGCGATCAGGGATTTCTTCAAGTCAGTTCTCCTAGGTTGAACGGAGCCTGGGGCCGGCTCGATCTACGAACGCGGGGCTGGTCAGGCCACCTCCTTGTCGGAAGCTGGCGCGCATTTCATCAGAGGCACATGTCGATTGCCAAGCAAGCACCGCGCTGGCGGGACATTTTCGTTGTCGTCACACAACAAGCAAGAACACGCCATGGCACAAGGCCGAACGGGTCAGACCTAGGGCATGCCCTGATGTTGTCGGCCCTTCGATACACATCTGGCCACAGCTCGTGCAACAGCCCATCCAGGCTCGCATCAGCCAGGAAAAGCCCTGACTGCAAAGGGCGATTCGAAAATCCGACTTTTCGTGGGGTTGGATTGCAGACGACTTGCATGCGCCAGCACGCTCGTGAACACGCCTGGTCCATCCACGGTGCTGAGGCTGACGTTCTGGCTCTCATGGTGTCGTCGCCGCTGTGGAGGAACGCAGATTGAGCTTGACTGTTCCCGCCTACTTGTACGACAGGTCGATGTCACCCGCAGCCACTCGTGAGCCAGTCATTTCAATGCCGAGCACGGCCTTCGTCCGGCCCATACAAGCCGGCGTGCCCTCCCTGCCCCAGCCTGAGCCGCATCAAACACGAGCCAGGAAAATCGCTACACCACCTCAACGCAGGCAGTTCAGCGCGGGCAGTTTGGCCAATCGCAGGCGTAACCTTGCAACCAGGCCACCGACGGTGGCACCCGATGCCTACCGGTACAGGAGCAGTCCACATCATGTCAGCCACTTACAGCACCACAGAGGGCGCCACAGACTCCGGCGCACCGTCCGCAGCAGCAGCGGCTGCCAGCCAGCCGCGCAGGCTGGGCAGCACCGACCTGTTGCTCAGCGCGGTGGAGCAGGGCCTGCGCACGGTCTGGGGACATCACCGTGCGGCGCGGCCCTGCCCGCGCCCGGTCGTCGACCCCCAGGCCGATTCGCCCCAGGGCGAAGCCGCGGATCTCGACGAACGCGAGAAGCGCCTGGCCGGTGCACTCATGCGCGTCAACCATGTCGGCGAGGTCTGCGCGCAGGCGCTGTATCACGCCCAGGCGCTGGCCACCCGCGACCCGCAGTTGCGCGAACACTTCCAGAGCGCGGCCGACGAGGAGACCGACCATCTGGCCTGGACCGAGCAACGCATGAAGGAGCTGGGGTCGCGCCCCTCGCTGCTCAACCCGCTGTGGTACGCCGGCGCCTTCGGCATCGGCCTGGTGGCAGGCAAGATCGGCGGCGACCGCGCCAGCCTGGGCTTCGTCATCGAGACCGAGCGACAGGTGGAGCAGCATCTCAATGGTCACCTGGAACTGCTGCCGTCGCGCGACGCGGCGTCACGCGCCATCGTCATGCAGATGCGCGAGGACGAGGTGCGTCACGCGGTGAATGCCGAAAACGCCGGCGGCAAGCGCCCACCCCTGCCGCTGCGCGGCCTCATGAAATTGGCCGCCAAGGTGATGACCACGGCGGCACACCGCATCTGATGCGACCCTGCGTCGGCACCAACGCCGGCGCGGCAGGGTCCAGGCCTCGCGATGCGGGTGCGTCCCGGTCCGCGGTCTGCGCGGCGTCAACTCACGCCGTGACGATCTCGACGCTGTGCGTGATCTCGGCGGTGCGGCCCAGCATGGCGGTGGCGGAGCAATATTTCTCCATCGACAGCGCCACGGCGCGCTGCACCGCGGCCTCGGGCAGCTTGGGCCCGCTGAGCTTGAAGGCGAGTTCAAGCTTGGTGAAGACCTTGGGGTCGGTCGTGGCGCGTTCGGCCTTGACCTCGAGCTTGCAGGCGCTCACCTCGTGGCGGCCGCGCTGCAGGATGAGCACCACGTCATAGGCAGTGCAAGCGCCGGCGCCGGCCAGCAGTGTCTCCATGGGCCGCGGCGCCAGGTTGCGGCCGCCGCCTTCGGGTGCGCCGTCCATGGTGATGAGGTGGCCACTGCCGGTCTCGGCCGCAAAGGCCATGCCCGAACCAGGCAGCCAGTGAATGGTGCATTCCATAGTGCTTGCTTAAGTGAAAGTGCTGATCCACCCGGGCTGATCGAGACCCATACGCGAATTACCCGCGCCCAGCATGGTGAAACCACCCAAAGTCAGATCGATTCATTCGCCAGGCCGCAGGGATGACGGCTGATCGACCCAGGCAGAACACGTCATTTTGCCGTTTGCACAGACGGTGCGACATCGGGTCTGGCCTGGAGCACGAATTCCTGGTTGCAGTGCAACATGAGCCACCCTAGAATAAACCCCAGGTTGAGCGTTATCGCTCCCGCCAGTTGTCTCCTCCACCCTCCGAAAAGGTGGATTCAAGCCCGGGATGCAAGTCCCGGGCTTTTTTTCGTCGCGGGCGCACTCGCGGGCACTTGCCACCTGGCGCCACGACGCCGGTCCGACCACCGTTCGACGCGCCAGGACCGTGCAATAACATCGCGCGCCCTGCGCCGCTGCGTCAGTCACGCAGCGGCGCTTCACCCACCCCTGGCCGCGCCGCCTGTCCATGACCGCCACCCGTACCCCTCGCACCCCAGGCAAGACTGCCGCAGCCGCCAGCAAGACAACGCGCAGCAACAAGGCCATCACGGCCACAAAGGGTCAGGTCGCGCCGCCAGCCAAGAAGGCGCGCGTAGCCATCAAGTCGGCGTCTAGAGCTGCCGCCGGCTCCGGCCGTCGAGCACCCGATCCCAAGCTGTTGAGCGGCTATCTGCAGCGCATCCTCACCGCCAAGGTCTACGACGTCGCCAAGGAAAGTGCGCTCGACCCGGCGCGCACGCTGTCGACGCGTATCGGCAACCAGGTGCTGCTCAAGCGCGAGGACACCCAGGCCGTCTTCAGCTTCAAGCTGCGCGGTGCCTACAACAAGATGGCGCACCTGGCGCCCGATCAACTGGCGCGCGGCGTCATCTGCGCCTCGGCCGGCAACCACGCCCAGGGCGTGGCGCTGAGCGCACGGCGGCTGGGTTGCCGCGCCGTCATCGTCATGCCGACCACCACGCCGCAGGTCAAGATCTCGGCCGTGAAGGCGCTGGGCGGCGAGGTGGTGCTGGTCGGCGACAGCTACTCCGACGCCTATGACCACGCGGTCCAGCTCGGCCGCCAGGACGGCCTGACCTTTGTCCACCCCTTCGACGACCCGGACGTGATCGCCGGCCAGGGCACGGTGGCGATGGAGATCCTGCGCCAGCACCAGGGCCGCATCGACGCGGTCTTCGTCGCCATCGGCGGCGGCGGCCTGATCTCGGGCGTGGCGGCCTACCTCAAGGCCGTACGCCCGGGCATCAAGGTGATCGGCGTGCAGACCACCGATTCGGACGCCATGGCGCGTTCAGTCGAGGCCGGCAAGCGGGTACGCCTGGCCGACGTGGGCCTGTTCAGCGACGGCACCGCCGTCAAGCAGGTCGGCGAGGAAACCTTCCGCGTCGCCCGCGCCCTGGTGGACGACTTTGTGCGCGTGGACACCGACGAGGTCTGCGCTGCGCTCAAGGACATCTTCCAGGACACCCGCTCGGTGATGGAGCCGGCCGGTGCCCTGGGCGTGGCAGGCCTGAAACAGTACGCCCAGGCCCACGGCCTGCAGGGACAGACGCTGGTGGCCATCACCTGCGGCGCCAACATGAACTTCGACCGCCTGCGCTTCGTGGCTGAACGCGCAGACGTGGGCGAACAGCGCGAGGCCCTGTTCGCCGTCACCATTCCCGAGGAACGCGGCAGCTTCAAGCGCTTTTGCGAACTGCTCGGCCCGCGCAGCGTGACCGAGTTCAACTACCGCATCTCGGGCGCCGAGCAGGCACACATCTTTGTCGGCATCTCGACCAGCCAACGTGGCGAATCCACCGCGATCGCCGCCATGCTGAGCCAGCAGGGCTTTGCTGCAGTCGACCTCAGCCACGACGAACTGGCACAGGAGCACATCCGCCACCTGGTGGGCGGACGCAGCGAACTGGCCGAGAACGAACGGCTGTTCCGCTTCGTCTTTCCCGAGCGGCCGGGCGCGCTCATGCGTTTCCTGTCCAGCATGCACCCGGGCTGGAACATCAGCCTGTTCCATTACCGCAACCAGGGCGCCGACTACGGCCGCATCCTGGTAGGCATCCAGGTGCCGCGCGCCGACCGCGGCAAGTTCAAGCAGTTTCTCGACACCCTGGCCTACCCCTGCGTCGAGGAAACCGACAACCCGGTCTACCGACTCTTTCTGCGCTGAGTTCCAGGCCAACACGACTGCATCCAGCGGTCTGGCCTCAGCGCGAGCCGCGTGTAAAGGCCCGATCGCCCTGCCCGAACGTGCAAAATCAGCATCAGGCAGTTGCTCGCAGGACCACGTGCGGCTGGGGATGTGATGCTTGGCGCGGCCGAGCGCCCCAGACTGGCGCACAACGGCTTGTCGTCGGCCGGACGTCCGCCACAATGAGGGCGACTCGATGACGCCGTCCGCCCGCATCGTGCCCTAGCTCCTCCGCGAGCCCGACCGGGAACCGCCACATGCCGACCGACAACCCTCCGCTCATCGCTTCCACCGTCAAGCCGTCGCTTGAGCAGGCACTGCAACACAAGCTGGCGCGACGGCTTGCGATCACCGGCCGGCATGGCGAACTCGAAACCCTGGCCGTGCGCCTGGGCTTGATGCAAAACCGCCTGCGCCCGCGGCTGCGCCAGCCGCAGCTGCTCATCTTCGCCGGTGATCACGGCCTGGCGGTTGACGTGGCCGACGCCTCCATGCGCAGCAGCGCCGAGCAGGTCGGCGACATCATGGCGTCCCACGTGGCCATGCCGGTGTTTGCACATCAGCAAGGCATCAACCTGCAGATCGTCGACAGTGGCCTGGCCACGCCGCTGCCGGTCGGCCCGGGCATGCTGCTGCGCAAGATCGCGCACGGCACGCGCAACTGCCGGGTGGCCCAGGCGATGTCCATCGACCAGGTGAACGCTGCCATCCGCGCCGGCATGGAGATCACCGACACCCTGGCCGGCAACGCGCTGGGCTGCGCTGGTCTGGGCGTGGGCAGCACCGAGGCGGCCGCGCTCATCATTGCCCGCCTCACCAAGCTCAGCCTGCACGAGATGCTGCGCCCGCACGACTACGGTCTGCACAGCGCCGATGACGCCGCCTTCGAGCATCGCCTCAGCCATCTGCAGGCCGCCCAGGCGCGTCATGCCGCCTGCGAGGATCCGGTCGAAGTGCTGGCTGCCTTTGGTGGCTTCGAAATCGCCATGATGGTGGGCGCGATGCTGGCGGCGGCGCACAAGCGCCATCTGGTCATGGTGGATGGCATTGCCGCCTGTGCCGCGCTGCTGGTGGCCACCCGCATCGGCGGCCCGCTGCCTGAATACTGCGTGTTCTGCCGCAGCACCGCCCACCCGGGGCTGGACGCGGTACTGGCCGGATTCCAGGCCACCGCCCTGCTCGAACTCGGCCTGGACAGCATCGACGGCACCGGCATCACCCTGACCTGGCCGCTCATCGCCGCCGCCGCCGCCCTGCTCAGCGACGTGGTCGAAACCGTCGTCCCGGACCAGGTGCCGGTACTGACCGAAGACGCCGACGCTGCGCAGCGCCCTGGGCACGGCTTCGACAGCACCGCGCTGCGCAATCAGTTGAGCGCCTTGCTCGACCACTGAAACAGCCCGTCGCGGAGCGGCGACCGACTCGTGGATGCACGCCACCGGCACTGCGCCGTCGGCATGCAAGAGCTTCAGCGCTTCGACCCGGGCTTCATCTTCCCCGGCGGCAGGTCGCTGCTGCCTTCGGCACGCAGGGCCTCGGGGGGTGCCTCGGCCACAGCAGGCGGCACAAGGGGCGCGGTGGGCGGCTGGCTGATCGTGGCCGGCGGCGCACTGACGATGGCCGCTGGCTGACGCGCCGGCAGCGCGGCCTGCGTCACCGGCGCCAGCATTGCGCCGGCCGGCTCGGCGGCATGCAGGAGGCCGGTCGCCGGCGCGGGCGGGGGCGGCAACTCGAGGTGCAGGCCGGGTTCGCCATTCGCGGGGCCCAACTCGGCGCTGCGCGGGCCGACTGCCTGCAGCACCCAATTGGCGTCCAGTGCCGCACCAACACGCACGGCGCGGGCGGGCTTGCCGTCCACCGACAGCAGCGCGACGCCCGCGGTCGCCGGGCCACGCAGGCTCACGGGCATGATGCCGGCGCTTGCAGTCACCGGCGCCACCACACCGACGAGCTTGAATCGACTCGCCTGGGCAGGCGCAGCGACCGCCGCTTCGGTCGCTGCGGGTGGGCTGAACAGGCGCAGCGGATCACCGCGAAGGCTCTGTTCGGGCGCCAGCAGTTGGGCATGTGCCGGCACCGGCAGGCTGCGCCCACCAATCTTCAAGCCCCAGGCCACCGCACTGGCGGCGCAGGCGGCCCAGACCAGGGTGGTGGTGAGTTTGCGCAGCAGCGGGGCGATGGCCATGGTGGCCCGATTATCATCGTTGCGTCCTGCCGGACACGTGACGGCGGGCGGCACGGCGCTCCGCTTGCGGCACCCCAGGCCACGGCAGCGCCCCTGGCCGCCGTCCATCAGGCCCATCGCTGGGGACGCGGGCGAAGGCGGCTGCGGCAAGGCCTTGCGTCGTGGCCCGGGTCGCCCAGGGCGTCGGCGTGCAGCGCGCGCCACGCGGTGCGGGATGGTCCGCCCTCCGGTCGGCTGCCCGCGCTGCCACGCTCAGGCCCGGCCGTGCGCCAACCGGGCCACACATTGCGCAACACAACAACTTTCAGACAGCAAGGAATGCAGGCATGACCACAGCAGTCGCCGCTCAACGCGCCTTCCAGCGCCCGACCCGGCCGGCTGGCCGAGCAGCGCGCCCAGCGGGCATGGGCGGCTTCACCCTCATCGAACTCATGGTGGTGCTGGTCATCATCGGGGTGCTGGCCGCGCTGGTCGTGCCCAATGTGCTCAGCCGTGCCGACGACGCCCGGGTCACGGCGGCACGCACCGACGTCAACAACCTCATGCAGGCGCTCAAGCTCTACAAGCTCGACAACCAGCGCTTCCCCACCGCCGAGCAGGGCCTGCAGGCGCTCGTCGCGCGGCCGGGCGCCGCACCCGTGCCGCAGAACTGGAAGCCCTATCTGGACAAGCTGCCCAACGACCCCTGGGGCCACAGCTACGAATACGTCAATCCGGGCGTGAAGGGCGAGATCGATGTCTTCAGCCTGGGTGCCGACGGCCAGCCCGGCGGTGAAGGCAAGGACGCCGACATCGGCTCCTGGCAATAGGCCAAGCGGCATCCGAGCGTCCCGCCGGCCCCTCCCTCGCGAGCCAGCCACTGCCGCAGGACGACCGCCGCCATGTCTCGCAGCGCCAGGCGCGCGCGCGCTCAGCGCGGCTTCACCCTGCTCGAACTGCTGGTCGTCATCAGCATCATCGCGCTGGCCAGCGTGGTGGCCAGCCTGGCCTTGCGTGACCCGGGGGCCGACCGGCTGGAGCGTGAAGGCGAACGCCTGGCCGCCCTGTTCGAGGTGGCGCGCACCCAGGCGCGTTCACTTGGCGTGGCGGTGGCCTGGCAGATTCCGGCCCGCCGCCGCGCTGGCGACGCCCGAGAGCCGGGCGACTTCAGCTTCACCGGCCTGCCGCCCACCAGCCAGCTGCCCGAACACTGGCTGGAGCACGACAACCTGGCCGCCATCAGCGTCGACCTGCCGCCTGGACAGGACGGCGTGCTGCTTGGTCCCGAGCCGGTCATCGGCGCCCAGCGCCTGGTGCTGCGCCTGGGCCAGCGGCAACTAGTGCTGGCGACCGACGGCATGGCGCCGTTCCGGGTCGTGAACGAGGCGCCATGACCACCGCCGCGCGCCCGTCCATCAGGTCCAGATCCAGGTCCAGCCGCGGCATGACCTTGATCGAGGTCATGGTGGCGCTGGCCATCGTCGCCGTGGCGCTCGCCACCGGTGTAAAAGCCGCCGCCGCGCTGGGCAGCAACGCCGAGCGGCTGGGCGATGTGCTGGCCGCGCAGTGGTGCGCCGAGAACCAGCTCGGCGCCATCCGCCTGGCGCAGCAATTCCCGGCCGTAGGCGACAGCGAGTTCAGCTGCGAACAGCTCGGCCGCAACTATGCGGGACGGTTGGTGGTGCGCACCACGCCCAACCCCAACTTCCGCCGCGTCGACGCGAAGATGATCGACGCCCAGGGCTACAGCCTGCTGCGCCTGTCCACCGTGGTGTCGCGCTTCTGAGCGCTGCCGACGATGCATCCTGCCCAGCCTAGTCGACACCCGCGCCACGCCGGCTTCACCCTGGTCGAGGTGCTGGTGTCGCTGTTCGTGCTCGCCACCCTGGCCGCCATGGCCTGGCAGGGGGTGGCGGTGGTGGTGCGCAGCCGTGCGGCGGCAACCGAGCGGGTCGACGGCCTGCTGCGCCTGCAATCGGTGCTGGCGCAATGGGAGGCCGACCTGCGCGAGCTGATCGACACCCAGAACGTGCCGGCCTTCGGCTACGACGGCGCCGCCCTGCGCCTGACGCGCCGGCGCGACGACGGCGTGCAGCTGATCGTGTGGCAGCTGCGCGAGGGCCGGCTGATGCGCTGGGCCAGCCCGGTGCTGGTGAGCAGCGAAGCACTGCAGGACGCCTGGCTGCACAGCCATCAGCTGCTACCCAACGACACCGGCCAGTTGCTCATGCAGGCCAACGTCGAGGCCTGGCAGCTCTATGTCTACTCGCGCCGCAGCAACTCGTGGAGCAACGCCCAGTCCACCGGCGACCTCAAAGCGGACGCTGCCGCGACGCCGGCCAGCGGTGCCGGCAGCGCGCCGGTCGCGAGCACCGGCAGCCGCCTGGCGCTGCCTGACGGCGTGCGCCTGTCGCTGCAGCTCGCGCCAACGTCTCCGGGCGGGGTGGGCGGCACGCTGGTGCGTGACCTGCCACTCATCCACCCCTGAAGCGAGCGTTGACGACCCCGCGACCATGCCTCAACGCGCCCCCTGCATCGCCCAAGCCCACGTCGCGCCGTCCGGCCAGCGCGGTGCGGCCCTGCTCACCGCCATGGTCATCGTCAGCCTGATCGCCACCCTGGCCGCCGGCATGATGTGGCAGCAGTGGCGCGCGGTGCAGGTGGAGGTGGCTGAACGCAGCCAGTCGCAGGCCAGCTGGGTGCTCATGGGCGCGCTCGACTGGGCCCGGCTGCTGCTGCGCGAAGACGCCCGCAACGGCGGCCCCGACCATCTGGGCGAACCGTGGGCGACACCGCTGGCCGAAGCGCGACTGTCAACCTTTCTGGCCGCCGACCGCGACAACACCGACGACGCCCCCGACGCTTTCCTGTCCGGCGCCATCACCGACGCGCAGGCGCGCTACAACCTGCGCAACGTCATCGTGCAGGGCAAGGTGGTGGCGGCCGAGTTGGCCACCCTGCGCCGGCTGTGCGACCTGGTGGGCGTGAGCCCGGCCATCGCCCTCACCCTGGCCGAAGGCCTGCGCCTGGCGCAACCGGGCAACAGCGCCGACCTGGCCGCCAGCGCCAGCGTGGCCGCCGCCAGCGCCGACGACACGCCGCGCGAGCCGCCCCTCATGCCCGAACGCGTCGACGACCTGGGCTGGCTGGGCGTACCGCCCGACGCGCTGCAAGCCCTCAAGCCCTACCTGGTACTGCTGCCGCGGGCCACGCCACTCAACCTCAATACCGCCTCGCGGCTGGTGATCGCCGCCGTGCTGCCGGGCGTGGACCTGGCCTCGGCCGAACGGCTGGTGCAACTGCGCCTGCGCAGCCCGCTGCAACGCCGCGAGGACGCCCAGGCCGCCCTGGGCGCGGCCGTGGTGCTTGACGCCGCGCGGGTCGGCGTGGCCAGCAGCTACTTCGAGGTCACCGGGCGGCTGCGCATCGACGAGATGGTGGTCACGCAGCGCTCGCTGGTCGAACGCAATGCCAATCTCGAGGTCAAGCTGCTCAGCACCCGACGCCTGCCGGCGGGCCCGGCGCTGAGCGCCGAGGGCGGCTGACACGCCCGCTTCATCGACCCCGGCGACCAGGCCATGCGCTTGATGCAAGTGCTTGATTCTTGAGCAACATTTGGCATCAGCCGAGGCTCCGGGCGGGCTCGCCCCGGCACCTACAATGCAGCCCGTTCCTGCAATTTCATGACTGTCCCCCCCCTGCCCCACCCTCAGTCTCGGTGCCTGCCTCGCAGCCCGGCGCCATGCGCGCTGCGGCGCGTTGAGGCCATGGCGGGCGGTGCGTCGCGGAGGGTGCGCTGATGCTGCTGCTCCTGCTGCCCGCCCGGCCGCGCCAGCATCCTCGCCTGGCGACCGCCGACGACGCCGATCTGGCCAGCGTGGCGGGCGCCAGCGTGACCGAGGTCTTCTTCGTCTGGAGCGCCGACGGCAGCACGGTGGACGAAAGTGGTCGCACCGCGCCCGCCCTGCTGCGCCAGCGCGGCGCCGGGGCGGTGGCCGTGTTGCCCGAAGAAGCGCTGGCCTGGCAATTCATCCGTGTGCCCAAGGCACCGGCGGCACGCCTGCCGGCAGCCCTGCTCGGACTGGTCGAAGAACAGCTGCTGGTCGACGGCGAACAGTGCCATTTCGCCCTTGCGCCGGGTGCGCGCGGCGGTGCACCAGCCTGGCTGGCGATCACCGACCGGCTCTGGCTGTCGGCCCAACTGCAGGCGCTGCAGGCGGCCGGCCTGCAGGTCGACCGGGTGGTGCCGCTGATGGCGCCGGCCGATGCACTGGCCGGCGAACCCACGCTGGACCTTGCCGATCCGGCGGCCGGCGCACCGGTGCACCTGCACCTGCAGACCGGCGCCGAACTTGCCGACGCCGAGTTGCCCACCGGCGGTGCGTCGAGCGCGGACGAGCTCGTTGTCAGCTTGGCCGGCCCGTCCGGCGTGTCCTGCTGGCCAGCCAGCGGCACCCTGGCGCGCCGCCTGCTGCCCGACCCGATGCCGGCAAGCTGCCGCATCACCGCTTCGGCCGCCGCGGCCGGTGCAGCCGAAGTCTGGCTGAGCGGCCCACGCGGCCAGTCCGACCTGCACATCAGCATGCAAAGCCGGGCCGAACGCATGCTGGAGGCCGCCGCCTCGGCCTGGAACCTGCGCCAGTTCACGCTCGCCGCCCCCCACCGCGGCGGCACGGCGCTGCGGGCCGCCTGGCAGGGCTGGACCAGTCCGGCCTGGCGACCGGTGCGCTGGGGCCTGGCCGGGCTGCTGGTGGTGCAGCTCATCGGCCTGAACGTCTGGGCCTGGCAACAGCGCAGCGCGCTGGGCGAACGCCGTGCTGCCATGGTGCAGCTGCTGCGCAGCAGCCATCCGCAGGTGCGTGCGGTGCTCGACGCACCGCTGCAGATGCAGCGCGAGACCGACACGCTGCGCGCCGCCGCCGGGCGCGCCGGCGATGCCGACCTGGAGGTGATGATGCAGGCCGTCGCCAGCGCCTGGCCGGCCAACACGCAGGCCGCCAGCCTGGCCTTCGAGCCCGGCCGCCTGACCCTCACCAGCCCCGAGCTGCGCGCCGCCGCTGCCGATGCCGTCGCGGCCCGTCTGCGCCCGGCTGGCTGGCAGGTCGAGGCCAGCGAAGGCAGCCTGGTCATCAGCAGGTCGCGCCGGCCGCGCTGAACCCTGTCATCACCTGCCTGTTCGCCCCGCCATGGCCCACCTGCCCAGCCTCTCCCGTTCGACCGGTGATGCGCCGACCAGCACGCTGGCCAGTGGCCTGCATGAACTGAACAGCCGGCTGCAGCCGCACTGGCAGAAGATGGCGCCGCGCGAGCGCCGCGGCGTGCTGCTGGCCGGTGCCGCGCTGCTGCTGCTGCTGGTGTGGATGATTGCGGTGCAGCCCGCCCTGGACAGCCTGCGCAGCCTGCCGCCGCAACAGGCCGAGCTTGATCGCCAGTGGCAGCTCATGCTCGCCCAGGCCAGCGAGGCACGCGAGCTGCGCAGCCAGGCGCCGCTGCCGGCAGCCCAGGCCGAGGCGGCCCTGCGTGCGGCCACCGAGCGCCTGGGCCCGGCCGCCCGCATGACCCAGCAGGGCGAGCGGTTCAGCGTCAACCTGACCGACGTACCAGCGGTCGCCCTCATGGCCTGGCTGGGCGAGGTGCGCAGTGCCGCCCGTGCGCGGGTGATCGAAGCCCAGCTGCGCCGCAGCGCCGCGCCGCCGTCAGCCGCCAATGCGGCCAAGGCCGGCGGCAATGCGGGCGCCGTCCCGTCCGCGGGCGGACTGAGCGGCAGCGTGGTGCTCACGCTGCAACGGCCCGGCGCCTGAGGGAAGCCACGCAGCATGGCGTCATCCCGCAACAGCAGCCCGCGACTGTCCAGCCTGGGCCTGGGCCTGCGGCGTGGCCGGCGCAGCAGCTCGTCTGCCACGACCGCGCCCGCTGCGCGCGTCACGCGGCGCTGGGCAGCCCTGGGCGCGCTGCTCGGCGCCCTGCTTGCACTGATTGTTTTCGCCCCGGCGCGCTGGCTGGCCCAGGGCATCGCCAGCGCCAGCCAGGGCCATGTGCTGCTGGCCGACGCCAGCGGCAGCCTGTGGAATGGCAGCGCGGTGCTGGTGCTCGCCGGCGGTGACGGCGCGGTCGATGCCCGTGTGTTGCCCGGGCGGCTGTCGTGGACGCTGACGCCGCGCCTGAGCGGCCTCGACCTGCAGCTGGAGCAGGCCTGCTGCCTGCACGGACGTCCGCTGCTGCGTGTGCGGCCAGGCGCCGGCAGCCTGCGGGTGGAGGTCAGCCAGCAGGGCGACTGGCTGGGCAGCTGGCCGGCTGCGCTGCTGGTCGGCCTGGGCACGCCGTGGAACACCGTGGTGCCGGGTGGTGATCTGCGCCTGTCCACACCCGGCTTCGCCCTGGTATGGACGGCCGGGCGCTTCGCCTTCGAAGGCCGGGCCGACCTGGAATGGCGCGACGTCACCTCGCGGGTGGCCACCGTGCCGCGGCTGGGCAGCTACCGCCTGGCCCTGACCAGCACACCCGACCAGGCCGGCACCGCCAGCCTCAAGCTCAGCACGGTTGAAGGCCCGCTGCTGCTCAGCGCCGCCGGTAGCTGGAGCGCCAGCGGCATGCGGCTGCGCGGCGAAGCCACCGCGGCCGAGGCCGACCAGGCTGCGCTGGCCAATCTGCTCAACATCATCGGCAGGCGCGACGGCGCACGCTCACTCATCAGCATCGGATGACCATGAAGCCGGTCCCTCACCCGCCCGCACAACGCGCCCTGGCCGCCGCCCTGGCCTGTGTGCTCGCCGCGCCGGCCCTGCCGGTGGACGCTGCCGACGCGCCCGTCACCCCCGCCGCGCCAGCCAAGGCCAGGTCGGCAGCGCGGCAGTCCAACGTGACGCTCAACTTCGTCAATGCCGAGATCGACGGCGTGACCCGCGCCATGGCGGCCATCCTGGACCGCAACATCGTCATCGATCCACGCGTGAAAGGCGTGATGACGCTGTACAGCGAGCAGCCGCTCACCCCGCGCGAGGCTTATCTCAACTACCTGGCCGCCCTGCGCGGCCTGGGCTACACGGTGGTGGAGGTGGCCGGCCTGCTCAAGGTGGTGCCCGAGGCCGACGCCAAGCTGCAGACCGGCACGGTGTCGATCGGCAACGTCACCCGCAGCGGCGACCTCATCATCACGCAGATCTTCAGGCTGCAGCACGAGAACGCCAACAACCTGGTGCCGGTGCTGCGCCCGCTCATCAGCCCCAACAACACCATCAACGCCAACCCGGGCAACAACACCCTGGTGATCACCGACTACGCCGACAACCTGTCGCGCATCGCCAAGATCATCGCCACCATGGACACGCCGGCCAGCACCGACGTGGAAATCATCCCGGTGCAGCACGCCGCGGCGTCTGACCTGCAGCAGGTGGTACAGCGTTTTGCCGACGCCACGTCGGCCGGCGCGCCCGGCGCCGCAGGGACCGGCAACGGCCTGACGGTGCTGGCCGACGCGCGCACCAACACCCTCATGGTGCGCGCGCCCAACGCGGCGCGGCTGGCCATGGTGAAGAACCTGGTCGAAAAGCTCGACCGGCCGACCGGCAGCGCTGCGCCGGGCGGCAACATCTACGTCGTCTATCTCAAGAACGCCGACGCGGTGAAGCTGGCAGCGGTGCTGCGCGCCGCCCACGGCGCCAGCGCCGGCTCGAGCGGTGGTGGCGGTGGCCCGACCGCGGCCAGCACGCAGGCACCGGTCACGGCCGGCGCCAACGCCGCCGGCAGTTCGCCGCAGGCGACTGCGCCGGTGCAGGCCTCGGCCGCACCGTCCACCGGTGGCTTCATCCAGGCCGACCCGGCCACCAACTCGCTCATCATCACCGCACCCGAGCCGGTCTACCGCCAGCTGCGCGCGGTCATCGAGCAGCTCGACGCCCGCCGCGCGCAGGTCTACGTCGAGTCGATGATCGTCAAGATGGACGCCACCCAGGCGGCCGACTTCGGCTTCCAGTGGCAGGGCCTGCTCGGGCGTAACGGCGACAAGTACGGCCTCGTGGCAGGCACCAATTTCAACGCCGGCCAGAGCGGCGCCACCGGCACCAACAACATCATCAACCTGGCGGTAGGCGCCACCAGCGGCACGGTCGTGCCCGGCGTGGGTCTGAACGTCGGCCTCATCAAGGCCATCAACGGCGTCTACACCCTGGGGGCGCTGGCGCGTTTCCTCGAATCGAACACCGGCGCCAACATCCTATCCACGCCCAATCTGGTGTCGCTGGACAACGAGGAGGCCAAGATCGTCATCGGCCAGAACGTGCCTTTCGTGACCGGCAGCTTCACCAGCACCGGCACGTCGAGCGCCTCGGTGAATCCCTTCCAGACCGTTGAGCGCAAGGACGTCGGCCTGACCCTGCGCGTGAAGCCGCAGATCGGCGAAAGCGGCACCGTGCGCATGTCGATCTACCAGGAGAACTCCAGCGTCGTGCCCGGCAGCGGCTCGACCAACGGCCCGACCACCGACAAGAGCTCGATCGAGACCACGGTGGTGGTGGACGACGGCCAGATCATGGTGCTCGGTGGCCTGCTGCAGGACGCCTACAACGACGGCGAGGACCGCGTGCCCGGCCTGGCCAGCATCCCCCTCATCGGCAACCTGTTCCGCAGCGAGGCCCGCACAAAGAAGAAGACCAATCTGCTGGTCTTCCTGCGCCCGGTGGTGATGCGCACCCAGCAGCAGGCCGACGCGCTCACCGCCGACCGCTACGACGCCATCCGCGCCCAGATGCAGACCGCCCAGCCGCGCCCCTCGCCGGTGCTGCCGGTGAGCGACAGCCCGGTGCTGCCCGAACGCGGCCCGCTGCGCCTGCCGCCGCCGGCCGACACGCCGACCACCCCCGCCGCGCCGGCCCGCAGCGACGACGGCTGGGGCAAGCCGGTCGCCGCGCCGGCAGAGGCCGGCAGCCGCTGAGCGGGAGGTCGCCGCGCATGCGTTATCCCCTGCCCTACAGCTGGGCCAAGGCCAACAACCTGTTGCTCGAGGACGACGGCGAACACCTGGTGCTGTGGGCCGACGCGCGCAGTGCCGCCGGCGCCACGCCAGCCCTGGCCGAGCTGATGCGCCGCTACGCGGTCGACGCGCTGGAGCACGAGGGCGGTGAATCGCTCGCCCGGCGCATCGCCCAGGCCTATGCCGGCGGTGAATCGAGCGCCGCGGCGGTGGTGGGCGAGGTGGAAAGTGCGGTCGACCTCGGCCGCATGATGCAGGACCTGCCCGCCGTGGAAGACCTGCTCGAAGCCGCCGACGACGCGCCCATCATCCGCATGCTCAACGCCCTGCTCACGCAGGCGGCCAAG
>JBEEJN010000015.1:0-102293 GCA_041169165.1 Pseudomonadota bacterium
CCTTGATGACGGCCGGGTCGACGCCGGCGAGCTTGAGCGCGAAGCTCATGTTCTCGAACACGCTCATGTGCGGGTACAGGGCGTAGCTCTGGAACACCATGGCCAGGTCGCGTTTGCTCGATGGCAGATCGGTGATCTCGCGCCCGTCCAGCACGAGTTGGCCGCCGTCGATCTGCTCCAGCCCGGCGATCAGGCGCAGCAGCGTGCTCTTGCCACAACCCGAGGGGCCGACGAAGACGATGAACTCGCCCTGTTCGATGGTGAGGTCGATGCCCTTGATGGCACGGTGGGTGCCGAAGAATTTCTCGATGCCCTTGAGCTGGAGGTAGGCCATACGAATGCTCCTATTCTTTGAACGTCACATCAAGGCGGCCCGTTCGGCCGGTGCCTCGCTGCTGTCAAGCGGACGCCGCGGAACCGGCTTTGCCGGGCCGCCAGCGGCGCCCCCTTGAGGGGGAGCGGCGCAGCCGCTACGGGGGTGGGTCATTTCACCGCGCCGAAGGTCAGGCCCTGGACGAGCTGCTTCTGGCTGAACCAGCCGAAGACAACGATGGGCGCGATGGCCATGAGCGAGGCGGCGCTGAGCTTGGCCCAGAACAGGCCTTCGGGGCTGGAGTACTGGGCGATGAGGGCGGCCAGGGTGCCGGCCTTGGCGGCGCTGAGCGTGAGGCTCCAGAAGGCCTCGTTCCAGCTCAGCACCAGGCACAGCAGGCCGGTCGACGCCAGCCCGCCCATGGACAGCGGCAGCAGCACCTGGCGGGCCTCCTGCCACAGCGTGGCGCCGTCCATGCGTGCGGCTTCCAGGATGTCGGGCGGAATCTCCTTGAAGCCCGAATACAGCATCCACACCATGATGGGCAGGTTGCTCATGGTGAAGATGATGGTGAGGCCGAGCTGCGAATCCAGCAGTCCGCTCCACTGCGCCAGCACGTAGATGGGCATGAGCGCGCCGACGGCCGGCATCATCTTGGTGGAGAGCATCCACATCAGGATGTCCTTGGTCTTCCTGCCGCGGAAGAAGGCCATCGAATAGGCCGCCGGTGCCGCCAGCGCCAGCCCCAGCAGGGTGGAGGCCACGCTGGTGACCAGCGAGTTCAGGGCGTAGTGCATGTATTCGCTGCGCTCCTGCACGATGCCGAAGTTCTCCAGCGTGGGCGTGAAGAACAGCAGCGGCGGCACCGAGATGGCCTGCAGCTCGGTCTTGAAGGCGGTGAGCACCAGCCAGCCCAGCGGGAAGAACAGGATGAGGGTGACGACCCACGCGGCGCCGGTGCGGATCACCAGCGCAGGCGAGACGGTGGACTTGCGTTGCGGCATCTGGGGCTCCCTTGCTTACTTGTCCAGGTTCTTGCCGACCAGGCGGATCAGGAACACGGCCGCGATATTGGCCAGCACCACCGCGAACAGCGCCCCGGCCGAGGCCACGCCGGCGTCGAAGTTCAAGAGGGCCTGCTTGAAGATGAGGAAGGCCACGTTGGTGGACGCATCCCCCGGCCCGCCGCCGGTGGTGGTGAAGATCTCGGCGAAGACGCTGAGCAGGAAGATCATCTCGATCATCACCACCACCGCCACCGAGCGGCCCAGGTGCGGGATGTAGAGGTAGCGCAGCTGCTGCACATAGGTGGCGCCGTCCATGCGCGAGGCTTCGAGCTGGTCGCGGTCCATGCTCTGCAGCGCGGTGATGAAGATCAGCGTCGCGAAGGGCAGCCACTGCCAGGCCACCATGATGATGATGGACAGCAGCGGCCAGTCGGTCATCCAGTCCACCGGCTGCGCGCCGAAGAAGATCCACACCTGCGCCAGCACGCCGTAGATGGGGTTCATCATCATGTGCTTCCACAGCAGGGCGTTCACCGTGGGCATGATGAAGAAGGGCGAGATGAGCAGCACGCGCACCAGGCCGCGACCGGGGAAGGGATCGTCGATGAGCAGGGCGATGCCCACGCCCAGGATCACCGTGATGAGGATGACGCTGCCCAGCAGGATGAGCGTGTTCATCACCGCCGTGCCAAAGCTCGGGTCGGTGACGAAGTATTCGAAGTTGTCCAGCCCGATGAAGCCGACGTTCTCGGGCTGCATGAGGTTGTAGCGGATGACCGAGAAATACAGGGTCATCACCAGCGGCACGATCATCCACAGGAAGAGCGTGGCCACGGCCGGCGCCATGAGCAGGCGCGGCATCAGGCGGGGGGCGGCTTGTTGCATGGCTGGCGATGGTGGATGGAAAGGCCTGGCAGGCCGGGGGGGGGGGGCGAATCGCCCGCCTTCCTGCTCCCACCCCCAGCGGGGGAGGCTGGGGTGGGGGCAAGCGGGGGTTGGTGTTGGACACGAGGAGGGAGCAGCGGGCGCGGGCCTTGCCCCCTCTCCCCTGCCCTCTCCCCCGCTGGGGGAGAGGGGATGAAGAGCCGCGCCGGCGCGGCTCAGCCGATCACTTGTAGTAGCCGGCCTTCTTCATCTCGCGGTCGGCGGCGGTCTGGCCAGCCTTGAGGGCGGCGTCGACGCTCTTCTTGCCGGCCAGCGCGGCACTCAGCTCCTGGCCCACGGCCACGCCGATGGCCTGGAACTCGGGGATGGCGGCGAACTGCACGCCCACGTACGGCGACTTCGGCAGGGTCGAGTCGTTCGGGTTGGCGGTGTCGATCGCGGCCTTCTCGGCGTTGGCGAACACGGCAGCCTTCTGGAACTCGGCGTTGGCGTAGGTCGACTTGCGGGTGCCGGTGGGCACATGGCCCCAGCCGTTGGTCTTGGCGACCAGTTCGATGTACTCCTTGCTGGTGGCCCAGGTCACGAACTTCTGTGCCGCGTCAGCCTTCTTGGTGGAAGCCGGGATGCCCAGTGCCCAGGCCCACAGCCAGTTGCTGCCCTTGGGCGTGGCCTTCACCGGAGCCTTGGCGAAGGCGACCTTGTCGGCCACCTTGGACTGCTTCGGGTCGGTGATGAACGAAGCCGCGATGGTGGCGTCGATCCACATGCCGCACTTGCCTTCGTTGTACAGCGCCAGGATCTCGTTGAAGCTGTTGGAGGCCGATCCCGGGGGCGCCGCCTTGTTCATCAGGTCGACGTAGAAGTTGATGGCGTCCTTCCAGGGCTTGCTTTCCAGCTGGGGCTTCCAGGCCATGTCGAACCACTGGCCGCCGAAGGTGTTGGCCAGGGTGGTCAGGAAGGCCATGTTGTCGCCCCAGCCCGGCTTGCCGCGCAGGCAGATGCCGTACACGCCGGCAGACTTGTCGGTCATCTTGACGGCGGCGCTGGAGACTTCGTCCCAGGTGGGCGGATCGCTGAACTTCACGCCGGCCTTGTCGGCCAGGTCCTTGCGGTACATGAGCATCGACGATTCGCCGTAGAAAGGCACCGAGTACAGCTTGCCGTCCACGGACAGGCCGTTGCGCATGGCGGGCAGCAGGTCGTCCACGTCATAGGCGGCGTCGGTCTTGATCTCCTTGAGCCAGCCCTTCTTGCCCCAGATCGGGGTTTCGTACATGCCGATGGTCATGACGTCGAACTGGCCGCCCTTGGTGGCGATGTCGGTCGTCACGCGCTGGCGCAGCACGCCTTCTTCCAGCGTCACCCACTTGAGCTTGATGTCGGGGTTGGCGGTCTCGAAGTTCTTGCTCAGCTTCTGCATCTCGATCATGTGGCCGTTGTTCACGGTGGCGATGACGAGTTCGGTGGCGGCTTGTGCCGACAGGCCGGCCAGCAGGCCGACGGCCAGAGCCAGGGAGGACTTGAGTTTCAACATGATGAGGTGTCTCCTCTGCGGGAACCAGGTGGGAAAGGGAGGGGAAAGGGAGTGTTGCGAGTCGGCGGTGAGGTCGACGGCGGTCGTCTCGACGACGGGCGTAACGATAGGTCTACGCTCATTCCTGCTTTGATACTTGAGCCGATTGAGCCTATACGTTATTGCGCCATGTTCTAGGTGTTTTCCTTAGATACAAGGTTTGGCGTATCAGTAGGAACCCTGTAGGCCATTCAGGCAGATGAGCGGATCGGTGCGCCGCGGCTGGAGGCACCGGCCGGCGCGCCGACAATCGCCGCCATGAAATCCATCCGTCTGCTCCCCGGCAAGGAGCGTTCATTGCTGCGCCGTCACCCGTGGGTGTTCCAGGGCAGCGTTGCCAAGGGCCGTGCCGACGCCGGCGAAACCGTGCGCATTGAATCGGCCGAGGGTGAGTTCCTGGCCTGGGGCGCCTTCAGCCCGAGCTCGCAGATCCGCGTGCGCGCCTGGAGCTTCGACGAGGCCGAGCGCATCGATGAAAGCTTTTTCGCCCGGCGCATCCGCGCCGCGGTGGCCATGCGCGAGCGCCTGGCCATCGCCAGCAACGGCGTGCGCCTCGTCCACGGCGAGGCCGACGGCCTGCCCGGCCTCATCGTCGACCGCTACGAGGACATCCTGAGCGTGCAGTTCCTCGGCGCCGGCACCGAGCGCTGGAAGGCCGCCATCGCCGATGCCCTGCTGGCCGAAACCAAACACCTGGGCTGCACGCGCATCTTCGAGCGCAGCGATTCCGGCGTGCGCCAGATGGAAGGGCTGGAGCCGGCCAAGGGCTGGCTGCGAGGCGAGGGCTCCACCGCCATCACCCTGCGCGAGCACGACATCCAGCTCACCGTCGATGTGCAGGAAGGCCACAAGACCGGCTACTACCTCGACCAGCGCGAGAACCGCGCCCTGTTCGGCCGCCTGGTGCGCCAGTTCGGCTGCCAGCGCGTGCTCAACTGCTACAGCTACACGGGCGGCTTCAGCGTGGCCGCGCTTGCCGGCGGCGCCGAGGAGGTGATCAGCGTCGACTCCAGCGGCCCCTCGCTGGCGCGCGCCAGCGCCCACGTCGAACTCAACGGCTACGACCCCGCCCGCCACCAGGCCCTCGATGCGGATGTGAACGGCACGCTGCGCCAACTGCTCAAGGACGCCAACGAGAGCGGCAAGCGCTTCGACGCCATCGTGCTCGACCCGCCCAAGTTCGCCCCCAGCGCCGCCCACGCCGACCGCGCCAGCCGCGCCTACAAGGACATCAACCGCCTGGCCCTGAAGCTGCTCGCCCCGGGCGGCCTGCTGCTCACCTTCAGCTGCTCGGGCGGCATCGGCGCCGAGCTCTTCCACAAGATCGTCGCCGGCGCCGGGCTGGACGCTGGCGTCGACGGCTATCTGCTGCAGCGGCTGGAGGCGGCGCCCGATCACCCGACCACGCTGTGTTACCCGGAGGGCGAGTACTTGAAGGGCTTGGTGATCCTGAAGCGGTGAGTCACCCCATGACAACACCGACACAGGCCCGGCAGACCGGTAGCTGGCAGCACAGCGCCTTCTACCGTTTCGCCGCCCTGCCCGACCCGGCCGCCACGGCCGCCGAGTTGCGCGCCCTCGGCGCGAGGCTGGGTGCGCCCGGGCGTATCGGCGGCAGCCTGATCGTCGCGTCCGAGGGCGTCAACGGCGCGGTGGCGGGTGTACGCGGCGCAGTCGCTGCCTTCGAATCCGCGCTGCGGCTGGACCCGTCCTTCGCTGCCCTGCACGGCATCGTCTTCAAGCACAGCGCCTGCGACACGCCTGCCTACGGTCGCTTCAGCGTGAGCCTGAAGCCGGCGCTGGTGGCCATCAGCCTGGACGAGGGCGCTCCCCCGGGCGATCAGTTCGGCACCCTCGGTGCGGCGGACTGGAACGCGCTGATCACCCGGCCCGACGTGCTGCTGCTGGACAACCGCAATCACTGGGAATTCCGCCTCGGGCGCTTCCGCGGCGCAGCCGATCCGGGCGTGGACCTGTTCAGCGACTTTGCCGACCGAGTGCGGGAGCAGGCGCCGGCCTGGCGTGCTGCCGGCACCACGGTCGCCATGTACTGCACCGGCGGCATACGCTGCGACCGCACGGCACCGTGGATGCGCGAAACGCTGGGCTTGACGGTGCACACCTTGCGCGGCGGCATCCTGGGCTATCTGGCCGAACAGGCTGCTCAAGGCCGGCCGGGTGGCTTGTGGGACGGTGATTGCTATGTCTTCGACCGCCGGGTGGCGCTGGACGCCAGACTGCAGCCGACCGGCCGCCGGCCCGAGACGGTGTACGACCCGGCCCGCCCGGACGAGGCCTGGCGACTGCAACGTGCCCTGCGCCTGGGCGATGCCGGACCGGCCGTGGGCCCTGCGGCCGCAACCTTGCCCGCCACGCCCAGGTGAAACCTGGCCTTTCCGCATGAGCCGGCCGCGCGCGGCCTGGACGCCGCCTGACCGCGATGGCGTCGGGGCGAGCCGGGTGGCCGTCACACCCGGGCCTTGGCCGGATCTGCTGACCTTCTTGTGCGCGCGTCTGCCTGCGCTTGACGAGGCCGGCTGGCGTGCCCGGCTGGCCGGTGGCGAGGTGCTGGCGGCCGATGGCCGACCGCTGCATGGTGACGAATCCTGCACCGGCCACGATCTGCTCTGGTACTGGCGTCGTCCCATGCAGCCCGAAGCCGTGGTTCCCTTCGAAGCCGAGGTGCTGTATGCGGATGATGCGCTGGTGGTTGCCGACAAGCCGCATTTCCTGCCGGTCAGCCCGGGTGGGCGGCATGTGCAGGAAACGCTGCTGGTACGACTCAAGCGCCAGCTCGGCATCACCACCCTCAGCCCCGTCCATCGCATCGACCGCGAAACCGCCGGGCTGGTGATGTTCAGCGTAAGGCCCGGTTCGCGCGACGCCTACCAGCGCCTGCTGCGCGAGCGCGCGCTGCACAAGGTCTACGAGGCGATGACGCCCTGGCGGGATGACCTAGCGCCACTGCCGCCGCTCATCTCAAGCCGGCTTGAGGAACGCCCGGGCCATGCCTTCATGCAGATGGCAACAGTGGCCGGCGCACCCAACGCACAAACGCGCGTCAAGCTGATCGAGCGGATCGGCACGCATCTGGCGCGTTGGCAGCTGGAGCCACTCACCGGCCGCAAACACCAGCTGCGTGCCCAGCTCAGTGCGCTGGGCTGGCCCATCCTCGGTGACCGCATCTATCCGGTGCTTCAACCTGCCGACGACCCGGCTGCGCCCGATTACCGCCAACCCCTGCAGTTGCTGGCGCGCGAGCTCGAGTTTGTCGACCCATTCAGCGGCGCGGCACGCCATTTCGTCAGTCGACGCCGGCTGGACGGGAAAATTGAAACAACCCTACCCACTGAGGGTGGACAGGGGTAAGGTCAACCCCGGGTCGTGCAGGTGCCCCGCCGGAATCGCCATCCGGACGACAGCCAGCGCCAGGCGCCGCATCTTTCTGGTCGAATGACAAAGGAGTTGCCGTCATGTCCGAATTCACCGCATCACAAAAGGACAAGCTGCTCGCCGAGCTGCGCATGGTCGTGGCTGACGCCGAGCAGATGTTGCAGGCCACTGTTGAACAACAGGGCGCGCCCGGCGCGGCTGAGGCACGTGGGCACCTGCAGGCGCGCCTGCAGGCGGCGCGTGAACGCATCGGTCAGTGGCAGGACTCGGCGATGGAGCGCGCCAAGGAGGCCGGCAAGGCCACCGATGCCTATGTGCACGAACACCCGTGGAAGGCCATCGGCGTCGCCGGTGCGGTCGGAGTGTTGTTGGGCGCGTTGATTTCGCGGCGTTGAAGTCAGCTGACCTGGGCCCGGATTGCCACGCCCAGGCCAGACGCGGACGCCACAGATGAGCAGCGACACCGGACCCGCCGCACGCCTGTCGGGGCGGCTGCGGCACATGGCCGACCTGGCGCTCGCGTTGCTGCAGACCCGGCTCGAACTGCTGGGCAACGAGCTGCAGGTCGAAGTGCTGCTGGCCTTCGACGCTGTACTGCGCGGCGCTGCCGGCCTGTTGCTGCTGACGTTCGGGCTGTTTTTTCTCGCAGCATTTCTGGTTGCCCTGGCCTGGGACAGCTATCGGCTGCTCGCTTTGGCGGGCGCGGCCTTGGCGTTTATGGGCGTGGGTGTGGCCATGCTGCTCGCAGCACGGCGGCGTTTGCAACATGTCGGCCATGTGTTTGGCGCCAGCCTGGCGGAACTCAAGCGTGACCGCGAGCAGCTCGACGGGCCGCAATGAGCACGGCCGCTCCACCCCAGGTCATCATGCAGCTCGAGCACCATGCCGCGCCCTGCCCCTTCATTTGAACTGCGCGCACCGGATGAGGCCTGGCCCAGCCGCGCGCAGTTGCTGTCGCGCCAGCAGGAGTTGATACGCCGCAGTGCCGAACTGCGCGGCGAGTTGACCTCCGAACTGCGCGCAGGCTGGCAGCTGGTGGCAACGCCGATTGATCTCGCCTTGCGACTGCGCGACCTGCTCGCCGACGTCCATCGCCGCATGGCCGATCTGCGCAGCCGTTATCCGCGGCTCGCAGCCACCTTGCTGCTGTGGCAGGCGCTGTCACGCCTGGTGTGGCGTCGCCTGCGCCGCCGCAAGACACGCGGGTTGGCGCGCGAGGTCGACGACGCGGGCCGCCGTCGCGCAGGGCGATGGGTACAGCTGCTGCGCGTGCTACGTTGGGCACGCTGGGCGGTGCAAGCTGCGCGTCTGCTGAGTGGCACTGCCAGCACCAGCTCGCGCTGAGGTCGCCCGCCCCCTGCGCGTGTTGGCGTGACGCTCAGTCGCGCCAGGAGCGGTCGGCGCGGTCGAGCTTGCGAATGAGTGCCGGCCAGACGAAGGCCCCGCCCAGGCTGCCGGTCTGCACCCGCATGGCTTCGCGCGTGCCGGCAATGATGGCCGGGGCGACCTCGGTCAGATCGGCGCCGCCGGACTGGGCGCGGATCTGGATCTGGCAGGCCGACTCGAACACGTACATGCTCAGGAAGGCATCGGCCACCGTCGGCCCCACCGTGAGCAGACCGTGGTTGCGCAGCATGAGGAAGTTGGCGCGGCCCAGGTCGGCCTGCAGGCGCGGCTTCTCGTCCGGGCGGAAGGCCACGCCTTCATAGTCGTGGTACGCCAGTGAGGCCAGCACGAAGGTGGACTGCTGCGAGATGGGCAGCACGCCGCGTTTCTGCGCCGCCACCGCCACGCCCGAGGCGGTGTGGGTGTGCAGCACGCAGCCGGCATCCTGCGTCACCTCGTGCACTGCGCTGTGGATGACAAAGCCGGCCGGGTTCACCGGGTGCGGGCTGGGGCTGAGCTTGTTGCACTGTGCGTCCACCTTGATCAGGCTGGAGGCGGTGATCTCGTCGAACATCAGCCCGTAGGGGTTGATGAGGAAGTGGTGCTCGGGCCCGGGGATGCGAGCGCTGACATGGGTGAAGACCAGGTCGCTCCAGCCGTACAGGGCGATGAGGCGGTAGCAGGCGGCCAGGTCGGTGCGCAGCTGCCATTCCTCGGGGCTGACCTCGTGCTGCAGGCTGGGGGTGGGCGCGTGGGCGGGGGTGTTCATGGCGTGTCGTCTCCTGCTTGTTTCACGTGAAACACGCGCGCGGCGCACAGGCCGGCCGTGGTGCTGGACGGCCAGATTAACGAGGTGGCGCCGGCACTGCCGTCGCGCGGGCGTCAGGCCCGCTGCACGACACGACGCGGCGCGCCGGCCGGCGATCGCGCACAGGCGGCGGATCAGGTCACAGAGCCGGGCGCGGTCGAGCGCTCCAGCCAGTTCAGCATCGCCATCGCCTGCTCGCGGCTCTCGCCACACATGGCGGCGTGCGGGCGCAGGCTGGCGCACACGGCCGGTCGCTCGGGTTGGCCGAAGATGCGGCAGCGCAGGGCTTCGTCGAGCTGCACGCAGGGCACGCCGGCTGGCTTGCCACCCGGCATGCCGGGGATGGGGCTGCTGATCGAGGGCGCGATGCAGCAGGCGGCGCAGTGGGGGCGGCAGTCCATCAAGGCATTCTGCGGCAGCCTCGGGTATGACTTATCCACAGGCGCCGCCTAAAATCGAGCGCTTGTCCCCAACCCGCGCCACGCATTGTTTTTCCCCCTCTCTGGCGCGGGGTCTGCCCGAGGTTGTGATGTTCTATCCGCAAGAGTTTGACGTGATCGTGGTCGGCGGCGGCCACGCTGGCACCGAGGCCGCGCTGGCCAGCGCCCGCATGGGCTGCGCCACCCTGCTGCTGTCGCACAACATCGAGACCCTGGGCCAGATGAGCTGCAACCCCTCGATTGGCGGCATCGGCAAGGGCCATCTGGTGAAGGAGGTCGACGCGCTGGGCGGCGCCATGGCCGCGGCCACGGACGAGGCCGGCATCCAGTTCCGCATCCTCAACTCCAGCAAGGGCCCGGCGGTGCGCGCCACCCGCGCGCAGGCCGACCGCATCCTCTACAAGGCCGCCATCCGCCGCCGGCTGGAGAACCAGCCCAACCTGTGGTTGTTCCAGCAGGCGGTGGATGACCTGCTCGTCGAGTCTGATGGTCAGCGCGACCGCGTTGTGGGAGCCGTCACCCAGGTGGGGCTGAAGTTCCGCGCCCGCGCCGTGGTGCTGACGGCCGGCACCTTCCTCGACGGCAAGGTGCACGTAGGCCTGAACAACTACCCGGCCGGCCGCGCCGGTGACCCGCCGGCCGTGAGCCTATCCGCCCGGCTGAAGGAGCTGAAGCTGCCTCAGGGCCGCCTGAAGACCGGCACGCCGCCGCGCATCGACGGCCGCTCGATCGACTTCAGCCAGCTCGTCGAGCAGCCCGGCGATCTGGATCCGGTGCCGGTGTTCAGCTTCCTCGGCTCGGCGGATCAGCACCCGCGCCAGGTGCCGTGCTGGATCACGCACACCAACCAGCGCACCCACGACATCCTGCGCACCGGCTTCGACCGCAGCCCCATGTTCACCGGTGTGATCGAGGGTGTGGGCCCGCGCTACTGCCCGAGCATCGAGGACAAGATCAACCGCTTCGCCGACAAGGACAGCCACCAGATCTTCCTGGAGCCCGAAGGCCTGACGACCAACGAGTTCTACCCGAACGGCATCTCCACCTCCCTGCCCTTCGATGTGCAGCTGGCCGCCGTGCGCAGCATGGCCGGCATGGCGAATGCCTACATCCTTCGGCCCGGCTACGCCATCGAATACGACTACTTCGACCCGCGCGAGCTGAGCGCCAGCTTCGAGACGCGCGCCATCGGTGGCCTGTTCTTTGCCGGCCAGATCAATGGCACGACGGGTTATGAGGAGGCCGCCGCCCAGGGCCTGTACGCCGGCATGAACGCCGCGCTGCAGGTGACGGGGCGCGAGCCAGTCGCCTTCGGCCGCGACCAGGCCTACCTCGGCGTGCTGGTGGACGACCTCATCACCAAGGGCGTGAGCGAGCCCTACCGCATGTTCACCAGCCGCGCCGAGTTCCGCCTGCAGCTGCGTGAGGACAACGCCGACCTGCGCCTGACCGAGATCGGCCGCAGCGTGGGCCTGGTGGGCGACGCACGCTGGGCTGCCTTCAATCGCAAACGCGACGCTGTTTCACGTGAAACACAGCGCCTGAAATCGACCTGGGTGCACCCCGGCGTCCTGGCCGACGCCGAGGCCGAGCGCCTGCTCGGCAAAGCGCTGGAGCGCGAATACACCCTCATCGACCTGCTGCGCCGGCCGGGCATCAGCTACGACACCGTGAGCGAGGCGGCCGCCCTGGCCCGGCCGGACGCCGAGCTTGTTTCACGTGAAACACTGGCGGCCGAACTCGGTGCGCCGCTGGCCGACGCGGTGATCGAGCAGGTCGAGATCGCCACCAAATACGCCGGCTACATCGACAAGCAGCGCGAGGAAGTCGAGCGCGGCGCGCACTACGAACACCTGAAGCTGCCGACCGAACTGGACTACAGCCAGGTCGGCGCCCTGTCCTTCGAGGTGCGCCAGAAGCTGGCCAAGCACCGGCCGGCGACCCTGGGCCAGGCCTCGCGCATCTCGGGCGTGACACCGGCGGCCATCTCGCTGCTGCTGGTGCACCTGAAGAAGCGCCGCCTCGGCGCCTTCGCCCTGCGGCACGACGATGTCGAGGCCCAGGCATCGTCGCCCGGCACCACCGACGAATCCACCCCACTCACCCACAGCACCGGCAGCCCCACCATGCCCCTGAGCAATGCGGCCTGATCAGCGCCGCGCGCAGCCGCGCGCCACGACGTCCACTGACGCAGCCAAGGCCGCCGCGAAACCGGGCAACGGCAAGCCCCGCAACTATGTGCAGGGCAGCACCGCCAAGCCCTTGGGAGCAGAACAGCTCGCCGAGCTGCGCGTCGAGCTGCTGGCCGGTGCCGCCGTACTCGGGGTGCCACTCGACGACCGCGCCGCCGACCGCCTGCTGCAATACCTGGAACTGCTGCGGCGCTGGAACAGCGTCTACAACCTGACCGCCATCCACCAGCCGCGCGAAGCCCTGGTGCACCACCTGCTGGACAGCCTGGCCGTGGTGGCGCCGCTGCTGCGCCAACTCGGCCGCACCACAGCAGACGCCGCCGCACCCGCCGCCGCTGCCGTGCCCTCTGCCCTGGCCGCCGCCGTGCGCCTGCTCGATGTCGGCAGCGGCGGCGGCCTGCCCGGCGTGGTGCTGGCCGTCGCCCTGCCTTGGCTGCAGGTGCACTGCGTCGATACGGTCGGCAAGAAGGCGACCTTCATCCGCCAGGTGGGCGCCGAGCTGGGCCTATCCAACCTGCAGAGCCATCACGCACGCGTGGAGGACCTCAGGCTGCCGGCCTTCGACGTGATCACCTCGCGCGCCTTCGCCTCGCTGGCCGACTTCGTCGAGCTCACCCGCACGCTGCTGGCGCCGCAGGCCACATGGATGGCGATGAAAGGCCAGCACCCGGCCGAGGAGATCGCCGCCCTGCCGCCCGGTGTCGCCCAGGTGTTTCACGTGGAAAGCCTGACCGTCCCGGGCGACCCGGGCGAGCGCTGCATCGTCTGGCTGCGCCACGCCGCCCCTACCCCCAACTCATGAACATGCTCGGCATCCACGACTACGGCGCCTTCTGCGCCGCCATCCTGGTCTTTCTCGCCCTGCCCGGCCCGGGCACCTTTGCCCTGCTCACCGCCACCGGCAAGGGCGGGCTGCGGGCCGGCGTGGCGGCCACCCTGGGCATCATCCTGGGCGACCAGGTGCTGATGTGGGCGGCGGCGGCGGGTGTGGCCACGCTGCTGGCGGCCTGGCCGACCGTGTTCCATCTGGTGCAGATCGCCGGTGCGGCCTACCTGGCCTGGATCGGCTTCAAGCTGCTGCGCGCCAAGCCGGGCAGCGCGCCGGTGGTGGACATGAGCTCGGGCCGCTACCTGCGCCAGGCCCTGCTCATCACCCTACTCAACCCCAAGGCCATCGTGTTCTACATGGCCTTCTTCCCGCTCTTCATCGACCCCGCCACCCACCGCGGTGCCATCACCTTCGCCGCCATGGCGCTCACCATCGCCGCCATCACCGCGGCCTACTGCATCACCCTGTGCAGCGTGGCCGAGGCCCTGGCCGCCAAGTTGCGCGCACACCGCAGTGCCGCCGTCGCGCTGGAAAGATTGGCCGGTGTCGCCCTCATCGCCTTCAGCATCCGGCTCGTGAGCCAGTAAGCTCGGGCATCGCTCCCAGCACTCTTCAGCTCCGCTCGCACCGGGCTCCTCCATGGCCAAGATTTTCTGCATCGCAAACCAGAAGGGCGGCGTCGGCAAGACGACCACCACCATCAACCTGGCGGCCGCGCTCACGTCCATCGACCAGCGGGTACTGGTGGTCGACCTCGACCCTCAGGGCAACGCGACCATGGGCTCGGGCATCAACAAGCGCGACCTGAAACATTCGGTCTACGAAGTGCTGCTCGGCAGCAGCACGGTGCGTCACGCCCGTGCGCGCAACGACGAGGTGGGTTACGACGTGCTGGGTGCCAACCGAGAGCTGGCCGGCGCCGAGATCGAGCTGGTCACGCTGGAGCGGCGCGACCGTCGGCTCAAGGGCGCGCTGGCCGAGGTGGCGGGCGACTACGACTTCATCCTCATCGATTGCCCGCCCTCGCTGAGCCTGCTCACGCTCAACGGCCTGACCTGCGCGACCGGTGTCATCGTGCCCATGCAGTGCGAATACTTTGCGCTCGAAGGCCTGTCCGACCTGGTCAACACCGTCAAGCAGGTGCACGCCAACCTGAACCGAGACCTGCAGCTCATCGGCCTGCTGCGCATCATGTTCGACCCCCGCATCACGTTGCAGACGCAGGTGAGCGAGCAGCTCAAGGCCCATTTCGGCGACAAGGTGTTCGACACCGTCATCCCGCGCAACGTGCGTCTGGCCGAAGCACCCAGCTACGGTCTGCCGGGTGTGGTGTTCGACCCCACATCCAAGGGCGCACTGGCCTTCATCGAGTTCGCGCACGAAATGGTCGAGCGCCTGCGCGTGTCCGCGAGCTCGCTGGCCACGGCGACGGTCTGAACCCACGGCGATGGCAGTCGCCCAATGCCGGCCTCGCGCTGTCCGCGCGTCGCCGCCCGCCCCGGCCCTGCCTCAGGTCGACGAAAAGCGCCACGCCCCGGCAGCGTCGCGCGTGCGGCGCAGCCGGCCGTCCTGCCACAGGGCGTGCAGATGGGCCACCGCTTCACCCAGCGCAAAGGTGGTCTGATGCAGGTCGAGCGGGCGACGAAACAGCACCGGCAACACGTCCGCGGCGCTGGCCGGAGCGCGCTTGCACAGCGCCCACACCTCGGCCAGGCGCTCATCGTGATGCGCCTTGAGCTGCCGGACGCGCGCCGGCGCGCCCCGGAACGGCCGCCCGTGCGAGGGCAGCACCAGCACGTCAGCCGGCAGTTCCAGATAGCGATCAAGTGAGCGCAGGAAGAGCGGCAGCGGGTTGCCCTCGGGCTCGATGTCGAACACGCTCACATTGGTCGAGATGCGCGGCAGCAGCATGTCGCCGGCGATGAGCAGGTTCAGCGCCTCGCAGTACAGGCTGATGTGTTCGGGCGCATGGCCGTGGCCGGCGATGCAGCACCAGTGCGCGCCGCCGATGTCGAGCACCATGCCGTCCATCAAGCGGCGGTACTGCGCGGGCAGCTCGGGCACCAGCGAGCCGTAGTAGCTGCCGCGCGCCTTCACCTTGTCCAGCGCCGCCGCATCGCTCAGGCCGTGTCCGGCGAAGAAGGCCGCCGCCGCCGCACCCGCCTGGGCCGCCGGACGATCGCGCACCCGGCCGGCAGTGGCCCAGTCGCTGGCACTCATCCACACCCGTGCCGGCTCGCCGTGTTCATCGGGCCAGCGCCGGCTGATCCAGTCGGCCAGGCCGACGTGGTCCGGGTGCATGTG
This sequence comes from Pseudomonadota bacterium, assembly GCA_041169165.1. Lineage (GTDB taxonomy): Bacteria > Pseudomonadota > Gammaproteobacteria > Burkholderiales > Burkholderiaceae_C > Sphaerotilus. Next base: position 15,131 of record JBEEJN010000015.1, read on the forward strand.
AGTCACCAGCACACGCAGCACCGGCAGGCCATCCAGCTCGTGGGCAAAGATCTGCTCCCAGGCGGCGCGGGTGGCATCGTTGGCAATGCCGCAGTCCACCACCGTCCAGCCGGCGCGACCATCGATCTCGTCGCGCAGCAGCCACAGGTTGATGTGGTCCAGCGCAAACGGCAGGCCCATGCGCAACCAGCGCACCCCCGGCGCCAACTCCAGCGTGGTGCCGGTGGCCGGCAGCGTGTCCGCCCAGGGGTAGCAGAGTTCGTTTTCCAGCGCGTTGGCCATGGGGGATGCCCGGTCGTTAGACTTACGTTTACGTCAACGGAAGTTTAACCATGGCCTCTGCCGCCCGCCCTCCTGCCGACGCCGCCGCCGCACCCGCTGCGCTGCGCGTCTACACCATCACCGAGCTGGCCGCGGAGTTCGACGTCACCCCGCGCGCCATCCGCTTTTATGAAGACGTCGGCCTGCTCACCCCCGAGCGCGCCGGCCGCAACCGCGTCTACAGCCACGCCGACCGCACCCGCCTGAAGCTCACCCTGCGCGGCAAGCGCCTGGGCCTGTCGCTGGGCGAGATCAAGCAGCTGGTCGACATGTACGACACCTCGGCCGATAACACCGCCCAGCTGCAGGCTTTCCTGCTCGTGCTGGCCAGCCACCGGCTGCAGCTGGAGCAGCAGCTGGAGGACATCCGCGTCACCCTGGCCGAGATAGAGCAGCACGAGCAGCGCTGCCGCAGCCTCATCGCCGCCGATGGTCAGCCCGACGCCGCTGCGCCCGCCGGCCTTCGGTCCAGCCGCGCCAGCCAGACCGCCTGAACTCTGCGGACGGCGCTTGCGTCAAGCCCATGGGTGCGCTTTGCAGCCCGCTTCGGCGCCACTATGATGCGGCTTGATTGACGTTTACGTAAACGTCAAATCATTCATCCAGATCTCAGGGGAGATTGCAACAGATGCCCAATTCGCCCAGTTTCACTGCCAGCGACCCCGAATTCGCCGCCCGAATTCGAGCCTCGTTCGCACGCCAAGGCGCCATGAGCCTCATCGGCGCACAAATCCAGCAGGTGCAGGCCGGTCGCGTGCTCATTGCCCTGCCGCACCAGGCCGCCATCAGCCAGCAGCACGGCTTTGTGCACGCCGGCATCGTCGCCACCGCGCTCGACTCGGCCTGCGGCTACGCCGCGGCCACCCTCATGCCGGCCGACGCCGGCGTGCTCACCATCGAGTTCAAGATCAACCTGCTCGCCCCGGCGCGCGGCCCCTGGATCTGGCTGGAAGGCCAGGTCACCAAGGCCGGGCGCAGCATCAGCGTGGCCGACGGGCGGGCCTACGAGGCCGGCGCGCCCTCGGCCTCCAGCGCCCCCGGCGCCGCCGCCCTGCCCGAGCAGCACAAGCTCATCGCCACCCTCACGGCCACCCTGATGACCGTGACCGGCCGCGACGACGTGCGTCACTGAGCACGATCCGCCCGCCCGTCAGCCTGCCGGCTCCAGCTCATCCCAGCTCGCCCCATCCCACCCCATCCGCCCCCAGACGAGGAGACAAGCCCATGAACCTGCCCGGCCTGAACTTCATGCTCGGTGAAGACATCGACGCCCTGCGCGACGCCGTGCGCGCCTTTGCCGACGCCGAGATCGCGCCGCGTGCGGCCGAGATCGACCGCAGCGACCAGTTCCCCATGGACCTGTGGCGCAAGATGGGCGAGCTCGGCGTGCTGGGCATCACCGTGCCCGAGGAGTTCGGCGGCGCCAACATGGGTTACGTCGCCCACATGGTGGCCATGGAGGAGATCAGCCGCGCCAGCGCCTCGGTCGGCCTGTCCTACGGCGCGCACAGCAACCTGTGCGTCAACCAGATCAAGCGCAACGGCAACGACGCCCAGCGGCGCAAGTACCTGCCCAAGCTCATCAGCGGCGAACATGTCGGCGCGCTGGCCATGAGCGAGCCCGGCGCGGGCTCGGACGTCATCAGCATGAAGCTCAAGGCTGAAGACAAGGGCGGCTACTACGTGCTCAACGGCAGCAAGATGTGGATCACCAACGGCCCGGACGCCGACACCCTGGTGGTCTACGCCAAGACCGAGCCCGAGCTGGGCGCCCGTGGCGTCACCGCCTTCCTGATCGAGAAGGGCATGAAGGGCTTTTCCATCGCCCAGAAGCTCGACAAGCTCGGCATGCGCGGCAGCCACACCGGCGAGCTGGTGTTCCAGGACGTCGAGGTGCCGGCCGAGAACATCCTGGGCCAGCTCAACGGTGGCGCCAAGGTGCTGATGAGCGGCCTGGACTACGAGCGCGCCGTGCTCGCCGCCGGCCCCATCGGCATCATGCAGAGCGTGATGGACAACGTCGTGCCCTACATCCACGAGCGCAGGCAGTTCGGCCAGAGCATCGGCGAGTTCCAGCTCATCCAGGGCAAGGTGGCCGACATGTACACCGTGCTGCAGGCGGCGCGCGCCTTCTGCTACACGGTGGGCAAGAACCTCGACAGCCTGGGCAGCGAGCATGTACGCCAGGTGCGCAAGGACTGCGCGAGCGTCATCCTCTGGTGCGCCGAGAAGGCCACCTGGATGGCCGGTGAAGGCATCCAGATCTTCGGCGGCAACGGCTACATCAACGACTACCCGCTCGGCCGCCTGTGGCGCGACGCCAAGCTCTACGAGATCGGCGCCGGCACCAGCGAGATCCGCCGCATGTTGATCGGCCGCGAGCTGTTCTCGGAAACCATGTGATGCCTGCGCCCCGGCGGCGGGCGTCACCCGGGGCCAGTCTGTCGGTCGCGCGAAACCCTGCGCCGGCAGAATGTCACACACGCGACGGTCCGGCCCTGTGCCGCCGCCTGCGGCCCTCCAACCTGAACCAGCGGCCAACGCGGCCCAACTCCGAACCATGAGCAGCACCGACCTGAGCGAACTCTTCGACAAGAACCGCGCCTGGGCCGACACCATCGAGCAACGCGAGCCCGGCTTCTTCACCGGTCTGCTCAAGCAGCAGACGCCGCAATACCTGTGGATAGGCTGCGCCGACTCACGTGTGCCGGCCAATGAACTCGTCGGCCTGCTGCCGGGCGAACTCTTCGTGCACCGCAACGTCGCCAACGTCGTGGCGCACAGCGACCTGAACGCGCTGTCGGTCATTCAGTACGCGGTGGACATGCTGCGGGTGCGCCATGTCATCGTCGTCGGCCACAGCAACTGCGGCGGCGTGAAGGCTGCGCTGAACAACCTGCGCGTGGGCGTGGCCGACAACTGGCTGCGCCACGTGCAGGACGTGCGCAACCAGCACCGCACCTTTCTCGACGCCCTGCCGCACGCCCAGGCGCGCACCAACGCGCTGTGTGAACTCAATGTGCTGGAGCAGGCGCGCAACGTCTGCCGCACCACGGTGGTGGAAGACGCCTGGCACCGCGGCCAGGAGGTGGTCATCCACGGTTGGGTCTACGGCCTGCACAACGGCCTGCTGGAAGACCTGCGCATCACCGTGGGCAGCCTGGCGGACATCGACAGCGCCTACGACGCCGCCCTGGCCGCCCTGCAGGCGCGCCACCTGGCCCAGTGGACCGCTGCGCCCCAACCCGGCAGCGCCGACGCCAGCGACAACCCACCCGCGGTGGGCTGAGCCGGCAACGCCGACGTTTTCTTCACCGCCCGGCCCGCCGCACGGCGCCGACGCCCATCGCCTGACCCGACCCGACCCGGAGCCCCACGCCATGTCCACCGACCCCATCGTCATCGTCTCCGCCGCGCGCACCCCCATCGGCGGCCTGCTGGGCGACTTTTCCTCGCTGGCCGCCTGGCAGCTCGGCGGCGTGGCCATACGGGCGGCGGTCGACCGCGCCCAGGTCGGCCTGGAGCAGGTCGACGAAGTCATCTTCGGCAACTGCCTCATGGCCGGCCAGGGCCAGGCCCCGGCGCGCCAGGCCACGCTCGCCGCCGGCCTGCCGCAGTCGGCCGGCGCCGTCACGCTGAGCAAGATGTGCGGCTCGGGCATGCGCGCCCTGATGTTCGGCCACGACATGCTGGTGGCCGGCAGCGCCAAGGTGGTGGTGGCCGGCGGCATGGAAAGCATGACCAACGCGCCGCACCTGATGTTCGCGCGCAAGGGCGTGAAATACGGCGCCGCCCAGCTGTTCGATCACATGGCCATGGACGGCCTGGAAGACGCCTACGAGCGTGGCAAGGCCATGGGCGTGTTTGCCGAGGCCTGCGTCGAGAAATACGGCTTCACCCGTGAGGCGCAGGACCAGTACGCCATCACCTCCACCACCCGCGCCAAGGCCGCCAACGAAGACGGCAGCTTCGACTGGGAGATCGCCCCCGTGGTGCTGCCCGGCCGCGGCGGCGCCGAAGTGCTCATCAAGCGCGACGAGCAGCCTTTCAAGGCCAAGCTGGACAAGATCGCCGGCCTGAAACCCGCCTTCAAGAAGGACGGCACCATCACCGCTGCCAACGCCAGCAGCATCAGCGACGGCGCCGCCGCCCTCGTGCTGATGCGCGCCAGCGACGCCGAGCGCCAGGGCCTGTCGCCGATCGCGCGCATCGTCAGCCACGCCGTGCACGCGCAGGAGCCGGCCTGGTTCGCCACCGCGCCGGCCGGCGCCATCACCAAGGCGCTGGCGCGGGCCGACTGGCGCGCCGGCGACGTCGGCCTGTGGGAGGTGAACGAGGCCTTTGCCGCCGTCACCATGGCCGCCATGGCCGACTTCAAGCTGCCGCACGAGATCGTCAATGTGCACGGCGGCGCCTGTGCCCTGGGCCACCCCATCGGCGCCTCGGGCGCCCGCATCATCGTCACCCTGCTGGGCGCGCTGAAGAAGCGCGGCCTGAAGAAGGGCGTGGCCAGCCTGTGCATCGGCGGCGGCGAGGCCACCGCCGTGGCCGTGCAGATGCTCTGATCGACGCCGGCACACACACGGAACCGCGATGACCCCTAGCGACCTGGGCCTGCACGACCTCGCCCTGTTCAGCCTCACCGTGCTGGTGCTCAACGCCACGCCCGGGGTGGACCTCATCTTCACCCTCACACGTGCCCTGCAGCATGGCGTACGCGGCGGGCTGGCTGCGGCGGCCGGCATCAACGCCGGCTGCGTGGTGCATGCCATCGCCGCCGCCTTCGGCCTGGCCGCGCTACTGGCCACCTCGGCGGCCGCCTTCACCGCCTTGAAGCTCATGGGCGCGGTCTACCTGGCCTGGCTGGCTTTCGGCATGTTGCGCAGCGCGCTGGACACCCGGGCGCAGGCAGACGCCGGCACGCCATCGCAGCACCCCGGCACCGCCGCCACGACCGGCGCCGCACCGTCGCGCGGAGAACCCGCAGCACCGGTCGACCTCAGCGTTGTCTTTTCGCAGGGCCTGCTGACCAATGTGCTCAACCCCAAGGTGGCGATCTTCTTCCTGGCCCTGCTGCCGCAGTTCATCGGCGCAGATGCACCGGACAAGACCACCGCCTTCCTCGCCCTGGGCGCCTGGTTCGTGCTGCAAAGCTCGGCCTTTCTGGTCGCCGTCGTGCTGCTGGTCGCGCCGCTGCGGCACTGGCAACCCAGCCCCCTGCTGCGCCGCGGCCTGGGTGTGAGTTCGGCCCTGCTCTTCCTGGGCCTGGCCGCCCGCCTGGCGCTGGCCGAGGCGCATTGAGCATTGCGCGGCCGCGTTCAGCGCTGCGCGCCATCGCCCACTTCCACCCAACCCGCCGAACACTGCCCCATGCCGCAGATGCCACCTGACCCGTCCAGCGCCACCGCTGTGCGCGCGCCCCTGCACGCCCTGGTCATCGGCGCCTCGCGCGGCATCGGCCTGGCGCTGGTGCAGCACTACCGCGCCGCCGGCAGCCGCGTCACCGCCACCGCGCGTGACGACGCCGGCCTGGTGCGCCTGCGCGACCTGGGCGCCAGCGCCATCACGCTGGACGTGGCCAACCCCGGCAGCGCCGCCGGCCTGGCCTGGCAGGTGGACGGCGCCGGCTTCGACTGCGTGATCCACAACGCCGGCGTCTACGGCCCGCGCCTGCGCGCGCCAGACGTGCCGACGCGCGACGACTTCGAGCAGGTCATGCGCGCCAATGTCTACGGTCCCATGCTGGTGCTGCCGCAACTGCTCGACGCCCTGGCGCCACAGGCACGCATCGGGCTCATTTCGTCGCGCATGGGCTCGCTCGGTGCGCGCTCGGACGCTGGCGGCTGGCTCTACCGCGCCAGCAAGGCGGCCGCCAACTCGGTGCTGCGCGACCTCGCCATCACCTTGCAGGGCAAGGCCCTTTGCGCCTGCCTGCACCCGGGCTGGGTGCGCACCGACATCGGCGGCCCCAGCGCGCCCATCACCCCCGTGGACAGCGCACGCCAGCTCGCCGCCACCCTGGCCCGTCTCACGCCGGCCCAGCACGGCGGCTTCTTCGACCTGGACGGCAGCCCCATCCCCTGGTGAGCCGGCACCGGGCCGTACGCCGCCAGCGGCCTGCGCCCGGCACCGCCCACACTCCGGTTGCCGCCATCCCTGGCCGCACCGCCCATTCCCTCTACCTTCCCCAGCCCATCGGAGACCGCCCCATGCTGCTCAGCGAAGACCACCGTGCCGTGCAGGACGCCGTGCGCGCCTATGTGCAGGACCGCATCGCCCCCCACGCCGCCGCCTGGGACAAGGCCCACCACTTCCCCGCCGCCGAGCTGAAAGGCCTGGCCGGGCTGGGCTGCTACGGCGTGGCCGTGCCGACCGAGTACGACGGCGCCGGGCTGGACTACCTGGCCCTGGCCATCCTCCTGGAGGAGATCGCCGCCGGCGACGGCGGCACCTCCACGCCGGTCAGCGTCAACAACTGCCCGGTCTGCTCCATCCTCATGGCCTTTGCCAACGAGGAACAGAAGCAGCAATTCCTCAAACCCCTGGCGCGTGGCGACATGCTCGGCGCCTTCTGCCTCACCGAGCCGCACGTGGGCTCCGAGGCCGGCGGCCTCAAGACCACCGCGGTGCGTGAAGGTGACGAGTACGTGCTGAACGGCGTCAAGCAGTTCATCACCAGCGGCAAGAACGGCGACGTCGCCATCGTCATGGCCGTGACCGACAAGGCCGCCGGCAAGAAGGGCATCAGCGCCTTCCTCGTGCCGACGAAAACGCCCGGCTACACCGTGGCACGGCTGGAGGACAAGATGGGCCAGCACAGCTCGGACACGGCGCAGATCCTGTTCGAGAACTGCCGCATTCCCGCCGCCTACCGCCTGGGCGAGGAAGGCCAGGGCCTGAAGATCGCCCTGTCCGGCCTGGAAGGCGGGCGCATCGGCATCGCCAGCCAGAGCGTGGGCATGGCGCGCGCAGCCTTCGAGGCCGCGCTGGCCTACAGCAAGGACCGCGTCGCCTTCGGCACCCCCATCTTCAACCACCAGGCGGTGCAGTTCCGCCTGGCCGAGGCGGCGACGCAGATCGAGGCCGCCCGCCAGCTCATCTGGCACGCCGCCAGCCTCAAGGACGCCGGCCTGCCCTGCCTGAAGGAAGCCGCCATGGCCAAGCTCTTCGCCAGCGAGATGGCCGAAAAGGTCTGCTCCATAGCCATCCAGACCTTCGGCGGCTATGGCTACGTCAGCGACTTCCCGGTCGAACGCATCGCCCGCGACGTGCGCGTGTGCCAGATCTACGAGGGAACGAGTGATGTGCAGAAGATATTGATCGGGCGGGCGTTGAGCTGATGCTCAACACCCCGCCCTGGCCTGCCTGGCCTGCAGCTTGCGCTTTTGCGCCAGGAGCTTGTCCTGCTTCTCGCCACTCTGAGGCTGGCGCGCCTGGGCGTCGAGGTGGTCCAGGCGTTCGGCCAGGCGGGTGCATTCATCCCGGGTGGGCGCGGGTTTGGGCCGGGTCGCGCCGGGGTTGCGCGCAGGGGGTGTGGTGGCCGCAGCGTTCGTCGGCGGTCGGCTCAGGCGTTCCCCTTCGGCGCGGGCCTGTTCACCGAGCTTGACCTGCTGGTCGAAGGGCATGCCGGCGGGCACGCTGACCATGCGGTCGATCAGCGCCTGGCGTTCGGCGCAGGGGCGATCGCTCCAGAAGTGCCCGCCGCTGTAACTCTTGCAGAGATACAGGGTGTCGGCACGCGCAGGTCCGGGCAGGATCTGCACCATCAACACCAGACCCACGGCGGCGGAGGCAAGCGCCTGGGCCATGCGCGTGCAGGGGACGGGGGCAGAGGGCAGCATGGCGGTCAAACTCCTGCACAAGCCGGCTGCCAGGTTGGCAGCCGATGCAGGCAGTCTGGCATCGTGGCCTGAAGCCGGCATGCACTGGCTTGCGGATGTGCGTCGATGGGCCTGGCCCAAAGACCGGCAGCTTCAGGCCGCCATCAGCTCCGAAACAATTTCGGCCAGACGTTTCGGGCTGAAGGGTTTGACGAGGTAGTCGTCGGCGCCGGCGGCCTGGCCGATGAGCACGTCGTTGCGGTGGCCGCGGCCGCTCACCAGCACCACCTTGGCGTGGCGGGTGCGCGGGTCGTCCTTGATGTGGCGGCACAGTTCCAGGCCATCCAGCGGGCCCGGAACCATGATGTCGAGCAGGGCGACGTCGGGCCGGTGCAGCTGTGCGGCCTGCCATCCAGCCACCGCGTCGGTGGCCTCGATGAGGGTGTGATGTTCACCGCCCAGGGCGAGCTTCATCAGTCGCCGCAGGTCGGCATGGTCTTCGACGATGAGGATTTTCATGACGCTGCGTGCCGACCCCTGGGTGCAGGTCGACTCGTGAATGCTTTTCAGGGCCTGCTGGATCGGCAATGCAGCGGCGGACTGAAGCTCGGTCGGCTTGCATAGGCGCTCACAAGCGGCAATTCAGCACGCGCGCGGCACGAGGCGCTGCCAACCCTGGGCGACGGATCCAGCGCGCAGACCGATGCCACCGGCTCCGCCTTCAATTCATGGCGTGGATCAGTTCGCGCACGCGCGGGTAGATCTGCTGGCGCCAGCGCCGGCCGCTGAACACGCCGTAGTGGCCCACGCCGAGCTGCACATGGTGCTGCTTCATCCAGGGCTTGATGCCGCTGCACAGGTCATGCGCCGCCACGGTCTGGCCGATGCTGCAGATGTCGTCGCGCTCGCCTTCCACCGTGAACAAGGCGGTGCGGCGGATGGCGGACAGGTCGACCCGTTCGCCGTTCACCGCGAACAGGCCGCGCGGCAGGTGGTGATCCTGGAAGACCTGGGCCACGGTTTCCAGATAGAACTCGGCCGGCAGGTCGTTGACGGCGAAGTATTCGTCGTAGAACTCGGCGGTGGCGTCGGCCTTGTCATGTTCGCCGGCCAGACGGTGGTGGTAGAGGTCCTCGAAGGCCTTGCGGTGCCGCCCGGGGTTCATGGCCATGAAGGCACCGAGTTGCAGAAAACCGGGGTAGACGCGCCGATTGGCGCCCGCGTAGCGCCAGGGCACACGGTGCACCAGGTGCTGGTCGAACCATTCGATGGGCTTGCTCGTCGCCATGGCGTTGACCTGGGTCGGGTTGACCCGGGTGTCGATCGGCCCGGCCATGAGCGTCATGCTGCGCGGCTGGGCCGGGTGATGGTGCTGGGCCATCAGCGCCACCGCAGCCAGCACCGGCACACAGGGCTGGCAGACCGCCACCAGATGGGTGTGCGGCCCGAGCAGCTCGATGAAGCCGACCAGGTGCTCGACGTATTCGCTCAGGCCGAAGCGGCCTTCGCCCAGCGGCACGGTGCGGGCGTTGTGCCAGTCGGTGATGTAGACGTCGTGGTCGGCCAGCAGGGTGCGCGCGGTATCGGCCAGCAGGGTGGCGAAGTGGCCCGACAGCGGCGCCACGATGAGCACACGCGGCAGCACCACGCCGCTACCGTCGACGCTGGCCGGGCCGTCTGCGCCGGTGGTGGTCTGCACCACGTCCTGGCGCTCGAAGCGCAGCAGGGTGCCGAAGGCGCGGGTCTGCATGACACGCTCGCTGACCTGCACCTCGTGCGCTGCGTCGCCCTCGCCCACCGTCACGCTGCGGATGCCGAAATCCGGCCGCGTGTGGGTGAGCTTCAGGCGGGCGAACAGCTCGCAGGCCGCCGCGACCTGGCGCAGTCCAGGCGGCTCGGGCAAGCCCGGCCCTGCGGGCCAGGCGGCGGACCAGGCATCGGTTTGCAGATGCGCAGCGGCCAGGCCGGCCGCCTGTTGCCAGGGGCTGAGGCATTCCTGCAGGGCTTGATAGGCGGCGTAAAACATCGGGCCGGTCGAACGTCCAGTCGGGCAATGGCTCCAAGGCAGGCAAGTTACAGGCCATGAACAGACGGCCCAGCCCGCCCTCGGCGCCCCGCCCGGCGGCAACACGGCGGCAATCACGCTTGGCACATGGCTTGCGAATGGCCCCGCCACACCGCAGGAGACACCCGCATGGCCCGCACCACCCTCACCCTGAGCAGCAAGAACTACTCGTCCTGGTCGCTGCGCGGCTGGCTCATGTGCCGCTTCGCCGGGCTGGAGTTCGACGAGGTGATGCTGGGCGCCGACGACGCCTCGGCCAAGGCCGAGATGCTGCTGCTGGCGCCGTCCATGCTGGTGCCCTGCCTGCGCCACCACGGCGTGACGGTGTGGGACACGCTGGCCATCGCCGAGTACCTGCACGAGATCAAGCCCAAGGCCGGCCTATTGCCGAGTGACCGCGCTGCACGTGCGCATTGCCGCGCCATCTGCGGCGAGATGCATTCGGGGTTCACGTCCATGCGTTCGGCCCTGCCCATGAACCTGAAGGGGCGCTTCCCCAATTACAAGGTGTGGAGCCGCGCCCTCACCGACATCCAGCGCGTGCTGCAGATCTGGGCCGACTGCCTGCACACCTATGGCGGCCCCTACCTCTTCGGCGAACGCCCCTGCGTGGCCGACGCCATGTACGCCCCGGTGGTGACCCGTCTGCGCACCTACGGCGTGCGGGTCGACGATCCGGCCTGCTCGCTGTATTGCGACACCATCCTGGCCCTGCCCGAGATGGTCGAGTGGACCGCCGCCGCCCTGGCCGAGCCCGAGGCCATCGACGAGCTCGAAGTCGAGTTCTGAGCCATCCACGTGCACGCCCCACCGCGCGCACCACGCTGACCGGGCGCCGCGCACCAGCACGCGGCATGGGATACACCAGCACCACACCGGTGCAGCACCATAGCCGCATCACGGGCCCGGGTGCCGGGCGCAGCCCTGGTCCACCGATCCGCGCCAGCGCCGGTGCGACGACCGGCACCGGCCCTTGCCTCACCGCTCAGCCGCGCGGCGGCAGCAGGCGCTGCAGCAGCGGGTGGACCAGCTTCTTCTCGGTGGCGATGGCGTAGAACTCCTCGCTCACACCGTCGCAGTCGCCCACGCACCCCACCTCGTGGCGCGCGGCCAGCCCGTCCTCCACCAGGGCGGCGGCCGGAAACACGCCCAGCCCACCGGCGCCGAAGGTGGCGAGCAGGGCGCTGTCCTCGAATTCGCCCACCACGCGCGGGCGTATGCCCTGGCGCTCGAACCAGGCGTCCAGGCGCGGGCGCACCGCCGCGTGGCCGGTGGGCAGCAGCACCGGCACCTCGGCCAATGAATGCGGAAAACCGGCCCGCGCGGCGGCAGCCAGCGCCGGCGGTGCGTACCAGGCCAGCGGCGAGCTGCCCAGGGCGTGGCTGTAGACGCGCAGGTTGCGGTTGGGCGGCGCGGCGCGGTCGGCCAGCACCACGTCCAGCCGGTGCAGCGCCAGCTCGGCCAGCAGCTCGTCGAACTCGCCCTCGTGGCACAGCAGGCGCAGATGCGGCTCGTCCAGCACCGGCTGCAGCAGGCGGTGCACCAGCAGCTTGGCCAGGCCGTCCGAGATGCCCACCGACAGGCGCAGGCTGGGCGCGCTGACGGCATCGCGCACCAGCGCCGGCAGCTGCTCGCCCAGGGCAAAGATATGCTCGGCCTGATGCAGGGCGGCCTGGCCGGCGTCGGTGAGCGCCAGGCCGCGGCCGGCCGGCTTGAACAGGGCGTGGCCGAGCGCCTTTTCCAGCTCGCGCACCTGGGCGCTCACGGTCTGCACCGCCATGCCCAGCGAGGCCGCGCCGCGGCTCACGCCGCCAGCCTTGGCCACGGCCCAGAAGTAATAGAGGTGGCGGTAGCTGAAGGCCGGCAGGGTCATGTTTAAGCGCATGAAAAAAAGGAAATTCAGTCTCTGATTCTCTGCTTTTTACAGCGCCTGCCCTTGCCTATCGTGCGGCCTCCTTCCACCCCTCCCAGCCAGGAGTCCTGCCATGCAAGTGCTGTTCGAAACGCGTCACCCCGAGGCCCGCACGCTGCGCGACTTCGCCATCCGCCGCACCGTGTTCGTGATGCGCCGGGTGGTGGTGCAGGTGCCGCGCGCCCGCGTGCTGCTGTCCGACCTCAACGGCCCGCGCGGCGGCGTCGACAAGCGCTGTCAGGTCGAGCTGCTGACCGACGGCGCCGGCCCGGTCGTCACCCAGGCCACCGCGCACAGCTGGCGCGCCGCGCTGGCCGAGGCGCTGGCGCGCGCGGTGCGCATGCTCAAGCGTCTGCTCAGCCGCGGCCGCGAACCCGGGCAGCAGGCCAGGCCGGTGCACAAGCGCCCGCTGGCGCTGGGCGACGAACGCTGACACACACCACGCTTCACCGCACCGCACCGCACCACGCCCCGCCGCGTGGTCACCGCCCCGGCGGGCCGCTCCGTGCAACACCCCAGCACCGAACGAGCATCCCGCCACCACCGCCCCCGACTGCCCACACAAAACCCGGACCACCACCATGCGCAACTACCCCCGCAACAGCCCGCAGGCCGCCGCCCGCATCGTCGCCCTCACCCTGCTGGCCGACGGCCACCTGAGCGCCGCCGAACTCGACGCGCTCGACCGCCTGGACGCCCCGCGCGTGCTGGGCCTGACACGCGCCGATCTCGAGGCGGTGCTGCAGACCTTCTGCGAGGACCTGCTCTCGGCCGCCCACCTCACCTGGGCCGACACCTGCCGCATCGAACCCGACACCCTGGCCGAGCTGATGGCCGAGGTGGACGACCCGGCCCTGCGCCAGCGCCTGCTGCGCCTGTGCCTGGCCGTCATCGACGCCGACGACCTGGTCGCCGACGGCGAGGCCATCGTGCTGGACGCCGCCTTCACGCACTGGGGCCTGCGGCCTGAGGACACCCTGCGCAGCGGGAGCCATCCGTGCACGATCTGACCTTCGCGCTCAGCGCCCGCCTGGGCGAACTGCTGGCCACGCCCCTGCTGGGCCAGGCGGCTTGGCTGTGGCTGGCCTTCGCCGCACTTGTCACCACCCTGCTGGCGCTCGACCTGGGCGTGCTGCACCGCCGAGGGCGCGAGATCGGCGTGCGCGAGAGCCTGTGGCTGTCGGCCGGCTACATAGCCGCCGGCCTGCTTTTCGGCGCCGGCCTGTGGTGGGCGCTGGGCGAACGCGCCGGGCTGGACTACCTCACCGGCTACCTGATCGAGAAGTCGCTGTCGATGGACAACGTCTTCGTCATCGCGCTGATCTTCTCGGTCCTCGCCATCCCGCGCGAACACCAGCACCGCGTGCTCTTCTGGGGCATCCTGGGCGTGATCGTGCTGCGCGCGCTCATGATCGGCCTGGGTGCCGCGCTCATGCACCAGTTCAGCTGGATCCTCTATGTCTTCGGCCTCTTCCTGGTCATCACCGGCGTCAAGATGTGGCGGGCTGCCGAGGCCGTGCCCGACATCGAGCACAACCCCATCCTGCGCTTCCTGCGCCGCCACCTGCGCGTGACGCCGCAGCTCGAAGGCCAGGCCTTCTTCGTGCAGCGTCCACATCCCGAGACCGGCCGGCCGGCGCGTTGGGTCACGCCGCTGTTCCTGGCGCTGTGCCTGGTCGAGGCCATCGACCTGGTGTTCGCCATCGACTCGGTGCCGGCCATCTTCGCCATCACCAGCGACCCCTACATCGTCTACACCAGCAACATCTTCGCCATCCTGGGCCTGCGCGCGCTGTACTTCGCGCTGGCGGCCATGATCCACCGCTTCCGCTACCTCAAGTACGCGCTGGCGCTGGTGCTGGTCTTCATCGGCAGCAAGATCTTCCTGGTCGGCATCGTCGGCAAGTTGCCCGCCAGCGTGTCGCTGGGCGTCACCTTCGGGCTGATCGCCGGCGGTGTCCTCTACTCGATGTGGAAGACGCGGCAGCCGACGCCCGCCCTGGGCCGCGCCTGAGCACACGCCCTGCGCGCCGTGCCGGCCCCGGCCGGCGCGGTGACGCGGCGGCGACGGCCGGGGCGCCCGGCCGGCCCGCACAATGCCGGCCCCATGGGCACCACCTACCTCGTCCGCCACGGCCAGGCCAGCTTCGGCGCGGCTGACTACGACCAGCTCAGCGCGCGCGGCACCGAACAATGCCGCCGCCTGGGCGCCTACTGGCGCGAGCGCGGCCAGCGTTTCGACGCCGTGTTGTGCGGCACCCTGCGCCGCCACGAGCAGACCCGCGCCGCCATCGCCGAGGGCCTGCAGGCCGATCTGCCAGCCCTCGTGTGGCCGGGCCTGGACGAATACAACAGCGAGGCGCTCATCCGCGCCCATCACCCCGCGCCGCTGCCGCCGGTGGACGGGCCGGCCGGCTACAAGCTGCACTTCCGCCTGCTGCGCGAGGCCCTGCTGCGCTGGATGGCCGGCGAGCTGCGGCCCCAGGGTGTGCCGGCCTACGCCGACTTCACGGCCGGCGTGATGGGCGCGCTCGACCATGTGCACACGCAGCACCGCGACGCCACCGTGCTGGTGGTGAGCAGCGGCGGGCCGATCTCCACCGCCGTGGGCCGGATGCTCGGCGCTGCGCCCGAGGCGGTGGTGGAGCTCAACCTGCGCATCCGCAACAGCGCCGTGACCGAGCTGGTCGACACCGCCGCCGGCCACCGCCTGCTGGGCTTCAACCACCTGCCGCACCTGGATGCGCCGGGGGACAGGGCGCTGCATACCTACGCCTGAGCGCACCGGCGGTCGCCGCGGCAAGGCGTCGGGTCATCACATGACCTGATGGCCGGACGGCCGGTGCCCGGCCAGCGCGGATTGATGCGGTCTGCTCAGTGTTGCTTTGACCTGCCGGGGGGAAATCCGCAGGGGTTAACGCGAGCACGAGATTTACAAGGCGGCAACTAGCATCTTGCAGGCCCCGCGCTCAAAGAGCGCGGGTACGCACCGAACCCTGCATCGCCTGAAGGAGACCCGCATGAGCACCCAACCCAAGCAACGCCGCAAGTTCCTGCGTGGCGCTTCTGCAGCTGCCATCGGAGCCGGCGCGGTCGCAGCACCTGCGATCGTCAAGGCTCAGACCACCTCGCTGCGCTTCCAGAGCACCTGGCCGTCCAAGGACATCTTCCACGAGTACGCCACCGACTTCGCCAAGAAGGTCAACGACATGACCGGCGGCGAACTCAAGATCGAGGTACTGCCCGCTGGCTCGGTGGTGCCGGCCTTCGGCCTGCTCGACGCCGTGTCCAAGGGCACGCTGGACGGCGGCCACGGCGTGCTGGGCTACAACTACGGCAAGCAGAACGCGCTGGCGCTGTGGAATTCCGGCCCGGCCTTCGGCATGGACGCCAACATGCTGCTGTCGTGGCACAAGTACGGCGGCGGCAAGGAACTGCTGGCCAAGCTCTACGCCTCGATCGGCGGCAACGTGGTGTCCTTCCTGTACGGCCCCATGGCCACCCAGCCGCTGGGCTGGTTCAAGAAGCCCATCACCAAGGCCGACGACTTCAAGGGCCTGAAGTTCCGCACCAACGGCCTGGCCATCGACCTGTTCACCGCCATGGGTGCGGCCGTGAACGCCCTGCCCGGCGGCGAGATCGTGCCGGCCATGGACCGCGGCCTGCTGGACGGCGCCGAGTTCAACAACGCGACCTCGGACCGCATCCTGGGCTTCCCGGACGTGTCCAAGGTCTGCATGCTGCAGAGCTACCACCAGAGCGCCGAGACCTTCGAGATCACGTTCAACAAGAACAAGTACGAAGGCCTGCCGGACAAGATGAAGAACATCATCGCCAACGCGGTGGAAGCCTCGTCGGCCGACATGTCCTGGAAGGCCATCGATCGTTACTCGAAGGACTACATCGAGCTGCAGACCAAGGACCATGTGAAGTTCTACAAGACGCCTGACGCCATCCTGCAGGCCCAGCTCAAGCTGTGGGACGACATCATCGCCAAGAAGTCGGCCGAAAACGCCTTGTTCAAGGAAATCGCCGCCTCGCAGAAGGCATTTGCCGAACGTGCCGTGAAGTGGGATCAGGATACCTACGTCAGCCGTCGCATGGCCGTGGCGCATTACTTCGCGTCGAAGTAAGCCGCATCAGACCCGAGTTCACCGGATCCGGGCTATCCGTTCAGCCATCCGGGCCAGCGTCCGGATGGCTGATTCATTTTGAGCAGGGCGAAACCATGCAGAAACTGCTGCTGACCGTCGACAAGATCAGCACCTTTGTGGGCCAGGCATTCTCCTGGCTGATCGTCGGACTGACGTTCATGATCACCTGGGAGGTGTTCTCGCGCTACGCGCTCGACAGCCCGCACTCGTGGGCCTTCGACGCCATGATCATCCAGTACGGCACCCTGTTCATGATGGCCGGGGCCTACACGCTGTCCAAGGCCGGCCATGTGCGCGGCGACGTGCTGTACGGCTTCTTCGAGCCACGCACCCAGGCCACCATCGACCTGATCCTGTACATCATCTTCTTCATTCCCGGCGTGTTCGCCATGACCTACGCGGGTTACTACTTCGCGGCCGAGTCCTGGGCGATCAACGAACACTCGAACATCACCGCGGACGGCCCGCCGCTATATCACTTCAAGAGCGTGCTGCCGCTGGCCGGGGGCTTCCTGCTGCTGCAGGGCATCGTCGAGATCATCCGCTGCGTCATCTGCATCCAGCAGGGTGAATGGCCGTCGCGTGAACAGGACGTCGAGGAAGTCGACGTCGACAAGCTGAAGGAAATGGTGCATGTGAAGGACGAGGACATCGACAAGCTCGACCAGTTCGTGGTGCAGCAAGGAACTACCCAATGAAGATACGCAAGGAATTGTGGTTCGGCTTCTCGCTGATGGCGATCATTCTCGCCACGGTGGTGGTCTTCACGCCCTGGTCCAATTTCGCCGACGGCCACCTGAACCGCGAGGATCTCGGCTCGCTGGGCCTGCTGATGCTGGCGCTGATCGTCGTGGCCATCATGCTGGGCTTCCCGACCGCCTTCACGCTGATGGGCATGGGCGTGTTCTTCGGCTGGCTGGCCTACCGCAGCGTGAATCCCGCGCTGGCCAACCAGCAGATTCTCGACCTGATGGTGCAGCGGGCCTATTCGGTCATGTCCAACGACGTGCTGATCGCCATTCCCCTGTTCGTCTTCATGGGGTATCTGGTCGAACGCGCCAACCTGATCGAGAAACTCTTCAAGAGCCTGCACCTGGCGCTGGCGCGCGTGCCGGGCGCACTGGCGGTGGCCACCATCGTCACCTGCGCCATCTTCGCCACGGCCACCGGCATCGTCGGTGCGGTGGTCACGCTGATGGGCCTGCTGGCGCTGCCAGCCATGCTGCGTGCCGGCTACGGCGTGCAACTGGCGGCGGGCGCCATCACGGCCGGTGGTTGCCTGGGCATCCTGATCCCGCCATCGGTGCTGCTCATCGTGTATGGCGCCACCGCCGGCGTGTCGGTGGTCAAGCTGTACGCGGGCGCCTTCTTCCCCGGCATCATGCTGGCCGGGCTGTATGTGGGCTATGTGGTCGTGGTCGCCAAGCTCAAGCCGCACCTGGCACCGCCGCTGTCCGAGCAGGACCGCATGGTCGCCCTGCCGCCGCTGGCGCAGACGCTCGCCGCGGGCAACCGCAATGCCATCACCGGTCTGCTGCGCGCGCTGAGGTCGCCCACGCTGCCCAAGGGCGCGGTGGCTGGCCAGCTGTTCGTGTCCCTGCTGCCGGCCATCACCATCGTCGCCCTGCTGGGCGTGATGTACGTGAGTGCCACCCGCCCGGCGGCCGAGGTCAACACCTCCGGCCTGGTGCAGGCGGGCGGCTCGTTCGCCGCCGCCGACGAGCAGCCGGTCAGCCTGGGCGGGCTGGCCGAGCCGCCGAGCGATTCCGGTGGACTGAAGGAACCGCCGGCCGAGGGCCTGAGCGAGCCCCCGGGTGCCGCCAGCGCCGCCGCCCCGGCGGCCGAAACCTCGGCGACGGCAGCCACGCCTGCCAAGCCGGCGGCACCGCCGCCAGCCGCGGAACGTGTGCCCGCCGCCACCTGGTACTGGGTCGTGTTCGGCGTGGGCATGGCCGGCCTGCTGCTGATCAACCTGCTGATGAGCTGGCAGCGGCTCGAGATCTTCAAGATGCTGCTGCAGTCCTTCTTCCCGCTGGCGGTGATGATCATCGCGGTGCTGGGCTCCATCGTCTTCGGCCTGGCCACGCCAACCGAGGCGGCGGCCGTCGGCGCTGCCGGCGGCCTGGTGCTGGCCGGTGCCTACCGCTATGTGGCGGCGCGGCAGGCCAAGGCGGGCAGCCCGATGGTCAAGACCATCAAGGACCTGGGCGGCATCATCAAGGAGTCGTCCTTCCTCACCGCCAAGACCAGCGCCATGGTGTGCTGGCTCTTCGTGGGCTCGTCGATCTTCTCGGCCGCCTTCGCCCTGCTGGGCGGGCAGGAGATAATCGAGCGCTGGGTGCTGTCGCTGGGCCTGACGACGGTGCAGTTCATGCTGCTGTCACAGTTCATCATCTTCATCCTGGGCTGGCCGTTGGAGTGGACCGAGATCATCGTGATCTTCATGCCCATCTTCATCCCGCTGCTGCCCAAGTTCGGCGTCGACCCGCTCTTCTTCGGTCTGCTGGTGGCGCTGAACCTGCAGACCGCCTTCCTCAGCCCGCCGGTGGCGATGGCGGCCTTCTACCTGAAGGGCGTGTCACCCCGGCATGTGACGCTGAACCAGATCTTCGCCGGCATGATGCCCTTCATGGCCATCCAGGTCTTCGCGCTGTTCCTGCTCTACATGTTCCCGGCCATCGGCCTGTGGCTGCCTCAGACGCTCTACAAGTGAGCAGGCCGGGCCCCGGGCCGGCGTGAACCGCGCGGGGACAACCGGTTCACGCACATCAGATCAAGGGCGATGGGGCCGGGCTCCATCGCCCTTGCTTCATTCAGGGGCGGGTGGCGACCCTCGCCAGGGCGCTAGCGTCGGCGTTCGCGCCGGCTTGGCCGGTCGCGCGGCAGGTAGCGCGCATCCGAATACGTCAGCAGCCACTGCGGCACGAAGGCCACGAAGATGGCCGTGAGGCCGCCGGTGGCAAAGGCCTCGCCCCAGGCCAGCAGGGCGTGGGCCAGGGCCAGGGTGCCCAGGTCGCTGCCCGGCGGCAGCGGTCGCCAGGCCACCCAGGCCAGGCCGGCCAGGGTGCTGGCCAGGGCGGTACCGAAGAAGCCCCGCGCCAGGATGTAGACGAAGAGGTGGCGCGGCAGCCAGCGTCGCGTCGCCACGCCGATGAGCAGGGCCAGGCTGGCGGGCAGCACGCCGTTCCAGAAGCCCAGCACCACCGCCAGCTGCCAGCTGGCGTCGGCCAGCAAGGCGCCGGCCGCGGCGATGGGCAGCAGGCTGACGATGGCCAGCGGCCAGCCGAACATCAGCACCAGCAGGCAGGCGCCCGAAAGCTGCAGCGGCAGCTCGGCCGGCAGCAGGCGCTGCACCGCCCACCACCAGGGCAGCAGCACCAGCGCGGCGAGCCAGGGGTTCTGCAGAGCGCCGGCGCGCAGCGTGGCCCAAGGCCGGAAACACAGGGCGATGGCCAGCGCCAGCAGGCAGGCCAGCAGTTCAGGCCAGACGACATCGGCCAGGGTCAGCAGCTTCATGCGCACATCCTGCCCGCTCGCGGTGCGCAGGTCGGCTCGGCAGCGCAAAGGTGTTGCAGGTACACGGCCCGGCTGCAGCCGACCTGCTGCGACGCACCAATCCGGGGTCGCTGCCGCGCCACACAGGGGGATAGACCTGCTGCGCGACACGGTCCTGACTTCGTAAGCTCGTCGCATGAACACCAAGGCCCCGATCGACTTCTGGTTCGACTTCTCCTCGCCCTATTCATACATCGCCTCGGAGTGGATCGACGCCCTGGCCGCGCGCCATGGCCGCAGCGTGCGCTGGCACGCCATCCTGCTGGGCGTGACCTTCCAGGCCGCCGAGCTGCGCAGCCCGGTGGCCTATCCGCTCAAGCGCGACTACGTGATGCGCGACTTCGCCCGCTCGGCCCGCTTCGAGGGTGTGCCCTATGTGCAGCCGCAGCCTTTTCCCATCGCCACGCACAACGCCGCGCGGCTGTTCACCTGCCTGGCGGCAACCGACTCTGACCGCGCCAAGCATTGGGCCCGCTGCGGCCTGCGCGCCTATTTCACGCGTGGCGTGGACCTGAGCAAGCCCACCGATCTCGCCGCACTGGCACGGGATTTCGGCCTCGACAACGCCGAGGCAATCTGGAGTGACCCGCAGTGGAAGGACGCGCTGCGGCGCGAGAACGAGGCGGCCATTGCGGCCGGGGTGTTCGGCGCGCCCTATTTCATCGCCGATGGCGAGCCGTTCTGGGGCAATGACCGCAAGGCCCAGCTGGCCGCCTGGCTGGACACCTCACCGAGACTCTGAACAGGCCCCCGGGCGTCGAGCGGCAACAAGCCGGGTCGGATCGATGGCGCCTGAAGGCTCAGGCCAGCAACTGCGCGCTACGGCGCGCCAGCAGGCCGAAGGTGGCGCGCAGGCTGCCATTGCCCAGGCGCTGTTGCTGGGCGGCAATCTCGCTGCGGGCATCGAGCAGGCTTTGCTGCTCGAACTGTCGGGCCAATCTGGCCAGGGCCGGGCTGCCGCAGGAACGGCACAGGCTCAATACCGCGCGGGCGTATTCCTGCGGGCCGAGCATGAGGGCGACATCAACGTCCTGACCCATTTCACACAGCAGCAGATCGTGGATGCTGGTGGCCAGCACGACGCGGCTGGTGGCCTGTGCGGCGCAGGCACCCTGCGCCTCGGCTTCGGGCGTGTGCTGGGTGAGTTGCTTGTAATGGACCATGATGTCGGCTCCCGTGGTGAACGGTTGACATCCTGCGTGTTCCAGGCCTGCCGCGTCATCCCTGCAAACACGCAAAATTGATTCAAACTGCAAGCGTTGTGCGCTGCATCACGGCGCTGCATCACGGGCCAGGCGCGCGCCCTGAACCCGACCGATCAACACCTTCGAGACCGCCCCGATGAAGCTCCCGCAACACGTCACTCTGGTCGAGGTCGGCCCCCGCGACGGCCTGCAGAACGAGGCCCAGCCCGTGCCTGCGGCCGACAAGATCGCGCTGGTGCACCGGCTGCAGGCGGCCGGCCTGCGCGAGATCGAGGTCACCAGCTTCGTCAGCCCCAAGTGGGTGCCGCAGATGGCCGACAACGCCGAGGTCATGGCCGGCATCGAGCGCCGGCCCGGTGTGCGCTACAGCGTGCTCACACCCAACCTCAAGGGTTATGAAGCGGCCGCGGCGTGCCGGCCGGACGAGATCGTCGTCTTTGCCGCCGCCAGCGAGGCCTTCAGCCGCAGGAACATCAACTGCAGCATTGATGAAAGCATCGAGCGTTTCGCCCCGGTCGTGGCAGCGGCGCGCGCCGCCGGCGTGAAGGTACGTGCCGCCGTCTCATGCAGCATGGGCTGCCCCTACCAGGGCGAGGTCAGCCCGGACGAGGTGGAGCGTGTGGTGGTCGGCCTGAAGGCGATCGGCGTGCAGCACATGGGCATCGCCGACACCATCGGCGTGGGCACGCCGCGCCAGGTGCAGGCGGCGCTGGAACGTGCACTCAGGCACTATCCGCTCGCCGATGTGAGCGGACACTTCCACGACACCTATGGCCAGGCGCTGGCCAACATCCACGCCAGCCTGCAGCTGGGCATCCACGTCTTCGACGCCAGCGTGGCCGGCCTGGGCGGCTGCCCCTATGCGAAGGGTGCCACCGGCAACGTGGCGACCGAAGACGTGGTCTACCTGCTGCACGGCCTGGGCATCAGCACCGGCGTGGATCTGGACGCCCTGGTCGACGCCGGTCATGCCATCTGCCAGACCCTGGGCAAGCCCAATGGCTCGCGTGTCGCGCGGGCCTTGCTGGCCAGACGCGGCGTGATCGCCGCCTGTTGAGGCCGCAAGGCGCGGGCGGGCGCCCTGCGTGTCGATTGCTCAGATCGACTTGCGCAGGTTCGCCGGCGCAATCTTGAGCGCTTCGCGGTATTTGGCCACCGTGCGACGCGCCACCTGGATGCCCTGCTCCTCGAGCATGGAGCTGAGCTGACTGTCCGATAGCGGCTTCTTCGGATCCTCGGCTGAGATGAACTGCTTGATCAGCGCGCGCACTGCCGTGGAGCTGGCATTGCCGCCGGCCTCGGTGTTGAGCGAGCTGCCGAAGAAATACTTCAGCTCGAAGGTGCCGAACGGCGTGTTCATGTACTTCGCCGTGGTCACGCGCGAGATGGTGCTCTCGTGCAGGCCAAGTTCGTCGGCAATCTCGCGCAGCACCAGCGGCTTCATCGCGATCTCGCCATGGGTGAGAAAACCCTTCTGGCGTTCGACGATGGCCTGCGACACGCGCTGGATGGTGTCGAAACGCTGCAGGATGTTCTTGACGAACCAACGCGCCTCCTGCAGCCGGGCCGACAGGCCGGCGCCGCCGTCGGCGCCGTTGTTGCCGCGGTTGCTGGATCGGTGCTGGCGCAACACCTGGGCGTACATGTCGTTGATGCGCAGCTTGGGCATCACGTCGGGGTTGAGCACCACCTTCCAGCCGCGCCCGGCCTTCTGCACGATGACGTCAGGCACGACGATGTTGGCCTCGGCCCTGGTGAAACGCCGCCCCGGCTTGGGCTCCAGGGTGAGGATGAGGCTCTGCGCCTCACGGATCAGCTCTTCATCCGCACCGGTGGCGCTGACGAGCTTCTTCATGTCGCGTCGCGCCAGCAGGTCCAGATGCTTGTGGCAGATCTGCAGCGCCACGCGCTGGTCGGCGCTTTCGGGCAGCTCGCGCAGCTGCAGGCACAGGCATTCGGACAGATCGCGTGCGCCCACGCCACTGGGCTCCAGGTTGTGCAGCCAGGCCAGGGCGCAGCGCAGGCGCTCCATCACCTCGTCACGCAGCACGAGCAGTGCCTCTGCGTCGCCTTTATGGCCCTGGATCAGGCGGTCGACGATGTCGTCCAGCCCGTCGGCGAGATAGCCGTCCTCGTTGAGTGAATCGATCAGCGCCTCGACCAGCAACTGGTCGTCCTCATCCAGCCGCATGCCGAGCAGCTGGCGACGCAGGTGCTCGCTGAGCGAGTCGGCCACGCTGTTGCGTTCGCTCCAGTCGCCGTCGTCCTCGTCGAGCGCGCCGTTGCGCGTGCGGATGTCGCCCCCAGCCTCGAAGTCGTCACGATCGCCGCCACTCTCCCAATCCTGGTCAGCAGCACTGAAGTCGAGCTTGTCGATGCTGACATCACCCTCGCTGCCGGCGCCGTCGCCGCCAGCTTCGCCACCCGCCGCGTCGCCGTAGTCGCTGCCCGCCGCGCCGCTGCCGGAAGCGTCGGTACCCGGGCCGATTTCCCAGCCGTCATCGGCCGCCGCGGCCGGCTCGCGGCTGGCCTCTGACGGCGCCACACCATCAGTCGCGGGTGTTTCGTCGACCGCTTCCAGAAACGGGTTCTGTTCGAGCATTTGCTCGACTTCCTGGTGCAGTTCGAGCGTGGACAGTTGCAGCAGGCGGATGGACTGCTGCAGCTGCGGCGTGAGCGCCAAATGCTGCGACAGCCGGATTTGCAAGGACGGTTTCATGCGGGCGCTTCGTCCTGTGTCTACATGCGGAAATGTTCGCCGAGATAGACCTTGCGCACGTCAGCGTTGTCGACGATGGCGCCGGGTGTGCCTTCGGCCAGCACCCGCCCTTCGCTGATGATGTAGGCGCGATCACAGATGCCCAGGGTCTCGCGCACGTTGTGGTCGGTGATGAGCACACCGATGCCGCGCGCCTTGAGAAAACCGATGATGCGCTGGATCTCGATCACCGCGATCGGGTCGACGCCAGCGAAAGGTTCGTCGAGCAGGATGAAACGCGGCTGGGTGGCCAAGGCGCGCGCGATCTCGACCCGCCGGCGTTCGCCGCCGGACAGCGCCAGCGCCGGGCTGTCGCGCAACGGGTCGATCGACAGGTCGGTGAGCAGCGACTCGAGCAGGCTGTCGATGCGTTCGCGACCATAGCGCCGACCGTTCTCGTCCTGCTGCAGCTCCAGCACCGCGCGGATGTTTTCCTCCACCGTCAGGCGGCGGAAGATCGATGCCTCCTGCGGCAGATAGGACAGTCCCAGGCGCGCGCGACGATGGATGGGCAAGCGCTCGGCGGCCGTGCCGTCGATGCTGATTTGCCCAGCGTCCGCACGCACCAAGCCAACCAGCATATAAAAACTGGTGGTCTTGCCCGCGCCGTTGGGCCCCAGCAGGCCGACCACTTCGCCCGGACCAACCGCCAGGTGCACATCCTTGACCACCTTGCGCGCGCCATAGGACTTCTGCAGGCCCTGCGCCACCAGTCGCCGGGTACCGACCTGGGCAGCAGCGTGCAGTTCGGGCGCCGCAGACGTCATCTCAGCGCGACTCCGTCGCTCGTGCGGGTGCCGACGCGCCGCCGCGCACCGGCTGCGGCGGAGCGGGTCGGGCCGACGCGCCCGGGCGCGGGGCGACGACGGCCCGCACACGGCCTGTGTTCTCGTTGCCGCTGCTGCTGGCGGCGGCGTTGCCGTTCACCTCGAAGGTGTCGCGCGCGTGGTCGTAGACGATGACCTGACCGCTGAGGTCTTCGCCCAGCCGCCCGCCCACCCAGCGCTTGAGCTGGGCGCCTTGTTCAAGCCGCACGGTCTCGCCGCCGCTGTCGTAGTCGATGCGCACGGCCTGGCCTTCGACCAGTTCGTCCACGCCGTCACGTTTCTGTCGAAAGCTGGCGGGCGCCGACGCGCTGCCGAACGCCACTGCCACATCGCCGTCGGGCGTCTCACGCAATTCGATCTGCTGGGCACGGATAAGCAGGCTGCCGCGCCGGATCTCCACGCCACCACTGAGCGTGCGCAGCTTGCGCTTGCCGTCGATGCGTACCTGGCCGGCGTCGATCTCCAGCGGCTGTTCGCGATCGGCCTTTTCAGCCCACGCCGGCCAGGCAGTTGCCAGGCACAGACCGGCGGCACACGCAAGCAGGCCCAATCGGTGGCTGCGCTGCGACATGTGGGGGTGGCGGAAGGTGAATGAAGGCATGGATCTTGCAGAAAATTGTAGCCCCATGCGGCCCCGCACCGCAGCAAAGCGCGGGCGGTCGCGTCGAAGCGACAGGGCGCGATCCTGCCAGCCCCTCAACGGGCTGCGGCGTGCAGCCGCCACACCGCCCTGGGCATTACCCGTTCTTGCGGACGCGCTGCAGCAACTGATCGACCAGCGCCAGCACCTTCGTGTGACCTTCGGCCTCAGGCCGGTCTTCGCCGCCGGCCATGGACGGTGAGGTGTAGTAGCGCCCGTGGATGCCCAGGGCCGGCACGCCGTCGACCTTGTAGGCCTCGGCCAGCTGGCGACCCTGGCTGACCTTGGAGCGCACGCCGAACGAGTTGTACATCTCGCTGAACTTGGCCTTGTCCATGCCCAGCGTGGCCATGAAATCGATGATCTGCTCGGGCCGATCAAGCTTGATGCCCTGGGCGTGGATGGCGTGGAAGAGCTTGCCCTGGTACTGCTCGATCACACCCAGCCCTTCCAGCGTGGCCGCCAGCCGCTGCTGCGGCTCGAACGACGGGCGGAAGGCGACATGCACGCGACGGAACACCACGTCAGCCGGCAGCTTCGCGACCCAGGCGCTCAACACCGGCTCAAACGCGTTGCAGTGCGGGCAGCCATACCAGAAGAACTCAATCAATTCGATCTTGCCCGCCGGCACGCTCACCGGCAGGCGCTGGGACAAGGTGCGGTAGTGCTTGCCGTCGACAAACTCCTGCGCGGACGCACCACCGGCCAGACCGGCCAGACACAGGCCACCGGCGCTTGCAAACAACTCACGACGCTTCACGGAATCATCCTTTCAAGTCAGGGAGGGAGTCAGAGCAGACGCCCGACGGAAGGTTCACACGGCTGCTGACTGTTCAACGGGGCTTCGCCAACCGGGGTGGACAAGCAGTGGCCGGATACACGCCCGGACCTCATGCCCGCAGTTGCACCGTGTATTGCGCCTGCCCGCGGCGCCAGCACGTCAGCGCCGGTCAACGGGCCCGCATCACGGTAGCCTCGACATAACCTGCCGCGACCGCCTGGTCGCGCGCGGCGTCGGCCTCGTCGCGACCGCCAAAAGGCCCGAGTCGCACACGGTACACCACCTTGCCAGACTGCTCGCGCTCGCTCACCTTGGCCACCAGGCCGGCGATGGCCAACTTGGCACGTTGCTGTTCGGCGTCGTCGTTGCGCGCATAGGCACCAACCTGGACAACATACTGGCCGGCTCCTGCATCAGTCGGTGCCATGGGGGAATCCGCCGCCGCGGCGCCGTTGGCGCCGGGTCGTGGTGCAGCGGCGTTGCCGGCCGCTGGAGTGGGCGTGGCTGCGGGCGTGGCGGTTGTTGGTGTCGCTGCGCTCGGCGTCGCACTGCCCATGGGCGCCGACGCGGCGTCCGGCGCCGAGGCGCCGCGTGCTGCGGCCTTGCCTGCCAGCAAGGCGTTCGGGTCCCAGTTGCGGTTCTTCTCGGCGTCGGCAGCCTCCTGGCCGGCGCTGCGCTGAGGCACCTTGTCGACAAAGGGCACCGGCACCTTGGTGACATAGACGGCCACCGCCAGTGCCACGGCCAGACCGATCAGCACACCGACGACCAGACCGATGGCGAAACCGCCGCGTTGAGCCTTCATGCCAGACACCCTCACCTCACCCCGGCCGCAGCATGCGGCGCCGACCGACCAGCGGTCATTGAACCACCGCGGGTGGTCATCACATCTTCACTGGCGCGGCCACGCCGAGCACGGCCAGGGCGTTGCGCAGCACCTGGGCGGTCGCGGCGAGCAGGCCCAATCGGGCCGCGCTGAGCGCCGCGTCGCCGTCAACGAGAAATCGCTCGGCGGCGTAATAGCTGTGGAACAGCGCCGCCAGGTCGCGCAGGTAGAAGGCCACGTCATGCGGCGCCAGGTCGGCGGCGGCACGGGTGAGCATCTCAGGGTAGTCGGCCAGGCGGTTCATGAGCGCACTTTCAGCCGGCGCCACCAGCCGTGCCAGATCGGCCGCGGCCAACTGCTCAGGCCCGACGCCGCGCTGCTGCCCCTGCTCCAGCACCGAGCAGATGCGGGCGTGCGCGTACTGCACGTAGAACACCGGGTTCTCGTCGTTGGCCTTCAGGGCCAGGTCGATGTCGAACACGAACTCGGTGTCGGCCTTGCGGCTGAGCATGAAGAAGCGCACTGCATCGCGCCCGGTCCACTCGACGAGGTCGCGCAGGGTGACGTAGCTGCCGGCGCGCTTGGAGATCTTGACCTCCTCGCCGCCGCGCATCACGGTCACCATCTTGTGCAGCACATAGTCGGGGTAGCCCGCGGGCACACCGGCGCCGGCGGCCTGGATGCCGGCGCGCACCCGGGCGATGGTGCCGTGGTGGTCGCCGCCCTGGATGTTGATGGCCTTGGTGTAGCCACGTTCGTACTTGGCCAGGTGGTAGGCCACGTCGGGCACGAAATAGGTGTAGGTACCGTCGGACTTGCGCATCACGCGGTCCTTGTCGTCACCGTAGTCGGTGCTGCGCAGCCACAGCGCGCCGCCGTCCTCGTAGGTCTTGCCGGCGGCGACCAGGCGGCCCACCGCGTCCTCGACCCGGCCGCTGCTGTACAGGCTGGATTCGAGGTAGTAGTGGTCGAACTGCACGCCCAGGGCCTTGAGGTCCAGATCCTGCTCGTGGCGCAGATAGGCCACGGCGAACTGGCGGATGCTGTCCAGATCGTCCGGGTCGCCCGAGGCGGTGTATTCGCGGTCATCGGCGTGCACCGTTGCCTTGGCCGCGAAATCGGCCGCCACATCGGCGATGTAGTCGCCGTTGTAGGCCGATTCGGGCCAGCCGGGCTCGCCGGGCTTGAAACCTTTCAGGCGCGCCTGCACCGAGCTGGCCAAGGTGCCGATCTGCACGCCGGCGTCGTTGTAGTAGAACTCGCGGCTGACCTGCCATCCCTGGGTCTCCAGCAGCCGGCAGATGGCGTCACCGAGGCAGGCTTGGCGGGTATGGCCGGTGTGCAGCGGACCGGTCGGGTTGGCCGAGACGAATTCGACCAGCACCTGGCGACCATTGCAGGCGCGCAGGCCGAACTGCTCACCCGCCGCACGAATGGAGGCCACCACCTGCTGGCGCGCCGCCGGATGCAAGCGCAGATTGATGAAGCCTGGCCCGGCAATCTCCATGCCGGCCACCCAACGCTGCACTGCCGGCTGGGCCTGCAGGGCCTGTAACAGGGCCTGGGCCACTTCGCGAGGGTTCTTGCGCAGCTGGCGTGCCAACTGCATCGCCGTGGTGATGGCCAGGTCGCCGTGGCTGGCCTGGCGCGGACTTTCCAGGGTGGCCGCAGGGGCACCTTCGGGTGCCAGACTGGCCAGAGCCTCGTTCAGCGCAGCCTGGAGCTGCTCTTTTGCTTCGATCATCCGTTCATTTTAGGGCTAGGGTCTAGGCTGGCCGCGGTCGACCCTGTCCGCCGCATAGCTCGCCCTCAGGGCCACAATGTTCGCGATCCATGGACATCACCCAACCCGTCGACTTCGATCCCGACCTGCCGGCACGCATCGGCAAGTACCGGGTGTTGCGCCGCCTTGGCGAGGGCACGACGAGCGAAGTGTTCCTGTGCCACGACGCCTTCAACGAGCGTGAGGTGGCGATCAAGCGCGTGCGCACCAACATGCTGGGCGACAGCGAGGACGGCGCCACGTTCGCACGCTTCTTTGCCTCTGAAGCGGCGCTGGCCGGACGCCTGAACCACCCCAACGTGGTGCAGATCTACGACGCCGTGCCCGACCCCGGCGGCCCCTACCTGGTCATGGAATACGTGGCCGGCACAACGCTGCGCAGCTATTGCCAGGCCGGGCAGCTGCTGCCGCTCGAGCAGATCGTCGAAATCGGCTTCAAGTGCGCCATGGCGCTGAGCTACTGCTACCGCCAGGGCCTGGTGCACCGCGACGTCAAGCCGGCCAACATCCTGGCGGTGGAGCGCGCCGGCGTCGTCACCGACGTGAAGATCGGCGACTTCGGCAGCGCCCTCAACCTGGCCTCGGACGCCACCCAGATCCACCGCGTCGGCTCGCTGGCGTACATGTCGCCGGAGCAACTCGACGGCAGCCTGCTTGACTGCCGCGCCGACATCTACTCGCTTGGCGCGGTGCTCTATCACCTGATCGCCGGCGTGCCGCCTTTCGACGGCCCGAGCCAGGCCTCGGTCATGCACCAGATCTGCAACACGCCCCCGCCGACGCTGGTCGGCAGCCGCGCGGGTGTAAGCGAGGCGCTCGACGAGGTGGTGCAGCATGCCCTGGCCAAGAAGGCCAAGGCGCGCTACCCGAGCTGGGACGCCTTTGGCGAGGCGCTGGCCAGCCTCATCACCAAGCACCATGTGCCGCGCGGCGCGTTGCAGAACGTGCTCGATTCCGAGCGCTTCAACCTGCTGCGTGCACTGGAGTTCTTCGCCTCCTTCGGCGACGTCGCCCTGTGGGAGGTGGTGCACCGGGCGCGCTGGCAGCGTTTCCCGGTCGGCCACGCCCTGTACACCAAGGGCGAGGAGGGGCGCACCTTCCACATCATTGCCGACGGCGCGGTCGAGGTCTACCGCGAGGGCCGGCGTGTCGCCCACCTGGGCTCAGGCACCTCGGTGGGCGAAATGGCCTACCTGGCACCCAGCGCCGACCTGCGCCGTCACAGCACCGACGTGGTGGTGACCGAAGACGCCACCACGATCTCCTTCACGCCCGACACGCTCGGACGGCTCAGCCCGGCTTGTCGTCATCTGTTCGACGAGGCCTTCATCCGGGTGCTGGTGCGCCGCCTGCACGCCGCGCACGAGGCCATGGCCCATCCGCGCCGCATCCTCTGACACGCGCCTCGGCGCACTGCGGCACGGCCGCCACGCGGCGCACCGCCCTTGGGCACGTCCGGGAAGTGCCTGCTGCGCAGCGCCGCAGCGGCCCCCTACACTGCCCGCGCCGCGAGCGACCGCCGCGGTCTCACTCTTCGTCCTGGACAAGGAAAAACCCATGCGCGCCCTGTTTGCCCTGATTGCCCTCACCGTCTGCACCAGCCTCGCCCACGCCGCCACCTGCGAGGAACAAGCCACCGAGAAGAAGCTCGCCGGTGCCGCCAAGACCAGCTTCGTCAAGAAGTGCGAAAAGGACAGCCCGGCCGGCAAGGCTGCCGCCGAATGCGACGCCAAGGCGGCCGAGAAGAAGCTGGCCGGTGCGGCCAAGAACAGCTTCGTCAAGAAGTGCGTGGCCGACGCCAAGTAAATCCGCCGCCGCGGATGATCCGGTCGCCGGGCTGACCGTAGCGACCTGCGGGCCTGCCGCGGGTCGCTGCCTGGCAACCGGGCTCCTTATGATGTCGCGATGGACAACCCCTACCTCTGGGCCAAGACCCTGCACATCATCTTCATCGCGAGCTGGTTCGCGGGCCTGTTCTATCAGCCGCGCATCTTCGTCAACCTGGCCATGGTGGCCGGTGACAGCCACGCCGAGCGCGAGCGCCTGCTGCTCATGGCGCGCAAGTTGCAGAAATTCGCCACCCTGATCATGGTGCTGGCCCTGGCCACCGGACTGTGGCTGTGGCTGGGCATCGGTATCGGCAAGGCAGGCCCGGGCAACGGCTGGATGCACGCCAAGCTGACCTTCGTCGTCGGCGCGATCGGTTTCCACCACGTCAACGCCGCCTTGCTCAAGCGCTTCGAAGCCTCGGCCAATCGCCGCAGCCACCGCTGGTTCCGCGTCTACAACGAGGTGTCGGTGCTGCTGTTCGCCGCCATCGTCATCCTGGTGGTATTCAAGCCCTTCTGACGTGACCGGCCTCGCGGCGCCCCGATCGTCCGCCTGGCCGCTCGCCTGGGTCTGGATGGGGCTCATCGTCTGGGCCTCGCTGCACCCTTTCATCGGCTGGCGCTGGCCGCCGCATCCCGACTGGAGTGCCGACCTGACGCGGCTATGGCTGCCGGCACCCCATTCCTCGCGTTTCGACCTGTGGGCCAACTTCGGCGGCTACCTGCCTCTGGGCCTGCTGTGTGCGCTGGGCTGGCTGCGTGACGGCGAGCCGCCGCTCGCCGCATTGAGCCGCACGGTGCTGCTGGGCTCGGGGCTGTCGCTGGGCATGGAACTCACCCAGACCCTGCTGCCGCTGCGGGCGCCCTCACGCATCGACTGGGCCACCAACACCGGCGGCAGTGCCGCCGGCGCGCTGTTCGCCCTGCTGATGGCCGACCTGGGCTGGCTGGCTCGCTGGCAGCGCTGGCGTGATCATTGGCTTGTGCCGCACGGCACCTTCGGTCTGGCACTGCTGCTGTCGTGGCCGGTGGCGCTGCTGTTCCCGCCGCCGCTCCCCTTTGGCCTCGGCCAGGGCCTGAGCTTGTTGATGGATCAGCTCACCGAGTGGTTGGCCGACACCGACCTGATCGAATGGCTGCCTTTACACGACCCGCAGGCGCACCTGAGCCCGGCCAGCGAGGTATTGGTGGTGATGCTGGGCGGTCTGGCGCCCTGCCTGGTCGGCTATGAGATGGTGCGCGGCTTCGGTCAGCGTCTGGTGCTGCTGATCTGTGCGCTGGCCACAGGCTGGCTGGCCTCGACGCTGTCGACCGCCCTCAACTTCGGGCCTGAACACGCGCTGGCCTGGATCTCCACGCCGGTGCGCCCGGCACTGATGTTCACCGCCGTGGCCGGCGTGCTGCTGGCCATGATTCCGCTGCGCGCCCTGGCCGCACTGGGGCTGGTGGCCTTGACGGCGCAGATCGTGCTGGTCAACCAGCTCGGCGCCGACCCGTATTTCGCCCTCAGCCTGCAGGGCTGGGAGCAGGGCCATTTCATCCGCTTCCACGGCCTGGCGCAGTGGCTGGGCTGGCTGTGGCCCTACGCGGCGCTGGCCTTCCTGCTCATGCGCGCGACGCAGCGCCGCTGAACGCCAGGCACGGCCTGCGACACACCGACTTCTACAATCCTGTGCATGAGCAGCTACTACGAACGTCACGTCTTCTTCTGTCTGAACCAGCGCAACAACGGTGAAGCCAGTTGCGCCCAGCACGACGCCCAGGCCGCCTTTGATCACTGCAAGGCGCGTGTCAAGGCCGAGGGCCTGGCCGGCGTAGGCAAGGTCAGGGTCAACAAGGCCGGCTGCCTGGACCGTTGCGCCGGCGGCCCGGTGGCGGTGGTCTATCCCGAGGCCGTCTGGTACACCTTCGTCGACAACAGTGACATCGACGAGATCGTCGACCGCCACCTCAAACGCGGCGAGGTGGTCGAACGGCTGCAGCTGCCGCCCGACGTGGGCCGCTGAGCATCACCCGCCTGGCGAGGCCCTGATGAATGCCCATACCCAACGCCTGGTGGTCACCGGCGCCGCCGGCGCCATCGACTGCGCGCTCGACCTGCCCGGCGCCAGCCATCAGCCGCCGCGCGGACTGGCGGTGCTGGCCCATCCGCACCCGCTGTTCGGCGGGACGATGGACAACAAGGTGGTACAGACCATGGCGCGTGCCTTCCTCGCACTGGGCTACCAGGTGCTGCGCTTCAACTTCCGTGGCGTCGGTGGCTCGGCTGGCGTGCACGACGAGGGCCGCGGCGAGGCCGACGATCTGCTTGCCGTGGTGGCCCACCAGCGCCAGTCCGGGCAGCCCTTGGTGCTGGGCGGCTTTTCCTTCGGCGCCTATGTGACCACCCTGGCCGCTGCACGACTGGCCGAGCAGGGCGCAGCCGCCGAACGCCTGCTGCTGGTCGGCCCGTCCACGCAACGCGCCACGCCGGCCTCGGTGCCTGCTGACAGCCTGGTCATCCATGGCGAGAGCGATGACGTGGTGCCGTTGTCGGCAACCCTGGACTGGGCGCGGCCACAGCACCTGCCGGTCATCGTCATGCCCGGCGTGGGTCATTTCTTCCACGGCCAGCTGACGCAACTGCGCGAACTTATCGTGCGCAGCTGGCACTGAGTGCTGCACACCGGCCCGTCGCGACCTGCCTGGCCCGCATCGGCGCCAGGCAAGACCAGGCCGCATCGCACCGGCCGGCGCGGCGTGCGCCGACCATTGTTCCGGCCACGGCAGGATGGCGCTCCCCCTGACCGCGCTGCCGATTGATTTCCACCTTCCGTCGACTGCTGTACACCATGACCGCCCTCACCACCCTGCTCACGACGCGCCTGCCCAGGCGGGTGCTCACCCTGCTCACCGGGGCCCTGATCGGCCTCATCCTGGCCGGCCCGGTCGCCGCACAGCCGCAGCCGCCTGAAGTGGCAGCCCGCGCCTGGCTGCTGCTCGACGTCACCGCCGGCCAGGTGCTGGCCGCACGTGAAGCCGATCTGGCCGTCGAGCCGGCGTCGCTCACCAAGCTCATGACCGCCTATCTGGTCTTCCAGGCGCTCAAGGACAAGAAGCTCAGCCTCGACCAGGAGCTCACCGTTTCGGAACGCGCCTGGCGCACCGGCATGACCGACGCCTCGCGCATGTTCATCCAGGTCGGCACCAAGGTGAAGGTGGAGGACCTGGTCAAGGGCATGATCGTCATCAGCGGCAACGACGCCACCGTTGCACTGGCCGAGGCCGTCGGCGGCTCGGTGGAGGGTTTCGTCGAGCAGATGAACCGCCAGGCGCAGGCCTTCGGCCTGAAATCGACCAGCTTCAAGAATCCCGAAGGCCTGCCCGCGCAGGGCCATATGAGCACGGCGCGCGAGTTGTCAGTGATCGCCAGCCGGCTGCTGCGCGACTTCCCGGATGACATGCGCTTTTATTCCATGCGCGAGTTCGCCTACAACATCAAGAAGCCGCAGCAGAACCGCAACCTGCTGCTGTGGCGCGACCCCACGGTGGACGGCCTCAAGACCGGCTATACCGACGCCGCCGGCTACTGCCTCATCGCCACCGCCAAGCGCGACAACCCCGGCGCACCCGGCACGACGCGCCGCCTGCTCGCCGTGGTGCTGGGTGCGGCCAGCAAGGAAGCGCGCGCCACCGAGGCCCACAAGCTGCTCAACTGGGGCTACGCCTCCACCGACGCCATCAAGCTCTTCGAGGGCAATCAGGCTGTGCTGACCGCGCCGGTGTGGAAGGGCGCCAAGGCCACCGCGCCGGTCGGCTCGCGCAGCCCGGTGGTGGTGGTGGTCGCGCGCGGCGAAGGCCCGCAGCTCAAGACCGCCGTCACCCGCACCGACCCTCTGCTCGCACCGCTGGCTGCCGGCCAGCAGGTCGGCACGCTCAAAGTCACCAGCGGCAGCCGTCTGGTCGCCGAACTGCCCATGGTGGTGCTGGAGGAGGTGCCGTCGGCCGGTTTCTTCGGCCGCCTGTGGGACAGCCTGCGCCTGGCCATCAAATAATCAGCAGCCCGTGGAGCCGGCCGTGGACATTCCGCCCGAACAATCCTTCATCACCTATCCGAGCGCTTTTCCCATCAAGGTGATGGGCCCGAGCGCCCCTGGTTTCGTCGA
Source organism: Pseudomonadota bacterium (assembly GCA_041169165.1). GTDB lineage: Bacteria > Pseudomonadota > Gammaproteobacteria > Burkholderiales > Burkholderiaceae_C > Sphaerotilus. The sequence continues at coordinate 49,752 of JBEEJN010000015.1, forward strand.
GGCCATCGTGCGAGTGGCGCAGCAGTTCGACCCTGGTTTCGACCCCGCCACGGTGGAGCAGCGCCCCAGCAAGGGCGGCAACTATCTGGGCATCACCATCACCGTCACTGCCACCAGCCGCGAACAGCTCGACGAGCTCTATCGCACGCTGTCGACCCACCCGATGGTGAAAATCGTCCTGTAGACGACGATGAAAGCTTCAGCGACGGCCGCTGCGACCGCGCTCGCCATCACATGCCCAGCACCCAGGCGATGATGCTCTTGGCGATGAAGCCGAGCATGCCGAACGACAGCACCAGAAACAGCACGAAGGTGCCGAAGCGCCCGGCCTTGGACTCGCGCGCCAGCTGGGCAATGATGAACAGCATGTAGAGGATGAAGGCGCTCACCCCCACCGTGAGGCCGAACTGGGCCAGCTGTTCTTCGGAGTAGCCGAACATCGTTGACGTCTTCAGGGCTCGATCTGGGCGGGCGGCGCTTCAGCGCTGCATCTCGGGCAGGGCGCTGGCGTCCAACAGGTCTCGGTAGGCGTACCAGCTCGCATGACCCAGCATGGGAATGACGAAGGTCAGGCCGATCAGCGCAGCGCCCAGGCCGAGCAGGCAAAAACCCATCACCAGCGCCGCCCACACGGCCATCGCCTCAGGGTTGTCCAGCACGACGCGCCAGCTTGCCAGCACGGCGTCATAGACAGTGATTTCGCGGTCCAGCAACAGCGGCAGTGCCACCACGCTGGAAGCAAACACCGGCGCCGCCAGCAGCGCACCCAGCGCCAGCCAGGCCTCGAACAGCCAGCTGTGCGTGTTGGCCACCACCACGCGCAGGAAATCGGCCGGCATGTTCACCGGCGCCGGTGCGTACAGGGTGATGAGCGCCGCCGACGTCACCACCCAGCCGGTGCCGGCCAGTGCGAGCAGCACGCCAAAGGCCACCAGGCGACGGTCGAACGAGCGCCAGACCCGCCACACTGTCTGCGCATCGACACGTTCGCCGTGTTCAATGGCCCGGCTGACGGCGTACAGGCCGGTCGCCAGCACCGGAGTGACAAGCAGAAAACCGGAGAATGCGCCGGCCAGGACCCAGAACCGATGGTGCGCGAGCAGCAGCAACAGCCAGCCGAACAGGGCCAGCAGCAATCCGTGGCCAAAGCTCAGCGCCGGCGTGACGCGGATGTCATGCCAGGCACGCTCCAGCCAGCCCAGGGGCTGCAAGGTGCGCACGCGACGGACACGGATCTGGCTCTGGACACTCATGGGCTGGAACGGATGGCAACCGGTGGGGCAGTTGGCGCATGATGCACCGCGTCTCCTGCAGGCTGCCTGACGCCAAGGTGCGCTCGATGACGCGTGACGGCTGTATGGGGCGCGGCATGCTAGGCGCAAGCAGCCGTGTGGAATTCGACACAGATCAATCCAGGGCTGCGCGCTAAAGCACAAGCTCGCATACGTCGATACACCCGATAGATGGGCGTGCTCCGTTCGTCGTCGTTCCGTGACCCGCGCCGCGCCGTCGTTGTCCCCCTGACCAGCCCGAGCCCAGCCATGTTCGATACCGCCCTGCCCGACCTGGCGTCCTGGACCGCCTTTCTGCGCAACGCGCCCATACCGGTGCTGGCCAACACCGCGGCCGAGATCGCCGACCTGGCCGACGCCGAGGCAGCCGGCGGCGAGGTCGCGCCGCAGATGCTGGCCCAGGCCGCGGCCGGCGATCCGCTGATGACGGTGCGCATCCTCATCGATGCCGCCCTGCGGCGCAGCCCGGGCCAGGTGACCGACGCCGAAAACGTCACCTCCACCGTCATCCTGATGGGCACCAGCCGGTTCTTCAGAAACTACACCCAGGTCGAGACCGTCGAACAGCGCCTCGCCGACAACCCGGTGGCGCTCGACGGCCTGATGCGGGTCGTGCGCCGGGCCCATCGCGCTGCACGTTTTGCCCTCGGGTTTGCGGTGCATCGACGCGACGCCGACGCTGCAGCCATCCACGATGCCGCGCTGATGCACGACAACGTCGAACTGCTGTTGTGGTGCAACGCGCCCGCGCTGGCGCTGGAGATCCGCAACCGCCAGCTCACCAATCCCAAGCTGCGCTCCGCCGATGTACAGATGGACGTGCTCAACGTCAAGCTGGACGATCTCGAGCACCAGCTCATGCGGGCCTGGCACCTGCCGGACATCTTTGTCGAGATCACCGACGAGACCGAGAACCACCCCATGCGCGCCAGCCAGCGCCGCATGGTGCAACTGGCCGTGCGCCTGGCGCGCCACAGTGCGGACGGCTGGACCAACCCGGCCCTGCCGGAGGACCTGTTCCACATCGCCGAGTTGCTGCAGCTGTCGCACAAGGCGACGCTGAACATGATGCACGACATCGACCTGTAGGCACCGGCGCGTGGACACCGGGATGCTGGTGCTGGGCGGTTGGTGCGGCGGTGTTGATGCGCCGGTGTTGGTGGCGGGGCGGCGACCCGGTCGTCGCCGCGTTCACAGCGGCAGCGGGCGGGTCAGCACCACGTCGAGACCGGCCGGCATGGTCGAGTCGCCCCAGGTAGCGCTGCCCGGGCTTTCGTCGAGCAACCACAGCACCAGATCGACCACACGCGGGTCGAAGGCCAGCTCGATATGCGCCAGGCCGGCCAGCAGCGACTCGCGACCGCCGTCGAGCAAGGCGTTGCGCGGAGGGTAGACCATGTTGTCGCAGTCGCTGTAAAGACAGACCCAGCTCGGTTTTTCCTTGCCGCTCAGGCCGCGTTCGAACGCGGCCAGTTCGGCCAGCCAGGCGCTGCCTTCGCGCATCTGCGCCGCTGCACGTCCCAAGCCCAGCCCAGCGACCCAGGTGCCCTGGTGCGGACAGGCCAGGCCGACGATATCCAGCGCCACCGCCAGGCGCCCGGCACGTGCACCCTGCTGCAGGCGCTGGCGCCACCAGGCGCGCACCGCCAGCCCGCCCATGCTGTGGCAGACGATGAGCGGCGCCACACCGGTGGCGGCGTGCAGGCGACGGAACTCGGCCTCGATCTGCGGCGCGTAACTGTCGATGTCGGCCAGCGCCGGCTGCAGGTTCACGCAGGCATAGGGCCGGTTCAGCTTGCGCAGGTGGTGGATCCAGGGTGCCCAGAAGCCGCCGCTGCACAAGTAGCCGTGCACGAAAAGGATCGCCCGCCCGCTCGTGACATTGCCCGCGCCGGGCTCGCCCGGCAGCAGTGACTGCCGCGACCTGGAGGTCCACGGCTGATGCCAGGCGAAGGAACGGGTCCACAGCGCCACCTCGACACGCCAGGCACGCCACCAGGCTGCACGGCTCGGTGGCGGCGGTTGCAGGTCGCCCGCAGCGGCGCGGCGCGCGGCGGAAGCAGCGGCAAGGCGGAACTGCAACGCCAGCCAGAAGCCCTGGCCCAGGCACAACAGCACGGCGACACACAGCGCCGGCAGCACCGCACCGGTCTGCACCAAGCCGCCCAGCACGAGCACCGTCGTGCACAGCCACACCAGCTGCACGCTGCGTTGCCAGGACTGAACCTTCATCTCAAGCACCTCGAAATTTCCGACCATTGCCCAGGCCGGGCGCACGCTGCGCCGGCCGGCCCGATTGTCTAGTGCAACTACCGTAGCCGGCACCCGGGGGCGCACCGAACATGAGCGAGCAGCCCAAGGAGTCCGCATTCCCATGAACGCCGTTGTTGACACTCGTCCGAACCAGCCTGCCCAGCCCAGCGGTGCCGAGCGCCCGTGGCTGGCGCACTACCCGGCCGGTGTGCCGGCCGAGATCGGATCCGAACCACTGGGCAGCCTGGTCGACCTGCTCGATCAGGCGCTGCGCCGCTACAGCGAGCGCGAGGCGGCGGTGTTCATGGACGAGCCGCTGCGTTTTCGCGACATCGACGAGCAGTCCCAGGCCTTGGGCGCCTGGCTGCAGGCCTGCGGCCTGGCGCGCGGCGCCCGCGTGGCGCTGATGATGCCCAACCTGCCGCAGTACCTGGTCGCCATCGCCGCCGTGCTGCGCGCCGGCTGCGTGGTGGTCAACGTCAACCCGCTCTACACCGCTCGCGAACTGGAGCACCAGCTCAAGGACTCGGGCGCCGAAGCCATCATCGTGCTGGAAAACTTCGCCCACACGCTGGAGGAAGTCATCGCCCACACGGCGGTGCGTCACGTTGTGCTCACTGCCCTGGGCGATGCACTGCCGTGGTGGCGCCGCCAGCTGGTCAACTTCGTGGTGCGCCATGTGAAGAAGCTGGTGCCCGAGTTCCGCCTGCCGATGGGCACCGACGCCGCCGGCGGAGCGCCGCGCAGCGTGCTGCGCTGGGCCGACGCCCTGGCCCAGGGCGCCCAGCTGCGCCTGAACCGCGTGGCGGTGCAGCCCGACGAGGTCGCCTTCCTGCAGTACACCGGCGGCACCACCGGCGTCAGCAAGGGTGCGACCCTGCTGCACCGCAACGTGGTGGCCAACCTCCTGCAGACCGAGGCCTGGTTCAACCCCACCTTGCGCACGCTGGGCGACAAGCAGCTCACCATGGTGTGCGCGCTGCCGCTCTATCACATCTTCGCCCTCACCATCTGCTACTTCCTGGGCGCACGCCTGGGCATGCGCAATGTGCTGATCGCCAATCCACGCGACCTGCCCGGCCTGGTCGCCACCCTGGCGAAACACAAGGTGAACATGTTCCCGGCCGTGAACACGCTGTTCAACGCGCTGGCGAACGACCCCGATTTCGCCCGACTCGACTTTTCGGGTCTGGTGGTCAGCAACGGTGGCGGCATGGCGGTGCAGCAGGCCACCGCCGATAAGTGGTCCAAGCTCACCGGCTGCCCCATCGCCGAGGGCTACGGCCTGTCCGAGACCTCGCCGGTGGCGACCAGCAACCGGCTCGATCTGCGTGAGTTCAGCGGCAGCATCGGCCTGCCCGTGCCGTCGACCGACATCGTCATTCGCGACGACGATGGCCGCGACCTGCCCCACGGCGAGCCGGGCGAGATCTGCATCCGCGGTCCGCAGGTGATGGCCGGCTACTGGAACCGACCCGACGAAACCGCCCAGGTCATGAGCGCTGACGGCTACTTCAAGTCAGGAGACGTCGGCGTGATGGACGAGCGCGGCTACATCCGCATCGTCGACCGCAAGAAGGACATGATCCTGGTGTCGGGCTTCAACGTCTACCCGACCGAGATCGAGCAGGTCGTCAACCTTCACCCGGGCGTGCTCGAATGTGCCGCCGTGGGCGTGGCCGACGACCACTCGGGCGAGGCCGTCAAGCTCTACGTGGTACGCAGCGACAGCACCCTGAGCGAGGACGACCTGACCAGGTACTGCCGCGAGAACTTCACCGGCTACAAGCGGCCCAAGTACATCGAGTTCCGCGACGAGCTGCCCAAGAGCAATGTGGGCAAGATCCTGCGCCGCGAACTGCGCAGCGCCAACGGCCACTGAGCCGCTCATTCGCGCTGCTCAATCAGCCGCCTGGTTGAGCACGCGCCAGAACTCGGCCTCCAGCCCGAACATGTCCGGCGTGTTGGGGCACTGCTTGATGACCGCCTTGACCAGCTGGCCACGTGTGTGGGCGTTGGCAGCCGCACGCTTGACAACGACCTTGGCGATCGGCCCCATGCTGCGCACCAGCACGGCGGTGAGGCGGCTCTGGTCTTGCGGCCGCAGCGGCGCGTTGGCACCGCTGGCGGGTGGGCGACTGACAGTCGGCGCGCTGTCCGGCGCCAGGTCGCCGGCGCCGGTCAAGGGCGCGTCCAGCCCCCCTGAGATGGTGCTGCGGCCAAAGGTGGAATTCGAGCTGCCAGCACCGCCGTCCGGTGTGAGGAAACGCTCGCGCTCCGTCTCGTTGGCGATGGCGCTGGACAAGGCAGCACGCAGGTCGTCCGGCGTGTTGTGTTGCAGGGCGCCACGTTGCACCAGCACCCGGGCCACCGGGCCGACCAGCCGCGCCAGGTCGCGCTCGATACGCCCGAGCGCATCGGCGGTCCAGCCTGGCGGAACGACGCGACGCACGGTGAACTGCCGTCCGGTCGGCAGCGTCGGCGAATCGACCCGACTGGGATGGGTGGGCGGGTCGTCGTCCAGGCCGGGCGAGGACGGACGCGTCACCTCCAGCGAGTTGGGCAAGGCCCCTGGCCGGGTCGGCGGATCGCCTTGCGACGCCAGATTGGTTGAGGTGCCGCTGCGTGTGGGCGGGCCGTCCTCACTGCGCTGTGCCATCGGCAGGGTCGGCGCGGCCAGCAGCCGCTGCGCCGGCAGGGCATCTGGTACCTTGTGGCCGGCCAGATCGAGCAGCACCTCGCGGAACACGCGTGCGCTGGCGTATCGCTGCTCCGGCTGCTTGGCCAGCGCCTTGCCCAGGATGTCCTTGTAGCGAGCCAGATCCTCGTCGCCGTCAGCAATCTTGAGCGGCTCGGGATCCTCGTAGACGATCTTGTACATGACCGCCTCATCACTGCCTCCAAAAGGCAGACGGCCGGTGAGCAGCTGATAGAGCAAAACGCCTGCGGCGAACACGTCGACGCGGCGGTCGATCTCGGCACCGGTGTACTGCTCGGGCGCCATGTAGCCCGGCGATCCGACCACCGCGTTCACGCGTGTGGTGTGGCTGGACTCGATGCGTGCGATGCCGAAGTCGGTGATCTTGAGCCGGCCGTCATCGGACACCAGCAGGTTGGCCGGCTTGATGTCGCGGTGGATGACGCCGTGCATGTGGGCATAGTGCAGCGCGTCGAGCAATTGCACCATGAGGCACAACACTTCGTCGCGCTTGAAGCGCGGCGCACGCACGATGTACTGGCGCAGGCTGTAGCCCGGCACGTATTCCATCGCGATGTAGGCACAGCCCGGGTCTTCGCCGAACTGGTAGACGCCCACGATGCCGCGATGGTTCAGCCGCCCGGCCGCCTGGGCCTCGATCTTGAAACGCTCGACGAAGTTGCTGTCGCTGCCGGCGCTGTCGAGCAGGCTCTTGTGGATGGTCTTGATCGCCACCGGGCGATCCAGCGAAGGGTCGTGGCCGAGATAGACCATGCCCATCGAGCCCGAACCGATCACGCCGCGGATCGGATAGGGCCCGATACGTTCGGGCAACACCTCGGGCAGCGCGGGCGCTCGGCGCGGCTCGCGCATGGACAGTGACAGGGACGTGCTCATGGATGCTGCCTGACCGTCATCAGCTGTCGAGCATCTTCATCGCCTGCTCCATGCTGCGGCGCAGACGCGAAAACGACGAAGCCAGCGTACCGATCTCATCCTTGGTGCCGGTGCCGAACTCAGGCGCCTCGAGTTCACCCAGGCTGACGCGGTCAGCCAGGTCGGACAGCCGCATCACCGGGCGGATCACCAGGGCCCACAACATGACGTTGAGCACTGCACCGATGGCCAGGAAGATGCCGACCATCGACAGCATGAAGACCTTGAAGGTCTGCTGCGCCCGCGCCAGCGGCACGCTCATCGGCACCGACACCAGCTGCACGCCCACCACCTCGTTGAGTTGCCAGCCAAAACCGTTGGCACTGCCGTATTTCTCGATCATCGAGCGCGGCGCAGCCTCCACCGTGCTGTGGCAGGCCAGGCAGGCCGGGTCGACGATACGTAGCGGCCGCGCGATATAGAGCATGCGGCCCAGCGGGGTGTCGCGCTCGCCGATCAGTTCCTTGAGTTCACTCGGACCGCGGAAGCGGTTGATGAGGTCGGCCTCCCACTCGATCGCCCGGTCGCGCGGATTGGTCGGATTGAGCGTGGCTTCCTTGTAGCTGTACTGCGGATAGGCCTTGGCCAGCTGGGCCAGCACCTCGGTGGCGGCAAAGGCCGGCACCGACTCGGGCAGAAAGCTGTACTTCATCTGCGTTTCAAGCAGCGGCTTGATCTTGCGCGAGGTGTAGCCGCGCACCGCCTGGGCCTTTTCCATCGTCAGCCGGGCGTGTTCGAGGATCTCGTCCTGCGCATTGCGCAACAGCAGTTCGCGCGAGACATAGCCGGAACCGGCCAGACCGGCCAGGAAGATGATCAGGAAGATCAGGTTGAACTTCAGCAGCAGACGCATGGTGTGGGCAACTCCAGGGCGCAGGTCGGATCAGGTCGGGGTGGCGCCTGCGGCAGCGGCGGGTGGGTCGATCTGCAAAAAACGATGGACAGGGGTGAATTCTGACCGAGCCGGCAAAGCCGACCGGCGCGTGCGTCAGCGCGAGGTCGCAGGGTGGCCGCCACGCGGAGCGGGACGCTCCGGCGCCAGCGCCTTTTCCCACTCGCTGTGCTGGGCCAGATTGCTCTGCAGCGCGGCACGGAAGGTTGGATCACTGACGCGGCTGCGCCAACGCTCGAGCAGCGCAGGCCGCATGCCCGCCTCGCCGCGCAGCCAGGGCGCGACGTCGGCATAACTCACGTCGCCCTGAGGCAGCGGCGGCACCGGATGCTCGGCATAACGGCCGGCTCGCGAGGGCAGCGCGTCGCGGAAAGGCGCCGGCATCAGCATCAGGAATTCCTGCGCCGGCTTGCGCAGCAGCAGCGGGCGCTCGGTACCGCGCAGGGCGAAGTAGTCGTCCGGCCTGAGCAGCCAGTTGCGGTGCGGCTCGCCGCGTTCCGTGATGCGGAAACTTCCAGCTTCGAGAAAGGCATTCAGCACCGGCACGCCTTCGCTGCTCGCGTCAGCCACCGAAAACACCATGCTGCCCGGCGTGGCCGGCGATTTGCCGTCGCCGTGATCTGGCACAAGCGTCCAGCCCGGGCTGGCCAATTCGCTGCTGGCATTCACCGGCTGATTGAGCTTGAACCAGCCGTGCAGCAGGTAGGCACGCGCCGGGGCCGGCGCACCACGCCGTTGCAGCCACTGCGGCTGCAGCATGACACGGCCGGATTCCGCCATGGCGAGTTGGCTGCCATCGGCGAATTCGATCTGCACCACGCTGCCCTTGGGCGCGTCGATGATGTCATCGGGTAGCAGCCTCACCCCTTCGAGCAAGGTGTAACGCGTGGCGTGGCGGATCAGCGCGGCAGGGCCGTCGACGATGCCCACCACGGCCAAGCCGCGCATGGCCTTGGCTGGCGCTGACGGCGCGGACGCAGGCTGCGCCAGCGCGACCTCGCCAGACACGAGCACGAGGAGTCCGAACCGGGCCAGATGCCTGAGCGCTGAACGCATGACGCCAGCGAGCCGGCCGGGCTGCGCCGAGTTGAGCGCCGGCTGGGCGTCAACACGCGCGAGCGCCTGCCCCGACGGCAGGACGATGGAAGAAACGATGAGCCTGTTCACTGTGTGTACTGAGGATGCGTCGGCATCTTCCCGTGCCACCCTGGGGGCGTCAATCCCTGCTGCCACGCACTGCCGAGTCACTCATCGAGCCCGAGAACGGCAGAAAAGCCCTTGCCATGAGGGGGAAAGCCGCGTCAAGGCACAACCCTGTGGATACAAGCGGCAACAACCCCACGGCTGTCCACAGGGCAGGCAGACCCGCCGGGCTTATCGACATTTGTCCCGCAAGCTCCGGGACAGCTGCACACAGGGTCTGGTCGACGCCAAGTGCGCGCCCCATCAAGACAAACCCGCTTTGTCCACAGTCCGACTGCCGCTCTACTACGACCACCAAGTTGAAATAAGACTTCATGTAGAAGAAAGGCAGCCCGGATTTTTTTCGCCCGCAACGCTGCCCGCCCGTGCAACCGCCTCAGACAGTTCATCCAACCAGGAGCCCTCGATGACGACACGACTCACTGTGAACGGCAAGACGAGCGACGTTGATGCCGAACCGGACACGCCCCTGCTGTGGGCACTGCGCGAGCAGCTTGGCCTCACAGGCACCAAATACGGCTGCGGCATCGCCCAATGTGGTGCCTGTACGGTGCACATCGACGGTGAGGCGGTGCGTTCCTGCGTGCGGCCGATTGCCAGCCTGGCGGCGGGGCAGAAGATCATCACCATCGAGGGCCTGGCGCCCAACGCCAGCCATCCGCTGCAGAAGGCCTGGGCCGAGCTCGACGTGCCGCAGTGCGGCTTCTGCCAGTCCGGCATGCTGATGGCCGCCGCCGCCCTGCTCAGGGCCAAGCCCCGGCCGACCGACGCCGACATCGACGCCGCCATCACCAACATCTGCCGCTGCGGGACCTACAACCGGGTACGCGCCGGCATCAAGCGTGCCGCCGGCATCAGCACCGCGGCGGTCAGCAGCATCGAAACCCAGGCCTGAGCGAGAGGAGCACGGACATGACGGACATCTCCAACCTCGACCAGACGTCGAACCCTCAAGCCGACGTGAATCTGGACAACCCTGTGGATAACCTGCCACGCCGGCACTTCCTGCGCTCGGGTGCAGCGGCCGGCGGGCTGATGGTGAGCTTGAGCATTCCGCTCACCGGCAGCGTGCTGGCGGCGGATGCCCCGGCCGCGGGGAGCGGCGCCGCCAGTGGCGGCGAGATCAACGCCTGGGTGGTAGTGAAACCTGACGACCGCATCGTCATCCGCATCGCCCGCTCGGAAATGGGCCAGGGCAGCCTGACCGGCCTGGCCCAGCTGGTGGCCGAGGAACTCAACGCCGACTGGAGCAAGGTCGACACCGAATACCCCACACCCGGCGCCAACCTGGCGCGCCAGCGCGTGTGGGGCAACTTCTCCACCGGCGGCAGCCGCGGCATCCGCGAGTCGCACGACTATGTGAGGAAGGGCGGCGCCGCCGCCCGCCTGCTGCTGGTGCAGGCGGCGGCCAACGCCTGGCAGGTGCCGACGAGCGAATGCACGGCGGTGAAGAGCGTCATCACACATACGCCCAGCGGCCGCACGGTGAGCTACGGCCAGGTGGCCGCTGCCGCGGCGCTGCTGCCCGCACCAACCGAGATCACGCTCAAGGATCCCAAGGACTGGACCATTGCCGGCCGCTCGCTGCCGCGCCTGGACACGATCCACAAGGTCGATGGCTCGCAGGTCTACGGCATGGACCTGAAGCTGCCGAGCATGCTCAACGCTGCCATCCGCGACTGCCCAGTCTTCGGCGGCAAGGTGAAGAGCTTCGACGCCTCACAGATTGCCGGCCGCCCGGGGGTGAAGACGGTCTTGAGGGTGGGCGACTCGGCCGTCGCCGTGGTGGCCGACACCTGGTGGCGTGCCAAGACCGCGCTGGATGTGCTGGACATCGCGTGGGACGAAGGCGAGAACGCCAAGCTGTCGAGCGCCGATGTGGCCGCAACCCTGGCCGCCGGCCTGGATGCCAGCGACGCCGTGGCCGGCAATCAGAGCGGCGACGCCGCCGCCGCGCTCAAGGGCGCGGCCAGGGTGATCGAGGCGGTCTACGCCTACCCGCACCAGAACCACGCCACCATGGAGACCATGAACGCCACGGCGCGCTGGACGCCCGAGCGCTGCGAGGTCTGGACACCCACCCAGAACGGCGAAGCCGCGCTGGCCGCCACCTCCGAGGCCGCCGGCCTGCCGCAGACCAAGTGCGAGGTCTACAAGATCCACCTCGGCGGCGGCTTCGGACGCCGTGGCGCGGTGCACGACTGGGTGCGCCAGGCGGTCATCATCGCCAAGGAGATGCCCGGCACCCCGGTGAAGCTGATCTGGAGCCGCGAGGAGGACATGCAGCACGGCCGTTACCACCCGGTCACTCAGGCCAAGCTGCGCGCCGCGGTGGACGCCAGCGGCAAGGTGACGGGCCTGCACATGCGCCTGTCGGGCCAGTCCATCCTGGCCGCGCTGCTGCCGGGCAATGTCAAGAACGGTCTGGACCCGGTCGCCTTCCAGGGCCTGAACAAGGGCGGCGCCGAGGCGGCCTTCGGCTACGACGTGCCGAATCTGCTCATCGACCACGCCATGCGCAACCCGCCGGTGCCGCCCGGCTTCTGGCGCGGCGTGAACCTGAACCACAACGCCATCTACGTCGAATGTTTCATCGACGAGGTGGCGGCCGCCCTCAAGCGCGACCCGCTGGAGTTGCGCCGCGAGTTGCTCGCCAGGTCGCCGAAACACCTGGGCGTGCTGGAGGCGGTGGCCAAACGCGCCGGCTGGGGCACACCGGCGCCGGACGTGAACGGCCAGAAGGTGTATCGCGGCCTGGCCCAGACCATGGGTTTCGGCAGCTATGTGGCCGCCTGCGCCGAGGTGTCGGTGAGCGCCAAGGGTGAACTCAAGATCCACCGCATCGTGGCGGCCACCGACTCCGGCCACGCCGTCAACCCGCAGCAGATCGAGGCCCAGGTCGAGGGCAGCTTCGCCTATGGCCTGTCGGCGGCCCTGTACGGCCAGTGCACCCTCAAGGACGGGCGTATCGAGCAGACCAACTTCCACAGCTATCCGCCGCTGAAGATGGCCGACATGCCCAAGGTCGAGACCATCGTCATGCCCTCGGGCGGCTTCTGGGGCGGGGTGGGCGAGCCGACCATCGCCGTGGCTGCGCCGGCGGTGCTCAACGCCATCTACGCCGCCACGGGCGTGCGCATCCGCAAGCTGCCCCTCGCCGACCAGAGCCTGAAGCGGGCGTGAACACCCACCCTGGCACAACGCCCGGGCGCGGCGGTGGCGCGTGGGGACGGTCTGCGCGGGCAGGCTGGCTTGCCGCCATACCGCTGCTTGCCCTGCCCTTGGGCAAGGCCGCCGCGGTTGCGGACACGCTGGTCTGGTCAGGTGACGTCATCACCGCACCGCTGCCGGGCAGCGTGGCCGGCGACGCACGCCGCGGCCGCGTCATCGTCGAAAGTCGCCAGACCGGCCTGTGCCTGCTGTGCCACAGCTTGCGGACGACAGGCACGCCGCTGCAAGGCACGCTGGCACCGCCGCTTGCCGCCAGCAGTGCGCACCTCACGGCGGCGCAGTTGCGCGCCAGGCTGGTGGACAGCCGTCGACTGCGCCCCGAGTCCATCATGCCAGCCTATTTCGTGCCGCTGCCGCCCGACGGTGGCGTGCGCGATGTGTTGCCCGACGTGCCGTCGCGACACCTTCGCATCGCCGCGGCGTGGCAGGGTCGCACCTTGCTCGACGCGCAGCAGATCGAAGACGCGATCGCCTTTGTGCTCACCCTGCGGGAGCCCTGATCGATGTCCACCCGAACAGCCGCGGTCGTTGCCGCTGACCTGCCGTGCACGTCTGCCCCGGTGCGGCCTTCGCGGCGAGAACTGCTTGCCCGCCTGGGCCAGGCCGCGGGTGCTGGCGCCGTCTGGTCAGCGGGGGGGATGTGGCCGTTGCAGTTGCGTGCCCAGGCCCTGCCGTCCGCCGAGGTGGGTGCGGCGATGCGGGCAGCCATCCGCGTCTGGACGGGAGGGACGCCGTTGCAGGACGGGCGGGTCGTGATCGACATTGCCGAACTCATCGACAACGGCAACGCCGTGCCCGTCACCCTGGCCGTGCCCGACAGCCCCATGACGACGGCCGACCATGTCACCGGCTTGGCCCTGTTTGCCGAACGCAACCCGCTGCCCGAAGTGGTGTCATTCCAGCTCGGCCCGCGCGCCGGCAAGGCCGAGGTGGCCACGCGCATCCGCCTGGCCACCAGCCAGCAACTCGTGGCGTTGGCGCGGCTGAGCGACGGTTCGTGCTGGCAACAGGCGGTCAAGGTCATCGTCACCCTGGCCGCCTGCGTGGAAGAACCTGCGGAGGGCGGCTGATGGCCACCGGCGATGTCACGGGCGCAAGCGCCCGCACCCTCATCAAGGCGCCGGCGCGTGCCCGGCGAGGCGAGGTCATGGCGCTCAGTGCCCTGATCGGCCATGTGATGGAAACCGGCTTTCGCCCGGACGGCAACGGCCGCAATGTGCCGCGCAACATCCTGCGTCGCTTTGTCTGCCGCTACAACGGCGTCGAGGTGTTTGCCGCCGATCTGAATCCGGCCATCTCGGCCAATCCCTACCTGGCCTTTCATACCGTGGCGACGGAAAGCGGCACCTTGAGCTTCCACTGGCACGGCGACCATGGCTTCGAACATAGCGTGAGCCGCAGCATCGAGGTGGTGGATGGCGGCTGATGCCTGCCGCCTGGACCGGTGTTCGCGGCCTGTGCACAAGTCCAAGCGCGGAGCGCAGGCGCGCCTTGTTCCTCTCGCTTGTGGATGGCTGTGTGGACAACTGGCCGCGCTTGCGCTTGCTGGCGAGCCGTCCAGCGTGTATCCACAGGTGCCGGCTGATGTGTTATCCACATCGCTGCGCCACAGTGGCAGCCTGGACATGAGCCCGTCCCTGCAGGCCATGCAGGCCGACGATATGCAGAACCCCGCCATGCTCTGGGTCACCGCCGGGCGCGAACGCTGGGCGCTCGAATGCGCGTCGTGCCACGGCAGCGGCGCTGGGGCTAGCCCCCTGCGTGGTGTTGCGACGCGATACCCGGCCTGGGACGCCACGCTGGGCCGCGTGTTGACGCTCAACCAGCGCATCCGCCATTGCCGCAGCCGGCGTGCCGACACTGCAGTTCGATCACCCGTCCCGCCCTCCACCTCCGACCACGTCACGGAAACGGCGCGGCGCGACGCTGCAATCGCAGGTACCGTCCCGGCGTCGGCCGCCGGCAGCGTAGCGATGGCCGAGCGCGACAACATGGCCGATTCTGAAAACGTGTTGTCCCTGCAAGCCTTTGTGGCATTTCAGTCGCGTGGCATGGCGCTGCAGCCGGCACAGGACGCCGCCACGCTGGCGCTGGCTCGGCAAGGCGCCGCGCTGTTTCAGCGTCGCCTGGGCGCGCTGGAACTCTCCTGCGCCGATTGCCACGAACAACGCGCCGGCCTGCGTCTGGGCGGCAGCGTCATCCCCCAGGGTCACCCGACCGGCTACCCGCTCTACCGCCTGGAATGGCAGGGCCTGGGCTCGCTGGCGCGGCGACTGCGCAGTTGCGTGACGGGGGTGCGTGCGACGCCGTTCGACGCCGATGGCGTCGAGATGCTGGCGCTGGAAGCCTGGCTGATGCGCCGTGCCGCCGGCATGGCGATGGATGCGCCGGGCTTGCGGCCCTGAGTAGGTGTCCGCTTTGCGCAGCCTGATCGGGTGCTGTGTGTCTCAGTTGTCCAGAAAGTCATCCACAGCTCGCGCATCGTCGAAAAACCGCACCGCGCGCTGTGGACAAGCCGTGCACCGCGGGCCGGATCGATCGTTCGTTCCACCGATCCATGGGCCTGTTGAAGTGCTTGTCTCCAGCTTGTCCGGCGCTTTTGCGCTCATTTGTACCCAGGGTTATCGACAGGCATGGCTGGCAGTCTGGATATCTCGCCACGGCTTTCGGCCTGGCGCCGTGGTTGCCGAGATCGTGAGCGGCGGCGTCAGAAGGCAGCGTCAGCCATGCGCCGTGCTGCAGCGTCTTTCACATACCTTGCGACACATGTCGCCAGCGACTTCTTGTTCGCCGTCTGCAGTTCAGCCAGAAGCGCGTGGCGTACCGGCAGGCCGGCGAGTTCGGCGGCGTAGCGTTCGGCGACCAGGGCCTGCAGATGACGCAGCAGGTGGGCGGTGGTCAGGGCGTCGGCCAGGGCGCGGTGAGCGCGGCCCTGGTTCTCGATGTGCAGCCAGCTGGCCAGCGTGCCCAGGCGGTGATTCGGCGCGTCGCTGAGCAGGCGGCGCGACAGCAGCACGGTGCAGGCAAACCGGTGCGCCGGGTCAGGCGTGCAGGCTGCCTGCTGCATCTCGGCCAGCCAGAAGCCGCGGTCGAAGGCGGCGTTGTGCGCCACCAGGGCGCAGCCACGGGTGAACTCGGCCACCTCGCGCATCACAACTTCGGCCGGCGGCGCGCTGCGCAGCATGGCGTTGCTGATGCCGGTGAGCCGTTCGATGAAGGGCGGGATGTGCACGCCGCTCCGCATCAGGCTCTGGTACTGGCCGACGATCTGGCCGCCGCGCAGCAGCACGGCGGCGATCTCGGTGCCGCGGGCTCCCTGGCTGGGCGTCATGCCGGTGGTCTCGAAGTCGATGACGGCGATGGTTTCTTCGTCGACACTGCCGTCTGCCGGGGCGGCGTGTGCGCGGGGCGACGACCTGGCGGCCGAGGATGCCGCCTGTTCGGCGGCGCAGGGGCTGGAACTCATGGCGCGATGGTAGGAGCTGGGGGAAGCAGCGGCGGCACGCAGGCCAGCAGGTGGTCGAGCAGCAGGCCGGCGCTGGCCGACAGCCAGCGGCCCGGGCGATGGGCGATGACGAAGCGGCGCAGCGCCCAGTCGTCGCTCAGCGGCACCAGACACAGCCGGCCGGCGTCGGCGTGCGGACCGGCGGCCTCGCGCGGCAGGACGGCCAGGCCCAGGCCGGCGGCGACGATGCGGCAGGCTGCGTCCAGGCCTGAGACCTGGATGCGCTGCACCGGCGTGCGCCCCAGCAGCGCGGTCTGGCGGCACAGCAGCGCGTCCATCATGCCGCCCGGCGCCACGCCGATGTTGATGAGCGGCTGCGTGTCGGCAAAGCTCAGCCCCGGGCGGCGCGCCAGGGGGTGATCGGGCCGCATGGCCACACACAGGCGGTCGTGGCGCCAGGGGTGGAGGGTCAGGCCGGTGAGCTCGGCCTGGTCCCACAACACGCCCAGGTCGGCGGCGCCGTCGTGCAGGTCGCGGGCGATGTCGGGGCTGATGCGCTCGTCGAGCTGCACGCGCAAGGCCGGGTGGGCGGCCAGGAAAAGCGCAATGTCGTCCGGCAGATGCTCGGCCAGCACCGAGGGGCTGGCCAGCACGCGCACGCTGCCCTGCACGCCGCCGGCGAATTCCTGCAGCTCCAGGCGCAGCTGCTCCATCCCGCCGAGCAGCTCGCGGGCGCGGCGCTGCAAGGCCTCGCCCGCGGCAGTGAGCGCGATGCCGCGGCGCGCGCGCTGGAACAGCGACACGCCCAGCTCGGCCTCCAGCCCCGCCAGACGTTTGCTCACGGCCGAGGCGACGATGGCCTCGCGTTCGGCCGCACGGGCGATGTGGCCTTCCTCACACACGGCGATGAACAGGCGCAGGCTGATCGGGTCGAGCGGGCGGGTGGAGGTGGGCGTCATGGCGGCTGGATGCAGGGGGATCGCAGGTCGGGCGAAGGTGGTACGGCGCGCGGGAAAACCCGCTCCTAGCGTTCCGGCCAGGAACGCGAGTCTCTCCAAAATAGCATCCACGACACGCATCGGCATGTCTAGAGTGTGTGCACCGTCATCTTCATGACTCGTCGCCGCTGGACCTTGCCCACCATGACCACCACCTTGCCCGCTGCTGCCGCCATCACCGTGCGCGAGGTCGGCCTGCGCGACGGCCTGCAGAGCATCGCCCGCACCGTGCCCACCGCCATCAAGCTGGAGTGGCTCAAGGCCCTGCACGCCGCCGGCCTGCGCGAGATCGAGGTCGGCTCCTTCGTGCCCGCCCGCCTGCTGCCGCAGCTGGCCGACACGGCCGAGCTGGTGGCGGCGGCGCGCACGCTGCCGGGCCTGGTCACTTCGGTGCTGGTGCCCAATCTGCGCGGCGCCGAGGCGGCGATTGCCAGCCGCGCCCACGCCATGCTGCTGCCGATATCGGCCAGCCATGCGCACAGCCTTGCCAACCTGCGCAAGACGCCGGACGAGGTGGTGGCCGACATCGCCCGCATCCGCGCCGCACGCGATGCGGCTGGCTCCAGCTGCCTGATCGAGGTGGGCATGAGCACCGCCTTCGGCTGCACCCTCCAGGGTGCGGTCGACCCCGCCGAGGTGCTGCGCCTGCTGCAGGCGGTCCTCGATGCCGGCGCCGAACGTGTCGGCCTGGCCGACACCGTGGGTTATGCCGACCCGCTGCAGGTGGCGCGGCTGTTCGAGCAGGCCTACAAGGTGGCGGGTGACCGCCTGGCCTGCGGCCACTTCCACGACACCCGCGGCCTGGGCCTGGCCAATGTCTACGCTGCCTGGCAGACGGGCGTGCGGCGTTTCGACGCCTGCGTGGCCGGCATCGGCGGCTGCCCGCATGCACCCGGCGCCAGCGGCAATGTGGCGACCGAGGATCTGGCCTACCTCTTCGCCAGCATGGGCCAGCCGACCGGGCTGGATTTCGAGGCGCTCATGACGCTGCGCGGGCGCATCGGCCACTGGCTGGAGGGCGAGCCGCTGCACGGCGCCATCTGGCGCGCCGGCCTGCCCCGGACGCTGCGCGCGGCGGCCTGAATCATCCCCACCAACAACGCATCAAGGCGAGGGCCATGAGCACGACCACCTCCCCACCCCGCGCTGCCGCCGACACCTCGGCCCCGCAACCCCTGAAAGGCCTGCGCGTGGTCGAGTTCACCCACATGGTGATGGGCCCGACCTGCGGCATGGTGCTGGCCGACATGGGCGCCGAGGTCATCAAGATCGAGCCGCTGGCGGGTGAAGGCACGCGCCGCCTGCTGGGTGCGGGCGCGGGCTTCTTTCCGCTGTTCAACCGCAACAAGAAGAGCATCGCCATCGACCTGCACCAGCCCGCCGGCGCCGAGGTGGCGCGCCGCCTGGCCGCGAGTGCCGACGTGGTGGCCGAGAACTTCAAGCCCGGCACCATGGGCAAATACGGTCTGGACTACGCGGCGCTTTCGGCCGTCAACCCGCGCCTGATCTACGCCAGCCTGAAAGGTTTCCTGCCCGGCCCGTATGACCACCGCACCGCCCTGGACGAAGTGGTGCAGATGATGGGCGGCCTGGCCTACATGACCGGCCGGCCGGGCGATCCGCTGCGCGCCGGCTCGTCGGTGAACGACATCATGGGCGGCCTGTTCGGCGCCATCGCCGTGCTGGGCGCGCTGGTGCAGCGCGGCATCAGCGGCAAGGGCATGGAGGTGCAGAGCGCCCTGTTCGAGAACAACATCTTCCTCGTCGGCCAGCACATGTTGCAGTACGCCGTGACCGGCCAGGCCGCCGCGCCCATGCCGGCGCGCATGAGCCCCTGGGCCGTGTACGACGTGTTCACGGTGAAGGACGAGGAACAGATCTTTCTGGCCGCGGTGAGTGATGCGCAGTGGCTCAGCTTCTGCGACGCCCTGGGCCTGGCCGACCTGAAGGCCAAGCCCGGCTACGCCACCAACAACGAACGCGTGCTGGCCCGCCCGACCCTGCTGGCCGAGCTGCGCGAGCGGCTGCAGCACCGCAGCGCCGCCGAGCTCGCCAAGCGGATGGAGGCCGCCGGCCTGCCCTTCGCCCCCATCAAGCGGCCCGAGGACCTGCTTGACGACCCGCACCTGCTCGCCACTGGCGGTCTGGCCGACATCGAGGTGCCGGACGGCCCGAAGGCCGGCGAGACCGTCAAGACCACGCTGCTGCCCCTCACCCTGGCGGGTGAACGCCTGGGCGTGCGCCTGCACCCGCCGCGCCTGGGCGAACACACGGGCGAGCTGCTGGAAAGCATCGGTTATTCATCCGCGCAGATCGGCCAGCTGCACGAGCAGCAGGTGATCGGCTGAAGCAGCGCCACTGCCCATCCGCGCCACAACAAGCAAGACCTTCTATCTGGAGACTAGACACCATGACGACGACCCCCAAGCAGCCCGCCCTCACCCGCCGCAACACACTCGCCGGCCTGGCGGCCCTGGGCCTGAGTGCCGCCGGCGCCGTGCCCTCGGCCTGGGCCCAGGCGGCCGGCGACGGCAAGCCGGTGCGCTTCGTGCTGCCCAATGCGGTGAGCTCGGGCGTGGACACCATCACCCGCGCGGCGCAGAACGCGCTGGCCAAGGCCCTGGGCCACCCGGTGGTAGTCGACAACCAGCCCGGCGCCGGCGGCATCGTCGGCCTGCAGGCGCTGGCACGTTCGGCGCCGGACGGCATGACGCTCAGCGTCGTGTCGAACAACGTGGTGATCTTCCCGAGCGTGATGAAGTCGCTGCCCATCGACGTGGCCAATGACTTCACACCGATTGCCGTGTGTGGCTACACCCCGGTGGTGCTGGTGGTGAACCCCAAGGTGCCGGCGCACAACGCCAAGGAGTTCGCCGCCTGGCTGAAGAGCCGCAACGGCGAGGCCAACTTCGCCTCGGGCGGCAACGGCACCATCCTGCACCTGGCGGCCGAGATGTTCATCGACGAGGTCGGCGCCAAGTCGCGCCACATTCCCTACAAGGGCGTGGGCCCGATGCTGACCGACCTCATCGGCGGCCAGGTGGAGTGGGCCACTGCTGCCCTGCCCAGCGTGCAGGGCCACTTGAAGAGCGGTGCGCTGCGTGCCATCGGCATGGGCACCGACAAGCGCGTGCCCGCGGCAGCCGACATCCCCACCTTCACCGAACAGGGCGTCAACTACGTCGTCGAGGCCTGGTTCGCCGTGCTCGGCCCCAAGGGCCTGCCGCCGGCCGAGGTCAAGCGCATCAACGCTGCCGTCGTCGCCGCCTTTGCCGACCCCGAGGTGGCGGCCGCCATGGCCAAGCAGGGCAACGTCATCAACGTCAGCACGCCCGAGAAGGCCCAGGCCTTCTTCAGGGACGAAATGCAGAAGTTCGCCAAGCTGGTCAAGAAGGCCGGCATCGAGGCGCAGTGATGCGCGCGCGTCGCCTGCTGCTGCTCGGCGCCGACCCCGCGCTGGTGCGACGCCAGCTCGCGGGCGAGGACCTGACGCCGGCCCAGGTTGGCGCGCTGCGCAGCGAGATCTCGACCGACGAGATCATTCCCCTGCCGGCGATGGTCCACTTCGATGCCCAGCTCGGCCGCCACGCCCTCACCGGCTTTAGCACCGGCGGCGACAGGCCCATCGCCAAGGACGCCCTGCGCGCCGCTGGCATTGATGTGTTGGTGGCCGGCCCGCGTTACGGCAAGGGCAGCTCGCGAGAACACGCGGTGGTGGCCGAGCAGGCGGCCGGCATCCGCCTGGTGATCGCCGAGAGCTTCGAGCGCATCTATCGCCAGAACGCCGACAACCTCGGCCTGCTGACTTCCACTGACCTGGGCCTGGTCGGGCGCCTGCGCGCAGGCGAGGACATCAGCCTGGGCGAACTGCTGGCCGACCGCGATCCGCTCAGCGCTGCCATCGTGCGTGCTGGCGGCCTGCTGGCCTTTGGCGCGCAAGTGCTCGCTGGCGCCCGGCCCGCATCACCTGCGGCGGCGGCTGATGACGCAGGCCGGCCGCAGACCCTGTTCGAGAAGATCGTGCGGCGCCACCGGCTGCAACTGCGCGACGAGCCAGCGCCCGCCAGCGCTGCTGCGTGGCGCCCTGGCGACGCCCGTTGGGTGCGCCCCGACCGGCGCTTCATCCACGAGTACTACACCGGCATGGTCGCCCACATGCTGGACCGGCACTTCGGCGCCAGCCTGGCGCTGCACGACCCGGCCAGCATCGTCTGCTTCGAGGACCACCTGAGTTATGTCCACCAGAGCCCGGTGCATGTCGGCCAGGGCCTGGTCGGCGACGTGGTCGGCCTCTCGCGCGCCCACCGCGCCTTCGCGCAGCGCTTCTGCCTCAAGGACCACGGTTACCTGCAGGCACTCGACGCCGGCGACCCGGGCAACACGGGTTCCGAAGGCATCTCGCACGCCATGGTCGCCGAGCAGTACGCCCTGCCCGGCCAGCTGATCGTCGGCACCGACTCGCACACGCCGCACAGCGGCGCGCTGGGTTGTGTGGCGCTGGGCGTGGGCAGCACCGACATGGCCAACGCCTTTGTTACCGGCGCGGCGCGCATCACCCTGGCCCCCGTGCTGCGCATCGAGGTGAGCAGCCGCCTGCCCCTGGGCGTGAGTGCCAAGGACCTGGTGCTGCACCTGCTGGCCCAGCCCGCCATCCGCGCCGGAGCGGGTGTGGGCAAGGTCTTCGAGTTCGGCGGCGAGGCGGTGCGCGCCCTGGCCACCGACGAACGCGCGACGCTGACCAATATGGTGGCCGAACTCGGCGGCCTCACCGGCCTGGTCGAGCCCGACGAAGAGACCGTGCGCTTCGTGCGCGAACGCCGCGGCGTCGAGATTCAGCTTGAACCGTGGATCTGCAGCGACCCTGGCGCCACCTACGCCGACACGATCCACATCGACGCCAGTGGCTTGAGCCCCATGGTCGCCCGCCCCGGCGACCCCGGCTGCGGCGTCGCCCTGGCCGAACTGCCGCATGCCGAACGCCCGGCCCGTGTCGACATCGCCTACGGTGGCAGTTGCACGGCGGGCAAACGCGAAGATTTCGACCAGTACCACGCCGTGCTCGCCTGGGCGGCGGCGCGCGGCCTGAAGGTCGCCGCCGGTACCACGCTCTACCTGCAGTTCGGCACCGCGGCCGTGCGCGACTACTGCATCGAACGCGGCTACCTGCAGACCTTCGACGTTGTCGGCGCCCAGCTCCTGCAAGCCGCCTGTGGCGCCTGCGCCAACTGCGGCCCCGGCTCGTCGACCGAAGCTGGTCAGGTGACGGTGAGTGCGATCAACCGCAACTTCCCGGGGCGGTCCGGGCCCGGTCAGGTGTGGCTGGCGAGCCCGGCCACCGTGGCGGCGAGCGCCATCAGCGGCCGCTTGGCGTCATTTGCAGAATTGCAGGCGCGGGTTTGAATCAGGCGTACAGGCGCGGCGGGTTGGCCTTGTTTTCGACCACCTGTCGCACATAACCTTCCCATTTCTGGATGATCTCTTTCCACTCGTCCGAGTCCAGATAATCGTCGGGACTATCCAGATCAAACTCCGGCATGTAGGAGCCGATGACGCCTTTTTCGAGTATGCCGTCGGCCAGCACACCTTTTTCGCGGAGGATCAGGATGGGCAGGCCAATCTGGAAGGCCATGGCTGCTTCAATATGTGGCCACGGACTTGACAGCCAGGTATGTTCGAGTTGTTTGGCGTTGTCGGTCTGTGGCTTGGAAACACCGTCGACGATCAAGGTACGGCGAAACGCGATCGTGATCAAACCATTCGACTCCATCATCAGGTGTCGAATCCCCTTGAGCGGCGAATCCAGGTCGTAATCCGTCACGCCCAGGGTACGCGGCTCAAGCAGGCGGCTGGCCAGATAAGTCTTGATCTTGGCGAGAAAATCTCTCTGCGCCGCATTGAACGGTTGCGGGTAGCTGAGAAATACCGAGCGCTTCATGTCGTGCCTCGCCAACTGGGCTTGGTCGATGGATTTCCCCTGGCTTGCCTGCTGCGCCGGCGGGTCGGTCAATACTCGACCCGGCTGGCGCCGCATATTCAGCGATGGAGCACCTTGGCCACCGGATTGGGCCGCAGCCTGAACGCATCCGGCATGCCCGAGCCCAGCAGCGGGCGCAGGTAGAGGCGGAAGGCGTCGGTCACGTCGGTGCCCTTGGCGGTGATGAATTCGTCTTCCATGGTGCGGGTCTTGCCGGCCACGGCGGCCAGCGGCAGCAATTCGTAGTCGGCGGCGTAATAACCCGTGCGCTTGATGGCCACCGAGCCGTCCTTGCCGCCCCACATGGCGTACTGCACGGCTTTTTCGCCCACCTCGCGCGCCTCGCGCTGGTCGACATCGCTGACGCAGCCGATGAAGCTGCGCTGCAGGTAGCCGAAGGTGTCGCCACGCACGCGCTTGATGCCGAGCTTGGACTTGATCTCCTCGCACAGCAGGTCGGCCAGCGCGCCGGTGCCGCTGAGCTGCACATTGCCGTGGGCGTCGCGTTCCAGATCACCAGCCAGGCGGCTGAGGATGGGCGTGCCGGCGGCGTCGTGGATGCCTTCACTCACCGCGATGACGCAGCGGCCGTAGCGCTCGTAGCTGGCCTTGACGTCATGCAGGAACTGCTCGACGTCGAAGGTGCGCTCGGGCAGGTAGATGAGGTGCGGGCCGTCGTCGGCGAACTTCTTGCCCAGGGCGGCAGCGGCGGTGAGGAAGCCGGCATGGCGGCCCATCACCACACCCACGTACACGCCGGGCAGGGCGGCGTTGTCGAGGTTGGCGCCGGCAAAGGCCTGGGCGACGAAACGCGCCGCGCTCGGGAAGCCGGGCGTGTGGTCGTTGCCGACCAGGTCGTTGTCGATCGTCTTCGGGATGTGGATGCAGCGCAACGCGTAGTTGGCTGCCTGGGCCTGCTCGCTGACGATGCGCACGGTGTCCGACGAATCGTTGCCGCCGATGTAATAGAACTGGCCGATCTCGTGCGCCTGCAGGGTGCGGAAGATCTCCTGGCAGTACTTGACGTCGGGCTTGTCGCGCGTCGAGCCCAGCGCCGAGGCCGGGGTGGCGGCCACCATCTCGAGGTTGTGGCTGGTTTCCTGGGTCAGGTCGACCAGGTCCTCGTTGACGATG
The DNA here is from genome assembly GCA_041169165.1 of Pseudomonadota bacterium. Taxonomy (GTDB): domain Bacteria; phylum Pseudomonadota; class Gammaproteobacteria; order Burkholderiales; family Burkholderiaceae_C; genus Sphaerotilus. The sequence goes on from JBEEJN010000015.1 coordinate 73,808, forward strand.
CCGCGCACGCCGTGGCGCGCGCCGTAGACGAACTCGACGCCGCGGTGGCGGCGTGCTTCGAGCACCACACCGACGAGCGACTGGTTGATGACGGCGGTGGGGCCGCCGCCTTGGGCGACGAGGATCTTGCGCGGGTTCATGGGCTGGTTCGCTCGGCGTTGAGGGTGAGACTGAGGTCGGACGATGCTACACGCCGGCCCTGGTCGCCGCGAGCCGTGCACCGCGCTTGTCGCTCGGCTGAAACCCGGGGGTGTCGTCCGCGGGTCCCAACGAAAAAAGCCCGGCACAAGGCCGGGCTTTTCATGCGGAGGCGGAGATCCAGCCGCCGGCTGGCCAGGTGATGGCCGGCCGGACTGATCTGCCGATCAGGCGCGCTTGGTGGTCTTCTTGACGGCGTCGGCGGCGGCCTTGGCGGTCGACTCGGCGCTGGCGCTCAGGGTCTTGAGGTTGGCTTCGGCGACGCTGGCGGCCTGCTTGGCGGCCTTCTGCACGCTGTCGAAGGCGCTGGTGGCGTTGGCGATGGCGGTCTTGACCATGGCGACGGCGTTTTCGCTGCCGGCCGGGGCGCTCTTGGCGGCGGCTTCCACCAGGGCGGCCAGCTGGGCCTGGGCTTGAGCGACTTGCGCTTCGGCCAGCTTGGCCACTTCAGCCTGGGTGGCAGCGGCGATGTCGGCCACTTGCTTGCCGTAGGCCACGGCCTTTTCCGACGACGGTTGCAGCAGGCTGGTCTGCAGGGCCAGCAGCGATTGCGGGTCGGTGGCGCCCAGAGCAGCGCGGGCCTTGTCGGCGGTCTCTTCCAGCGAGCTGCGGGCAGCTTGCATGTTCAGCTCGACCAGCTGCTCGATGCCCTTGAAGGCTTGCTGGCTCAGGGCCACGAGGGCGTCGAGGTTGGCTTTGTTGGTGGCGGCGATTTGCTCGGGGGTCAGGCTCATGGTGATGTCCGGTAGGTAGTGGATGGAATCAATCTGTTGCCTGTCAGTTTTGCTGCACTGCAACATGGACGCAAGTATAGGAGCCCTCCGCCGCTTTGCAAGAACTTTTTGTGCAGTGCAACAAAACTAGGGGCAAAGCTCTAGACCGCCTGCGCCGCCCAGCCCGCAGCGCGGGCGGGCGGGGTGAACTGCGACTGCACCGCATCCAGGCCCAGTCGCACACGTTCCAGCACCGCCGAGCTGCCATGGGCTGACAGCACCAGCTCGTGGCGGGCGCGCGTCATGCCGACATAGACCAGGCGCAGGGCGTCATCGAGCGCCTCGTCGTGCATGGGCAAGGCCTGCAGGCCGGCCAGGCAACACAGCGAAAACTCCAGGCCCTTGGCGCTGTGCAGGGTGAGCAGGCGCACCGCATCGGCCTGCCAGTCGAAGTGGCGGAAGCCCTGCGCATTCATGGACTGGAAACCGATGCCCAGGCGCGTCAGCTCCTGTTCGATCGGGCGCAACAGGTAACGCGCCCGGCACAACACGCCGATCTCGCCGGCAGGCGTGCCGGCCGCCCGCGCGGCGGCGATGCGTTCGACCAGCAGGCGCGCCTCGTCCACGCCGTGGCGCGCCTGCACCAGCACCGGCAAGGGGCCGCGCCGTCCGGCACTGTCCGGCCAGACCGTCTGCACGGCGTCGTCCGCGCCGGCTTCGGCGGGACCTGTGTCCAGCAGCTTGTGGGCGCAGTGCACCGCCAGCGCCAGCACCTCGGCAGTGTTGCGGTAGTTGAGCTTGAGCACGCTGGTGCGCCCGCGCGCCTCGATGCCGACGGCGGCGAAGTTGAACTTGCGCCGCTTCCTCTGGTAGATCGACTGGGCATCGTCATAGAGCACCAGCAGGCTGTTGCTGGCCGGATCGACCATGCGTGCGGCGATGCGCAGCCAGGCGTCGGCGAAGTCGTGCGCCTCGTCCACCAGCAGCGCCGCGTACTGCCCGCCGGGCACCCGGCCGCTGTCGACCGCGCGTTCCACCGTGTGCGCCAAGGCTTCGTAGTAGGCGTCGCCGCTGGCATGGTCGGGCACGTCGAGCTGGTAGCTGCGCACCATGTCCTGGCACCAGGCGTGGAAGGTGCGCACCTGGGCACGGTCGTCCACGCCGCGCTGGCGCAACTGGGCTTCGATGCGGTCGGCCAGCGCGCGGTTGTAGCAAAGCACGAGCACCGGCCGGTCCGGCCGTGCCGCCTGGGCAAGCTGGCGGGCGCGGTAGATCAGGATCATGGTCTTGCCCGAACCCGCTGCGCCGTGGATGACGCGGTGGCCTTCGCCCAGGTGGCGGGCGATCTGTTCCTGCTGCAGATCCATCACCTGCAGCAGGTCGGGCAGTGGCGCGACCTCGGCCTCCAGGTCGAGCTGACCCTGCAGCGACTGCAGGCGGACCTCGGGAAACAGATGCCAGCGCACCCGGTCACGTTGCGGCAGCGCCAGCGTGTACGGATAGTGCACGGTGAACATGCCCCACAGGCGCTGCTGGAAGGCGCCGGGGTCGACCGACTCGTCCAGCTCGTCGCGCAGCAGCACGCGGTGTTCGGGGAAGAGGTCGTGGAAGTCGCTGGCCGCCACCTCGTCGCGGCGCAGGCCGGCAAACACCGCGCCCCAGCCATAGGGAAACAGCAGCTTGCCGGCAAAGGCGCCGCCGGCATGCACCAGCGCCGGGTCGCGCTGCATCAGGTCGACCAGCTCCAGCGCCACGTCGCGCGCCTGGCGCAAGGGGTTGGCCTCGGTCACCTGGCCGCGCGGCGTGTTCAGCGTCACCGCATCGGGCGTGGCGCCGGCCAGGGTGGCGCGTTTCCAGTCCTTCACCTCGAGCAGCAGCACGCCCCAGCGTGGGCTGAGGATGACGAAATCGGGCTGGCGCGCGCGCGGGCCGATCGGCAGGTCGTGCCAGACCAGATAGTCGTCCTCCAGGCAACGCCTGAGCTGCTGCAGCACGCGGCGTTCACCGGCGGTGCAACGGGTATCGATGGAGCGGTATCCCTGGGGAAACTGGGCCATGGCGGCAGGAAGGGAAAGGCGGACGGGGCCGGCGGGCGGGGCGGACTGAGGGTGCGGCCGGAGGCGGAAGGTCGAACTTAGCACCGCGGCGAGGCGGGTCCGGGTCGGCAATACATTTGTCCGCGATCAATCGCCCCGATCTGCAAACAAGTGCCGATCCACACCGGCAGGCGAGACACCGGCCGAGCGATTCAGGAGCTCAGCTTGCCGATCGACACGATGGGTCCGCTGGGCTGGCCGGTGCTCGAACCACCGGCAGGTTCCAGGCTGACGGCCAGGCCGACCTTGTCGCCGAGCAGGCGCTCGCCCGTCACGGTGGTGGGCTCGCGCGACGCCACCATGCCCAGGGACCGCGGCGAGCCCATGCCGCCCGGCGGCAGGGCCCAGAGCTCCAGCGCCTGGCTGGGGTTGATGCTCACGCCGTCCAGCGGCTGGAGCACCAGCACGCGGTCGTCGCCGCTCACGCTGGCCACGAAGCTGGCCGGCTGCGGCAGCGCCGCGCTCGATTCGTGATTGGCCTGCAGCACGATCACCAGTGGTGCCAGCACCGGCGCCGGCTGCAGCAGCAGCATGGCCAGCACCAGCAGGCCAAGGCTGGTGAACACGGTCAGGCCCTGCCACAGGTGCAGGCCGGCATGCCCGGCGACCACTTTCTGCCCCTGGACGACCGTCGCGCCGCCGTCGCCGATCTGCCGGTCCGTCGAGCGGCGGCGCGGCATCGGCACCTCGCCCGGGCGGGCCGCGCCGGCAGTGGTCGCCGCCGCCGACGCGCTGGCCAGCTCGCTGCTGTCGGTGAGCAGGCTGGTCGGGCCGAAGCTGCTGCTGGCCGGCCCGCCCGGGTGGGTGTCGGGGCCGTGTGCGGTGCCGCGGCTGTCAGCGCGGACGTCAGCGCCGGTGTCGGCGGCCGGTTCGGCGCGGGCCTGCGACGAGCTGGCACCGAACAGTCGGCGCTCAATGCCGGCCCAGGCCGCCGGCCCGGGCTCGACCGCCGGCACCGACACGCTCAGCGGCATCAGGCGCATGCGCCAGTGTGTGACCGCCCGGCGCAGCGTCGGGTGGGCCGGCAACAGGCTGCGCAGGCGCCGACGCGCCGGGCCGCGCAGGGTGCCGAGCACATATTCGGCGGCCAGCCGGTCGGCCAGTTCAGGTCGGCTGTAGTCCATGGCAGCGGATCAGCGCGCGCCGGGCGTTGACGCGCCGGCCTCCAGGCCGCAGGCGCGCGACAAGCTCTGCCTGAGCTGCAGCAGCGCCTGTCGCACCTGCTGCTTCGCGCTGCACAGCGGCTGGGCGAGCTGTGTGGCGACCTCGGCGTGCGACAGGCCCTGGTAGTAACTCAGCGCCAGCGCGTGCTGCTGCGCGGGCGACAACCCGGCCAGGGCGTCACCCAGGGCGCGGACATCGGCGGCCTGCTGCAATTGCTGCAGCGCCAGGCCGCGCCCGGCCGTACGGGAGGTGTAGGAGATGTGAGACGTGCTGGACGGGCTGACACCTTGTGGCTGGCGCAGGCTGTCGATGGCACGGTTGCGCGCCACGCTGGTCAGCCAGGTCATGGGCTGGCTGCGCAGGTCATTGAAGCTGCGCGCCGAGCGCCAGAGGTTGACGTAGACGTCCTGCAGCACTTCTTCGGCCTGGGCCCGATCGGTGTTGATGCGCAGGATGACGCCCAGCAGCTGGGCGCTGGTCTGGCGGTAGAGCGCGGCCAGCGCCGCTCGATCGGCCAGGGCGACCCGTGCCAGCAGGTCAGCCAGCGCCGAACTGTTGCTCGTCCAATCGTCCACCGCGTCCGCCATGCCTGCCCAGTGCGTCCCAAGAGAAAGTGAGGGCGCGATTCTAGGAGGCGCTGGCCAAAGCGCTCCGGCCCGTGCGCAATGCGCAAAAACAAGGACGAGGCCAGCGCTGTTTCTGCGTCGGGAGAGGCTCAAATTCAGGCGCCGTTCGGGTGTTGTTCCAGCGCTTGCCGGCGCTGTTTGCTCAGCACAATCGCGCGCAGCCCGACGGCGGCAGGCCACACCGGCCGCATGTCCTTTTATCCCAAACAGCCCTCAGGAGTCTCTTCATGCACTGCATTCGCTCGCTGACCACTTTTGCGGCCCTCGCCGCTGCCGCGACCGCCATGCCCGCCCAGGCCGGCGAGTTGTACGTCCAGGGCATCCTGCCGGGCATCGGCATCGGTTATGCCCAGCCGCTCAACGAATGGGTGGGTGTGCGCGGTGACTGGGTCACGCTGGGCAGCCACAAGAAGACCCAGACTGAAAACGGTATCGCCTACGCCGCCACGCTCAACACCAGCCGCCTGGGCGTATTCGTCGACGTCTTTCCTTTTGCCGGCCGCTTCCGCTTCACCGGCGGCCTGACCTCAAACAACTACAAGATCGAGCTCGATGCGTCTGGCGATGGACGCCAGATCACGATTGGTGGCACTCCTTACACCCTTGGCCCGGACGATGGCCTGAATGTGCAGATCAAGTTCCCGTCCAGCACGCCCTATCTTGGCTTCGGCTGGGGCCACCAGCAGGCCGGCGGTTTTCGCATGGCCAGCGATGTTGGCGTGATGATCGGCACGGCCAAACTCACCGCCGTCGGTCGTGGGCCGCAGCTCCAAAATGCCCAGACCGATATCAACAATGAAGCCGCCAAACTCAAGGACGGCGTCGGCAAGATCCGCATGCTTCCCCAGGCCAGCATCAGCCTGGGCTATTCGTTCTGATCGTTCCGGCGTCGCTGATCTGCGCGGCTCATAGCGCAGATTCGCGCGCCGGGTGAATCTGCCCGGCTGACGGCGCCGCTGCGGCGGCGGGCGACTGCGCCAGCGCACGCAGCGCCGTCCGCAGCGCCTGGTCCAGGGGCGTCACGGCGCGCGCCCCCGTACCGCCGAGCAGGGCGGCGCAGCGTGTGCCGTCCAGCGCATGCGGCACGTGCCACAGATAGGCCATGCGCGCCAGCTCGCGCCACATCGGCCACACCACGCCGCCGACGCGCAGCAGGCCCCAGGGCAGGCGGCCGCGGCGCCAGCGCCCGTCGGTTGGCGCCAGGCCCAGGGTGGTGGCCGCCGTTTCCAGCGCGGCCAGGAATTCCTCCCCCGTTACCGCATGGCCGGCGAAGTGCAGCCGGGTGTGGGCTGCTGCCAGCATCGGCGCCCGTTCGGCCACGGCCACGAAGGTGCGCGCCAGGTCGGGCAGATAGGCCCAGGCATGCACCACCTCGGTCGGCCCGGGCCAGACCAGCCGGCCCTGGTGCAGCGACTTCGCGATCACCAGATCCAGCCAGCTGCCCTGGCCGGCGCCGAAGAAATCCCCCGCGCGTATCACCACGCTGCGCAGCCGCCCGGCCGCCGCACGTGTGGCCAGCTCGGCCTCCAAAGCCATGCGCTGCCGGCCCTTGGGCGTGCTCGGCCGCTCGGGCGTGTCTTCGTCCAGCAGCGCGGGCATGGACTCGCCGTAGTTGTAGACATTGCCCGGCAGCATGAAGCTGGCACCGAGCTGCTCGGCCACCGCCATGCCCAACTCGGCCAGCGGCATCAGTTCGCGCTCCCAGCGCGTGTAGAGCGGGTTGACGGCGTGGACCACCACCGTGGCGCCGACGGCGGCGCGCGCCAGCGCGGCGGTGTCGGCCAGCGGGATGTCGATCGCCGTCACCCCGGCCGGCCAGGGGCTGGCCGCGCCGCTGCGGCGCTGCTGCGCCAGCACCTGCCAGCCGGCCGCAGCAAAGGCCGCCACGGCGGCGGCGCCGAAACGCCCGCGGGCACCGAGCACCAGCACGCGGCGCGGGGCGGCAGGGTTCGAGGAGTCGAACGGAGTGGAGCGGTTGGTCATGGTAGGTGCCTTGTCATCGGTAGGAGCGGATGAAGGCCAGTCTGCACGCCGCCAATTCATTCCACAATCGGCGAACCCGGCAAGCCAGCCATGCGGAATTGAATGAGCAACCCCGACCCGCGCACCTTCGACTGGGCCCTGGTGCGCAGCTTTCTCGCCGTGCTCGACGCCGGCAGCCTGATGGGCGCGGCGCGCCGCAGCGGCGCGCTGCAGCCCACGCTCTCGCGCCACATCAGCGAGCTGGAGGCCCAGCTCGGTGCGCCCCTGTTCGAGCGCACCGGCCGCGGCGTGACGCCCACTGCCGTCGCCCTGGCCATCGCCGACGCCGCCCGGCGCATGCAGGACGGCGCCGACGAACTGGCCCGCGCCCTGGCCGCACAGCCGGGCGACGCCAGCCGCGGCACGGTGCGCATCAGCACCAGCAGCGTGGCCGCCAGCTGGTTGCTGCCGCCGGTGCTGGTGGCGCTGCAGCAGGCCGAGCCCGGCATCCAGGTCGAGCTGGTGGCCACCAATGCCCTCAGCAACCTGCTGCGCCGCGAGGCTGACATCGCCGTGCGCATGGCCCGCCCGGCCCAGGCCTTGCTCGTGGCGCGCAGGCTGGCCGACATCCCCATCGTCGCCTGCGCACACGAGAGCTATCTCGCCCGCGCCGGCACGCCGCAGCAGCCTGCCGAGCTGCTCGGCCATCGCCTGATCGGCTACGACCAGGACGACACCCTCATCCGCGGCTTCGCCGCCCTGGGCGTGCCGGTGACCCGCGCGCACTTCGCCCTGCGCACCGACGACCAGCTGGCCTACGGCCGCCTGGTCGCCGCTGGCGCCGGCATCGGCTTTGCCGCCGCCTACACCCTGCGTCACTGGCCCGGCGTGCAAGCCCTGCTGCCCCAGCTCGCGATCCCGCCCCTGCCCTGCTGGCTGGCGGTGCACCGCGAAATCCAGGCCAGCCGCGTCATCCGCCGGGTGTACGACTTCCTGGCCGAGGCCATTCCAGCCGAACTGGCGCAAGGCTGAGCCCGACCTGCACGCCGGCGCCGACCGTGCGACGATTCACGTCCGCCCGCCTGTCCCTGCGTCCGCCCGCCATGCGGGTCGCCCGGCGCGGCGATGCGGCGCCTTCCACCCTTTCCTTCCCCCACAACGATCAGCACGCAGGAGATCAACTCATGGGCAAGACCGTCAGCTTCCAGCGCCCCGATGGGCAGACCGTCAACGGCTACCTGGCCGAACCCGCGCAGCCGAATGGCGCGCCGGCCGTCGTCGTCATCCAGGAATGGTGGGGCCTGAACGACCAGATCCGCGGCGTGGCCGAACGTTTTGCCTCGGCCGGCTACATCGCCCTGGTGCCTGATCTGTACCGCGGCAAGTCCACCGTCGAGGCCGAGGAAGCCCACCACCTCATGACTGGCCTGAACTTCGGCGACGCCGCTGGGCAGGACATCCGCGGCGCGGTGCAGTTCCTCAAGCAGCGCAGCGCCAAGGTCGGCGTCACCGGCTACTGCATGGGCGGCGCACTCACCGTGCTGGCCCTGTGCAACGTGCCCGAGGCCGATGCCGGCGTGATCTGGTACGGCATGCCGCCGCTCGAATACGTCGACCCGGGCAAGATCAAGGTGCCGGTGCAGGCCCACTGGGCCACCCAGGACGACTTCTTCGCCATCGCCGGCGTCGACGCCCTGGAGGAAAAGCTCAAGGCCGCCGGCGTAGTCATCGACGGCCACCGCTACCTGGCCCGCCACGGCTTCGCCAACGAAACCGCCGTCGGCCCCGGCCGCCTGCCCGCCACCCAGTACGACCCGGTCTGGGCCCAGCAGGCCTGGGACCGCACGCTGCGATTCTTCGGGCGTCACCTCGGTTGACGACGGTTCACCGGCTCGCAAGCGCCACGCTTGCGAGCGCTGTCCAAAATCTTGGCAAGTCACGCCAGTTGGCATGCACCCAGCGGATCTTCTGAGTCCAAGTATCTCTCGATGAGCAACGAAAGAGCTGGAGTTTGAAAACGCGACTGTGTGGCCATAAGGCAGTGATCATTCAATGTTTGACGATCTTTCGAACACAAAGGCGATGTGATCGAGTCAGCAGTCGACGTGCACATCATCGGGAATGGTGCCGGCCCAATTCACAGTTTGGCCGGTGCAAAACTTCGACTGATTTTTAACGACGCCTCAATCCCTGAGTCTTCAGCAAGCCCCACTATCCGAGCATGCACCCGCCCAGTGAACACCTCGGGTGGCCTTGCCATCGAGTTCGAGCCACTGCCATGCAATCAATTGGCCTTGCGTCTCCTAGTGGTTGCCCAGACTAAGGCTGAACAATCGCTACAGGATTTGGGTGCGTGGCCGTCTACAGGATGGGCCCTCGTGCAGGGGGCTGCGTCGTTGGGGCTTTCGGTCATTGTTGATCGCATGAGCCTCGATCCATCGCTAGCACGGCCGGCCTCGCTGCCAATTCGCAAACCCCTGCCAGCCGCATTCCATAATTGGCTTGGCGAGCGTCGATCAGCACTCCAGCTTTTGTCAAGTATCGTGGGGCCTGCAATTCAATGGGCATTGCTACCACCACTTTCTGCTTACTATGAACTTGATAGATCTCGGGTGCCTGTTTCGTACTTTGTCAACAGGCTCGAGTTGACTAGGAAGACCGGCAATATTGATATCCTTGAAGAACTTGCTTGCCTGGACCTATCTCCGCCTGATTCCCTCCACGATCTAAGAGTTATTGAGCCTTATCTGTTCCTTGATCGCCGGAGGAGTGACACCGAAAATTGGTGGCTCTACGATACTGAAGGCTCGCAATTCACGGATGATATCCTTCGCAATGCACGCGGCGCGCAGGATGCAGTCGTCCGGCGCACGCTCAGGATTTGAGTGGTGTCCGGTTGCCTAGCCACTGCTTTACCTTTAGCTCTTTAGCCTTGCGTTGTGCTGAATAGGGCGCGCGCTGGTGGAGATACGCATATCCTTCATCCAGCCATGTCGGCTTCTTTGCAAGTTCCGCCATAGGAATCATGGTGAGAAAGTCGCTGAGTACATCGAAATCCGCAACGGGCCGATCCCATTCCTCGTCGGGCACCGAAAGAAACAGCGCTATACGGAACGCACGCAAATGCGCCCAGACATTGCCACCGCCAGTACTGCGGGAATTCCTGTAGTTGGGTGTATATCTGCGCAGGGGTTTGTCCGGGCGAAACATCGGCGCATGTATCATATCGGCACCGTTGCGCCATTCCTGCCACAACGCTTCGGCCAAGTGGCATGACATCAGGGCGTCATCCTGATCCAGCACAACAAGCAGTGTCTCGGGGCGCGTACATATTGTTTGTGCTGCGAGTTGGAAGTTCGCCAGATAACCCTGACGGACAGAGTGCCGGACCAGCGTGGTACGTGAAGCTAGCGCGCCGAGTTGAAACTGCATTTGATTGCTGGCCAATGTTTCGCCACCATCGTCGACAACAATGACACCAAAGTCTTGACGCGACTGGGCCAATAGGGATGCCAGGCAACGTCGCAGCAATTGCGTTGTGGTTCCTCTACCCAACAGCAGAAACACGACGTCCTCATCCCGTGAGGGGTAGCGCCAATCCAGCCCGGTATCCAGATCCCATTGCCCAGCCTGATCTTTCGGATAACGGGCTTGCGCCACGAGGTCGCGAATCATGGGTAAGCGGTGATCACCCTTGTCACGGTTCATTGGGTGCAGATAAAAGCTTCGGCTGTCTCCACCACGCACACTTTGCATACCATTGCTGGATTGTGCATGCTCCAGTGCGCGGTGCCACATGAAAGTCAGTCGGCCGCCCGAAATTGGATTGTGAAATGGCCGCGAGTCACGGATGCGCGCCAGATCCAGCAAACCCAGACGTATCTCGGGCGCATATCCGTTTGGTCGCGAGGCATAAGGGATATATCCGCACTCGGCCTTGGGAATGTTGAAACCAACGCACCAGACAGATTCTGTTCTAATGGCCTGCAGCATCTCCTCAAGGTAATCGTGTGCCGGATCCACCCGGCCAATCAGAACATCAACATCAAGCTGAAGGACGTACCGGCTGGTTATTCGCTCAAAGGCCCATAATTGAGCGGTGACGGGTGCGCCTTGGGTGGTATGGCTAGCCGTGCAAGACGAGGTGCCAAACCATCTAGCATTGACCTCGGCGATCAAAACGGGATCTTGTGGGGCAATCCAGATCTCGTCTATCCAGCACTCCGATAGCAATAGCTGTGCCGCACCCATCAGTGCTTGAAGATTGCCCCGATCGAATTCCCTGAGATAAGGGCCCTCAAATGGATCAACCAGCAGAATTCGACGAGCAAACCTTGTTTGCCCGGCCAGCATACCGATCAGATGGTGCACCTGGTCTCGCAGTGTGCCTTCATCCTGCGGACAACACTTGATGAGCAGGCTGACATTGCGATGGTCGAACAGTGGTAGTGGTTCGACAGCCGGGATCACCATTAGTGGATGTAACTGGCCGATAAGATCATGGTAAAAGCCTGAGAAACCGGGGATCTTTTCAAGAATCTCCTCTTCGCGCTGCGTGGTCTCGCGCCGTGTGAGTTCAAAATCCGACCAACCAAGGACAAGTGTTGCATAGATGCGCGCCGCACAGTCCATGAAGCGGGTGACGCTGAGCGGAACGATGTCCACGCCGATGTCGATATAGACCAAGTGGTTGTCGTCGGTAAGACGCAGGTTATCCCGCTTTATATTGCTGGTGACAACTCTAGCGCGCCAAATCGCCATTAGGTAGTCGCGCAGGACCTCAATGCTGATGGGCGAAACAACCGGGTGGAATGGCTGATCCGCATAACGTGCGATGCAACTTGACTCGACAACTTCAAGGACGTCAAAGCTGACGATATGGCTTGAGCACTGCTGCGCCAATACTTGAATAATCTGCAGACGCCTCTGATCCATGGCCCACGGATAAAAGCGCTTGACCACGTGCTTGTGGTCGGTCCAGACAATACCCTCCATGCCGTGCCCCAGCAGGCGCCCAGGTTGTTGCAGCGTGCCCAGCCATATCTTGCTGGCCTGAGCCAGCCGTAAGCGGGTCTTTTGCCATTGCTCGGACCGCTTGTTTTGTGCTGAAGTTGCACCTCCCAGTCGATAGATGCAGTAGATGGGCGTAGGTAGGATGACCACATCGTCTGGCCGGAACATAAGCAACGCGGCGACCAGCCAATGATCTTCCGCACTTTTAACGAGCGGATACCTGATGCCCACTCGTGCGCGCATCAGCAGGTTGCAGGATGGCAATTCGTGGTCTATGTGCTGATGGCAGAATTCATCTATGAACGCTTGCAGGCGAGAGCGATTCTTCAGGGTAGCAGAGTCGGCAATATTGCTGATTGGCAATATCTGTGCGTCGATGCGGAGTTGATTGCTGCCTAGGACAAAATTGCTCTTCGCAGAGTCGCCGGCGGCCACCATGGATTGCACCGAGTGAGGTGTGGCAAATACATCGTCGGCGTCCAGCCGTGCAACCCAGCGCGCCATGGGAAAGTGCGAATCAACTAGATCCAGCAGCGCATTACGAGCCTGTGCCGCTGTTCCGCAGTTGCCGTGTGCAACAACCACGCGCTCGTCCATCAACCATTCGCGGGCAGTTGTCTGCCACTCGTCCACGGATTGGTCGTCAAGAATGAGCACGGCGGCTCGATAGGGTGCAACTTCTTGTGCAAGCGCACTTGCAAGCGCAGCTGGAAGATAACGAGCCTGATCGCGCAAGGCGACCGCGATGATGATGTCCGCTTGCTGTGCACAGGACCTTGGGGGGCTCGAGAAGTGCAAATTGCGATCCGTCAAAGTGATCGCTCGCGAACTTGGGGTACGTTCCAGAAACGTCATTGAATTTGCTGGAGATATATTGCACCACCCTCATGGGGATGACTCAGGATCAATGCCAAAAAGCTCGACCGCGCGGCGCACCGCTTGCTGACGTATTTGCGGCGTCATGCGGTGGCTGTACATTCGATGGAACTGGCTTAGGCCGTGCCGCTTGTCTTCACTACCGTAGCGCGAGATTGAATCCGCCTGGCTTCCCAGGTGCCAGGTTGCCGTCATACGATGGGTGTACGCGATGCGGACTCCTGGTTGATCAAGTACGCGTATGGCGAGATCGCGGTCGTTGGCACTACGCAGCCCTGTCGTGAAACCTCCAATGCTGCGCAGTAGATCGAGTGCGATGAAGGTATTCGATCCTTGCCAGCCCGGGTTACCTGCTAGGAAGTCCTCGGCGCGTAGGGCTGTCAAAGGTTCACGCGGTATTTCTCGGCCATCGCGCACAATGCGCAAACCTGATATTACCACCTGAGCGCTCGGTGTCATTTTCCGCGCTGCTGTTTCGCATGTGAACAGATGATCGTTATCCCATTCATCGTCGTCGTCAATGAGTGCCACATGATCCGTGCCTCCCAATCTGGCGAGTTCGTCCAGCCCTCTGTTCCAAGCGGCGGCGACGCCCGCCTTGCCCACGTGACTCAACACCTTTAGCGGTATGCTATTCAGCGCCATTTCACACTGCAGTTGTTCTGTGCAGCTTAATGGTCTCGAGTCAGGGACTACTACCACAATATCCGGCGCTCGAACCTGTCGTGCAATCGAGGGCAGTGACGTAGCTAGCAAGCTATGCATGCGTGGTCGCGTCGCGATGAGCGCGGCAATCTTCATGCGGCTCCATCTTCCTTTGTTGTTGTAAGTCTGGTCGCGGGTCTGGCAGACCATTCTGTGCAGATGCGCTGCCAACTCGCGGAAGTTTGCTGTTCGACAAGTGCGGGCAGCAGGTTGTGCGGTTTGAAATATCCGTCACGGAACCTGCCGCACAGGCGACAGGTGCGATCCATGAGGTCGCACATTTCATCCTCAGTTGCCGGCAAGGATGAACGGCCTTGACCTGCCCGCGTGACCCGGTCGATGCCGCCGGCAATCGCGGATGGGTAGTAGCCGGTTGGTAACCGACGTTGAACCTTTTCACCATAACCATTGGTGACCACTTCGATGACAATGTCGCCGTTCAACGTGCGTAGAGGCTTCAATATCTCGAAGATCTGGTCAAAATGTGGGTGCAACGTTGGTTCACCACCCAACAGACGAATCCGTGACCAATCGCGCTGTTGTGCCAGACTGTCTGTGACGAATTGGTGGAGATGTTCCAGTTCGAGATTGCGGGCCTCTGGTGCCTGTGCACTTGAGCGATTGCAGTTGTTGCACCGCAGGTTGCAAAGATTGGTCAGATCGATCTCGATGTGATCTGCGGTTGGCCTGAACTGATAACCTAGGAGCTTATGTACGCCCCGTAATACGCGAAATTCCCACCATGCCAAACGGATATCGAGGATGGCGCGTGCAAGGCGAGGAAAAATATAGCGGGTGTGGGGATCTCGACGAAATGTGGATGTGCTGGCAGAGGTGATCGCGTGGTATGCAAACCATTTCCAGCTCGACATTACTTGGCTTGTCCAGTGAACTACCTTGGTAATCATGTTCTGGCTCAAGCCCCATCCTCCCCTGAGTTCCTGCTTCATCCTGCCAGCAACACATGATGATGGGGCAGATTTATCGACCGACCAGACGCTGCAGGCTGCGCCATGAACACGGAGCTACGGCAAAGGCAGCTAGCATTACTAAGACACGGCATGTTGTACACGTCTGCAAGTTTGCGCTGCCCCCTTCATTCGAGGTGGAACGTTGCACAAGAGGGCGAAAATGAAAGTGCGAGGGGATGGGCATGACAGGCTGCGAAGCTCGAGTGCCATACGTCCTCTGTGACGGTTGCTCAACGTGGGGGCACTGCCCAGATCGGGCGCATTTACATCCCCTTGAACAGCTGCGCGTAGAGCCGGCTCACGGCCAGCGTCTCGGGCCGGCCGCGCAGCGTCAGACTGAGCTTGCCGGCCTCGTCGCGGCGGGCCGCCTCGATGGCGCTGGCGCGCACCACCGTGCCGCGGTGGATCTGCCAGAACTCAGCCGGGTCGAGCTGGGGCAGCAGCTCGCGCAGGGCGGTGCGGATGAGGACTTCGCGCTCGGCGGTGAGCACGCGCAGGTACTTGTCGGCCGCCTCGAAATAGATCACCTCGCTGATGGGCACCAGGTGCACCACCGCGCCCACCTGGGCCTGGATGACCGTAAGCCGCGGTGCCGGCGGCAGGCTGGCGCCGAGCAGGCCGCGCAGCTGGGCCATGGCGGCGGCCAGGGCCTCGGCCTGGGCCTGCTGCAACTGAGCGGGCTGAGCTGATGGCTGTGCGTCGTCGGCCGCAGGCGCTGCAGCGGTGTGGGCTGATGCCGTCGCCAATGGCGTCGGCGTTGGGGCATGCTGATGCTGCACCTGCAACTCCAGCCGCGCACGCAGGCGGTTCACGCAGGCGGCCAGTCGCGCCGGTTGCACCGGCTTGACCAGGTAGTCCACCGCCTGGGCCTCGAAGGCCTGCACGGCGTAGTCGTCATACGCGGTGACGAAGACCAGCAGCGGGAAGAAGGCCGTGTCGCCCTCCGGTCCCTGTTCTGGCCACTGCTCGGCCAGCGCCTGGGCCGCCTCCAGTCCGGTGCAGCCGGGCATGCGGATGTCGAAGAAACAGACCTGCGGGCGCAACGCCAGCGCCTGGCGGCTGGCCGACAGGCCGTCGCCCACCGTGGCCAGCACCTGCAGCTCGGGCCAGAGGCGTTTCAATGCGGCCTGCAGGCCGGCGGCCAGCAGCGGTTCGTCTTCGGCGATGAGGCAGGTGGGCGGGTTCATCATCGGCATCAGGCAGGGGCTTTCTTGCGCAGCAGGGCGGGGCTAGCGTCGGTGGCCGGGTCCTTGTCGTCCGGCAGCGGCAGGTGGATGACGGCCAGCGTGCCGCTGCCGCTGTTTTTGCTGCCGCCGCCGCCGCCGTCCCCGGCCGGGCCGATCTGCAGGCGGGCGCGGCCGCCGTACAGGCCGGCCAGGCGTTCGCGTATCTGGGTCAGGCCGAAGCCGCCGCCCGAGGTGGGCGAGCGGGGCAGGGTTGCAGCGTCAGGCGCCCCGGCGCCGATGTCGGGCGCGCCTTCGGGCCAGCCGACGCCGCTGTCCTGCACCTGCAGCCGCAGCAGATCACCTTCGCGCCGGGCACCGACGCGGATGGCGCCGCCCTCCACCTTGGGCTCCAGGCCGTGCTTGATGCTGTTTTCCACCAGCGGCTGCAGCAGCAGCGGCGGCACCGGCAGGGCGGCGAGTTCGGCTGGCAGTTCGAGGCTGAACTGCAGGCGCGCGCCCATGCGCACGGCCATGAGGGCGAGGTAGTCGCCCAGGCGGTCGAACTCGGCCTGCAGCGGGTGGCGCGGCTGGCGCGAGGCGCTCAGGGTGATGCGCAGAAAGCCGATCAGGTGGTCCAGCATGGTCTGGGCGCGCACCGGGTCGAGCTCGATCAGCACGCGCAGATTGGCCAGGGTGTTGAACAGCATGTGCGGTTCGAGCTGCGACTGCAGCAGGCCGAGCTGGCTTTCCAGCGCCTGGCGGCGTGCGGCCTCGGCGGCCGCCATCTCCAGGTGCAGGCGTTCGCGCGAGTAGAAGAAGCCGGTGGCGATGGCGGCGACCAGCAGCGTCAGGACGGCGCTGGGCAGGGTGGGCCAGATGCTGCCCACCACCGCCTGACCGAGCACGGCGGCCGCCAGCCGGCTGCCCAGCATGTAGCCGGCCAGGGCGCCGACGGCGATGTTGACGGTCATCGACGGCCAGCCCGGCCACTGGCCGCCCGGCGTGTGCAGCACGCGCGACAGCAGGGCGCGGCCGCCGTCGATGAAGAGCCAGATCAGGTTGCCGATGGCGAAGGAATGCACCGCCACCAGGTGCAGTGGGTGGTTGCGGTAGGCCAGCAGCCAGAACACCACGCTGGTGGTGAGGCACACCAGCTGGTTGACCAGCAGCCGGTACAGCAACGAACGCCGGCTGTTGGCCAGCAGCACGCGGGGCAGCTTCAGGTCCGGACGCATGGCGGGATTGTGGCGGCCAGGCCGTGACGGACAGGATGGGCGGGACGCGCCGGCATCGATCAGAAGGCGCAGCCGGCCTGCAGCGTCAGGGTGCGGCGCACCGGCAGCTGCCTGAACAGGGCGTCGGCCGGGCCGCCGGCCTGGCGGTACGCGGCGTTCAGGCGCCAGCGTTCACCCCGCCACTGCAGCGCGGCGCTGTCCATGCGGCCGTGGTCGGCCGGGGTGACCAGGCTGTCCAGGCTCGCCAGCCAGGCACCGGGCTGCCAGGCCAGACGCACGAGCAGGGTGTCGCGCCGCAGGTTGGCGCTGGCGCTGCTGTTGTTGTTTCCGCCGCCGCCCAGGGGCGTGGCCTGCCAGGCCAGGTTGCCGGCGCGCGCCGCCGCCGGCGCCGGGTTCGTCGCCGCGCCCAGCGCCTCGTTGCGGGCCTGCCAGGCGCGCCATTCGGCGTTCGATAGCGCGGCGCCGTCATGCCAGGCCTCGACCAGCAGGGACAGCTGCGTCTCGCCGGTCCACTGCCCGCCCAGCAGCAGCTGGGTGGCCGGGCCGCGATCAACCTGCTGCCAGGGGTTGGCGAGGAACAGCGCTCCCGGCGGCGTGCCTGAACCTGCGCCGCTGCTGGCGGCCGCACCGCTACCGCCGTAGACCCAGCCGTCCTGCCGGCGCGACCAGCGCAGTGAGCCGTGCAGTTCCAGCGCATCGCTCGCCACCCAGGCGGCCGCGCTGCCCAGGCTGACGCCCGTGTGTTCACCCTGGCGCGCGAAGCCGTGCCAGTCCACCGCGCCGTTGCGGTGGTAGACGCGCAGGGCCAGGGCCTGCTCCTGTGCGCCGCGCTGGCGCTCGTCGCGGCCCGGGCGCTGGCCGGGGTGCACCCACACGATGGCGAGCGCGTCGTCGGCTCCCTCGAAGTGCTCGGCCATCAGCAGCGGCCGGCCCTGCAGCGGTGTGGGCAGCAGGCTGGCGCGGCGCGCCTCCTGCTGCACCAGGTCGTTGGGCCGAAAGCCGAAGCCGACGTCCCAGCTCACCACCTTCTTGCCGCCGCTGAGCTGCCAGGCGCCCAGATCGGCGCTGGCGTGCAGCTCGTTGACGCGCAGGCCGCTGCCTGTGTCGGCGCGACGGTTGATGAGGTCAGCGCCAGGGTGATCGGGGCTGTCGCCGAGCACCTCGCGCTGCGCCCAGGCCTGGGCGTTCAGGTCCAGGGCGAAGGTGTGGCCGGCGTACGGTGCGCCCAGGTGCTGGCGCAGCTCCAGCTCGGCGCTGCGGCGCTGTGTCACCAGGGCGGCCGTGCCGGGCTGCAGCGCGTTGGCGGCGGCCAGGGGGCCGGCGCTGGTGCCGGCCGCGGGCTGGCGATCTTCCTGCACCAGGCGCAGCTCGCCGGTGGGCGCGGACGCGGCCCGGGCCGCCGGGGCGACGAGGCCGCAGCACAGCAGCGCCAGCCACCCGATGTGCCCGATGCGCCCGCTCCATGCGCCGCGGGCCGGCGCGGCGCCGGGGCGGCCTTGTGGAGTGCTGCACGTCACCGGCTGCTGCCGACCGGCGGCGGCCTGTGCCGGGTTGCGGCGCTCGGCAGCGCGACGGGCGTGGATGAAGCTCGCTCGCATGGCGATTCACTCCAGCGCCGGGTTGCGCGCCAGGAACATGGGGTTGAGCCAGCTCTCGGGCAGCTGGCGCGGCTGGCGCGAGAGGTAGCGCACCCTTGTCTGCTTCTGGCTGCCCAGGTGGTCGCTCAGCAGCATGGCGCTCACCAGGCCGTGCTCGAACACGAAGCTGGCCTGCTTGGCGAGCTTGTCGCTCTGCACATGGAACTCGGCGCGCAGCGGCTCGTGGCGCTCGGCCCCCAGCCACAGCTCGATGCGCTGGTAGCTCAGCCCCTTGCGCGCGGCCTGCAGGCTCAGGTGCCGGCAGGGGGTGTTGCCCGCGCAGCTTTCCAGGCCGACGAGCTGGCCGCTGTAGTCCTCGGCCCAACTCAGGGTGGCGATGTCGCCGGTGGAAGCCTCGCCCAGCAGTTTCTGTGTCGGCGTGATGCGCAGGGGCCGCTGGCTGCCGGGCAGCAGCAGCCAGAAGTCGTCGCCCAGCATGAGCAGCTTCTGGCCAGCCTCGGCCGGCGAGCGCATCAGCACCAGGGTCTTGTGGCCGGGCTGCAGGTAGACGCTGTAGCGGCGCTCCTTCTCCGGCGTGCCGTCGCGGGCCAGCAGCTGCACCTCGGTCTCGACCGCCAGGCTGGCGTCCGGCCCGGTGCGCCAGCGGTCGGCGGCACGCAGCAGGGCGGGCACGTCGACCGCGGCGGTGCTGTTGGCGGTGGAGGTGTCGGCCGTTGCCGGGGCTGGGGCCGTGGCCGGCGCCTTTGCGGCAGGGCCGGTGCTCTCGGCCGCGGCGCCGGGCGTGGCGGTGAACAGGTTCAGCGCCAGGGCGCAGACGGCTGCGACGGTGGTGGTGAGCGTCAGGTGCAGGGCAGGGAGGGGCTGCATGGTGGATCTCCTCGGGGTGGCGGCGCGGTGTTCAGACATGGCCGAGCGCGGCCGTGATGGGCTGGTGCACCGTGCGCCGCGCCACCAGGCCCGAAGCCAGCAGCGCCAGGCCCAGCATGGCCAGCACGGTGAGGGCATACAGGGCCGGGTCGACCTGCACCAGCAGCGGGTAACCCACGCTGCGCCCGGGCGGCGGCGGCATCTGCACCGGAAAGACCAGCAGGGCGAGCGACACCGCGCTTGCCAGCAGCACGCCCAGCGTGGCGCCCACGCCGCCCAGCATCAGGCCTTCGAGCGCAAAGCCGGTGATGAGCCGGCCGGGCGAACTGCCGATGGCGCGCAGGGCGCCCACCTCGCGGGTGCGCTCGATCACCGCCATGGCCATGGCATTGCCGACCACGAAGACGACGATGACGCCCAGGATCACGCCCAGGGTGCCGAAGATGCGGTTGTAGAGATCGCGCACGCTGCGGTAGAAGGCGGCCTGGTCCAGCCAGGTGCGCAACACGGGGGCCTGGGCGCCGGCCGGCAGCATGGCGGCGATGCGCGAGCGCGCCGGCCCGGTGGCTTCCATCGACGACAGGAAGATGCCCAGGCTGGAGACACGCCCGGTGGCCAGCAGCTGCTGGGCGCTGTTGATGTCGGTGTAGACCAGGCGCGCGTCCAGCTCGGGCACGCCGGTGCTGACGATGCCGGCCACGGTCACGTCCTGCGCGTTGAGCGCGCCGGCGCTGGTGCTGGCCAGCAGGGTCAGGCCGCTGCCGGGCTGGGCCTTCAGGCTGCGCGCCAGGCCGGCGCCGAGCAGCACCTGCTGGCGGTCGTCGCCGCTGAGCACCCGCCCGGCCAGCACGGTGAGGAAGGGGCCCTTGACGGCGAACTCGGCGTCCGGCGCGATGCCCTCGGCCATCATCACCACGCTCTTGTCGCCGTTGCTGATGAGGCCGCCGAAGCTGATGCGCGGCAGCACCTGGCGCACCTCGGGGTCGGCCAGCAGGCGCTCGGCCAGGCCGGCGGCGTTGTCCAGGCCGTGCTGCAGCGGCACGTCCTCGTCGCCATCGAACTGCGCGGCGCGCGCCAGCACCAGGTGGCCGGTGCTGCGCGCCGCGGCCTGGGCCAGGGCCTCGTAGGTGGCGAGGGCGAAACCGCCGGCGAGCAGGATGGCGGCCGTGCCCAGCGCGGCGATCGCGACGGTGACCGCCGAGCGGCGCCGGTTGCGCAAGGTGTTGAGCCAGGCGAAGCGCAGCCAGGCCAGGTGGTGGTGCAGGTGGTGCAGCAGGGTGGTCAGCATGGCAGCAGGCTTTCCTTGGTGTCGCGACGCGGCTGGGCGGCGACGGCGTTGTGACTGGTGGCGGCAACAGCGCTGGCGCTGGCTGTGGCTGCCCCGCGCTCGATCACCCCGTCGCGCAGTGCCACGCTGCGGTCGCAGCGCGCCAGCAGGCGCTCGTCGTGGGTGGCGATGAGAAAGGCGGCGCCGTGGGCATGGCCCTGCTCGCGCATCAGGTCCAGCACCTGGGTGGCGGTGGCGCTGTCCAGGCTGGCGGTGGGCTCGTCGGCGATCACCAGGGCCGGGCGTTTCACCAGCGCGCGGGCAATGGCGACGCGCTGGCGCTGGCCGCCGGAAAGTGCATCCGGCCGGTGCGCCGCGTGGTCCGCCAGGCCGACGGCGGCCAGCATGGCGGCCACGCGCTGGCGCCGCTCGCGCAGCGGCAGGCCGGCCAGCAGCAGGGGGTAGTCGACGTTCTCGGCCACCGTCATCACCGGCACCAGGTGGAAGGCCTGGAAGACGAAGCCGATGGTGTCGCGGCGCAGCCGGGTGGCTTCGGCCTCGTTCACGGCCGAGACATCCCGGCCGCGCAGCAGCACGCGGCCCTGGTCGGGCGTGTCGATCAGCCCGGCCAGGTTGAGCAGGGTGCTTTTGCCGCTGCCCGAGGGGCCGGTGAGGGCCAGCATCTCGCCCGGGTCGAGGCTGAGGTCCACGCCGCGCAGGGCCGGCACGACATGGGAGCCCAGGCGGTAGGTCTTGTGCAGGCCGAGGAGCTGCAGGGCGGCGGATGTGCCGGCGCTGCCGCAGCGCGTGCTGCTGCTGCTGCTGGCGCTGTGGCTGCTGGAGCTGCCGGAGTTGCCGGAGTTGCAGGGGCTGGCCATCACAGCCCCTGCAGGGTCAGGCGGGCGGCGCTGGCCTGCTGCGTCACGCCGCTCTCGGCGGCGCGCTGCAGCGACAGTCGCGCTTCGTCCTTGCGGCCCGCCTTGGCGGCGTGTCGGCCGGCCTGCAGCCACACCGTGGCCTGGAAGGCGGCTGGCGCCTGCGCCAGCGCCGGGGCGGCCAGCACCTGGGCCAGCAGCTGCTCGCCGCGCGCGCCGCGGTTGAACAGGCCGGGCAGGGCGAGGAAGGTGGAGGCCGCCACATAGCGCACCTCCAGCGCCGCGGGCACGGCGGCCGGCGCGGTGGAGATGGCGCTCGCGACGCTGCCGGGGATGTTGCCTGGGCTGGTGCCGGCACTGGCGCGCTCCTGCGCCGCGCCGAGCTGGGCCAGGGCCTTGTCGAGCTGGGCCAGGCCGTCCTCGGCGAACTTCAGCTTGCGCCAGGGCAGCAGGGTGGTGTTGGCGCGCATGGCGGTGGCCGCGCCGGCGTAGGCGCGCAGCACCGGGTCGGCGGCGTCGGCGGCGCTCAGGGCGGCGAATTGCTCGGCGGCGGGTTCGATGCGGGCGGTGTCGCCGTCCACTGCGGCCAGGAAGTTCTGCAAGGCGATCTGGCGCGTGTGAAGTTGTTGCTGTTGCTGCGGCTGCGGCTGCGGCTGCGGCCCGGACGAGGGCTGCGCCGGCCTTGCCACGGCCGGCTCGGCCGGCGGTGTGGCGGCCCGCAGGTCCGCGGGGCCGGCCAGGGCGCCCAGCAGGGCCAGGCTGGCGAGGGTGGTGGTGCTGCCGAAGGCGGCAGTGATGGCCGCAGTGGTCGCCGCAGTGAGGGCTGCGGTGGCAGTGGTGGTGCGCTTCATGGCGGTGCTCCTGGGCGGCTGGGTGTGGGCGGTGGGGCGGGAGGACATGGCTCGCAGTGTGCGAACCGCCCCGGCACCACGCAGCCGCCTTGCGACGAAGCGCCGGCACACGCCGCGAAACGCCGCCCGGGCAGCGCCAGCGGCGCCAGCGATGCCCATGGCGCTAGCAGAAAACCGCATGCACACGTTGCCGCGCAGGCCTTGGCGCTTGCTTCTATGCTCGGCGCCCCGCAGGTGTGCGTCAGTTCGCCGGTCGGTCATCCAGGTCGCTCGCCGGCCTGCTGGCCCCGCCGACACGACGTCCGCCGCCAACACCGTTCAAGGACCACCCACCCATGCTGTTCTCAGCCCTGAGCTCTCCCGCCCTCGCCCTGGCCAACCGCGCCGTCATGTCGCCCATGACGCGCAGCCGCGCCGTCGCCGCCAACACGCCCAACGCCCTGATGGCCGAGTACTACGGCCAGCGCGCCGGCGCCGGCCTCATCGTCACCGAGGGCACCTCGCCGGCCGCCGACGGCCTGGGCTACGCCCGCATCCCCGGCCTGTTCAACGCCGAGCAGGTGGCGGGCTGGAAGCTCGTCACCAGCGCCGTGCACGCCCGCGGCGGCGCGAAGATCTTCGTGCAGTTGATGCACACCGGCCGCGTCGCCCATGTGGCCAATCTGCCGGCCGGCGCCCGCGTGGTGGGCCCGACCGACGTGGTCTGCCCGGGCGAGATGTGGACCGACACCCAGGGCATGCAGCCGCACAGCGCCCCGCATGCGCTGAGCGAGGCCGAGATCGCCGGCGTGGTGGCGCAGTACGCCGCGTCGGCCCGCCTGGCGGTCGAGGCGGGTTTTGACGGCATCGAGCTGCACGCCGCCAACGGCTACCTGATCGAACAGTTCCTCAACGCCAACGTCAACACCCGCACCGACGGCTACGGCGGCAGCGCGGCGGCACGCAACCGCTTCGCGCTCGAGGTGGCGCGCGCCTGCGTGGCCGCCATCGGTGCCGACAAGGTCGGCATCCGCCTGTCGCCGCACGGCGCCTTCAACGCCACCGGCACCTTCGAGGGCGTCGAGGCCCAGCTGCTGGCGCTGACCGAGCAGCTTTCGTCCCTGGGCCTGGCCTATCTGCACGTGCTGGACCACTCCGCCATGGGCGCACCCGGCGTGCCGGCCGAGTACAAGGCGGCGCTGCGCGCGGCCTTCAAGGGGGTGTTCATCCTGGCCGGCGGATACGACGGTGACAGCGCCCAGGCCGCGCTCACCGCCGGCCAGGCCGACCTGATCGCCTTCGGCCGGCCCTTCCTGGCCAACCCCGACCTGGTCGAGCGCCTGCGCCGCAAGGCCGAGCTCAACGCGCCGGACTTCTCCACCTTCTACACCCCGGGCGAGAAGGGTTACACCGACTACCCGGGGCTGGCGGCGTGATGGTCCGGGCCTGACCGACCCGCCCTGATGTACTCGACCTGACGCACCCGACCTGACGCAGCCGGCCCGACCCTGGCGTCAATCCGCCTTGATGCCCTTGGCCTGGATGGTGCGGCCCCAGTACTCGGTCTCGCGCTGAACCAGGGCGGCCAAGGCCTCGGGCGGCAGGTAGCGGATCTCGATGCCGGCGCGTTCGGCGGCCGCCTTCGCCTCGGGCGTGGCCAGGGCCAGCTTCACCTTGTCGGTGAGCGTCTGGATGACGGCCGGCGGTGTGCCGGCCGGGGCGAACAGGCCCACCCAGGCCTCCAGCTCGAAGCCGGCCAGGCCGGCCTCGGCCGTGGTCGGCACGTTGGGCAGGCCGAGGTGGCGGGTCTTGCCGGTGACCGCAAAGGCCTTGAGCTTGCCGGCCTGCACATGCTGCATCACCGAGGGCGGCGTGGTCATGAAGACCTGCACCTGGCCGGCCAGCACGTCCTGGATGGCCGGGCCCGAGCCCTTGTAGGGCACGTGCACCATGTCGATGCCGGTGGCCTGTTCCAGCAGGGCGGTGCCCACATGCGACAGCGAGCCATTGCCCTGCGAGGCGAAGTTGAGCTTGCCCGGGTTGGCCTTGGCGTAGCTGATGAACTCCTTGAGCGTGCCGGCCGGCACCGAGGGGTGGGCGGCGATGACGTTGGTGGCCGCCGTGAGCAGGGCCACCGGCGCCAGATCCTTCTGCGCCCAGGGCAGCTTGCTGAACAGGGCCGGGTTGCCGACGTGGTAGGCCGAATAGGAAATCAGCAGGGTGTAGCCGTCCTTGGGCGCCAGCGCCACCTGCTGGTAGGCGATGTTGCCGCTGGCGCCGCCCTTGTTCTCCACCACCACGCCCTGGCCGAGCAGCTTGCCCAGCGGGTCGCTCACCAGCCGCGCCGAGGTGTCGACCACGCCGCCGGGCGGATTGGGCACGACAAAGGTGACGGGTTTGCTCGGGAAGGCGCCGGCCGCAGCCTGCTGGGCGTGCGCCGGCAGGCTGGACAGCCCGGCCAGGGCGAGGGTGGCAGCAGCGCTGGCCGCAGCGGTCAGGAGGGGATGCATGGCTTGTCTCCGTGGCGTGTTGAGGATAGGCGCCGCGATTCTCTGCCCCGGCGCCAAAGTCCTGCAGACTGCACATGGCGCCGGTCGGCCTGGAGAATGCGCCGCCGCATCCGTCCTGTTCCCCCTCATTCAATCACTTGCCCCGCCATGAAATACCTGCACACCATGGTCCGCGTGACCGACCTCGAGGCCTCGCTGCGCTTCTACCGCGACGCCCTGGGGCTGGCGGAGATCCGCCGCCGCGAGGTGCCCGCCGGGCGCTTCACCCTGGTCTTCCTGGCCCCGCCTGGCCAGCCCGAGGCCCAGGTCGAGCTCACCTTCAACTGGGACCCCGAGGCCTAC
Source organism: Pseudomonadota bacterium (assembly GCA_041169165.1). Lineage (GTDB taxonomy): Bacteria > Pseudomonadota > Gammaproteobacteria > Burkholderiales > Burkholderiaceae_C > Sphaerotilus. The sequence continues at coordinate 98,822 of JBEEJN010000015.1, forward strand.
ACCGGCGGGCGCAACTTCGGCCACCTGGCCTACGAGGTGGACGACATCTACGCCACCTGCGCGCGCCTGCAGGCCCACGGCGTGACCATCAACCGCCCGCCGCGCGACGGCCGCATGGCCTTCGTGCGCTCGCCCGACAACATCTCCATCGAGCTGCTGCAGGCCGGCGAGGCCCTGCCCGCCGCCGAGCCCTGGGCCAGCCTGCCCAACGTGGGCGTGTGGTGATCGCCGGGAGCTGCCCCGGCTTTGCCCTGCAGATCCGGCCATCGGGTGTGGGCCGGCGGGACTATGGTCTCAACTCGACCGGCACCGCCCGCCCGAGGTGAACCGGCCGCCCGGCCTTGCGGGCCGCTCCCACCTTGCGCACCACCATGCAGATGCACAGCAGCGCCTCCCAGCCGTCCGCCATCCTGAACCGAAGCCGCGCCCGCGGCGGCGGGCTGGCCCTGCGGCTGTATGCCTGCGGCGCCCTGCCGATTGCCGCCTTCCTGGCCTTCTCGGCCTGGTTGTGGGTGGCGCTGGACCATGTCGCGCAGGACCTGCGCCAGGACGTGGCACAGATGAGCACCCTGTCGCTCGCCGCCAAGGACATGCAGGCGCAGGTCATCCAGGTGCAGCAGTTCCTCACCGACGTGTCGGCCACCCGTGCGCTCGACGGCCTGGACGATGGATTTACCCAGGCCGCCAGTCAGCGCGACGCCTTCCGCGCCAGCCTGGCGCGTTTTGACGCGGCGCGCCGGCAAGGCCTGTTGCAACTGCCCGAGGGCGCGCTGACCCGCCTGGCCAGCCGCTTCGATGTCTATTACGACGCCGGTGTGGCGATGGCGCGCGCCTACGTGCACGGCGGCCCCGAGGAGGGCAACGCCGCCATGGGCGCCTTCGACACCACCAGCCTGGCCCTGCAGGGCGAAATCCAGCCCTTTGTGCAACAGCAGGTCCAGCACCTGCAGGCCGCCATTGCCGACGGCGTCGAACGCATCGTGCAACTGCAACTGCTGGCGCTGGCCGCCTGCCTGGGCGCCGCGGCGCTCACCGGCGTGGCGCTGTGGCGCCTGGCGCGCTCGGTGCTGCGCCCGCTGGGTGCGGTGGTGCAGACCATGCATCACATCGAGGCGGGTGATCTCACCCGCGCCCTGCCGCCGCAGGGCCACGGCGAAATCGCCACCCTGGTCGACGGCCTCAACACCATGCAGGCCCAGCTGCGCACCACGCTGGCACGTGTCAAGGCCAGCGCCGAGGCGGTGGACGGCGCCAGCGTCGAGATGGCTGCCGGCAACCTCGACCTGAGCCAGCGCACCGAACAGGCGGCCGCCAACCTGCAGCAGACCGCCAGCTCGATCGAGCAGCTCAGCGGCAATGTGCGCCGCAGCGCCGATTCGGCCCTGCAGGCCACCGCCATGGTCGGCAATGCCAGCGCGGTGGCCGGGCGCGGCGGCGAGGTGGTGGCGCGCGTCGTCACCGCCATGCAGGAGATCAACACCGCCTCGCGCCGCATCGCCGACATCACCGGCGTGATCGACAGCATCGCCTTCCAGACCAACATCCTGGCCCTCAATGCGGCGGTCGAGGCGGCCCGCGCCGGCGAACAGGGCCGCGGCTTTGCCGTCGTGGCCAGCGAGGTGCGCACCCTGGCACAGCGCTCGGCCAGCGCCGCACGCGAGATCAAGGGCCTCATCACCAGCAGCGTCGACCAGGTCGAACTCGGCACCCGCCTGGTCTCCGAGGCCGGCGCCACCATGACCGACATCGTCAGTGCCGTGCAGGGCGTGGCCGACATCGTCGCCACCATCTCGGCCGCCAAGGTGGCCCAGGACGACGACCTCGCCCACGCCAACGCCGCCGTCGCCCAGCTCGACCAGATGACGCAGCAGAACGCCGCGCTGGTGGAGCAGTCCGCCGCGGCGGCGGAAAGCCTGAAGGATCAGGCGCGCGCGCTGGGGCAGGTGGTGGCGGGGTTCAGGGTGGACCAGGCGCCTGGCTGACGACGACGTATCGTCTATCGTCGATTTGGGCGACACGTCGGTCGGACATGTCGCCGGCGACGACACGTCGCGTTGATCTCAGGCGGCCCATTTCCTTCCAGCGATGGCGTATTCCAGGATCAGGTCGTACACGTTGTTGCATTGCTGCTTGAACGCTGTCCTGTCATAGCTTTCCGGCAGATCCTGGTCCAGCACCCGTTCGATTTCTGCGCGGACCTGCTTTTGCGTTTGACTGTTCTGGTGCCAGTCCTGAACCAGCACCTTGGGCGATTCGTCCACCAGTCGTTTGAGCAGATGCTTGGCCGCCAGCTTCACCCGCTGGGTTTCCTCCTGCGTCAATGGGTCTTTCCTGAGCAGATCGAATAGTTCTAGTTCGTCTTCGGTCAGGCCTTCGCGGATGTGCCGCTCCGATTCTTCCTTGAGATCCTGGGCGAATGCAGTCAGCTCGTCGTAGTAGTTTTCAGTGGCAGTGGCGCCGGCGTTATAGGCATCGATCACCTTTTGCAAGCGTTGCGCGAAACCCTGCCGGCTGCTGTTCTGCGACAGCATCGCCACCAGCTTGTGCTGCAGAAATGCCTGCAGGTCGGCGATCTGGATATTCTTGTATTCGGTCCGCTTGAATTCCTCGCGCAGCTTGTCGACGTTCACCTTGCTCAGGTCCCAGCTCTTGCCACGCTGGATGATCTGGTATTCCGCCTTGAATTGCTGGGCCGTGAATGCTTCGGCTTCGTCCACCACCACGCTGGCGTCCAGCAGTTCCTCGATCTTGCGTATCGCGCCGTCGATATCGGTCTGGTCGACGATGGCGTCCATCACGCCACGCAGGTACTGGAAGGCGGCGACTACCCGACCTTTTCCTGCGCCCAATACCTCGGGCTTGCATGCCTCGTAGAGCGACGAGATGGTGTTCTCGTAGACATTGAATGATTTGCGCAACTCCTCGGCGGCCAGCAGCTTGTCGGCGTAGCTGTTGAACTGGCCAAGCTTGGTGAATGCATCGCCACGCTCCAGCGCTTCGTGCAAGGCCACACCGTGTTCGAGGCAGAAAGTGAAGCCCTGGTCGATCGCCTCGTCCAGCAGCACAAAAAGCTGGCTCTTGTCCTGTACCGGCATTTCCTCGTCGTCCGTGCCGGCGGCGTAGTCGCGCAAGGCCAGCTTCATGCGGCGGAAGACGTTGTAGTAATCCACCACCTCGCCGTGGCGCTTGGTCACGCCGTTGATCTCGTGGCCGCTCACCCAGTTGGCACGCGCAATGGTCTGCATCAGCGTGTGCCCCTGCATGGGCTTGTCCAGATACAGGGTGCTGACCGTCGGAGCGTCAAAACCGGTCAGCCACATGGCACAGACGAATACCAGTTGCAGCGGGGGCGGAGTCAAGTCTGAAGTGCAACGTCCTGAGTTGAAGAAGGGCTGCGTTGAGCGCGGAGCTTTTCGACCAGTTCGGTATAGACCTCGCGGGGGGTACGGAAACCCAGGACCTTGCGCGGTCG
>JBEEJN010000016.1:0-100652 GCA_041169165.1 Pseudomonadota bacterium
CATCGGCGAAGACCACGAAGGGGCTCTTGCCGCCCAGCTCCATGCTGAACTTCTTCAGGCCCGCGGCCTGGACGATGCGGTTGCCGGTGGCGGTGGAGCCGGTGAAGCTGATCGCGCGCACGTCCGGATGTGCGCACAGCGGCTCGCCCACTTCCTTGCCGTAGCCGTGCACCACGTTCAGCACGCCGGGCGGCAGGCCGGCCTCCAGCGCCAGTTCACCCAGTCGGGCGGCGGTGAGTGGCGACAGCTCGCTCATCTTCAGCACCGCCGTGTTGCCGAAGGCCAGGCAGGGCGCGGTCTTCCAGGTCGCCGTCATGAAGGGCACGTTCCACGGGCTGATGAGCGCACACACGCCCACCGGATGAAAGAGCGTGTAGTTCAGGTGCGTGGGCGTGGGGTAGGTATGGCCGTCCACCCGCACGCACATCTCGGCGAAGTAGCTGAAGTTGTCGGCCGCGCGCGGCACCAGTTGCTTGCCGGTCTGGGCGATGGTCTGGCCGGTGTCCTGCGTCTCGGTGCGGGCGATCTCGGGCACATGCCTGGTGATCAGTTCGCCGAGCTTGCGCACCAGCGCCGCACGTTCGGTGGCCGGGCGTGCTGCCCAGGCGGGGAAGGCGGCCTTGGCGGCGGCCACTGCGGCGTTGACCTCGTCCGCGCCACCGCGCGCCACCTCGGCCAGCACCTGCTGCGTGGCGGGGTTGACGGTCTCGAAGGTCTCGCCGCCGGCTTGCGCGCGGCCGTTGATCAGATGCTGGATGCGCATCGTTGTCTCCTGAAATCGTGAGGGCTGCGGTGCTCGGCTTGGTCCGACCGCAGCGGGGGGTGTTCTCGAACGGGCGTGGAGCGTGGGCAGCTGTCAGGCGTGGCGGGATCGGGCTGCGCCGGCTTGCTCAGCAGCGCCCGAAGCTGGCGTCGCTCACCAAGGTGTTGACGAGGCGGCCCAGGCCCTCGATCTCGCAGGCCACCTCGTCGCCGGCGTTCACGTTGACCACACCTTCGGGCGTGCCGGTGAGGATGACGTCGCCGGGCTGCAGCGTCATGAAGGCGCTGAGGTATTCGATCAGCGCCGCCACGTCGTGCACCATGTTGTCGGTGCGGCCCTGCTGCGTCACCTGGCCGTTGACCAGGGTGCGCAGCGTGAGTGCCTGGGGGTCGGGCACGAGGGCGGTGTCGACCAGCCAGGGGCCGAGTACCGTGCCGCCGTCGCGGTTCTTCACGCGCAGGTTGGGGCGGTACCAGTTCTCCAGGTAGTCGCGCACCGCGTAGTCGTTGCAGATGCTGTAACCGGCGACATGGCTCAAGGCATCGGCGCGGCTGACCTTGCTGGCTGCCCTACCGATCACCACGGCCAGCTCGCACTCGTAGTGCATGAAGCTGGCGTCGGCCGGGCGACGCGTGTAGCCGCGGTGACCGATCACGGCCGAGGCCGCCTTCAGGAAGACCAGCGGCTCCTCGGGCTTCTTCGCGGCCGTGGCGGCGCTGCGGTCGGACAGCTCCTTGGCAAGTTCCTTCACATGGTCGGCGTAGTTCAGGCCCAGGGCGATGACGGTGCCGACCTCGATCGGCGGCAGCCACACCACCTCGTGTTCACCAACGATGCGGCCGTCGTCCAACTGCATTTGAAGGGGGGCTGCCGCGTCGGCCGGCAGGCGCCCGCCGAGCGGTGTGGCGGTGTGGAGGGCGCCACCGAATGCCACGCGGGCGGTGACGAGCGGGCGGGTCGTCGTGCTGCTGCTCATGCCGCCACCTCTGCCACCAGGGTGTTCTCGATCGGCGGCAGGCCGTCGAAGTGGATGGCCACGCGCTGGCCGGCGCGCGCCTGCGGCGGGTTGTGCGCCAGGCCGGTCATGACGATGTCGCCGGGGTGCAGGGTCATGAACTCGCTCAGGTCGGCGATGAGGCGGGCGACGCCGCGCACGCGGCCGGCGGTGGTGCTCTGCTGCACCACCTCGCCGTCGAGGGTGACGGTGAAGGGCAGGGCGTCGGGGTCGGCGACGGCGTCGGCCGCGACCATCCCGCCCAGCACGCAGAAGCCGTCGCGCGCCAGGCAGGGCACCGAGGGCCGGTACCAGCTGGCGTGCGGCACGGCCACGTCGTTGAGGGCGCGGTAGCCGGCCACATGGGCCAGGGCCTCAGCCTCGCTCACGCGGCAGGCCGTGCGGGCGATCACCACGCCCAGGGCCGCGCCCATGCGCAGCGCGGCGCTGCCGGCGGGCACGACGATGGCCGCACCGCTCGCCGCCCAGGTGTTGCGCGGCTTGATGTAGAGCACGGGCGCCCGCGGCGCGGCCTTGTACGGCGCCTGGGTGAGGGCATCACCCAGCGCGGCCAGGTCGGCCGGGTCGTTGAGCGCCACGCCGTAGACGGTGCCTGGCCCGGCGGCCGTGAGTGGGGGAGGGTGGGACATGGGCGGGGCTGCGGGGGATGGGACGAGGCTGGACAGGACCGGACATATCGGACGGATCGGGCCGGCAGGGTCTGCTGCGCGGCAAGGCAGGCGGGGCTGGAATCCGGGAAAGTCCGGAGCGAAATCACTGCGATGACAGTGATTGAATCACTAAGATCTCAGCGAAGTCAAACAGACCCGGCTCAGCATTTACCCTGAAGCTGCGCCGGGCCTGCGATGCATCAAGCGCCTGTTTCCGTCCATTCGTCCTGCTCCCGCCCATGGCTGCCGCCACCCCCCGGTCCACCGCTGATGACGCTGCCGCGCTGCGGCATCGCAACCTGCCGCTGCTGCTGCTGCAGGCACGCGAGGCGCTGATGGCGCAGTTCCGCCCTGCGCTCAAGGCCGAGGGGCTGACCGACCAGCAGTGGCGCATCGTGCGCGCGCTGTTCGACGCCGAGCAGGCGGGGTCGCCCTCGCTGGAGCCGCGCCAGCTCGGCCAGCAGGTGCAGATCTCCAGCCCCAGCATGGCGGGCGTGCTGGCGCGCATGGAGGAACTCGGCCTGCTCACCCGCGAACGCTTCGCCGAGGACCAGCGTCGTGTGGCGGTGCGCCTCAGCACGGCCGGCCGGCGCCTGGCGCGCAAGCTCGTCGCCCAGGTCGAGGCGCGCTACCAGCAGCTCGAAGCCGAGATCGGCGTGCCGGTGATGCACGAGGTCTACGACATGCTGGACCTGCTCATCACCCACCTCAGGGGCGACGCCCAGGTCGAGGTGTCCGAGGCCTCGGCAGAAGGCACTGCGTCGGCCGACGCAGCCGGGCCGGCCTGATGCCGCCGGCCACAGCCTTGCCTTGACCTGACCCGGAGCCCGCACCGCCATGGAAGTCCAGTTCACCCGCGAGATCGAGCAACTGCGCCTGGGCGCGGGCGAGATCTTCCACGGCGAAGGCATCCTCGCCATCACCAAGGCGCTGCTGCAGTCGGGCGTTTCCTACATCGGCGGCTACCAGGGCGCGCCGGTGTCGCACCTGCTGGACGTGATGGTGCAGGCCCGCCCCTGGCTCGACGAGCTGGGCGTGCATGTCGAGGCCTGCGCCAACGAGGCCTCGGCCGCCGCCATGCTGGGCGCCTCGTTGCACTACCCGGTGCGCGGCGCGGTGACGTGGAAAAGCATCGTCGGCACCAATGTGGCGGCCGATGCCTTGAGCAACCTGGCCTCGCCGGGCGTGAAGGGCGGCGCGCTCATCGTCTCGGGCGAGGACTACGGCGAAGGCGCCAGCGTCATCCAGGAGCGCACCCACGCCTTTGCCATGAAGTCCACCCTGCTGCTGCTGGATCCGCGGCCGGACCTGGGCGTGATGGTCGACATGGTCGAGCACGCCTTCGCCATGAGCGAGGCGAGCAACATGCCCGCCGTGCTGCAGCTGCGCATCCGCGCCTGCCATGTGCGCGGCAGCTTCACCTGCAAGGACAACATCGCGCCGAAGATTTCATCCCGCACGCCGCTGGCTGAACCTTCGGGTTTCGACTACGGCCGCCTGGCCCATCCGCCGGTGATCTTTGCGCACGAGAAGCTGAAGGTCGAGCAGCGCATTCCGGCGGCGCAGCGCTACATCCGCGAACACCGGCTGAACGAGCACATCGCCGGATCGACCCAGCAGCTCGGCCTGGTGGTGCAGGGCGGCCTGTACAACTCGCTCATGCGCGCGCTCGACCTGCTCGGCCTGGCCGACGCCTTGGGCGCCAGCCGGCTGCCCATCCTCGTGCTCAACGTCACCTACCCCATCGTGCCCGACGAGGTGGTGGCCTTCTGCAAGGCGCACGAGGCGGTGATGGTGCTGGAGGAAGGTGCGCCGGAATACATCGAGCTGGACATCAGCGCCGCGCTGCGCCGCGCCGGTGTGGCCACCGCCCTGCACGGCAAGGACCTGATGGCGGCGAGCGGTGCGGCCGCGGGCGAATACAACGTCGAGGTGCTGGCGCGCGGGCTGATCAGCTTGCTCGGACGTTATCCGGATGCTGCTGTCGTGGACCGTGGCGCCGCCGCCGATGCCACTGCCACCGTTGCCACTGCCGGCTCGCTGGAGTCGGCGCGCGCCTGGCTCGCCGCCAACACCGCGCGTCGCGCCGCCGCCGCGGCCCTGCTCGGCAAGCCGCTGCCGGCGCGCCCGCCCAACTTCTGCGTCGGCTGCCCCGAGCGCCCGGTGTTCTCGGCCTTGAAGCTCGCGCAGCAGGCGGTCGGCCCCGTGCATGTGGCGGCCGACATCGGCTGCCACGCCTTCGCCACCTTCGAGCCCTTCAGCTCGGGCCATTCCATCCTGGGCTACGGCATGAGCCTGGCCAGCCGCGCGGGGGTGTCGCCGCTCATGCAACGGCGTGTGCTCAGCGTCATGGGCGACGGCGGCTTCTGGCACAACGGTCTGCTGACGGGCGTGCAGAGCGCGCTGTTCAACGGTGACGATGCCGTGCTGCTCATCATGAAGAACGGCTACACCTCGGCCACCGGCACGCAGGACATCATCTCCACGCCCGACGACGAGGCCAAGGAGGCTGCGCGCGACAAGCACCAGAGCCTGGCGCACAAGAACCAGACCATCGAGACCACGCTGAAAGGCCTGGGCGTCGAGTGGCTGCGCGTGGTCGACAACTACGACGTCGCCACCATGCGCGCGACGCTGGAGGACGCCTTCACCAGCCCCTTCCAGGGGCTCAAGGTCATCATCGCCGAGGGGGAATGCCAGCTGGAGCGCCAGCGCCGCATCAAGCCCTGGATCGCCGGCCTGCTCAAGCGCGGCGAGCGTGTCGCGCGGGTGAAGTACGGCGTGGATGAGGACGTGTGCACCGGTGACCATGCCTGCATCCGCCTGTCGGGCTGCCCGACCTTGACGCTCAAGGACAACCCGGACCCGCTCAAGGTCGACCCGGTGGCGACCGTGATCGATGGCTGCGTGGGCTGCGGGCTGTGCGGCGCCAACGCCCATGCGGCCACGCTGTGCCCGAGCTTCTACCGCGCCGAGGTGGTGCGCAATCCGCGCTGGTTCGAGCGTGTCGTGGAAGGTGTTCGCGCTGGTGTGCGGCGCGTGCTGATGCCGGCTTGAGGGGAATGTGGAAATGAAGGCGATGTCTTTTCTTCGTGCGGCGAAGGGTGCGGCCGGGTCCCAGAGGGCGGGCCTGGCTACTCATGCGGCAGGCCTAAATCGTCGCCAGGCCCGCCCCCTGGGACCCGGCGGACGCGTGTGATGACTGCTGTGATGAATACCCTGGCTGCTGAGGCTGCTTCATCTCGTCCCGTCACCATCCTGCTCAGCGCCCTGGGCGGCGAGGGCGGCGGCGTGCTGGCCGACTGGCTGGTGGACGTGGCGCGCCACTGCGGCCACGCGGTGCAGGGCACGTCCATCCCCGGCGTGGCGCAGCGCACCGGGGCGACGACCTACTACGTCGAGATCTTTCCGCTGCCCGATCGCGAACTGGGCGGGCGCAGGCCGGTGTTCGGCCTGTACGCCGTGCCGGGCGGGCTGGACCTGCTGGTCGGATCGGAACTGCTCGAAGCGGCGCGCCAATGTGCGCTGGGTCTGGTGTCGGCCGAGCGCACCGCGGTGGTGGTCTCAACCAGCCGCAGCTACACCACCATCGAACGCATGCAGCAGGCCGACGGCCGGGTGCCGGATGACAAGCTGGTCGAGTTGCTGCGCCAGAACACCCGCGAGCTGGAGCTGCTGGACATGGCCGCCCTGGCGCAGGACCAGGGCACGGTGGTGAGCGCCGTCATGTTCGGCGCGCTGGCGGGCTGGTGCTCGGCCAGCGGCCTGCTGCCGTTTGCGCGGGCCGACTACGAGGCCGTCATCCGCGCTGGCGGCAAGGGGGTGGAGCCCAGCCTGCGCGGTTTCGCCGCCGCCTGGGAGCGCGTCGCCAGCGCCCGGATGCAGCGCGAACAGCTGCTGGCCGTGGCGCAGGACGTGAGCGCCAGCCTGGCCGCCAGGGCGCGCGCCGATGCGCCGGCGCTGCCCGCGGCGGTCGCGGCGCGCCTGCCGGCCGAGCTGCACGAGATCGCGGCGCTGGGCCACGCCCGTCTGGTGGACTATCAGGACGAGGCCTACGCGGCGCTGTACCTGCAGCGGCTGGAGCGCCTGCTTGCCGCCGGGCGGCGCGGCAGCGAGCGGCCGGACGCGACGGCGCTGGCCGCACTCAACGAGGCCGCGCGCTGGCTGGCGCTGTGGATGGCTTTCGACGACATCATCCGCGTGGCCGAACTCAAGGGCCGTGCCAGCCGTTTCGATCGGGTGCGGGCCGAGGTCAAGGCGGCACCGGGCGAGCTGCTGCGCATCCACGACCACTTCAAGCCGGGCGTGCCCGAGATCGCCGCCCTGCTGCCGGCACGCTGGGCGCAGGCGCTGCAGCGCTGGGACGCCCGGCGCGTGGCGCGCGGTCTGCCGCCTTTTGCACTTCCGCTCGCCCTGGCCAGCCACAGCGTGCACGGCCTGGTGGCGCTGCGCCTGCTGGGCGGCCTCAGGCGTTTGCGCCGCTGGGGCAGCCGCTGGGCCGTGGAGCAGGCGCTGATCGAGCGCTGGCTGGCGGCCGTCGAGCGCGGCCTGCAGGACGACCCGCGGCTGGGCCTGCAAGTCGCCCGCGCCGGCCGGCTCATCAAGGGCTACGGCAGCACCAACGAGCGCGGCAAGCATCACCTGCTCCACATCGTCGACCACCTGGCCTTCGCGGCCGGCGTGGGGGACGCACCGGCGCGGGCCCGCGCAGTCGAGGCCGCGCTGGCTGCCGCCCTGGCCGACGAAGCCGGCAAGCAACTCGACGCCACCCTGGTCGCCCACGGAGCGCCGCCGCGGCCGCTGGTGGCGCAGCCCGTCCGCTGGTATGCGCGTGAGCAGCGACCGGCGCCCCAGCGCTGATGCGAGCGCACCCTGGTCGCGCGGAGCTGTGGCATCGGGCACGAAAACCGGTCGGACTTCGCGCGCTGGATGGAGGATTTCCCTGCCGGTGTCGAGCGGAAATGCTCGGGACAATCGCCGCCGACGTGGCGGTCCGCTGATCCCGTGATCTGCCTCGCCCCGAAACAACGATCCGCCTGCTGCCGTCACTGAGCCAGCGGCAGGCCTAGAGGAGATGACCATGCAAGAGCCGATGCCGGATGCGGCAGGCAACACGGGCTTCGGCCCCGGCGGGCGCGCCCTGATGAGCGCCTGCAAGATCACCGCCGTCGCCGGCGGCCTGGTGTTCGTGGCCCTGGTGGCCATGTCCATCGTGTCCATCGTCGGGCGCAAGCTGTGGTCGGTGCCGGTGCCGGGCGACCTGGAGCTGATGCAGATGGGCGCGGCCGTCGGCTCGTCGGCCTTCTTCGCCTACTGCCATCTAGTGCGCGGCGATGTGAAGGTGGACTTCTTCACCCAGCACTGGCGCGCCAGCCGGGTGGCTGCACTTGACGCCGTTGGCTCGTTGCTGGTGGGTCTGTTCGGCGCTCTCATTGCCTGGCGTACTGCGGTGGGCGCGATCTCGCTGTTCGGCGACGGCGAGACCTCGGCCATCCTGGGTTGGCCGGTCTGGCTGGCGCAGGCGCTGATGGTGCCGGGCTTCGTGCTGCTGGCGGCAGCGGGTTTCTACATGTGCGGCCACTTCCTGGCCAAGGCGCGCAACGGGAGCCTGGCATGAGCGGAATCACCGTGGGCGGCCTCATCTTCGCCGTGCTGATGGTCATGCTGGTGGTGCGTGTGCCGATCGGCATCGCCATGTTCATCAGCGGCGCGGGCGGGTATCTCTACCTGACCGACGGCAACCTCATCCCGCTGCTCAACACACTCAAGAGCACGGCCTATGCGCGGCTGTCGAACTACGACCTGGCCGTCCTGCCGCTGTTCATGCTGATGGGCCAGTTCGCCACCCATGGTGGCCTGTCGCGCAGCCTGTTCCGCTTCGTCAGCGCCTTCCTGGGCCACAAGCGCGGCGGGGTGGCGATGGCAGCGGTGGGCGCCTGCGCCGGCTTCGGCGCGATCTGCGGCAGCTCGCTGGCCACGGCCGCGACCATGGGCCAGGTTGCGCTGCCCGAGCTGCGCCGCCATGGCTACGCCGGCAGCCTGGCCACCGGCGCGCTGGCTGCCGGGGGCACGCTGGGCATCATGATTCCACCCTCGGTGCCGCTGGTGATCTACGCCATCCTCACCCAGGAATCGATCGGCAAGCTCTTCATGGCCGCGGTGCTGCCCGGCATCATCGCCATGATCGGCTACATGATCGTCATCCAGATCATCGTCGGCCTGAAGCCGCACATGGGCCCGGCCGGCGCCAAGGCGCCCTGGAGCGAGCGCATCAAGGCCCTGGTCGAGGTGCTGCCGGTGCTGCTGGTCTTCGTGGTGGTGATCGTGGGCATCTATGGCGGCTGGGCCAACCCGACCGAGGCGGCGGCCATCGGCGCGGCGGCCTGCGGCATCCTGGCGGTGGTGAGCGGCGGCATGCGCATGAAGGGCCTGCTCGACTCCGCCCTGGGCACGGCCACCGCCACGGCCATGATCTTCCTGGTGCTGATGGGTGCGGACATGCTCAACACCGCGCTGGCCCTGTCGCAGATGCCGGCCGAGCTGGCCGCCTGGGTCAAGGGCAGCGGCCTGGCGCCGCTGCTGGTGCTGGCCATGATCCTGCTCATCTACATCTTCCTGGGCTGCGTGATGGACAGCCTGGCCATGATCCTGCTGACCATTCCCATCTTCTACCCCATGGTGATGGGCCTGGACTACTTCGGCCTGGGCCAGACCGACAAGTCGATCTGGTTCGGCATCCTGGCGCTGATGGTGGTCGAGATCGGCCTGGTTCACCCCCCCGTGGGCATGAACGTCTACATCATCAACCGCCTGGCCAAGGATGTGCCCCTGGTCGAGACCTTCAAGGGCGTGGTGCCCTTCCTGGCCAGCGACTTCCTGCGCATCATCCTGCTCGTGGCCTTCCCCAGCGTGTCGCTGCTGCTGGTGCGCACCTTCCACTGACGCCGCCGCGACACCAATTTCGTCCCCATCCCTTCCACGGAGAACATCCATGACCTTCCCCCGCCGTTTCTCGCTCCACCTCGTCGCCGGCGCCGCGCTGGCCGTGGCCAGCCTGGGCGCCAGCGCCCAGCAGGTGGTGCTCAAGGTGCATCACTTCCTGCCCAGCACCTCGAGCGCGCAGCTGGAGATCATCCAGCCCTGGTGCGACAAGGTGAACAAGGAATCCAAGGACCGCATCAAGTGCCAGATCTACCCGTCGATGCAGTTGGGCGGCACGCCGCCGCAACTGATGGATCAGGTGCGCGACGGCGTGGCCGACATCGTCTGGAGCGTGCCCACCTATGCCGCCGGGCGCTTCACCAAGAGCGAAGTGTTCGAGCTGCCTTTCATGGCCGCCACCGCCAAGGCCGGCAGCCAGGCGCTGTACACCTATATCCAGAAGAACGCGATGGACGAGTTCAAGGGTGTGCAGATCCTGTTCAACCATGTGCACGACGGTGCCCTGCTGCACTTCAAGGAAAAGCAACCGGCCAGGCTGGAAGACCTGAAGGGCCTGAAGATCCGCAGCGCCACACGCATCAACGCCAAGATGTTGACCGCGCTGGGCGCCACGCCGGTGCAGATGCCGTTGCCGGCAGTGCCCGAGGCGATGAGCAAGGGTGTGGTCGACGGTGCCAGCGTGCCCTGGGAAGGCGTGCCCGCGATCAAGCTGCAGGAGATCGCCAAATACGCGCTCGACACCTCGCCGGGCATGCCGCGCATGGCCAACACCATCTTCGTCTTCGGCATGAACAAGGCCAAGTACGACGGCCTGCCGGCTGACCTGAAGAAGGTGATCGATGACAACTCGGGCCTGGCCACCTCGGCCTGGGCCGGTGAACACGGTTTCGACGCTGTTGTCACGCCGCACCAGAAGATCGCCCGCGACGCCGGCGAGAAGATCGTCTTCCTCGACAAGGCTGAATACGACCGCTGGGTGAAGGCAACCGACCTGGTGGACGACGACTGGATCAAGGAAGTGAGCGCCAAGGGCGCCGATGGCAAGAAGCTGATCGAGGACGCACGCGCCCTGATCAAGCAGTACTCGAAGTGAGTGCCGGCCGGCCTGTCATAGGCCGCCGAGGGTGACCGCTGCTGTCGCCCGACCCGACGACCCGGCCGCGACCGGGTCGTTGCTTTTTTGCGGCTCATTCATGTCGGGTTGGTGTGCAGCCTGACATGGCGTCCAGCGAGGTGGGCCAGGCCGTTGCGGCCGGCTCCCGGGGTGTGGTTGATCGCCAGATCAGCGAGTTTCGTCCGGGCTTTACTTCTTGTATGTGATTTCTCCGGCCGGTTAATCTCGGTTGAGCCCTTGGTCGCGTTGTTTGTGCGCGCGGCTGCTGTGCGTCGAAACCTTCTGCCCACGGCCTGCCATGCCCACGAACCCGATCGATGCCACTGCCCGTGCTCCTGCCGATGAAATGGAGTCGGTCGGCCGCGAGCGGTCGCTGTGGCGGTGCCGCCAGTTGCTCGACGGTCTGGCGCTCCATGTGGCCCAAGGCCCGGGGGCCCTGCTGCTTGCGCAACTCGCCGACGAACTTGCCCGGCTCGAGGCGCAGGAACGGCACCCGCGCTTGACCAACTCGGTGCCGGCGAGCGCTGCCGCAGCCCACACACACATCGAGGCGGCCTTGCGCCAGAGCGAGGCCACACTTGCCGAGGCGCAGTGCATCGCCCGCGTCGGCAACTGGCGCCACGATCTTGACTCGGGCCAGGTCGACTGGTCGGACGAGATCTTTCGCATCGTCGAGCTCGATCCAGCACAGACCGTGGCCGATTACGAGGCTTTTGCCGCAGTGATCCATCCTGACGATCGCGCCAGGGTGCGGGCCGCCTATGGCGACGCGCTGCAGTCGCGCAGTCCTTACACCATCCACCATCGCCTGCGCCTGCACGACGGGCGCATCAAGCATGTGCAGCAACGCTGCCAGATCCACTTCGATGCGGCCGGCAAGCCCGTGCGCACGGTGGGCACGGTGCAGGATGTGAGCGAGCAGGTGCGTGTCGAATTGGCGCTGCAGGAGTCCCGCAATCTGCTGCAGACGGTGATCGACCACGTGCCGATGCGTGTGTTCTGGAAGGACCGGGCGCTGAACTATCTGGGTTGCAACCCGCTGTTTGCGCGCGACGCCGGCAAGGCCTGCCCGGCTGACCTGATTGGCCTGGACGACTACGTCATGGGCTGGGCCCATGAGGCCGACCTGTACCGTGCTGATGATCGGCAGATCATCGAGTCTGGCTCGGCGCGCTTGCATTTCGAGGAGCCGCAGACGACGCCGGACGGTCGCCAGATCTGGCTGCGCACCTCCAAGGTGGCGCTGAAGGATGCACACGGGGAGGTGATCGGCGTGCTCGGCCTGTACGACGACATCACCGAACACAAGCGCACCGAGGCGGCCTTGCGCGCCAGTGAGGAGCGGCTCGACCTGGCGCTGCGTGCCGGCAACGACGGCCTGTGGGACTGGGACATGCAGACCCAGGCGGTCTATCTGTCGCCGCGCTGGAAGTCGATGCTCGGCTATCACGAGGACGAACTGGAGAATGCGTTCAGCGTCTGGGAGCGCCTGGTGGACGACGAAGGCCGCGCGCGCACCATGGCCCTGATCGGCGATTGCATCGCCGGCCGCGCCGAGGGCTTCAGCGTCGAGTTCCGCATGCGCCACAAGGAGGGACATTGGGTCGACATCCTGTCGCGGGCCAAGCTGATCCGCGACACGCTGCAGCAGCAGCCGCTGCGCATGGTCGGCACCCATGTTGACATCAGCGCGCGCAAGCGCATCGAAAGCCGGCTGCGGCGCAGCGAGGCCTTGCTGGCCGAGGCGCAGAAGATCGCCCACCTCGGAAGCTGGCGGCTCGACGCGCGCCGCGAGACGTTCGAATGGTCGGACGAGGTCTATCGCATTTTCGGGCGCCGGCGCGACGAGTTCGAGCCGACGGTGCAGGGTTTCCGGGCCAGCGTGCATCCTGACGACTTGCCCAGTACCCGGCAGGCGGCCGACGCCGCGGTTGCCGAGCGCCGGCCCTACGCGATCGACCTGCGCATCCTGCGGCCCGACGGCGCGACACGCTGGATCCATCTGGACGCGGTGCCGGTGTTCGACTCCGCCGGTCAACTGCTGACGATGTCGGGCGTGGTGCAGGACATCACCGAACGCAAGCTGTCCGAACTGGCGCTGCGCGAGAGCGAGCAGCGGTTCAAGGACTACACCGATTCGTCCTCCGACTGGTTCTGGGAGATGAGCAGCGACCTGCGGTTTTCCTATTTTTCCGAACGCAACGCCCAGGTACTCGGCGCATCGTCGCAACGTTCGATCGGACGCCGGCGTGAGGAGCTCGCGGATCCGCAAGACCTGCTGCTGCCGCAGTGGCAGGCGCACCTGGCGACGCTGGAGCGGTGCGAACCCTTCCGCAACTTCGAATACCAGCTGCGCGGCGAATACTCCGGCCGCTGGTTGAGCATCAGCGGCCTGCCGTATTTCGACACGGCAGGCCAGTTCAAGGGCTATCGCGGCACGGGCTCGGACATCACGTCACGCAAGAACGCCGAACTTGCCGTGAGCATGGAGCGCAAGCGCTTTCTCGACTTTTCCCAAAGCACGGCCGACTGGTTCTGGGAGATGGGCAGCGACCTGCGCTTCAACTACTTTTCGGACAACTTCGAGAGCAACAACGGACGCACCCCAGGCAGCGTGCTGGGGCGTACCCGCGCCGAGGTGATGGCTGAGGATCAGCTCAACTCGCCCCAGGTGATCGCCGAGAACGAGGCCCAGATTCGCCGCCACGAACCGTTCCGCGACTTCGAGTTCCGCGTCAAGACCGCGAAGGGAGACATCCGCTGGATGTCCATCAGCGGCGTGCCCTATTTCAGCGACGACGGGGCCTTCGCCGGCTACCGCGGGGTGGGGCGCATCGTCACCGAGCGCAAGCACATGGAGGTCGAGCTCGAGCGCCACCGTCACGAACTGGAGGAACTGGTCGAGGAACGAACGCTGGAGCTGTCGCGTGCCAAGGCCGCCGCCGAGGCAGCCAATGTGGCCAAGAGCGCCTTCCTGGCCAATATGAGCCACGAGATCCGCACGCCGCTGAATGCCATCACCGGCATGGCTCACCTGATCCGCCGCGCCGGCCTGACGTCCAAGCAGGGCCAGCAGATGGCCAAGCTCGAGGCTGCCAACAAGCACCTGCTGGGCATCATCGACGCGGTGCTCGAACTGTCCAAGATCGAGGCCGGCAAATTTGCGCTGGAGGAGATCGAGGTCTCGTTCAGCACCTTGCTGGGCAGCGTCGTGGCCATGCTGCAGGATCGCGCCCATGCCAAGCACCTGCAGCTGAGTACCCAGGTCTGCTCGTTGCCGCCTCATCTGCTGGGCGACCCCACACGCTTGCAGCAGGCCTTGCTCAACTACGCCGCCAACGCCGTCAAGTTCACCGATGCCGGGCAGGTGACGCTGAGTGTGTCGTGCCTGGAGCAGGACGAGCACACAGCCCTGCTGCGCTTCGAGGTGCAGGACACCGGGGTCGGCATCGAGCCCGAGGCCTTGCCGCGGTTGTTCACGGCCTTTGAACAGGCTGATAACAGCACCACCCGACGTTACGGCGGCACCGGCCTGGGCCTGGCGATCACACGCAAGTTCGCCCAGCTGATGGGCGGCGACGCCGGGGCCCAGAGCACGCCGGGCGTGGGCAGCACCTTCTGGTTCACCGCACGGCTGCGCCTGGCCAGCGCCGGCGCGGCGCGGCCGCCGGCACCGGCTGATGCGAGTTCCGACCTGGTGCTTGAGCGCGAACACCGTGTTGCGCGCATCCTGCTGGCCGAGGATGAGCTCACCAATCACGAGATCGCGCTCACCCTGATCGAGGACGTGGGCCTGGTCGTGGATGCCGCCAAGGACGGCCGCGAAGCCGTGCAGCGCGCCGAACTGGCCGATTTCGACCTCATCCTCATGGACGTGCAGATGCCCGTGATGGACGGCGTGGAGGCGACGCGCCAGATACGCCGGATCGCCCGCCATGCCGGCACACCCATCGTGGCCATGACGGCCAACGCCTTTGCGGAGGACCGCGAGCGCTGCCTGGCGGCCGGCATGAACGACTTCATCACCAAGCCGGTGACGCCCGACAAGCTCTACGACACCTTGCTCGCCTGGCTGGCGGGCAGGAATCCAGCCTGATCCTGCCGAAAGTGCCGCACGGCCGTCGCGTGATTGCCTTGCTGGCCGGCGCCGGGGTCGGCTCATGGCGCCTGCCTAGAATCCGCCGGCCATGACAGCCCCCTGCGCCTCCATGCCCGCCGCGGCCGACGACTACTACGCCGGCCTGCCGCCGATTCCCGCCGCTGATCCGCCGGCCCGTTGCGACGTGCTGGTGGTCGGTGCCGGCCCGTCCGGCAGCGCTTGCGCGCAGACGCTGGCGCAGGCCGGCCTGGATGTGGTGCTGGTGGACCAGCAGGAGTTTCCGCGCGACAAGATCTGTGGTGACGGTCTGATTCCGGACGCCCATGCGGCGCTGCGGCGCCTGGGCGTGCACGACGAAGTGATGGCGCAGGCCCACTGCGTCAGCCATGTGGATTGCATCGCGCCGCGCGGCGGCCGGGTGGCAGTGCCGGGGCAACTGGCGGTCTTGCCGCGGCGTCGGCTGGACTATCTGCTGGTGCAGTCGGCGCGCCGCGCCGGCGTGCGGCTGGCCACACCCTGGCGTTTCGAGGCGGCTCTGGACGAAGGCGCCGGCCGGGTGACGGGCGCGCGGCTGAACCGCGCCCAGCGCGACGGCGGGCCGGCGAGCACGCTGGAGGTGCGCGCGCGCTGGGTGGTGCTGGCCACCGGCGCAACTATGCCGGCCATGGTGGCGGCTGGCCTGTGCGAGCGGCGTGCACCCAGCGGCGTGGCGCTGCGCGGCTATCTCCACGCACCCGGCCTGCGCGAGCGCCTCGGGCACATGGAGGTGGTGTGGCACCGCTCGTTGCGGCCGGGCTATGGGTGGATTTTTCCCTGCGGCGACGATGTCTACAACGTTGGCGTGGGCGCCTTCCACGGCGGTCGCCAGGCGGTGGACGGGCGCCGCCGGGCCGGCGTGGACACCAATTTGAATCGCCTGATGGACGCCTTTGCCAACTGCCATCCGGCAGCGGGCGAACTGCTGCGGCGCGGCCGGGTGCTGGGCGACGGCCACCTGAAAGGTGCGCCACTGCGCTGTACGCTCGAAGGCGCACGACTCGGCCGGCCCGGCCTGTTGGCGACCGGCGAAGCCATCGGCAGCACCTACGACTTCACCGGTGAAGGCATAGGCAAGGCCCTTGAAACCGGCCTGCTGGCGGCCGAGGCGCTCCTGGGCGCAGGCTGGGCGGCCGGTGCGGGCGCTGCGCCGGCCGACAACTCGGCGCAGGTGCTAGTGCAATACACCGCGCAACTCGCGCAGTTGCAGCCCAAATTCGATCTCTACGCCAAGGCCAATGTGGTGAACCAGCACCCCTGGCTGGCCGACCTGGTGATCTGGCGCGGCCAGCGCAGCGAACGCATGCGCCGGCGCATGGCCGGTGTGCTGGACGAAACCTCCAACCCCGGCCACCTGCTGACCGCGCGCGGCCTTCACAAGCTGTTCTTCCAGTGAGCCTGGCTGCACCGGCCTGACGTGGGGCGGACCGCCGGCAGCGGCTGCGTTCGAAGTACGGCCAGAAGTCGACGTATCTGAACGCTACCCGTCTGCCTGACCTTCGGTAGGCTTGCGTCATGACCCAGCATGTTGCACCGCAGGCGTTTGCGGCCTTGCGCCAAGCGCCCGGCAACCCTTTGCCCTGGCTGCTTGCACTGACCTTGTTCGCCCTGGCCGGACTGTGGTCCGCGCTGTTCGTGCTGCTCGACCAGGAGCGCGAGCTATCCCAACGCCAGGCCCAGGTCCCACCCACCGCGCTGGCCCAGCAGCCGGCGGAGCACGCTGGCGCCATGCGGGGGGACGCCGACCGGGACGCGTTGTCAGCCTCGGCGCCCGAGCGTGTGACCGCCGCGACGAGGGCCGAGTTGTCAGCCCGCTCTGACCGGCGCGCGCGCTCCATGATGCTGGCCACAGGCAGCGCGACGCTGGTGATCGGGCTGCTCGGCATGGCCGTGGCGCGCCGCCTGCGCATCCAAGTGGGACCGCCCGACGGACCGTGGACCGGCCCCGCGCCGCTCCACGCGACGGAGTCGGACAAGGCGCGCCTCCTCGCCAAGCTGTCGCATGACCTGCGCACGCCGCTCAATGGCGTCCTGGGGTATGCCGAACTGCTGCGTGACACCAGTGCCGATGCGGAGGCACGCGACTTCGGCGCCATCATCCACAGCAGCGCCGAACACCTGCAACAACTGGTCAATGTGGTGCTCGATCTGGCCCGCATCGAGACCAAGAGCCTGGTGATGCAACCCATAACGACCGACCTCGGCAAGCTGCTGGCCGATCTAGAGCACCTGCTGGGCAGCCTGGCGCGACAGCGCGGCAAGGGTCTGCAGCTGACGCTCGACCCCGCCTGTCCGACGTCCATCGTCACCGACCGCAACCGGCTGCTGCAGGTGCTGTTCCTGTTGCTGGACAAGGCCATCGGCAATGGCCAGGACGGCGAGGTCCGGGTCTTGGCCACGGCGCAGGGCGATGGGGTCCGGCTGAGCCTGACGGCGTCGGGCGCCACTCGCCGGCCGGAACACCTGGCTGGCCGACCTGACGCCGTCGCGCACAAGCAGATTGCCCTGGGCGAGGGTTCACCGGTCGAGGCCGATGTGGGGCCCGGTTTGCCGCTGGTCCGCGAGCTGACCGAACGCTTGGGCGGCAGGCTGGCCCTGACCGCCGAACCGGAGGTCGGAACTGGGCTGTCCATCTGGCTGCCGTTGGCACTGCCACAGAACGATGGCGTCATGACGCGGTGACTTTCTGCCGCTTTTTGCGACATCGGCCGCCCAGGGGGTCGTTAGCACTCTCGGTGCACGAGTGCTAAACTGCAGTCTGGAGGTCAATGATGTCCGTGTACGCCTTGAGTGTTCCTGGTTCCACCGCCCTGGCGGTGCGTGATCCGTGGGCGCTGGTGCCCTCGCTGGGCAATCTGGATGCCTACATCTCGGCCGTCAACCGCATGCCGCTGCTGGAGGCCGAGGAAGAGCGCGCCCTGGCCAAGCGCCTGCGCGAGCAGGCCGACCTGGACGCCGCCGGCCGGCTGGTGCTTTCGCACCTGCGCCTGGTGGTGAGCGTGGCGCGCCAGTACCTGGGCTACGGTCTGCCGCACGGCGACCTGATCCAGGAGGGCAATGTCGGCCTGATGAAGGCCGTCAAGCGCTTCGACCCCGAGCAGGGCGTGCGCCTGGTGAGCTATGCGCTGCACTGGATCAAGGCCGAGATCCACGAATACATCCTGAAGAACTGGCGCGTGGTGAAGGTGGCCACCACCAAGGCGCAGCGCAAGCTGTTCTTCAACCTGCGCTCGATGAAGCGCGCCCTCAAGGGCGAGGCCGCCGAGGGCGACACCCACCGCAGCACGCTGTCCGAGGCCGAGATCGAGACGGTGGCGCGCGAGCTCAACGTCAAGCGCGAGGACGTCATCGAGATGGAGACGCGCTTCGCCGGCGGTGACGTGGCGCTGGAGCCCGGCGCCGACGAGGACGACGAGAGCTTCGCCCCCATCGCCTACCTGGCCGACGACACGCAGGAACCCACCCGCATGCTGGCCGCGGCACAGCGCGACCATCTGGCTGGCCCCGGCCTGCAGGCCGCGCTGGAGGTGCTGGACGCACGCAGCCGCCGCATCGTCGAGGAGCGCTGGCTCAAGGTCAATGACGACGGCTCGGGCGGCATGACGCTGCACGAGCTGGCGGCCGAATACGGCGTGAGCGCCGAGCGCATCCGCCAGATCGAGGTCGCGGCGATGAAGAAGATGAAAAAGGCGATGACGGTGGGCTGAGCCACGCCGTGTGCCTGCAACAAGAGCGGCCTGCGGGCCGCTTTTTTTCTGGGCGCGCCCGCACACGTCGGCCGCGCCCATCAACCCGACCCGTCAGCCCTGCCCGTCAGCGCGGCGCGAGCAGCCGCTCGCGCGCAGCCTGGAAGTCGCTCCAGAAGCGCGCGTCCTGCGCGGTGGCGAAGTTGATGCGCAGGGTCGAGCGCGGCCGACGCTCGGCGTGAAAGAGCGAGCCCGGTGCCATCAGCCAGCCCTGGTCCAGCAGGGCGATGGCCAGGGCGTCGGTGTCCGCGCCGGTCTCGACCCAGCCGAACAGGCCCTGCGGCGGCGTCACGAAACTGCAGCCGGCCGCCTCGGCCAGCCGGCGGGTGCGGTGGCGCGCCACGTCGAGCTGGTCGCCCACACGCTCGGCATGGCGGCGCAGCAGGCCCTGCTCCAGGCACCAGGCCACGGCTTGTTCCAGCAGGGCGGGCGTGGTGAGGGTGGAGATCATCTTGGTGTCGACCAGGCGCTCGATCACACCGGCCGGCGCGGCCATGAAGCCCACCCGCCAGTTCGGCGCCAGGATCTTGGAAAAGCCGCTGATGTGGATGGTGCGCGCCAGGCCGTCGAGCGCGGCCAGGCGCGGCGCGTGGCTGGGTGCGAACCAGCTGTAGGTGTCGTCCTCGACGATGGTGAAGCCTTCCGATTCGGCCAGCTTGAGCACCTGGTGCGCACCGGCCAGCGGCAGCGAGCAGCCGGTCGGGTTGTGCAGCACCGACACGGTGACGTAGAGCTTGGGCCGGTGCTCGCGTGCCAGGTGGGCCATGGCGGCAAGATCCGGGCCCTCGGGCCCGCGCGGTACCGGCAGCAGGCGCATGCCCATGCGGCTGAGGCGGGCGAACTCGACCGCCCAGCCCGGCTCGTCGACCAGCACGGCGTCGCCGGGCGTGAGCAGGGTGCGCGCGACGATGTCCAGCGCATGGGTGGCGCCCAGGGTGGTGGCGATCTGGCTCACGTCGGCGCGGATGCCGATGTCGGCCAGGCGGCCGACCAGGGCGGCGCGCAGGCGTTCGTCGCCCGCCGGCTCGCCGTAGCGCAGGCCGCCGTCGTAGCTCGCGGCTGCCTTGCGCAGGGCGCGCTGCAGCAGTTCACCGTCCAGCCATTGCTCGGGCAGGGTGCCGCTGCCCGGTCCGGCCAGGCGACTGGTGCCGGCGAACATGCCGCGGATGAGGGCGGTGGCGTCCACTGGCGGCGGCCGCGCGCCGACCGCAGCCGCAGCCGCGCTGGGCGCGCCCTGGCCCGGCATGGCCTTGGCGCCCGGGCCCAGGTGGCTGCCCGCCGCAAGGTCGGCGCCCGCGCGGCGCTCGCGCACGAAAAAGCCGCGCTGCTTGCGCGCCTCCACCAAGCCGCGCGCCTGCAGCTGGTCGTAGGCCGAGACCACCGTGCTCGGGCTCACGGCGTGTCGGCGCGCGCAGTCGCGCACTGAGGGCAGGCGGGCGCCCTGGGTCAGCAGGCCCTGGGCGATCTGCTCGGCAAAACGGGCGGCCAGCGTCTCGCTCAGCAGCACGGCGCTGCCGCTGCCGGCCGGCAGCAGGGCCGGGGAGGACGCCGGCTCCGGCGCCATCTGTATGGTCGACATCGTCAATACAGAATCTGTTTGTCTGGTTGAACTGTACTGCAACTGTATTGATGATGTGACTAGACTGTGTCTCCGTTGCCGCCCCTTCACCTGCCTCCACCCACAGCGTCACCCACCGCGCCACCCGCCATGCCGACCGGACCCGACCCTGACCCCCAAGCCCGCCGCATCCGCCGCGGCCTGCTGCTCGCCGGCCTGGGCGTGTTCCTGTTCGCGCTCACCCTGCCGCTCACCCGGCTGGCCGGCGGAACGGCGCAGGCACCGCAGCTGCCGCCGGATTTCGTCGCCTTCGGCCGTGCGGCGGTGGCGGGGCTGTTGTCCATCGCCTGGTTGTGGCTGAGCCGGGCGAAGCGGCCCACGCGGGCGCAGTGGCGCATCCTCATCCTGGGCGGTGCGGGTGTGGTGCTGGGTTTTCCGCTCGGCCTGGGCTTAGCGGTGCGCGAGGTGCCGGCGGCGCATGCCGCGGTCGTCACCGGGGTGTTGCCGCTGGCCACCGCGCTGGTGGCCACCGTGTGGCTGCGCGAGCGCGCCGGCGCCGCCTTCTGGGCCTGCGCAGGCCTGGGCTGCTGCCTGGTGCTGGCCTATGCCTGGCACCAGGGCGGTGGCGCGGTGAGCCGGGGCGACCTGCTGCTGCTGGGCGCCGTGGCCAGCGCCGCCTGCGGCTATGTGGCCGGCGCCCGCCTGGCCGGCAGCGGCATGCCACCCGAGCAGGTCATCTGCTGGATGCTGGTGGGCTGCCTGCCGGTCACCGCAGTGCTGGCGGCGCAGCAGCTCCTGGCCCACGGCGCGGCCTGGGCGGCGGGCGGCGTGCGCCCGGCGTCCTGGCTGGCGTTTGCCTATGTGAGCCTGGTGTCGATGTGGCTGGGTTTCTTCGCCTGGTACCGCGGCCTTGCCCTGGCCGGCACGCTGCGCGCCAGCCAGCTGCAGCTGATGCAGCCCTTCATCGCCATGGTCGCGGCCGTGCCCATCCTGGGTGAGCCGCTCGACGCCCTCACCGTCGGCTGCGCCCTGGCGGTGCTGGCCTGCGTGGCGCTCGGCCAGCGGCTGCATCGGCATGTGCCGGCGCCGGTGAAGCCACCGATGCCGGCTCGGTCGGTGGTGGAGTCGGCCTGAGCCGCGACGCATGCGTAACGGTCGTGCGGGTCGATCCCGAAGGCTTCCGGCATCCGCCGTCCACCATCCGCGGTCCTTCATCAGTCCTCGCGCTTTCCTCCTTCCGCCCTCGCGTCTTCACGTCTGCGGGCCATCGCCGCACCAGGCCGACCGTGCCGCACACGGCCGTCGTCCCGCCCTGGACCACCTTCACCCTCAAGGAATCCGCCATGTCGCTCTGGAACCTCTCCCGCCGCAGTCAGGCCATGCAGTCCTCGGCCATCCGCGAACTGCTCAAGCTGTGTGAACGCCCGGGCATGTTGTCCATGGCCGGGGGGCTGCCGGCCGCCGAAAGTTTCCCGGCCGAGGCCCTGCGCAGCGTGGCCGACCGGGTGCTGCGCGAGCAGCCCGCGGCCGCGCTGCAGTACGGCGCGAGTGAAGGCCTGGCAGGCCTGCGCGAATGGGTGGCCGCCCATCTGCGCAGCCAGGGCATGACGACCGTGAGCGCCGCCCAGGTGCTCATCACCAGCGGTTCGCAGCAGGGCCTGGACCTGCTGGGCAAGGTGCTGGCCGAGCAGGGTGCGCCGCTGGCGGTGGAAGCGCCCAGCTACCTTGGCGCGCTGCAGGCCTTCACGCCCTACGGCCCGCGCTTCGTGCCCATCGCCTGCGACGACGACGGCCCGCTGCCGGACGACCTGCTGACGCTGCCGCAGCGCGCGCCGGGCTGCCGTTTCGCCTACCTGCTGCCCAACTTCCAGAACCCGACCGGCCGGCTCATGCCCGAGGCGCGGCGCCAGGGCATCGTGGCCGCCGCGCAGCAGATCGGCCTGCCGCTGGTGGAGGACAACCCCTACGGCGAGCTCTGGTACGACGCGCCGCCGCCGGCGCCGCTGGCGGCGCGCTGGCCCGAGGGCACGGTCTACCTCGGCTCGTTTTCCAAGGTCCTGGCGCCTGGACTGCGTCTGGGCTACCTCGTGGCACCGCCGGCGCTGTTCGAGCGCCTGCTGCAGGCCAAGCAGGCGAGCGACCTGCACAGCTCCAGCCTGGCCCAGCATCTGGTGCTGGCCCTGCTGCAGAAGGATGTGCTCACCCACCAGCTGCCGGCGCTGCGCGCGCGCTACCGCGTCAGCCGCGACGCCATGCAGGCGGCGCTGCAGCGCGAACTGGGCGGCTTGGGCGACTCGCCCGAGGGCTGTCGCTGGGCGACGCCGCAGGGCGGCATGTTCTTCTGGCTCACCCTTCCAGCCGGGCTGGACGCGCAGCGCCTGCTGGAGCAGGCCCTCGCCGCCAGCATCGCCTTTGTGCCCGGCGCCGAATTCTTCGTGACCGGCACGGCCGGGCCCGCGGAGCGCCGCACCGTGCGCCTGTCCTTCGTGACGCTGTCGCCGGCGCAGATCGACGAGGCGGTGCGCCGCCTCGGCACGGTGCTGCGTGCGGCGCTGGCCGCCCAGGGCCGCGGCCCGCTTGAAGGTGCACTGGGTGGCCGCACAGAATCCCGCCACGCCACCCCGGAGCTGTCATGAGCCATCCGTCCGCCTCGTCGCCGTCTTCTCCTGCTTCGTCAGACACCCGTCCGTCCATGCGGCGCTTCGTCCAGCTCGATGTCTTCTGCAGCGAGGTGCTGCGCGGCAATCCGCTTGCCGTGGTGGTGGACGGCGAAGGCCTGAGCGAGGCGCGCATGGCCGAGTTCGCGCGCTGGACCGGCCTGAGCGAAACCACCTTCCTGCTGCCGCCCACGGACGCCGCTGCGGACTACCGCGTGCGCATCTACACCCCGGGCGGCGAACTGCCTTTTGCCGGCCACCCGACGCTGGGCAGCTGCCGCGCCTGGCTGATGCACGGCGGTGTGCCGCGCCAGGCCGGGCGGGTGGTACAGCAGTGCGGCGTCGGCTTGGTGGAGGTGAGGCTGGATGGCGGCACAGAGAACGGTCAGCCGGACGGCGCCGGCCGCCTGGCCTTTGCCGCGCCGCCGCTGCGCCGCAGCGTGGTGGAGCCGGCGCTGCTCGGCCAGGTCTGTGCCGCGCTGGGCCTGGCGGCGGACGAGGTGCTGGCGTCTAGCTGGCTGGACAACGGTCCGCAGTGGCTGGGCATCCGCGTCGCCAGCGCGGCACGGGTGCGCGAACTGACGCCCGACCATGCCGCGCTGCGCCATCTGGCCAAGGTGGGCGTGGTGGGTGCGGCGCCGGCAGGCGAAGAAACGCAGTTCGAGGTGCGCGGCTTTGCCGCACCGCTGGGCGTCAACGAGGACCCGGTGACCGGCAGCCTGAACGCCAGCCTGGCGCAGTGGCTGATGGCTGA
This sequence comes from Pseudomonadota bacterium, assembly GCA_041169165.1. GTDB lineage: Bacteria > Pseudomonadota > Gammaproteobacteria > Burkholderiales > Burkholderiaceae_C > Sphaerotilus. Next base: position 23,335 of record JBEEJN010000016.1, read on the forward strand.
AGGCGTGGCGCCGCCGCGTTATGTGGCGGCGCAGGGCACGGCCCTGGGCCGGGCGGGGCGCGTTCATCTGGAGCGCGACGCCGGTGGCACGGTCTGGGTGGGCGGCGAGGTGCAGGAATGTATCGCCGGTACAGTGATGCTCTGACCCATCCTCGCCAGCAGGCGCCTGCCCTCATGTCCACGCCCATGCATGTCCAGCCCGACCACCTCGTGGTGGTGTGTGCCTCGCTCGAACAGGGCCGCGCCTGGTGCGCCCGGACCCTGGGCGCCGAGCCGCAGGCTGGCGGCCGGCACGAATGGATGGGCACGCACAACCTGCTGCTGGACCTGTCGTCCGAGGCGCATGCCCAGGTCTATCTGGAGCTGATCGCCATCGACCCCGAGGCACCGGCGCCCGCGCGGCCGCGCTGGTTTGGCATGGACGAGCCGGGGCTGCAGGCGCTGGTGGCGGTCGAGCCGCAGCTGGTGGCCTGGGTCGGGCGCTCGCCCCAGGTGGACATGCACCGCTGGGGCTTCATCACCGTGGGCCTGCAGGCCGGGCCCATCGTGCCCTGCAGCCGCACACGCGCTGACGGCAGCGTGCTGCGCTGGCAGATCGTGGTGCGCGAGGACGGCCGGCGCCTGCTCGACGGCGCCGTGCCGGTACTGATCCAGTGGCAGCGTGAGCATCCCTGCGACCGGCTAGCCCCTGGCACGGTGCAATTGACGGAACTGGTGGTGCGTGGCCTGCCGCAGCGTGCGGTCGATGTGATGCGGGTGCGCGGCCTGAGCCGCCCGGGTGATGCGGGCGCCGCGCTGTCCGTGCGCCTGCAGTCGCCCTTGGGCGAGCGGGTGCTGGTCAGCCAGGTGTGGTGATGGCTGGCCTGATGCCCTGCGGGCGGCGCAGCCACAATGAAAAAAGCCCGACAGCGTCGGGCCTTTTCATGAATGCCGGCGATCGGGCCAGGCCGGTCGCCGGGCAACCATCACTTGTTGCGGTAGTCGTCGTGGCAACCCTTGCAGGTGCCGCCGGCCTCACCGAAGGCGGCCTTGATGGCGCCCTTGTCGCCACCCTTGGCGACGGCGGCCAGCTTGGCCACCGCGTCTTGCATCTTGGTGGCGGCGGCCTTGAACTTGTCGGCTTCCTTCCAGATTTCGGGCTTGGCCTTGGTGTCACCGGTGTCGGTGCCGGCCACAAAGCCGTCAAAGGGCAGGTGCGAAACGGTGTTCACCAGGTCGGCGTTGACCGAGGCGGCCTTGCCGTCAAACGGCATCTTGTCGTTGACCATCGCGCCGATGGTGCCGAAATGCTTGGCCATCACGGTGAATGCGGCCTTGCGGTACTTGATTGCGTCTTCGGGCTTGGCGAATTGCGCTGCGGCAGGAAGGGTCAGGCCCAGGGTGGCCACGGCGGTCAGGGCAAGTACGAGTCGTTTCATTGAGAAGGCTCCGGGAAAGTTGGGCGAATGCGCCGCATTCGCGGCGGCGCTAGTATCCACTTAAAGCGCGTTAACCATTTTGTCGCTGCGCCTGCTGACAGGCCTGCGCTGCGCATACACAACGCACCCTGGTGCGCCCCAATGGACAGGCCGATCGGACTTGGCATGTTGCATTCGGGCTCTCCAACCGTCTCGATCCTCCACACCTACTTATCCAGTATGACGATGGCCGTCTCTTCCATATCTTCCGGTGCCCTGGGTGCCGCGTCTCCCAAAGCGGCCGAGGTGCGCCCGGTGCGAGTCTGGGATCTGCCCACGCGGATTTTTCATTGGTCGCTGGCCGCCCTGGTCATCACCGCCATCGTCACCGCTCATGTGGGCGGCAATGCCATCACCTGGCATTTCCGCTGTGGCTATGCAGTCCTCGCCTTGCTGGGCTTTCGCATCGTCTGGGGTCTGGTGGGCGGGCGTTGGTCGCGATTCGCGAGTTTCATCTACGCGCCTGGCACGGTACTGCGCTACCTGCGCGGCGAACATCGGCCGGGCGACCACTTCGAGGTCGGCCACAACCCGCTGGGCAGCTTCTCGGTGTTCGGCCTGCTTGCCATCCTATTGCTGCAGGTCGGCACCGGACTGGTGTCGGACGACGAGATCGCCAATACCGGCCCGCTGGTGAGGTTTGTCAGCGGCAAGATCTCCAGTCTGGCCACACACTGGCATGCAGACTTTGGCGCCGTGATCATCTATGCGCTGGTCGGACTGCACATTGCTGCCATTGCGTTTTATCGGCACAAGAAGAAACTGGATCTGGTGACGCCGATGGTCAAGGGTGACAAGCTTCTGCCGGCCGGCGTGCCGGGATCAACAGACACCTGGCCGCGCCGTATCCTGGCGCTTGTGCTGCTTGCCGTGTTGGCCTTCGGTGTCAGCCTGCTCGTGGCTCTGGGGGGCTGAGCCTCCCACGCAGCGAATTGGCGCCGCCGGTCGCTGCGGTTCGCAGGTGGCTGGTGCTGGTGTCCACGAGTGTGAGGTGGCGATAGACTCGGAGCGCATGGACGAACTCGCCACGCTCGTCGTGCCGCGCGATGCGGCGTCGATGGAAGCCACCCGCGCCATTTTTCGCGAATACGCTGCCAGTCTGACAATCGACCTGTGCTTCCAAGGCTTTGACGACGAACTGGCTGATCTGCCGGGGCCTTATGCCGAGCCGACTGGTGTCTTGCTGCTGGCACTCGTGGACGGCGAAGTGGCAGGCTGCGGAGCACTCCGGCCCTTGCCCGACGTGGACTATCCGAACGCCTGCGAAATGAAGCGCCTGTATGTGCGACGGGCATTTCGCCGCTTCGGCCTGGGTCGCCTGATCGCCCAGGCCCTGATGGACCGAGCCCGCGCTGCCGGCTATTCGTCCATGCTGCTCGATACGCTGGACGAGATGGAATCGGCTCGCGAACTCTATGCCTCCCTGGGTTTCTTCGAGGTACCGCCCTACTATTTCAACCCCATCCCTGGCGCGCACTATTTGTGCGTGAACCTGGATGGGAGTGCAGTGCGGTATTGATAGGCTGACGCCGTGTTCGCGGGCGACCTGTTGTCGTACTGGGCGCACGACAGGCGCACACCTTGAGTGGCTGCAAATTAACCAGAAGCAACCCGGCGATACCGGAGCCCTTGCCAGAACATGACACCAACACCTTTCGATCCGGCGCAGGTCCGGGCTGTCAGTGCACCTTGCCAATTGGGTGAGGGTCCGTTCTGGCACCCGCAGGAGCAAAGCCTGTACTGGTGCGACATCGCCGCGAAAAGGCTGCATCGCTACACGCCCGCCACGGGCGCGAACTCACAGTGGAGTCTGCCGGCGGAACCTGCCTGCTGTGCGCCGGCGCTGAGCGGTGGCCTGATCGTAGGCATGCGTGACGGCGTGTGGCGCTTCGATCCAGAACTGGGCGAACGCAGCCTGCTGGCATCGCCGCCATACGAACCGGCACACGAACGATTCAATGACGGCAAGTGTGACGCCCAGGGCCGCTTCTGGTCTGGCACCATCTACGAGCCGCGGGATCGGCCGGCTGGTGCGCTCTATCGTTACGACAAGCGCGGCGTGGTGCGTATGGCCGGTGAGGTGACGACCGCCAATGGCCTGGCCTGGAGTCCCGACGGTGGGACGCTGTACTGGGCCGACACCAAGGCACACGCCATTCACGCCTTCGACGTCGACCGGGGTGATGGCAGTCTGTCGCGTCGGCGCCTATGGCGTCAGTTCGAACCACGACTCGCTGGGCAGGCGCTTCAAGACTACGCAGGGCGACCGGACGGCGCCGCCGTGGACAGTGAAGGCTGCTACTGGGTCGCGATGTACGAAGGTGCACGCGTGCTTAGACTGAGCCCGCAAGGCGAAACACTGGCTACGCTGCACTTGCCGGTGCGTTGTCCGACCATGCCTTGCTTTGGCGACGCCGACCTGCGCACGCTCTACATCACGACCGTCAGCCAGGGGCGGCCGTCGGAGGAATTGGCGGCTCAACCATGGGCAGGTTGCGTGCTCGCGCTCCGGGTAGCGGTGCCTGGCTTGCCGGTAAATTTCGCAGCACTGTGAGCCACTGCGCGGGCAGTTCACATGCCAATGTCGCGGCCTGTCAGTATTCAAGTCGATCAGGAACTCGGGCTACTTCGGACGACCGCAGCACGCAGTTCTGTCGGCGACCTGACTCAAAACCACCCTGTGCGCAAGCTGCGACAGTCCTCAAGTGCTGCCAACCCTCTTCTTTCACACGGAAACAAGCCGTATACTCTTGGGGTTTTGCCGGAGACGGCATTCAAAGCCTGAACCAACGCCAACGATGTCCACCCTGCCCAAGCCCCTACCTGGAGACCTTGGTCCGGACGGCGACGACGAGATTGCTTACAAGCGCTGGTCGCGTGAAGAGGTTCAGGCCCTGATTCCTCCATCGATCTCGCCCTGGCGGGTGGTGATGGCGCAGTTGCTGGCTGGTTTGGCAGTGGCTGCGGTGGTCTGGTTGGTGACCCGTGGACCGACGCACGTTGAGTCGTCGCTGTGGGGTACAGCCGCCGTGGTGTTGCCGAGCGCTTTGATGGCGCGTGGGATGTCGCGAAAGGTTGTGGCCAATCCTGGCGCTCTGGTGTTTGGCTTCCTTTTCTGGGAGTTGGTCAAGATTGGTGTGACGGTGGCCTTGTTGGTGCTGGCTGCCCGCAGCGTTCCTGACCTGCACTGGCTGGTGCTGCTGATCACCATGATCGTATGCATGAAGGTGAACTGGCTGGCGTTGCTGTGGCGGCGCAAGCGGGTTCAAGGTTAGGTTCACAAAGAGAGTCCGAATCGACATGGCAGCCGAAGAGCATGGCCCCAGCGCCGGTGAATACATAGGTCACCATCTGACGCACCTGCGCTCCAAGGAGCAGCTGGGCATCATTGACTTTTCCGTCATCAACCTGGACACGCTGTTCTGGTCCATCCTGCTGGGTGTGATCGGCCTGTTCGTGTTGTGGCGCGTGGCGCGCAGTGCCACCTCGGGGGTGCCCGGGCGCATGCAGGCGGCGGTCGAGCTGATCCTGGAAATGGTCGATAACCAGGCCAAGTCCATCATCCACAACGCCGAGTCGCGCAAGTTCGTTGCTCCCCTGGCGCTGACCGTGTTCATCTGGATCTTCCTGATGAACTCGATGGACTTTCTGCCGCTGGACGTGATCCCCAACCTGTGGGCCATGATCTACGGCGCCGCCGGCCATGACGCCCACCACGCCTACATGCGCGTCGTGCCCACCGCCGACCTGTCGGCCACGCTGGGCATGTCGATCGGCGTGCTGCTGGTCTGCCTGTACTACAACGTCAAGATCAAGGGACTGGGCGGCTGGGTCCACGAGCTGTTCTCGGCTCCCTTCGGTTCACACCCCATCCTGTGGCCGTTCAACTTCCTGATGCAGATGATCGAGTTCCAGGCCAAGACCGTGTCTCACGGCATGCGGCTGTTCGGCAACATGTATGCCGGCGAACTGGTCTTCATGCTGATCGCACTGATGGGTGCGGCTGGATTCGGTTCGACCACCGGCATCGTGCTGTGGGTTGGCCACGTCCTGGCCGGCTCCGCCTGGGCGATCTTCCACATCCTGATCGTCGCGCTGCAGGCCTTCATCTTCATGATGCTGACCCTGGTGTACGTCGGCCAGGCTCACGACGCGCATTGACCGGTTTCGGCAGTTCACGCATCGATCTTTCTCAGTTCCCTACCCTCAACTTCTCTTACTCCACTGAAGGAACAACCATGGAACACGTGTTGGGTTTTGTCGCTCTGGCCGCTGGCCTCATCATCGGCCTGGGTGCCATCGGCGCATGTATCGGCATCGGCATCATGGGTAGCAAGTACCTCGAGTCGGCCGCCCGTCAGCCCGAGCTCATGAACGAGCTGCAGACCAAGATGTTCCTGCTGGCTGGTCTGATCGACGCGGCCTTCCTGATCGGCGTCGGTATCGCGATGATGTTCGCGTTCGCCAACCCCTTCGTGCTCAAGTAAATCTGAGCCGATTGCCGATCAACCCGCATAGAAAGGTGCAGCCGTGAGCCTGAACGCAACGCTGCTTGCGCAGCTCGTGGTGTTCTTCATCCTGGCGTGGGTCACGATGTCATTCGTGTGGCCCCCCATCGTGAAGGCGCTCGACGAGCGTGCCAAAAAAATTGCGGACGGCCTGTCGGCCGCTGACAAGGCCAAGAGCGAGCTGACCAACGCCAACAAGCGTGTGGAAGAGCAGCTGGCTGCGTCTCGCAACGAAACGACGAAGCTGCTGGCCGACGCGGAGAAGCGTGGCCTGGCCATCGTCGAAGAGGCGAAGAAGCGCGCCGAAGACGAGGGTGCCAAGATCGTCGCTGCTGCCAAGGCCGAGGCCGAGCAGCAGAGCATCAAGGCACGCGAGGCCCTGCGCGAGCAGGTCGCCGCCCTGGCCGTCAAGGGTGCCGAGCAGATCCTCCGCCGCGAGGTGGATGCCGCCGCCCACGCCGACCTGCTGTCGCGCCTGCGCACGGAGCTCTGACCATGGCTGAACTTGCGACGATCGCTCGTCCCTACGCCGAAGCGCTCTTCCAGGTGGCCCGTCAGGGTGACCTGAGCGCCTGGTCGCGTCAGCTGGAGGCCGTGTCCGCGGTCGCTGCGGACGAGGCCGTGCGCCAGTTCGCCGACAACCCCAAGGTCCCCGCCGACCAGGTGTATTCGGTGATCGTGGAAGCGGCTCGCGAGTCGCTCGACACCGGCATGCAGAACTTCCTGCGTACCGTCATCGAGAACGGCCGACTGTCTGCCCTGCCCGCCGTGGCCGAGCAGTTCCGCGCCCTGGTCAACGCCGCCAGCGGCGTGGCCGACGCCGTGGTCTACAGCGCCTTCCCCATCGACCAGCAGCAGCTGGCCGACGTGGTGGCCGCGCTCGAACAGCGCTTTGGCCGCAAGCTCAGCGCCACCGTGCAGCTCGAACCCGAGCTCATCGGCGGCGTGCGCGTGGTGGTGGGCGACGAGGTGCTCGACACCTCGGTGCGTGCCCGCCTCGACCGCATGAAGCTCGCCCTGAGCGCCTGAGTGGCGGTGGTCGCGGCGCGCCCCACGCATTCCGTCCGGCCCGCCCGACCCCCGTTCACCCGCCGCCCGCCCGCTTCAAGCACCGATTCATCCCTGTGTCATCCCCCCGCCCTCTTTGCCGAGGTCGCTTGACCAGACTGGGAGCAAGCAATGCAACTCAATCCTGCTGAAATTTCCGAACTGCTCAAGAGCCGCATCGAGGGTCTTGGGGCCTCGGCCGACATCAAGAACCAGGGCACCGTCGTGTCCGTGACCGACGGCATCTGCCGCGTGCACGGTCTGTCCGACGTGATGGCTGGTGAAATGCTGGAGTTCCCCCTCACCAAGGACGGCCAGCCCACCTACGGTCTGGCCCTGAATCTCGAGCGCGACTCCGTCGGCGCCGTGATCCTGGGTGAGTACGAGCACATCTCCGAAGGCGACACCGTGAAGTGCACGGGCCGCATCCTGGAAGTGCCCGTCGGCCCCGAACTGATCGGTCGCGTGGTGAACGCGCTGGGTCAGCCCATCGACGGCAAGGGCCCGATCAACGCCAAGATGACGGACGTGATCGAGAAGGTCGCCCCGGGCGTGATCGCGCGCAAGAGCGTGGACCAGCCGGTGCAGACCGGCCTGAAGTCCATCGACTCGATGGTGCCGATCGGCCGTGGCCAGCGCGAGCTGATCATCGGCGACCGCCAGACCGGCAAGACCGCCGTGGCCATCGACGCGATCATCAACCAGAAGGGTCAGAACATGACCTGCGTGTACGTCGCGATCGGCCAGAAGGCTTCGTCGATCAAGAACGTCGTGCGCGCGCTGGAAGCCAATGGCGCGATGGACTACACCATCGTCGTCGCGGCCACCGCCTCCGAATCGGCCGCCATGCAGTACGTGTCGGCCTACTCGGGCTGCACCATGGGCGAATACTTCCGCGACCGCGGCCAGGATGCCCTGATCATCTATGACGACCTGTCCAAGCAGGCCGTCGCCTACCGTCAGGTCTCGCTGCTGCTGCGCCGCCCGCCGGGCCGCGAAGCCTTCCCTGGCGACGTGTTCTATCTCCACAGCCGCCTGCTGGAACGCGCAGCCCGCGTGAATGCCGACTACGTCGAGGCCTTCACCAACGGCGAAGTCAAGGGCAAGACCGGTTCGCTGACGGCTCTGCCGATCATTGAAACGCAGGCCGGTGACGTGTCCGCCTTCGTGCCAACCAACGTGATCTCGATCACCGACGGCCAGATCTTCCTGGAAACCAGCCTGTTCAACGCCGGCATCCGCCCCGCCATCAACGCCGGTATCTCGGTGTCGCGCGTGGGTTCGTCGGCCCAGACCAAGCTGATCAAGAGCCTGTCCGGCGGTATCCGTACCGACCTGGCCCAGTACCGTGAACTGGCTGCGTTCGCGCAATTCGCTTCCGACCTGGATGCGGCCACCAAGAAGCAGCTGGACCGCGGTGCGCGCGTGACCGAACTGCTTAAGCAGGCACAGTACTCGCCGCTGCCGATCAGCCTGATGGGCGCGACGCTGTTCGCGGTCAACAAGGGCTTCATGGACGATGTCGACACCAAGAAGATCCTGGCGTTCGAACACGGCCTGCACCAGCACCTGAAGACCAGCCACGCCGCTCTGCTCGCCAAGCTCGAAGCCGACAAGGCCATGGACAAGACGGCCGAGGCCGAGCTGACCGCTGCGGTCGCCGCGTTCAAGAAGTCCTTCGCCTGAACCCCGCCCTGACACACGCTTAAAGGAGCACCGTCATGGCGGTCGGTAAAGAGATACGCGGCAAGATCAAGAACTTCGAGAGCACCAAGAAGATCACCAAGGCCATGGAGATGATCTCGGTGTCGAAGATGCGCAAGGCGCAGGAGCGCATGCGCGCTGCTCGCCCCTACGCAGACAAGATCCGCAACATCACGGCCAACCTCGCGCAGGCCAACCCCGAGTACCGCTCGGACTACATGCGCAAGGTGCCGCAGGGTGCCGGTGCCGCCAAGTCGGTGGGTTACATCGTCGTCACGTCCGACAAGGGCTTGTGCGGCGGTCTGAACACCAACCTGCTGCGTGCCGTCACCAACACGATGCGCGATTCGCAGGCCGCCGGCAACGGCGCGCAAGCGGTCGCCATCGGCAACAAGGGCCTGGGTTTCCTGACCCGGATCTCGGCCCCGGTGGTGAGCCAGGCCGTGCATCTGGGTGATGCGCCCAACCTCGGCAAGCTCATCGGCCCGGTCAAGGTGATGATCGACGCGTTCGTCGAGGGCAAGGTGGACGCGGTGTACCTGTGCTACACCAAGTTCATCAACACCATGCGCCAGGAGCCGGTGATCGAGCAATTGCTGCCGCTGTCAGCGGATCGCCTGGAGCAGTCGGCCAGCGAGAAGGCGCAGTACGGCTGGGACTACATCTACGAGCCCGATGCGGCGAGCGTCATCGACGACCTGCTCAAGCGCTACATCGAGGCACTGGTGTACCAGGCCGTGGCCGAGAACATGGCGTCGGAACACGCTGCCCGCATGGTGGCCATGAAGGCTGCTTCGGACAACGCCGGCAACCTGATCGGTGAGCTCAAGCTCATCTACAACAAGACGCGCCAGGCTGCGATCACGAAGGAACTCTCCGAGATCGTGGGCGGTGCGGCGGCGATCAGCGGCTGACGACGAAGACTACGGGCAGTCCGGCCCCGGCCGGACGCGACGAAACGAATACTGATTGAAGGATCGAAAAATGGCGAACATTCAAGCCCAAGGCAAGATCGTTCAGTGCATCGGCGCCGTGGTCGACGTCGAGTTCCCGCGCGACAGCATGCCGCGCGTGTACGACGCACTCAAGCTCGAAGGCACGGCTCTGACCCTGGAAGTGCAGCAGCAGCTCGGCGACGGTGTCGTGCGCACCATCGCGCTCGGCTCGTCGGACGGCCTGCGCCGCGGCCTCATGGTCAGCAACACCGGCAACCCCATCATGGTGCCGGTCGGCAAGGCCACCCTGGGCCGCATCATGGACGTGCTGGGCAACCCGATCGACGAGCGCGGTCCGGTGGAACTGGCCCAGACCGCGGCCATCCACGCCAAGGCCCCGAGCTACGACGAGCTGAGCCCTTCGCAGGAACTGCTTGAAACCGGCATCAAGGTGATCGACCTGATCTGCCCCTTCGCCAAGGGCGGCAAGGTGGGTCTGTTCGGCGGCGCCGGCGTGGGCAAGACCGTGAACATGATGGAACTCATCAACAACATCGCCAAGGCCCACAGCGGTCTGTCGGTGTTCGCGGGTGTGGGCGAGCGTACCCGCGAGGGCAACGACTTCTATCATGAAATGTCCGATTCGGGCGTGGTCAACCAGGAGAGCCTGTCGGAGTCCAAGGTGTCCATGGTCTACGGCCAGATGAACGAGCCCCCGGGCAACCGTCTGCGCGTGGCCCTGACCGGCCTGACCATTGCCGAGTCCTTCCGCGACGAAGGCCGCGACGTGCTGTTCTTCGTGGACAACATCTATCGCTACACCCTGGCCGGTACCGAAGTGTCCGCCCTGCTGGGTCGCATGCCGTCCGCCGTGGGCTACCAGCCGACGCTGGCCGAGGAAATGGGCCGCCTGCAGGAGCGCATCACGTCGACCAAGGTCGGCTCGATCACCTCCATCCAGGCCGTGTACGTTCCCGCGGATGACCTGACCGACCCGTCGCCTGCCACGACCTTCGCCCACCTGGACGCCACTGTGGTGCTGAGCCGTGACATCGCCTCGCTGGGTATCTACCCCGCCGTGGACCCGCTGGACTCCACCAGCCGCCAGGTCGACCCGAACGTAGTGGGCGAAGACCACTACAACACGACCCGCGCCGTGCAGGGCACGCTGCAGCGCTACAAGGAACTGCGCGACATCATCGCCATTCTGGGCATGGACGAACTCAGCCCGGAAGACAAGCTGGCCGTGGCCCGCGCGCGCAAGATCCAGCGCTTCCTGTCGCAGCCCTTCCACGTGGCCGAAGTCTTCACCGGCTCGCCCGGCAAGTACGTGCCCCTGAAGGAAACCATCCGCGGCTTCAAGATGATCGTCAACGGCGAGTGCGATCACCTGCCGGAGCAGGCCTTCTACATGGTCGGCACCATCGACGAAGCCTTCGAAAAGGCGAAGAAGATCCAGTAAGCGGCGCATACGGACGTCATGCGTCGTTGCACTCCTCGCCGTACGTCAGTACGGCTGCGGGTGCGCCTAGCCTGGCGCCCGTCTGCTTGCTTCCTGTACCTTCTTCCACACGCTTAAAGAAAGACCCGCATGGCAACCATTCATGTTGACGTGGTGTCGGCCGAGCAGTCGATCTTCTCGGGCGAAGCCAAGTTCGTCGCGCTGCCGGGTGAATCCGGCGAACTGGGCATCCTGCCCAAGCACACGCCGCTGATCACGCGCATCCGTCCGGGTGCCGTGCGCATCGAGCGCGCCGACAACGGCGAAGAGGAATTTGTCTTCGTCGCAGGCGGCATCCTCGAAGTGCAGCCCGACTGCGTCACGGTGCTGGCCGACACGGCCATCCGTGGCCATGACCTCGACGAGGCCAAGGCCACCGAAGCCAAGAAGATCGCCGAAGAGGCGATCAAGAACGCCAAGAGCGACATCGACCTGGCCAAGGCCCAGAGCGAGTTTGCCGCCATGGCTGCGCAGATCGCCGCGATCCGCAAGTTTCGCAAGTCGTGATCGACACAAGACCCGTGCTGCCCACCACCTGACGCACCCTGAGCGTTGAGTCCCTGCGGCAGCGCCGCCCCAGAAACCCACCCGCCTCGCGCCGGTGGGTTTTTTCTTTGTCCGTGCTCGTTCCGGGGTCAGGCCGAGGACAGCAAATTGAGCTTGTCCTGGCTCTTGAAACGGCTCAAGCCGTTCCTATAATTGATCCGTTAGCACTCGCATGAGACGAGTGCTAGTGACCGCCGCGACATTCCTCACACTGACGGGATGCGCGGCAAACCCTCCGCCGCCCGATGACCCGCCGCCCACCGTAGCGACGCTGGCCCGGCAGGCGGAAGTCCCCAGCCTATCCCGAAGGAGATGTGATGAAACTTCGTCCCCTGCACGATCGCGTGATCGTTAAGCGCCTCGAAAACGAGACCAAGACCGCCTCCGGCATCGTCATCCCCGACAACGCTGCCGAGAAGCCCGATCAAGGTGAAGTCCTGGCCGTCGGTCCGGGCAAGCGCAACGACAAGGGCGACTTCGTGTCCCTGAACGTGTCCGTGGGCGACCGCGTGCTGTTCGGCAAGTACAGCGGCCAGACCGTCAAGGTCGACGGCGACGAACTGCTGGTGATGCGCGAGGAAGACCTCTTCGCCGTGGTCTCCAAGTAAGCCCCCGTCCTTCAATTTCCAGATTTCGGAGTTACACACATGGCAGCTAAAGACGTCATCTTCGGCGCAGACGCCCGTCATCGCATGGTCGAAGGCGTGAACATCCTGGCCAACGCGGTCAAGGTCACCCTGGGCCCCAAGGGCCGCAACGTGGTGCTCGAGCGCAGCTTCGGCGCCCCCACCGTCACCAAGGACGGTGTCTCGGTCGCCAAGGAGATCGAGCTCAAGGACAAGCTCCAGAACATGGGCGCCCAGATGGTCAAGGAAGTCGCTTCCAAGACCAGCGACATCGCCGGTGACGGCACCACCACCGCCACCGTGCTGGCCCAGGCCATCGTGCGCGAAGGCATGAAATACGTGGCCGCCGGCATGAACCCGATGGACCTCAAGCGCGGCATCGACAAGGCCGTCGCCGCCCTGGTCGAGCAGCTCAAGTCTGCCTCCAAGGCCACCACGACCAGCAAGGAAATCGCCCAGGTCGGCTCCATCTCGGCCAACAGCGACGACACCATCGGCAAGATCATCGCGGACGCGATGGACAAGGTCGGCAAGGAAGGCGTCATCACCGTCGAGGACGGCAAGAGCCTGGACAGCGAACTGGATGTCGTCGAAGGCATGCAGTTCGACCGCGGCTACCTGAGCCCCTACTTCATCAACAACCCAGAGAAGCAGGCCGCTCTGCTGGACAACCCGTTTGTCCTGCTGTTCGACAAGAAGATCAGCAACATCCGTGACCTGCTGCCCACGCTGGAGCAAGTCGCCAAGGCCGGCCGCCCGCTGCTGATCATTGCCGAGGAAGTCGAAGGCGAAGCCCTCGCGACCCTGGTGGTGAACACCATCCGCGGCATCCTGAAGGTCGTGGCCGTCAAGGCGCCCGGCTTCGGTGACCGCCGCAAGGCCATGCTGGAAGACATCGCCATCCTGACCGGTGGTAAGGTCATCGCCGAAGAAGTCGGTCTGACGCTCGAGAAGGTCACCCTGGCCGATCTGGGCCAGGCCAAGCGCATCGAAGTGGGCAAGGAAAACACCACCATCATCGACGGCGCCGGCGCCGAGGCCGACATCCAGGCCCGCGTCAAGCAGATCCGCGTGCAGATCGAGGAAGCCACCAGCGACTACGACCGCGAGAAGCTGCAGGAACGCGTGGCCAAGCTGGCCGGCGGCGTGGCCGTCATCAAGGTCGGTGCTGCCACCGAAGTCGAGATGAAGGAGAAGAAGGCCCGCGTGGAAGACGCACTGCACGCCACCCGTGCCGCCGTCGAGGAAGGCATCGTCGCCGGTGGCGGCGTGGCCCTGCTGCGTGCCCGTCAGGCTGCTGGCGCCATCAAGGGTGACAACGCCGACCAGGAAGCCGGCATCAAGCTGGTCCTCAAGGCCATCGAAGCCCCTCTGCGCGAGATCGTCTCCAACGCCGGCGGCGAGCCGAGCGTGGTGGTGAACGCCATCCTGGCCGGTGCCGGCAACTACGGCTTCAACGCCGCCAACGACACCTACGGCGACATGATCGAGATGGGCATCCTGGATCCGACCAAGGTGACCCGTACCGCGCTGCAGAACGCTGCCTCGGTCGCCAGCCTGATGTTGACCACCGAGTGCATGGTCGCCGAAGCCCCCAAGGATGACGTCCCTGCCATGCCCGGCGGCGGCATGGGCGGCATGGGCGGCATGGGCGGCATGGACATGTAATCTGTCCTGCCGGCAGTGGCCCCGTGGGGGCCACTTCTGCCTGCACCGATACGTAAAACGGGGCCGCGAAAGCGGCCCTATTTGCATCTGGCGACCAATCAGCCCATGGGGCGAGCCGCCGCACGGGGGTCGATCAGTCGACCTGTGATTGCTGATAAACCAGGACCGCGTTGCGGACGTCGGCCACCGTGCCACTCACCACACGCTCGCCGAGCTTTTCGTGCCCAGCGTGCCGGGCCTTGTGTATGACGACAAAAGAGTTCTCGAACTCGATTCGGTCAACCCAGCCATCAAGTAAGAACTGCGGGACACGGCCACCGGGTGCATAGGCCGCCACGCCATCGTCCAAGGGCAACCGACCTTGCCAATGCTGGTAGTTGACGATGTCCACCAGCAGTTTGAAAAACTCCTGGGCACTCGTCGGCGAGCGCAATCCGCCGCCATAGCCGTGCATGTACATGGTGTGCACGTCCTCGGCGATGTACACCCCGCCGGGACGGAGCCAGCTGAAGTAGCGAAGAAAGCTCTGGACGATGTCATGCGCGAGATGCGAACCGTCGTCGATGATGATGTCGAACTGAGGCGACGCCTCGGCGATCCGAACTGCCGTCTGTTCGCTGTTCGCGTTGCCGACCACCACACGCACACGCTTGTCGGCAAAGCGCAGCTTGCCGCAAGCCTCCTCGATATCGCAGCCGACGAAGAGGCGACCCTGCGCAAAGTAGCTGCCCCACAGTTCCAGCGAGCCCCCGTTCTGGACGCCAATTTCCAACAGCGCCACCGACTGCTGACGAAACGGTGCCAAAACGCGGTCGTACACGCCAAAGTAGCTGGACCACTTGTCCGATACCTTGCCGTCGTGCTGGCGGTGCAACATCTCGTAGCCGGGCAAAGCAGCCGAATGATCAGGCGCATGCCTAGCGGCAGGCGCTTCAGATGTCGCACCTGGCGCCTGCGTCACTACAGGCTGCACGTGCCGACCCAGCCGCAGGGCATCGGCCTGTTCAAGTGCGTCAAGCAAGCCGCGCTGAAGTTGCGACAACCGGTAGTGGCGGCGCAGGTGATCTTGAGCGCGGCCGACCATGCTGGTCCGCGCTGACTCGTCGCCAATCAATTCGTGCAATGCTGCGGACCAATGCGCCGGCGTTTCAACCAGGCGGCCGCGGCCTTCGGCACAGCAATCGTCATAAATGGTGCCGGCCGACGCCAGCACCGCCGCGCCGGTGCAGGAGTACTCCACCCACTTGATGTGTGTCTTGACCGTGTTGAATGGCGTCGACTGCAAAGGGCACAGGGCGATATGCCATCGGCGTCCGACCAGTTGCAGCAAAAAGTCCTCGTAGCGGAACAGGGGAGCAATCTGCCGCACACGCGCACCGAACACTTCCAGTTCCGTCGGCAGGCTGAGCGGCCCGTAGAGCTCGAACACCACCTCGGGATGGGCGTCCATCACCTCGACCAGCGCCGGCACCACCAACGCCAGATCCGCCGCGTGGTCCTTGCTCCCCATGTAGCCGATACGCAGTTCGCCCCCGGGCTCGGAAGTGGCCGGCCCTTGCTTGATCTGGGCAGCACAAGGCAGCGGCAAGGCCGACATCTCGTTGTGCACACCCTGCGAACGCAGACGATCGACCAACGCCTGCCCCGCCGTGAGCACCAGATCGACCTGGCTCAACAACAGGCGCAACGCTGCCAGACGAGCCGGGTCGGCGTGGAAGGACTGCTTGCCGGACTTGAGTGAAGCCGCGGGGTCGAGCAGGTCGTCGTCGATGTGCAGAACGGTGGCCACACCGCGAGCCCGGGCCCAGTCGAGCAACATGGCTGAGTGCGCACCGGCGTAACGACAGAAAACCAGGTGACTGGGCCTGAAACTATCGAGCTGCTCTCGCAGGAAGAGCGCCGCGTCGGCGGCCTGGTCCGCGTCGAAGCGCGCGAGCAGGTCGTTTTCACTGAACAACACGTGCTCGACTGCGCCAGCCGATGCCCCCGCCTGCCAAGGCAACAGAAAACGCAACTGATAGGTTGGTATCGCTCCCACGGCCAGCACCGCAACCCGCAGCGTTGGCGCGTCACCACCCGCTGAACGCGTCGCACGGTGGGTGCTGTCGCTGCCAGCCCAGGCCGCGTCCAATGCCGCGCGCCAGAGGTCACCGATCACGCTGGGCGCGAAGTGCTGCCGCGCCAGCGCCTGCCCCTGCTCGATCATGGCCCGTGCCAGCTGCGGATCGTTGAGGTAATGCTGGATGGCCTGTACCGGGTCATCGCTGAACTCAACGCCGCCCGTGTAGATGCGATAAGCCGGCAGCGGCGTCGCAACCACGAACTTGCCAGCCGCCAATGCATCACTCACCCGATTGGCGGATTTGACCGCCTTGGCGCCTTGATCCAGACGCGAAGGCACCAGGACGACGTCGGCCGCCGCCACCACGCGCCGCTGCTCGGCCACGCTCCAAGGATGGAAAACGATCAGGACTCGGCCGCCGTGCCGGGCATTGAAGTCGGCCACAAACCCTTGCACACCCGAATCTGGCTGGGTGACAACATCCAGACGCACGTTCACCTGATCTTGCAGTTCGGGCAGGCGTTCGGCCCAGCGCTGCATGGCCGGCCAGTTGTTGAGCGCGCCGTACCAGGCCAGCACTAAGGGGCGCGCGGCAGGCATCACCCACCTGAACAAACCAGCGGCACGGCTATTGCCCAGCACCGTGCCTTGCCAGAGGCTTGGAGGTTGGAAATCGCCCGCAACGGGATCTGCCACCACATGCACCGGGCCGCGCGCATGGCGACGCACCCGCTCGGCCATTTCAGGGGTGGCTGCAACACACAGGTCGGACTTCTGCGCCAACCCACGCCAGCACGGCCCCAGCCCCGGGTGGGCGAAATGGTCATCGCAGAAATCGGCCAGTACCACGCAACCGTTGTCTTGCCGTTCAACCAGGCGGCGCAACAGGCGCTGAGTTAGATCTGCAAAGCCGGCGCCATCACCGTCCGGGAGGATCTTGCCCACCACGATCAGATCGACCGAAGGGCTGGCTTCGGGCGCACCCTCAAGCCAGTCTGACACGCTGGAGAGGCTGACGGCGTGTCCGCCGTCGGCCAAGGCGCGCGCCGGAAGAATGACCCGGTAACGGGTGGATGCCAGTGCGGAGGTCCAGAGCTGCGGCGTAGCGCCGTCCACGCTGTGAGCGAGCCAGAGAATGTTCAAGCGCTGCTTTCTTGTAGGAATACAAATACGCCCCGATCGACCAGCCACCGGGGAACGCGCGCCGCGGCCGTCCGGCGAAACGAAAACGCCCCGTGTAAAACGGGGCGTCCTGTGGTGTAGACAGCAGCCAGGGGTCTGGCCGCTGATGAACCCGCACGTTCAGTCGTTACGGCAGGACGAAGGCTGGAGGTTGGACGGCGTCACCGAGCAACTCCAGATCACCGTGTTGGCGGTAGTGTTCCAACTAGGCGTCAGGATGACAGTGACCTGATTGCCACCAAACTCAGTATTGGTGCCAAACACCGTGATGATGCCGTTAGCAGGGTTGACAGTAGCAGCGGACACCTTGCCGGCTGCGCCGGGAGCAGCCACGCCGGTTGCACCGGCCGCGCCGTTGCCGTTGGACTGCGAGTTCTCGGTCACGGCCGTGCGGGCAGCGCTGGCCGCCAACAACAGTTCGGATACCTTCGCTCGCAGGGTGTAGTCGCGGTAGGCCGGCAGAGCCACCGCGGCGAGGATGCCGATGATCGCCACAACGATCATCAGCTCGATCAGAGTGAACCCTTTTTGTACAGATTTCATGGGTAGTCCTTCAGTTCATGCTGGGCACCGACACACAGTGCAATAACCACTAGCAGTGGGATCAACGCCCAGATGGTTGACAAGCCAGCCAATCAATCGTTGCGGCAGGACGACGGCTCGAGGTTGGCCGGCGCCACCGAGCAGCTCCAGACCACGGTGTTGGCGGCCGTGTTCCAGCTCGGCGTCAGTACCACCGTCACCTGGTTGCCACCAAACTCGTTGTTGGTGCCGTACACGGTGATGATGCCGTTGGCCGGGTTGACGGTGGCTGCCGAGACCTTGCCCGCTGCGCCCGGAGCGGCGACACCGGTTGCGCCCGCGGCACCGTTGCCGTTGGACTGCGAGTTCTCGGTCACTGCCGTGCGTGCGGCGCTGGCAGCGAGCAGCAGCTCGGAGACCTTGGCGCGCAGCGTGTAGTCGCGGTAGGCCGGCAGGGCCACCGCGGCCAGGATGCCGATGATCGCCACGACGATCATCAGTTCGATCAGGGTAAAGCCCTTTTGCACAGATTTCATGGGACGTCCTTCAGGTCGGAAATGGCGACGGAATATCGCTCTGGCTCAACAGTTCAGCAACAAGCATGCCGACATCGAGAAGAGCTTATTCACGCCGCGCCAGCGTCGTTCCCCCCCTGAATGCTGGGGCTGGCACGCGAATCGGCGGATAAAGTGACACTTCTTGTCAACTCGCGCAGCTTGACGGCAATGGACTGACAGATTTCGTCCCAGTCGCCATCCAATGAACGTCGATGCACCTCAACCTGGGCGTACCACGGCATGTCGGCAGCATGTGCGCCGTAGCGCCAGCCGGGCGCATGAGGGGCCAGTACCCACACGCGCTGCCCTAAGGCGCCGCCCAGGTGGACCACCGCTGTGCAGACGGTGATGACCAGATCGAGCGCGGCCACGACGGCTGCGGTCTCGTCGTAATCGGCGTGCATCTCGGCAAGGTCAACCAGCGGCGCGCCATACAGTGCCCGCCAGCGCGCGCGGTCATCGGTTGTGTCGCCATATTGCAGGCTGACGAAACCGCAACCCGGCACCTCGACGATCGGCCGCCACGCCTCCAGCGGCAGGCTGCGCGCACGAGTGCGGGTACTTGGCGTGCCGCCGCGCCAGGAGACACCCACCTTGAGGCCCGGCCCCAGCGTTTCGCTGAGCCGGCGCCGCCAATGCTCGCGCCGCGCCGGATCCGCCTGCAGGTAGGCACGGCGTGGCTCGAAGCTCGCCGCGTCGGGCCGGAACAGTCGCGGCAGTTC
This sequence comes from Pseudomonadota bacterium, assembly GCA_041169165.1. GTDB lineage: Bacteria > Pseudomonadota > Gammaproteobacteria > Burkholderiales > Burkholderiaceae_C > Sphaerotilus. Next base: position 42,372 of record JBEEJN010000016.1, read on the forward strand.
CCCGCTTGAGACCTGCCAGCGCGGCGTCGGCCGCCCCTGCAGCCAGCCCAGATCCATGCCGCGATCCGTGCCCACCACGCTGGCTGACGGAAAAGAACGCCTGAACAGCGCTTCCAGCCGTGGCTCGCATTCGATGATGCAGTGGCCCACGCGCGCCATCGCTGCGTCAAAACAGGAGGCATACAGAATCTCGTCGCCCAGGCCTTCCTCGGCCAGGATGAGCAGGGTGTCCTCGGGCAGCGCGCGCCCATCCCACGGGCGAAATGGCATCACCCGGTGGCGCAGCGCGCCGGTGGTGTAACGCGCACCATAGCGTGCCCAGCCCTGCGACCAGAGCCCCAGCGCCAGTTCGACCTGGCACAGGTACCAGCGCGCATCGGCATAGGACGGGTGGTCATCGACGATGCGGGCAAACCGTTCGCGCGCCCGCTCCCATTGGCCGAGTTGCTGGCAGGCCATGCCATGGTGCAGCAGCAGCGCCGGGCTGGGCGTCGGGCTGAGTTCGATCGCGCGCTCGTAGGCTTGCAGCGAGGCAGCGTCGTGATCGAGCAGCAGTTCGGCATGCCCCAGCAGCAACCAGGCTTCCGCCGACTCTGGATGTTGCTGCACCGTGCGGCTGAGGAGTTGCACCGCGGGTTCGGCCTGCACACAACGCAGATGGGCGGTGCCGAGCAAGGTGTCGCAGCGTAGCCGGGTGGCCGCAGTGATCTGGGCGTCGTGGTCCAGATGAGCTTGCGCCTGCAACAACGCGTCGCGTGCCTCGGCGCCGCGGTCCAGGCGCAGCAACACTTCGCCCAGTTCGAGCCACGCGCCCGGCTCCTCGCTCAGCCAGGTGACCGCCAGCTCCAGGCAGTCCAGGGCGGCGCCCAGGTCGTGCTGGAACAGATAGAGCCGCGCGCGCTCCAGCTGGATCGGGCCGGGCTCGGCCGTCAGCCCGATGGCCGCGTCGTAGGCTTCGTTCGCCAGCTCGAAACCGCCCAGACTGGCCATGCCACGCGCGAAGGCGAGTTGCAGTGCCAGTTGCCGAGCATCGGCGCTGGCGTCGCCTGGCACCTCGCCGAGCTGGCCGTCCAGCCAGCTGCGACAGGCTGCAGCACCGCCGGACGCCCAGCAGGCGTTCAGGGCGGCAGCCGTGGCTACCGACAGACCGTGACCATCGTCGTCGCGATCAACTTCTACCGCGGTCTCGAACACCTTGGCGGCCGCATCACCAGCCGCCACGTCGACACCCGGTCGCGTCATTTCCGCTGCCTCAGCCCCGCCCGGCGCTGCGGCAACCTTCACAGTACCTGCCGGATCCTTGCGGGACCACCACCAACGCCAGGCCATGGTTCGGTACGGGTGTGGCGCTCGCGTCAGAGCGAGGTCGCCTGGTTGGTGCCGACCGGCGTGTCCCACTGCGACGCGCCAGGCCGGCGCTGCTCCAGCTGCTGGCCTAGCCACACCGCCGCCTGCGCCAGTGCCGCGGTCCAGTCACCCAGAACCTGCTGACGCACCAGGTGCAGCGAGCCGTACCACGGCATGCGATCACCCTGTGCACCGTAGCGCCAGTTCGGGTTGGCGGGCACCAGGACGAGCCCCGGTCGACCGAGCGCGCCCGTGAGATGGGCCTGCGTCGAGCACACCGTCAATACCGCGTCACACGCACAGGTGGCGGCCGCAATCTCGTCCAGATCGGCGCGGTGCGCCGGCCCGCGATGCAGTGGCCGGCCGCTACGCGCCTGTGCGGCCGCAATTTCGTCGTCCACCTCGCCGTGCTGCAGGCACAGCAGCGACACCGGCACCGGTGCGGCGTCCAGCACGGGGGAAAGAGCGTCAATCAGACTGTCCAGCGACACCGAGCGCTGCTGCCCCGCGGTATGCACCAGGCCGCCGCGCCAGCTCAGACCCACCACCAGGTTGTCGGCGTGCGGGTCGCCGGCATGCGCCGTGCCTGCCAACACCTGCGCGCGCCACTGCGCCACCTTGCCCGGATCCGCGCTCAGAAACGCCGCACCCGCACCAAAGCTTGCATCGTCCGGCCGCAGGTGCAGCGGCAGACTGCCGGCGGCGAGTTCACGCTCGTATCGGGGCGGCTCGCCCAGCCAGGCCAGGTCCGGATCGCCGTAATCGTGACCAATCACCTGCACCTGCGGAAACGATCGCTGCATCAGGCTGGCCAGACGCGGCGGCACCTCGACGCTCAGCTCGGGGCCGTGCAGCCGTTGAAGGTCATTCAGGCAGGACGAAAACAGGATGACGTCGCCCAGGCCCTGTTCGGCATGCACCAGCAGGCGCCGACCACGCAGGTCCTCGCGCCCGTCCCAGGGCGGCACCGGCAGTTCGCGCACCGCTCGGTAGGTGGTGTGGCGCCGCGCCTCGTACAACGGCCAGCCTTCGCGCCAGCGACCCTGCAGCAACAGCAGCTGGCCCAGGCCACCCTGGGCCTCGGCGTGGTCGGGCACCTGCGCGAGAACGCGGCGATAGGCGGCCTGCGCCTCGTCGTGGTGGCCCAGAGCGGTGTGCAACTTGCCCAGCAGCACCTGGGTGCCCAGATGGGTCGGGTCGATCGCCAGCGCCTGGCCGGCGTGCTGCAGCGCGGTGTCGAAATCACCGGCGTCGGCCGCCACGTCGCCGCGCACCGACCACACGCGGGCGTTGTTGTGGCCCTTGAGCTCGGTGGCGCGCCGGGCGGCGTCAAGCGCACCAGGCAGGTCTTCCACCAGCCGCAGCGCCATGGCCAGGTTGCTCCACGCCAAGCCGTGATCGGGCTTGAGCTCCAGGCACTTGCGCAGATGGCCGACACAGCGCTCGCGGTCACCCATGCGCAGCGCGGACAGGCCCAGGTTGTGCCAGGCGTGCGGGTTGCGCGGATCGCGCTCGATGGCCTTTCGGAAATGTTCGGCGGCCGACGGCAGGTGGCCTTGCTCCAGTTCGACCAGACCCCAATGCGTCAGGATGTCGGCGTCCATCGGCGCGGCGCGGTGAGCCAGATCGAAGTGCAGCCAGGCTTCGTCCAGCCGCCGCAGGTGCAGCAAGGTCAAGCCCAGCCCTTCCTGGCTGCGCGGGTCCTGCGGACTGCAGCGCAGGGCCTGACGGTAGGCCGCCTCGGCAGCGTCGTACTGACCCGCCTGCCACAGCCAGTCGCCCAGCAGGCGCCAGCCGTCCAGCAACGCGACAGGGTGATCGAGGTCGGCGTCGAGGTGCTGCTGCAGGCTGTCATTCAGGGCCGCCTGCAGCGCCTGCGTCAGCTCAGCGCGAGCGGTTGGATCCTGCGCTGCCAGGCCGGCTCGGCGTGCCTGCCAGGCGGTGGCATCAACCACGCTGGGAGTCGTCGTCGACGACAGGCGGGCGCGGTCCCGTGCGCGCTGGGCGCGCAGCTCACGCCACAGATTGAGCAACATGGTGGGCCGGCTCCGTTCAGGCTTTGGCGGCGGCCTGCCGGGTGGCGTAGACGATCAGCGCCTCGACCACCAGTTCGACAAAGGCGTCCGGGTAACCGCGTTCCTTCAACGCCCAGCGCATGGAATTACCCAGCCTGGCCTTGCCGATCACGCCCAGATGCCATTCATGGCTCTTGGCCACGGCCTTGTTCACCACCGCTTCAACAATATTGGCCACCGCCTTGGGTGAGAGCTTGCGCCCTTCGCCACTGGCCATGGCTGGTGGATATCGCCGTGTCAGTTCGGTCGACAGGGCCTCGGCCAGGGTGTCGAAGCGGGAGGGGCCGAAGAGGGACTTGAACCAGGTCATCCGCAAAAGATAGCACGACCCCCCGGCGTCGAGCCGCCGTCGGCAGGGCTCACGCACAATCCCGTCGCGCGCTGCCACCGGTCTGCGTGCTTCAGGGCGGAGCAGACCGCCGCCCACCCTGCACTGTGCCGCCCGGCCTGTTGCGCCCGCCCAGTCGTCACCTGTTCGCCACCCCGATGTCCTCGTCGTCCGCCGTCCCTGTCCACTCCGTCGAGCCGCCCATGCTGCCGCCCGTTGCAGTCGCCCTGGTCGCGGCGGCACTGCCCATGCTTTTTGCGGGCAATGTGTCGCCGGCCTCGACCTTTTTCAACCAGTTGATCGCCGTCGCCGGCGCCGCCCTGTGGCTGCTGCTGTCGGCGCGCCAGCTGTCGACGGGCGAGCACCGGCTCGGCCCGGTCATGCCTTGGCTGCTGCTGGCCCTGGGCCTGTTGCTGGCGGCCTACGCCATCTCTGACGCACCCGGCGGCCAGCGCATCATTCCCTTCGGCACCGTGCTGCTGGGCGCCGCGCTGGCGGCGGCCTGCGCTGCGCGCACCGGCGACGGCGACGAGGCCAGCTTTGCCGAGCCGCTTCTGGTGGCGCTGCTGGCGGCGGCGTTGCTCAGCGTGGTGGTCGGCCTGGTGCAGGTGTTTGCGCCAGCCCTGGCGGACGGCAACCTGATCGCCCAGCCCACCACGCCCGGGCGCGCCATCGGCAACATGCGCCAGCCCAACCAGCTTTCCACCTTGCTGTTGTGGGGCTGTGCAGCGGCGGTCTGGCTGGCAGTGGCGCGACGCTGGGCGGTCCGTGAACTGGTCGCGCTGCTGGTGCTGCTGGTGTTTGCGGTGGTACTGACTGCTTCCCGCACCGGACTGGTGGGTGTCCTGCTGCTGAGTGCTTGGGGCGCCGTCGACCGGCGTCTGCCGCGCAATGTGCGCATCGCGCTGGTGGCCTGCATCGTCATCTATGGCGCAGGCTGGTGGCTGCTGGAGCAGTGGAGCCACGCCACCGGTCAGTCCTTCTTCGGCAACGACCAGGTGGAAAAGACCTTGCACGGCGACGCCAGCAGCTCGCGTGGCCGCATCTGGTCCAACACGCTGGCCATGATCGCCGCCCAGCCCTGGCGTGGCACCGGCACGGGCGCCTACAACTTCGAGTGGTCGATGGGCGTGTTTCCCGACCGACCGATCGCCTTCTTCGATCACAGCCACAACCTTGAACTGCAACTGGCGGTGGAAAACGGCATCCCGTTCGCCGTCGCCGTGATCGCCGCATTGGTGTGGGCCTTGTGGCGCGGACGCGCCGGCCTGACCAGTGCCGACCCGCGGCGCGCCCTGGGCGCACGCACCGCGCTGTTCATGCTGGTGCTGATCGGCGTGCACAGCCAGCTTGAATATCCCCTCTGGTACACCTACTTCCTGTTGCCCACCTGCCTGCTGGCGGGCTGGTATGGCGGCCACGCGGCTGCAGAGGACACGCCGGGCGAGGGCGCCGTGATGACCGCAGCGCCGGCTGCTGCGGTGGACCCTGCCCGACAGGCGCAACAACAGGCCGCCCGGGCCGCTGAACTGGCCGCCCAACGGCTCGAGGTCTGGAGCGGCCGAGCCCGCCCTGGCGGCAGTGCCAACACGTCGCCAGAGCCAGGGCGGTACGCTCGCTTCAGGCAGGCCAGCGGCCGCGCCTCGCTGCACGGTGCAGCCGCCTTGACGATCGGCGCCGCGGCCTTGCTCGGCAGCGCCTGGGCGCTGGCCGAGTTCTGGGTCGTGGCGGTGGTGTTCGAGCCCGATCTGGCATTCGGCGAGCCCGGGACGCTGGACCGCCGCATCGCCGTGGCCAAACGCTCCATCCTGTTCGGACACCACGCCGATTACGCCGAGGTGACCATGGCCGAGCATCCCGAAACAGTGCTGGCGTCGTTCAACCGGCCGCTCTATCACCTGCTCGACACCCGGCTGATGATGGCCTACGCCAAGGCGCTGGAGGGTGCCGGCGATCTGCCCGCCGCGGCCCATGTGGCGGCGCGACTGCGCGAGTTCCACAACCCGGCGTCGGATGAGTTCTTCGCGCCGTGCGAAACCGGCAGCCATCCGCTGCCGGTGCAGTGTTCACCCGATCCGCGCCTGAGCGTGGCTGAAATGCACTCGCTGCAGAAGCGCTGAACCACCCCGAGCGACACCCGTCGCCCGTGCCGCGGCCGCGGCAGTCGGCACAGGGGGGCGGCCTGACGTGCTCGATCAGCGGCTGGCCGACCAGTCGCCCGACTTGCCGCCGCGCTTTTCCAGCACCTTCACCTCGCCCATCACCATGCCGCGGTCGGCCGCCTTGCACATGTCGTAGATGGTGAGCAGGCCGACCTGTACCGCGGTGAGGGCTTCCATTTCCACGCCGGTGCGACCCAGGGTCTCCACCCGCGCCTGGCAGATGACGCGGCTGTGCTCGGCGTCGATATCGAAGTCCACAGCCACCCGCGTGATGGGCAGCGGATGGCACAGTGGGATGAGATCGGAGGTGCGCTTGGCGCCCTGGATGGCGGCGATGCGCGCCACACCCAGCACGTCGCCTTTCTTGGCGCTGCCCGAGGTGATGAGCGCCAAAGTGGCCGGCAACATGTCGATCTGGCCGCTGGCCAGGGCGACACGATGGGTCTCGTTCTTTGCCGCCACGTCGACCATGTGTGCCTGGCCCTGGGCATCGAAGTGGGTCAGCGGGCTGGCGATTGAGGTCTCGGGGCTGCTCATGGTGGTGCGGCTTGAAAAGTGATGCCTGGCCTGGGGTTCGCGCGTGCGCCGCGTTTACAGGCGCCAAACGCGGTGCAGGCATCATAGGTGGGGTGACTGGGTGCCGCTGCCGGCGACCCGGCAGCTCACCTTGCTCAGTTTCCGGACGACTACTGACCGCGCTGCCGCGCGGACCGCACAGCATGAACTCTGGCCCATACGCTCATCGACGCGATCCGATCCGAACTGCCGCGGTTGCCGGTCCGTGCGCCAGCGCCGGCGCTGGCGTTGCGACTGGCCGTCCGGCGGTCGGTCGCCTGCGCCGCACCGTGCATACCGCGGTGCTGGCATTGCTGGCGCTCGGTCAGACCGGCGCTCCTCTCATGATGCTGGCACCCGCACCGCTGCAAGCTGCCGACACGCTGCCGGCACTGGGTGACGCGGCGTCAGGCGAACTGAGCGTGGTGGCCGAGAAGCGTCTGGGCGACCAGGTCATGTGGCAGATCGTCAACGACCCGGACTTCATCGATGACCCGCTGCTGAGCGACTATCTGGCAACCACCTTCGGGCCGTTGATGAACTCGGCACGTCGACGCGGCGAGATCTCCGACGACTTGCAAAGCCATTTCCACTTCGAGACGTTCCTGGTCCGCGACCGTACGGTCAACGCCTTTGCGCTGCCGGGCGGCCACATCGGTGTGCATCTGGGCTTGATCGCAATGACCGCCACCCGCGACCAGTTGGCCGCCGTGCTGGCGCACGAACTCAGCCATGTCACCCAACGCCACATCGCCCGCATGATGGCGATCAACCGGCGCCAGTCGGCACTGGGCGCGGTGACGCTCATCCTGGGCGTGCTGGCGGCTGCGCGCAGTCCGGATGCCGCCAATGCGCTCATCATGGGCGGACAGGGCGTGGCGGCGCAGGGCCAGCTCAACTTCTCGCGCGACATGGAACGCGAGGCCGACCGGGTGGGTTATGGCGTGCTCGAAAGTGCGGGCTATGCCGGCGTTGGCATGGTCGGCATGTTTGAACGCCTCCAGGCGGCGTCGCGGCTGGACAGTCAGCAGTTTCCGTATCTGCGGTCGCACCCGCTCACCGGCGAGCGTATCGGCGAGGCGCGCCAGCGGCTGGGCGTCAGCGGTGCAGCCACTTCGCCAGACCTCAGCAGCGGCGGCGAGGAAGCGCGTTGGTTGCACGCTGCCATGCAGGGTCGGGCGCGTGCACTCATGGACCTGCGCAACGACAGCCTGCGCAGGCTGGCCGACGGGGTTGGGCTGCAGGCGGCCGGTGGTCTCGCAGCGTCGGTCGAGGCTGCGAGCACGCCTGGCGCAGAGGCGCCCGTCCGCGCGTCGGCAGTCGAGCAGGCTGCGCCGTCGGGCCAGACTGCTACGCCGGACAAGTTGGCAACGGCCTATGCCGCGGCGCTGGCGGCCACACGCCTGAAGGACTGGCCCAGGGCGGATCAGGCGTTGCGCCGCGCCTTGGCACTGGTACACGGCCACCCGAGCGCCGAACGCCCGGTGCAGATGCTGGCGGTGGAAAGCCTGATCGAACGTGGCCGTGCCGCCGAGGGTCTGGCTTTGCTGCAGTCGCAGTTGAACGACGGCAGCCGCGCCAGCCTGCTGATGGGCGCCAGCGCCGTGCTGGCGTCCAGCGGCCCACAGGCTGCACCGTTAGCAGAACTTCGCCCGCGCAGCGAGGCGCTGCAGACCTGGGTGGCCTTGCATCCCTACGATGCTGCCGCCTGGCAGATGCTGGGTCTGCTGCTTGAACGCTCCGGTCAGCCCCTGGCAGCACTGCGCGCCCAGGCCGAAGTCAGGCTGTCCTACGGTGATCTGGCGGGCGCCGCCGACCGTCTGCGCGCCGGCAAACGTCTGGCGCGCAGCAACGGCCAGGCGGAAGGCATCGATGCCGCCGTGATCGACGCCCGGCTGGTCTTCGTGGAACAGCAACAGCGCATCGTGCAGGCCGAGGAACGCCAGCACTAGCTCGGCGCGGACCTGTTTCGAGACGGGCCGCCGGTGGACAGTCACCCGGGCAGTCACCCGGCCAGGTGCAGCGTCACTCGCCCTGCACAGGCCGGAACAGGTGGCCGATCGCGACCTCGATGATCATCCCGCACACGCTGTAGAGGATGGACGCCACCAGGGCCGCACCAAAGCTGCTCACCGCCAGGCCGTCGAGCAACTGTGCAGCCCCGTAGAACAAGGCGGCGTTGATGACGAAGAGGAACAGGCCCAGGGTGAGCACCGTGGCCGGGAGAGTCAGCAGCACCAGCAGCGGCCGCACGACGGTGTTGAGCGCGCCCAGCACGATGGCGGCTACCAATGCGGAGCCGAAGCTGGTGATCGTCACGCCTGGGTAGACCTGGGCGATGAAGAGCAGGGCGGCAGCAAGGCAGAACCAGCGGGTGAGTAGACGCAGCATGCAAAAAGCATAACGGCAGAGCGAACAAGTGCGCGGATGCACGACGCCGGTTGCCGGTGCCGGCACCAGGCAGTCATGGCGTGTGTGTCTACATCGACTGCCGATTACGGCCTGTCCTTGGGCTCGTCGGCCGGGCCGTCATCCGCACCACCGCCAGTACCACCCTCCAAAGCGCTGCCGCGCAGGATGCGCTGCACGATCTCGGCGGAAAAGCCGCGTGCCATCATGAAGCGAAGCTGCCGGGCGCGCTCCTTTGCGTCGCCGGCCGACGGGAGGTCGCCGAAACGCCGCAGCCAGACCGCGCGCGCGCGCGCCTCTTCACTCGCGGCCAGGTCGGCCAGGCTGTCGCGCAGGGCCTCCTCAGGCACGCCCTTGGCGCGCAATTCCTGGCGCAGGCGGGCGCTGCCCAGGCGCGGCGCCCGCCGGTGCAGCACCGAGGCAACGTAACGCGTGTCAGACAGCAGGCCCTGGGCTTCCAGCTCGTCGAGCAGGTGTTCGATGTCGTCCAGCCGGTCCGGTGGTTCGGACTCACCTTGGGCTGTCACACCGGCTGCCGACAGGTCCTCGCCGAACTCCTCGCATTCGGCGAAGCTCGTACTGCGCCGGCTCGTGGTCGGGCGGGCGCTGCGCGGCATTGCGGCAAGCTTGCGCGCCAGTTCGGCCCGGCTGTGCTCACGCCCAGCCAGCAAGGCCAGGGCGCGCTGGCGCAGCGCCGCTGCCGAAGCTGACGCCGGGGCCATGTTCACTCGTCCGCAGTCGCGCCACCGAGCGCGGGCAGCTGGGCCACGTCCATGCTCTCGCGGATGCGGTTCTCGATCTCGTGCGCCAGGTCGGGGTTCTCGCGCAGGAACTCGCGGCTGTTGTCCTTGCCCTGGCCGATCTTCTCGCCCTTGTAGGCATACCAGGCGCCGGATTTGTCGACGATCTTGGCCACCACGCCCAGGTCAATGATCTCGCCCTCGCGGCTGATGCCCTCGCCGTACAGGATGTCGAAGTCGGCAGTCTTGAAGGGTGGCGCGACCTTGTTCTTCACCACCTTGACGCGGGTCTCGCTGCCGATGACCTCCTCGCCCTTCTTGATGCTGCCGACGCGGCGGATGTCCAAGCGTACCGAGGAGTAGAACTTGAGCGCATTGCCGCCGGTGGTGGTCTCGGGGCTGCCGAACATCACGCCGATCTTCATGCGGATCTGGTTGATGAAGATGACCATGCAGTTGGTCTTCTTGATGGTGGCGGTGAGCTTGCGCAGCGCCTGACTCATCAGCCGCGCCTGCAGGCCGGGCAGGGCGTCGCCCATCTCGCCTTCGAGTTCGGCCTTGGGCGTGAGCGCAGCGACCGAGTCGACCACGATGAGGTCGACCGAACCCGAGCGCACCAGGGCGTCGACGATTTCGAGCGCCTGCTCGCCGGTGTCGGGCTGGCTGATGAGCAACTCGCTGAGCTTGACGCCGAGCTTTTGCGCGTACTGCACGTCCAGGGCGTGTTCGGCGTCGATGAAGGCGCAGGTGCCGGCCTGCTTCTGCATCTCGGCGATGACCTGCAGGGTGAGGGTGGTCTTGCCGGACGATTCCGGGCCGTAGATCTCGATCACGCGGCCGCGCGGCAGGCCGCCCACGCCCAGGGCGATGTCCAAGCCCAGCGAGCCGGTGGAGACGACCTGGATGTCCTCGATCTTCTCGCCTTCGACCAGCCGCATGATCGAGCCCTTGCCGAACTGCTTCTCGATCTGCGCCAGGGCGGCCTGCAGGGCCTTGGCCTTTTCGGTGTTGAGGGCGGGGGTGTTGGTGGGGGCTGCGCTCATGATGGGGACTCCGGACAAGTTGCGCACGATTATCTGCAAAGCTGGACGTTTGTACAGTAGTTTTCCACGGACGAAGGTCATGCCTGGCCCCCCTCTTGGGGCGTGGCGCCGGTGACTGGGTGTTTACCCGCGCGCGCCCGGGCGGGTGGCGTCGGCTTCGTGACAGGCCCGTTCCTACAATGGCTGGCGGCCCGGGTGGCCTGCACCGACCATGACTAGGAGACATGCCCCATGCGCATCCTGATAGCCGAAGACGACCAGGTGCTGGCCGATGGACTGTTGCGCAGCCTGCGCGCGGCCGGTTATGCGGTTGACCAGGTGAGCAGCGGTTCCGAGGCCGACGCGGCGCTCGCCGCGCACGAGTTCGACCTGCTCATCCTTGACCTGGGCCTGCCGCGCATGCACGGGCTGGAGGTGTTGAAGCGCCTGCGCGGGCGTGGCTCGGCGGTGCCGGTGCTCATCCTCACCGCGGCGGACAGCATCGAGCAGCGCGTCAAGGGCCTGGACTACGGCGCCGACGACTACATGGCCAAGCCCTTCTCGCTGCAGGAGCTGGAGGCGCGCGTGCGCGCCCTCACCCGGCGCGGCCTGGGCTCGGCCAGCGCCCTCATCAAGCACGGCCCGCTGACCTTCGACGCCACCGGCCGCGTGGCCTACATCAACGAGCAGATGGTTGACCTGTCGGCGCGCGAGCTGAGCCTGCTGGAGGTGCTGCTGCAGCGCGCCGGTCGCCTGGTGAGCAAGGACCAACTGGTCGAGCGCCTGTGCGAGTGGGGCGAAGAGGTGAGCAACAACGCCATCGAGGTCTACATCCACCGCCTGCGCAAGAAGATCGAGCAGGGCCCGATCCGCATCGCCACGGTGCGCGGCCTGGGCTATTGCCTTGAAAAGATCGCCGGCTGAACGCCGCGCCGTTTCAGCCTGCTCCCTCGGCGCGCCAGTTGCCCCGTCCATGCCTCGATTGAAGCGCGCGCCTTTGCTGCTCTCGCGCGTGCGCGAGCAGCGATCGCTGTTTGGCGAGATCCTGGACTGGATGCTCGCCCCGCTGCTGCTGATGTGGCCCATGAGCCTGGCGCTGACCTGGCTGGCCGCCCAGGGCATCGCCAGCAAGCCTTATGACCGCGCGCTGGTCGAGACAGTGCGCGTGATCGGCCAGCGCGTGTTGCCCGGCACAACCTCGCTGCGCATCGACCTGTCGCGTGAGACCGCGCAACTGCTGCGCGCTGACGAGGTCGATGCCATCTACTACCAGGTGCTGGGTGCAGACGGCAAGCTGCTGAGTGGCGATGCCGAGATGCCGCCACCGGAATACGACCCCGGCTCTGCCGGCGAGGTGCGCCTGCGCGATGACGAGGTGCACAACGACACCGTGCGCATCGCCTATCAGTGGGTCAGCGTGGTGCCGGGCGAGCCGCCGGCGCTGGTGCAGGTGGGCGAGACCATGACCAAGCGCTCGCGCCTGGCCACCGAGATTATCAAGGGCGTCATCCTGCCGCAGTTCGTCATCCTGCCCATCGCCGTGCTGCTGGTCTGGCTGGCGCTGGCGCGCGGCCTGGCGCCGCTCAACGCGCTGCAGCAGCGCATTCGCCTGCGCCCGAGCGACGACCTCTCGCCCATCGACGACCGCGAGGTGCCCGAGGAGGTGACCCCCCTGGTGCAGGCGATCAACGACCTGCTGGAGCGCCAACACAGCTCGCTGCAGACGCAAAAGCGCTTCCTGGCCGACGCGGCCCATCAACTCAAGACACCGCTGGCGGGCCTGCGCATGCAGGCCGAGCTGGCGGCGCGCGAGATCCAGTCCGGCCACAGCGACCCGCGCACCCTGGCCACTTCGCTGGAGCAGATGGCCAATGCCTCACAACGTGCGGCCCACATGGTCAACCAGCTGCTGTCGATGGCGCGCGCCGAGGCGCAGAACCCCGAGCAGGCCTTCAAGCCGGTCGATCTGGACGAACTGGCCTGCGACGTGATGCGCGACTTCGTCCCGCGCGCTCTCGACAAGTCGATCGACCTGGGCTACGAAGGGCCGTCGGCACGCGCGGACGGCGAGCCGGCCCAGCCGGACGAGGCCCTGGTCAAGGGCAACGCCTTGCTGCTGCGCGAGCTCATCAGCAACCTGGTCGGCAACGCGCTGCACTACACGCCGGCCGGCGGCACGGTCACGCTGCGCGTGATGGCTGACCCCTACGGCCAGGTGGTGGCGTTGCAGGTGGAGGACTCCGGCCCGGGGATTCCGGCGGCCGAACGCGCGCTGGTGTTCGAACCCTTCTATCGCGCGCTGGGCACGGCGGTGGATGGCTCGGGTCTGGGCCTGGCCATCGTGGCCGAGATCGCCCGCCAGCATGGCAGCGAGGTCAGCCTGGACGACGCGCGCCAGCCCGGCGAGATTCCGCCCGGCGAAGGCCCGGGGGCGCGCTTCACCCTGCGCCTGGCCCGGCTGCGCTCGACCGCGGTCGCGGCGGAAGCGAACGGCGCCGCCAGCGTCACGCCGCTGCTGCCGACGTCGACCGCTGCGGCCGCGGTGACGACCGTGGTGGCGGGCCAGTCGCCACAGGGCGGCTGACGCAGGGGCGCGCTGCCCTGGTGGTGTCCATGGCCGCCGCCGTCTCGCACGGGATGCCCGGCCGCACGGGGCGGGGGGGGGGCACCGCCGGGCAAAAAACGGTCTGCGGCCTCAGCTCTGCATGAGTCGGCGTGCGCGTGCGATCGACATCAACATGCCCAGGCCCAGGCCCAACGTCACCATGGCCGTGCCGCCGTAGCTGATGAAGGGCAAGGGCACACCCACCACCGGCAGGATGCCACTCACCATGCCCATGTTGACCATGGCATAGGTGAAGAAGCTCAGTGTGATGGCGCCGGCCAGCAAGCGGGTGAACACGGTGGGCGCCTCCGCGGCGATGGCCAGTCCGCGCAGGATGAGAAAGGCGAAGCCCAGGATGAGCAGCAGACAGCCAAGCAGACCGAATTCCTCGGAATAGGCGGCGAAGATGAAGTCGGTGGTGCGCTCGGGGATGAATTCCAGGTGGGTCTGGGTGCCGCTCATGAAGCCCTTGCCCGTGAGGCCACCCGAGCCGATGGCGATCATGCCCTGGATGATGTGAAAGCCCTTGCCCAGCGGATCGGTGGTGGGGTCGAGCAGGGTGCACACGCGGTGCTTCTGGTAGGCGCGGATCAAGGGCCAGACCACGTCGGGCTGGCAGATGTAGCTCTCCGACAGCACCAGTGCAGTCACGCCGATGGCGCCAGCCACGATGACCGGCGTGATCAGCTTCCACGACAGGCCGGCGAAGAAGATGACGTAAAAACCTGCCGAGAACACAAGGATTGCCGTGCCCAGGTCGGGCTGCTTGGCAATGAGCGCGGCGGGCAGCAGCAGCAGGCCGCCGGCGACGACGAAGTCGGGCCGGCGCAGATGGCCGCCGCGGCGCTGGAACCACCACGACAACATGAGTGGCATGGCGATCTTGAGGATCTCGCTGGGCTGGATGACCACGCCGACGTTGAGCCAGCGCGTCGCGCCCTTGCGCGTGAGGCCGAACAGCGCGGTGGCGATGAGCAGGGCCACGCCGATGCTGTACAGCGGCACGGCCATGGCCATCAGCCGCTGCGGGCTGACCTGGGCCACCGCGAACAGGATGAGCGTGGCCAGGATCATGTTGCGCAGATGGTCGACGAAGCGGGTGCCGTGGTCGTAGCCGGCCGAATACATGGCCAGCAGGCCGGCTGCGCCGAGCAGCAGCGCGGCCAGACCGAGGGCGCGGTCAAAGCCCTGGAACAGCGGCGCGATGCGCTGCCTGAGTGTGGGTTGGTCGAACCTGGCGTTCATGGTGACGAGGCGCCTGAGACTGCTGCCGCCGCCGAGGCCGCGCCAGCGCGGGCGGGTGCGGCGACGAGCTGGGCGGCAGACGCAGGTCTGGCTGCGGGCTTGGATGCGGGGGCGGAGGCCGGTGCCGGTGTTGACGCTGATGATGACGGCGCGGCGCCAGATGCAACCGCGACCACGGGTGCGGCTGCCATCGATGTCGCACTACCGGCGCTGTTGCGCTGAGCCGGCAGCGGCATGTCGGCGGCGCGCCGCGGCGGGCCGACCGGTGCGCTCGCCTGGCCCTTCTGCACCAGGGCGATGTCCTCGGGCGACGGGTAGTTGCCAAGCACCAGGTAGTCGAGCACGCGGCGCGCGATGGGTGCCGCGGCCTCGGCGCCGAAACCCGAGTTCTCGACGATCACGGCCAGCGCCACGCGCGGCTCGTCCAGTGGCGCAAAGGCGGTGTAGAGCGAGTGGTCGCGCAGATATTCCGACAGCCGCCCGGCGTTGTACTTCTCGTTCTGGCCGATGCTCTTGGCCTGGGCGGTGCCGGTCTTGCCGCCGCTCTTGTAGGGCGCGCCGACAAAGACGCGGGTCGAAGTGCCTTCCTGCGTCACGCCGTACAGCGCCCGGCGCAACAGCTCGACATGGTCGTGCGCCAGCGCCAGCGGCGTGAGCGCCTTGTGCGACACCTGGGTGCGCTGGTGGCTGACGACGTTCTCGATCTCGCTGACCAGACGCGGCTCGAAACGCTGGCCGCCCGACACCAGGGTGGCCATGGCGCTGGCCAGCTGGGTCATGGTGAAGTTGTTGTAGCCCTGGCCGATGCCCAGCGAGATGGTCTCGCCGGCATACCAGCGCTGCATCTCGGGGCGCTTGAACTTGCGCCGCTTCCAGTCGGTGGAGGGCAGGTCGCCGGTGACTTCACCGTCCAGGTCGATGCCGGTCCGGCGACCGAAGCCGAAGGGTTCGAGCTGGTCATGCATGAGGTCCACGCCCATCTCGTTGGCCAGCGAGTAGTAATAGACGTTGGACGACGCGACGATGGACTTCACCATGTCCACCGACCCCAGCCCGCCGTCGCCGTGGCTGCGGAACAGGTGGTTGCCGAACATGAAGGTGCCGTTGTCGTAGATGATCTGCGTGGCGCTGCGCTTGCCGGTGTTCAGTGCGGCCATGGCCATGAAGGGCTTGAAGGTCGAGCCCGGCGGGTAGGTGCCGCGCAGGGCCCGGTTGAGCAGCGGCTTGTCGATCGACTCGTTGAGCTCCTTCCAGCTCTCGACATCGATGCCGTCGACGAAGAGGTTGGGGTCGAAGGTGGGCTTGCTGACGAAGGCCAGCACCTCGCCATTGCGCGGGTCGATGGCGACCAGGGCGCCGCGGCGTTCGCCGAACAGCTCCTCCACCAGTGCCTGCAGCTTGATGTCGATCGACAGCCGCACGGTGTTGCCGGGCTGGGCGGCGTCGGAGCTGAGGCGGCGCACCGGGCGGCCGCCGGCGCTGGTCTCGACCTCCTCCACGCCGGTCTGGCCATGCAGATCGCGCTCGTACTTCTGCTCGATGCCGAGCTTGCCGATGTAGTCGGTGCCGCGGTAGTTGGCCAGCTCCTCGTCGGGCCAGTCCTCCATCTGCGCCTTCTCGGTCTGGTTGATGCGTCCGATGTAGCCCAGCACATGGCTGGCCAGCTCACCGTAGGGATAGTTGCGGAACAGCCGCGCCTTGATCTCCACACCGGGAAAACGGAAGCGCTGGACGGTGAAGCGCGCCACCTCGGCATCGGTCAGCTTGGTGCGGATGGGCACCGATTCGAAGCTGCGCGAATCCTCCAGCAGGCGGCGGAAGCGCCGGCGGTCACGCGGCTGCACCTCGACCACCTCGGCAAGCTGGTCGATCAGCGCGTCGACGTCGGCACTGATCTGCGAGCGCGTGATCTCCAGCGTGTAGGCCGAATAGTTGTCGGCCAGCACCACGCCGTTGCGATCGACGATGAGGCCGCGGATGGGCACGATGGGCACCACCGAGATGCGGTTGTTCTCGGCCTGGGTGGCCAGGTCCTCGTGCATCACCACCTGCAGCCAGATCAGGCGGGTGACGATGAAGGCAAAGCCGACCAGCACGAACACCGCTGCGGCCAGCAGGCGCAGCCGGAAGCGGCCGAGTTCGCGCTCGAGATTGGGCAGCTCGTTCATGGACAGCCGCGCCGGCTCACAGCGGCCGGTTCTCGTCCGGGTCCGGCGGGCGGCGCTGCGGGGCCAACAGCAGCCAGCTGGTGAAGGGCCACAGTGCCGCTTCGATCAGCGGTGCGGCCAGCAGCGGCCAGCCGGGAAAGCTGCCACCTGCAGCCATGCGCACCAGCAGCTCGCAGCCATGGGCAGCGGCAAACAGCGGCAGTACCTGGGCCGCCTGGGCCGTCGCGCTGAACCAGGGCAGGCGCCGGTGCACCATGATGCCCAGGAAGGTGATGAGGGTGTAGGCCAGCGCGTGCTGGCCCAGCAGGGCGCCCTGGTGCACGTCGATCACCACGCCCAGGGTGAACCCCAGGCCCAGGCCGACCCGGCGCGGCTGATGGACGGTCCAGCACACCAGCGTCAGTGCCATCAGGTCTGGCATGGCAGGCGCGCGCCCGATCGGCGCCAGGCTGAGCGCCAGGGCACACAGCAGGGTCAGCCAGATGAACCACGGCCGCACCGGCAGCAGCAGCTGATCCCCGACGTTGGGCATCATTTGCGCGGCCCTCCCTTGCGCGCTGGCTGCGAGGCGGCCAACTCGCTCATCGGCGGGCGCGGCGGCAACTGGGCGCCGAGCGGGTCGAGCACCAGTACATGGCGCACGCCGTCCACCTGCACGTCGGGCGCCAGGCGGATGCGGGCGAAGGACGAATCCGACTGGCGGTCGACGTCAACCACCTTGGCCACCGGGTAGCCCGGCGGATAGACGCCGTCCAGCCCGGCGGTGACGATGGCGTCGCCGACCTTCACGTCGGCGTTGGCGGCCATGTAGCGCATTTCCAGCAGACCGCCGCTGGCATGGCCGAAGACGATGCTGCGCTGCTGGCTGCGCGCATTGAGCACGGGTATGGCGGCGTCGCGGTCGGTGAGCAGGGTCACCTCGGCGTTCAGGGGATAGACCCGCGTCACCTGGCCGAGCACACCCACTTCGTTGATGACCGGCGAGGCCAGCTTGATGCCGGCCAGCAGGCCGCGGTCGATGACGATCTTGCGCGAGAAGGGGTCGGCGGCGTGGTACAGCACTTCGGCGGCATGGCCACGGACGGTGAGGCGCTGATTCAGTTCGAGCAGGCCGCGCAGGGCGGCGTTCTCGCGCATCAGCGTCTCGACCAGCAGGGCGCGCTGCGCCTGCAGGGCGATGCTGGTGCGTGCAGCCTCCTCGGCACGACGCGCGTCGGTCACGGTGCTGAAGTAGTCACCCAGGGCGCCCAGGGCCTGTACCGGGCGCAGCAGGGCAAGCTCGATCGGATGCACGAGGGTGGCCACGGCGGTGCGCAGCGGCCCGCTCAGCCCCAGCCGGGTGTCAGCCGCCATCAGAAAGACCGCCAGCGAGGCGAAGAAGGCCAGCCGCGTCAGGGCCGACGGGCCTTGGCGGAAAAAGGGCGGTGGGGAGCGATCCAGTGTGCCGGTGGGCATGGCGCCATCTTGCGCGGCGGCCCGGCCGGCTGCGGGTGACCGGCCAGGCGGCGGGGCTTATTCCGAGGTGAAGATCGAGCCGAGGCGCTCCATGCGCTCCAGCGCCATGCCGCAGCCGCGCACCACGCAGGTCAGCGGGTCTTCGGCCACCAGCACCGGCAGGCCGGTTTCCTCGGCCAGCAGGCGGTCGAGGTCGCGCAGCAGGGCGCCACCGCCGGTCAGCATCATGCCGCGCTCGGCGATGTCGGCACCCAGTTCGGGCGGGGTCTGCTCCAGGGCGCGCTTGACGCTGGAGACGATCTGGTTGAGCGGTTCGGTGAGTGCTTCCAGCATCTCGTTGGACGAGACGGTGAAGCTGCGCGGCACACCTTCGCTGAGGTTGCGGCCCTTGACCTCCATCTCCTTGACCTCGGAGCCGGGGAAGGCCGAACCGATGCTCTTCTTGATGGCCTCGGCGGTGGGTTCGCCGATCAGCATGCCGTAGTTGCGGCGGATGTAGTTGACGATGGCCTCGTCGAACTTGTCGCCGCCCACCCGCACGCTGCCCTTGTAGACCATGCCGCCCAGCGAGATCACGGCCACCTCGGTGGTGCCGCCGCCGATGTCGACCACCATGGAGCCCGACGCGTCCGACACCGGCAGGCCGGCGCCGATGGCCGCAGCCATGGGTTCCTCGATCAGGTAGACCTCGCTGGCACCGGCTCCAAGAGCCGATTCGCGGATGGCGCGGCGCTCGACCTGGGTCGAGCCGCAGGGCACGCAGATGATGATGCGCGGACTCGGCCGCAGCAGCGAGCGCGGGTGCACCATCTTGATGAACTGCTTGAGCATCTGCTCGGTGACGGTGAAGTCGGCGATCACGCCGTCCTTCATCGGCCGGATCGCCTCGATATTGCCGGGCACCTTGCCCAGCATGGCCTTGGCTTCGGAGCCCACGGCCTGGATGGTCTTCTTGCCGTTGGGCCCGCCCTCGTGGCGGATCGAGACCACCGAGGGTTCGTTCAGCACGATGCCCGTGCCGCGTACATAGATCAGGGTGTTGGCGGTGCCGAGGTCGATGGCAAGGTCGGTGGAGAAATAGCGCCGCAGCGATCCATAAAACATGGTGGGGTCTCGGGCATCCGGCGGCCGCTCATGGGGCCTGCCGTAGGGGTCGTCGGGGTCGGGGGGATCGGGTGTTTCGCGGCCCGGACGCAGGGCCGGGGCGGCAAAAAGCAGCGGGCGATAATACCCGAAGCACTCTGGCCGACCGGCCCGGCGGCAAGGCCACAGGCCCTTGCGTCCCGCACCTGCGGTCGGTCCGCCAACCTTCCCGGCCCCACTATCTGGCACACCGATGGCACTCACCGCCGCTGACGTCACCCGCATCGCCAATCTGGCGCGACTCGAACTTGACCCCCGCGAGGCCGGCGACCTGCTCGGCCAGCTCAACGGCTTCTTCGCCATCGTCGAGCGCATGCGTGCGGTCGACACCAGCGGCGTGGCGCCGCTGTATACGCCGCTGTCGGCCATCAGCGAGGTGGCGCTGCGCCTGCGCGACGACGCGGTCACCGAGGTCGACCAGCGCGAAGCCAACCAGAAGAGCGCGCCGGCGGTGGACGCCGGCCTGTTCCTCGTGCCGCGCGTGATCGAGTGAAGGGGCCGGCATGACCACAACTACCACTTCCTCCAGCGCCGCCCTGCATGAACTCGGCGTGGTCGAACTCGGCGCGCGGCTGGACGCCGGTGAACTCTCCAGCGTCGAGCTGACCCGCCATCTGCTGGACCGCCTGCCCGCCGCCGACGCTCCGGCCGGTCTGGGTGCCTTCCTTAGCATCGACGCCGAGGTGGCGCTGGCCCAGGCCGCTGCGGCCGACGCGCGCCGTGCCGCCGGCGAGCGCGGCGCGCTGCTGGGCGTGCCGCTGGCGCACAAGGACATCTTCGTCACGCGCGACTTCGCCTCCACCGCCGGCTCCAGGATGCTGGCGG
This sequence comes from Pseudomonadota bacterium, assembly GCA_041169165.1. Lineage (GTDB taxonomy): Bacteria > Pseudomonadota > Gammaproteobacteria > Burkholderiales > Burkholderiaceae_C > Sphaerotilus. Next base: position 62,451 of record JBEEJN010000016.1, read on the forward strand.
GCTACCGCAGCCCCTTCGACGCCACCGTGGTGGCCAGGCTCGCGGCGGCCGGCGCGGTCAGCCTGGGCAAGCTCAACTGCGACGAGTTCGCCATGGGCGGCGCCAACGAGAACTCGGCGTATTACCCGGCGCGCAACCCCTGGGACGCCACGCGCATCCCCGGCGGCTCGTCGGGCGGCAGCGCGGTGGCGGTGGCGGCGCGTTTCCTGCCTGCCGCCACCGGCACCGACACCGGCGGCTCGGTGCGCCAGCCCGCGGCGCTCACCGGCGTCACCGGCATCAAGCCGACCTACGGGCGCTGCTCGCGCTACGGCATGGTGGCCTTTGCCTCCAGCCTGGACCAGGCCGGCCCCATCGCCCGCTCGGCGCTGGACTGCGCCCACCTGCTGCAGGCCATGAGCGGTTTTGACGAACGCGACGCCACCAGCGCTCAGCAAGCGGTGCCCGACTTCGCTGCCGCGGCGCTGGCGCCGCGTGCTGGTGCCACCGCTGCGCGGCCGCTTGAAGGCCTGCGCATCGGACTGCCGCGCGAGTTCTTCGGCGACGGCGTCGAGCCCGGCGTGCTGGCGGCGCTGCGTGCTGCGCTGGCCGAGCTGGAAAAGCTCGGCGCCACCCTGGTGGACGTGAGCCTGCCGCGCACCGAGCTGGCCATCCCGGTCTACTACATCATCGCCCCGGCCGAGGCCAGCTCCAACCTGAGCCGCTTCGACGGCGTGCGCTACGGCCACCGCGCGGCGCAGTACAAGGACCTGAACGAGATGTACCGCAGGAGCCGCAGCGAGGGCTTCGGCCCCGAGGTGAAGCGCCGCATCATGATCGGCACCTATGTGCTCAGCCACGGCTATTACGACGCCTACTATCTGCAGGCGCAAAAGCTGCGCCGCATGATCGCCGACGACTTCCAGGCTGCCTACGCCCAGTGCGACGTCATCGCCGGTCCGGTCGCACCCACCGTGGCGCGCCCGATCGGCAGCCAGAGCGACCCGGTGGCCGAATACCTGGCCGACATCTTCACCCTGCCCGCCAGTCTGGCCGGCCTGCCCGGCATCAGCCTGCCGGCCGGCTTCAGCCAGGGTCTGCCGGTGGGCCTGCAGCTGATCGGCAACTACTGGCGCGAGGCCGACCTGTTGCAGTTCGGCCAGCATTTCCAGCAGGCCACCGACTGGCACCGCCAGGCGCCGCCCACCCTGGGTTGAGCATCGGTGCCGCCGGGCGACTGGTTCGGCGTGTCAGCGATATTCGTCGCCGCGCCGGCGCTGGCGCTCGGCGCCATTGGGGCCCTGGCGCTGCGGGTCGGGCTCGCGCCCACCCGGCGTCGGCTCGGTGGGTTTGACGACGGGTGGGGCCGCAGGGGCCTGAGGCCGTTGCGCAGCGGCGGGTGCGGCGGCTGACGGCGCGGTGGCCGGCGCCGGGGCTGCCGGACGCGGGGTTTCGCGCACGGGGTTGCCTGCGCCACCGGGCCGTTCGTCACCTCGGCGCGGACCGTTGCGGCCGTCGCCACGTCCGTCTGGCCGCGCTTCGCCGCGTGGCGCGTCGCCGCGAGCCGGCGCGGCCGACGCGGCGGGAGCGGGCATCGTTGCAGCCGCCGGCGCCGGTGTCGACGGGATAGCTGCCGCCGGGGCGTCGCGACGCAGGGCAGGATTGACCGTCACCCGCGTCTCGCTGGCGGGCGACGGCGGGTTGGCGCGCGGATCGGCACTCGGCGTGTTGCCGGTGCCCGCAGCGGCGGCGCCATGGCTGCCGGTCCGGTTGCCGATGGCGTCGCGCAGTGCCGGCGAGATGCGGATGGCCTCGATCGTGTTGCCACCGGCCGCACCGGCGCGGCCGTCGTCGCGTCGTTCGCCCGGCCTGTCGTCGCGCCGCCCGTCGTGCCCCGCAGGGCGTCCAGCGTCGCGTCCGACCTCGCGACCTTCGCGTTGCGGCGGCCAGGGCTCGCGGCGGCCGCGCGGGTCACGGCCGTCCCTCCAGTCGCGCGGCAGGGCGTCGCGGGGCATGCGGTCGTCCCGGCGGCGTCCGTCGCTGGTGTCGATGGGCCGGCGCGCCTGCTCGAACAGGCTGCGCGGCAACACACCGCGCGCGCCGTCGACCTCGGCCCAGCGGTAGACAGCCGGCCCGCCACGGCGCAATTCGTCGTCGCGGCGCCAGCGTTCCTCGCGTGGCATGGGCTGGCGCAGATACGGCTGGTTGATCAGCTCGCGGTGGCGCACCGAGCTGCGGTAGCTGGGCAAGAAGATCTCGCGCGGGCCAAGCGGAAACCAGCCCAGGGCGCGACCGAAGCGGCTGCCTGGCACCGGCTGGTCCACCCAGGCGACCAGGGCCGGGGCGTAGACCGGGCGCAGGCGGGCCTCGCCGGGCATCCAGCCCCAGTGGCCGCGCCACATCACCCAGCGGCCGTAGTGGAAGGGCGCGAAGCCCCAGGGCGCGTCATCGATCCAGGTCCAGCCCCAGGGTGCTACCCAGGCCCAGCGGCCCTCGCGGTAGGGTGCCCAAGCCGGGCCCACGTCGTGCGGAAACCACACCATGCCCCAGTCGTCGGCGTGGTGCCAGTCGCCGTACCAGCGCAGATCCTCGGCGCCGGTCATGTCGGCGGCCACCAGCCCGTCGTCGCCTGTGCGCGGGTCGTCCGGCGCCATGGCCCAATGGGCGAATTCGTCCGACACCGGTTGACCCAGGCGCCAACCGCCGTCGTCGAACAGCTGGGCGTACTGGCCGGGGCGCAGCAGGAAGCGGCCGCCAGGCTGTTCGACGCCCAGCGCGCTTTGCCAGGCGGTGGCACCGGGCTGGGCCCCGGCGTCGATGCGGAAGAAGCCCTCGCCCTGTGGCTCGAAGCGCCCGGCCGAGCTGCTGACGGTGATCTCGCGCGCCAGTGTGTCGCTGTCCGCGCGCAGGGCGATGCTGCCGCGCTGCAGGTGCAGCTCGATGGCCGTGTCGTCCAGTCGCACCACGCGCAGGCGGGTGTGTTCGTCCAGCCGGACGAAAGTGCTGCCGATGCGCAACTCGGCCCGCGCATCGTTGCCGGTGGTGAGCAGGTCACCGCTGGTGACTGGCCAGTTGCGCGGCGATTCGACCACCTCATCGCCGGCCCGGGCCTGCAGACTGACGCGGCCATCGATGCGCGCGATGCGGCCGACGCGGGCCGGCGGGTCGTCGTTGTCGTCCGCCTGCTGGGCCTGCACGAGCTGCGGCACCAGGCTCAGCATGGTCAGGAGGACCAGCCCGGCCAGCACCGCCTGGCCACGCCGCCACAGCGCGCCGGCTAGCCGCCATGCTGCCTGCCAGGCCAGCCACCGGGGGGCCGCCGGCCTGGCGTGGTGGCGTGCCGTCGTCATCTGCAGCGGCAGAGATCGACACTGCGGGGGCGTGTGAGGGGCGGCGTGTGCGGACATGGTGGTCGGGCTCCTGGATCGCGGGCGTACGGCCCGGTCGCTCTTGTAACGGCCAGCCGGCCTGGTCGGCCGACGGGCGGCGCGCCTGTTTGTGTACGACTGTGTACGCGGGCACCGCTGATGCATCATGCGCCGCCCCGTTCTACCCTCCCGCCGGCGCAGCCGGCTGTTGTCACCTGCCCATGCTCATCGGAACGCTTTTCGCCCTGGCTGCCGGACTCATGTGGGGGCTGGTCTTCGTCGGCCCGCTGCTGCTGCCGGACTACCCGGCCCTGCTGCAGTCCTTCGGCCGCTACCTCGCCTTCGGTCTCATCGCCCTGCCGCTGGGCTGCCTGGACCGCCAGCGCCTGCGTGAATTCGGCCGCGCCGACTGGTGGGCTGCGCTGGAACTGGCGGCAGTGGGCAATCTCATCTATTACGCCTTCCTGGCCTCGGCCATCCAGCGCGCCGGTGCGCCGCTGCCCACCATGATCATCGGCACCCTGCCGGTGGTGATCGCGGTCAGCTCCAACCTGCGTGATGCGCAGCGCGACGGCCGTCTGCCCTGGCTGCGGTTGCTGCCCAGCCTGCTGCTCATCGGTGCCGGCATTGCCCTGGTCAATCAGGTGGAACTGCAGGCGCTGCGCGAAGCAGGCGGCGCTGGGCAGGCGGCCGACCTCGGCCGCTATCTGCTGGGCGCCGCACTGGCGCTGGGCGCGGTAGCGTGCTGGACCTGGTATCCGCTGCGCAACGCCGACTGGCTGCGCGCCCACCCGGACCGCAACCCGCGCACTTGGGCCACCGCCCAGGGCCTCGCCACCCTGCCGTTGGCCGTACTGGGCTACGGCCTGTTCTGGCTCTGGCAGGCCCTGCACGGCGGTGCCCACGCGCCGGACGGCCGCAGTTTTCCCATGCCGCTGGGGCCACGACCGCTGTTTTTCATCGCCTTGATGGCGGCCATCGGCTTGTTCGCCTCCTGGCTGGGCACGCTGTGCTGGAACGAGGCCAGCCAGCGCCTGCCGACCAGCCTGGTGGGCCAGCTCATCGTGTTCGAAACCTTGTCCGCCCTGGCCTATGCCTACGTGCTGCGGGGCCACTGGCCGGACCTGGTCACGCTGGCCGGCATCGCCTTGCTGGTGCTGGGCGTGATGCTGGCGCTGCACGTCAAGCCGGTGCCGCTGGACGTGCCGGACCACGCCGCCTGAAGCGGCGCCGCGCGGGCGCCGAGCGAGTGAACCGGGCGCGCCAGGGCACGGCAAGCAGCGGCGCCAGGCCGCCCCTACACTGGCCCGCCGCCAGCCCGCCATGACTGAACCCGCCACGCCCGCCGCTCCCGCCGCCGCGCCGTCGAGCCCGGCGCCCCCACTCTGGCGCGCGCCGCGCTGGGCCCTGGCCATCCTGCTGGCGACGCTGGGCACGCTCGGGCCCTTCGCGGTCGACACCTATCTGCCGGCCTTTGCCGGCATCGCCCGCTCGCTGGACGCCACGCCGCTGCAGATGCAGCAGACGCTGTCGGCCTATCTGCTGGGTTTCGCGGTCATGAACCTCTTCCACGGCGCACTGGCCGACAGCCTGGGGCGCCGCCCGGTGGTACTGGCCGGCGTGGCCATGTTCACCCTGGCCTCGGTGGGCTGCGCGCTGAGCGGACACATCGGCACGCTGGTGTTCTTCCGCGCCCTGCAGGGCATGTCGACCGGTGCCGGCATCGTGGTGTCGCGCGCCGTCATCCGCGACCTGTTTCCGCCCGCCGAGGCGCAACGCATGATGTCGCAGGTCACCATCTTCTTCGGCGTGGCGCCGGCGGTGGCACCCATCATCGGCGGCTGGCTGTTCGTGCACCTGGGCTGGCGGCCGGTGTTCTGGTTTCTGGCGCTGGTGGGGGTGGCGATCTGGCTGGGCGTGTGGCGTGCCCTGCCCGAAACCCTGCCCACGGCGCAGCGCCATCCGCTCAACATCCGCCATCTGATGCGCGGATATCTGGAACTCGGCGGCAGCCGGCGCTTCTGGTTGCTGGCGCTGGCGTCGGGCGTGCCCTTCAACGGCATGTTCCTTTATGTGCTCAGCGCTCCGGTCTATCTGGGCGACCTCCTGGGCCTGCAGCCGACCGAGTTCTTCTGGTTCTTCCTGGCCAGCATCGGCGGCATCATGGCTGGCGCCGTGCTCAGCGGCCGCCTGGCCGGGCGCATGACGCGGCGCCGCCAGGTACGCGCCGGCTTCATCATCCTGATCGTCTCGACGCTGGTGAATGTCGCCGCCAACCTGGGCTGGCACATCGGCTTTCCCTGGGCCATCCTGCCCATCACGGTCTACAGCCTGGGCTGGTCGCTGCTGGTGCCGGCGGTCACGCTCATGGTGCTGGACCTGTTTCCGACCCGGCGCGGCATGGCCTCGTCGCTGCAGGCCACCGTGGGCAGTGCTGCCAATGCCTTCGTGGCCGGCGTTGCTGCACCGCTGGTGATGCACGATCTGGGCGGCCTGGCCCTCATGTCGGGCGCCTTCATGCTGGTGGGTTTTGTTGCCTGGCAGCAGGTCAAGCACGAATTGCCCGGCGACGGCGCGTGAGCTGCGCCCGCCCGGCACTGCGGCGCTCAAGTCGTCCGGGGTGCCGCCGAAATTGATCACAGCCGCAATCCCTGCGCGCCGTGTCGTTGTCGGAGCACCCCATGTCCCCCCTCCTGTCCCGCCCTGGCTGCCAGTCGCAGCACTCACCGTCGCGCTTGTCCCGGCCTGCCGACCGTGCGGGTGTCGGCCTGCCCGTGCGGGGACTGTGGCTGAACATCGCACTGCTGGCCGTGCTGAGCCTGTGGCCGATGCAAGGCGCGCTGGCGCAAGGCGACCATGCCAACCTTCCGACCCGGTCAGAACTGGTCGAGATGCCCCGCCACCGGCCCGAAAAGGCGGCCAAGGCCGAGAAGTCCGACGCTGCTGCGTCAACGGCGGCGGCGGACAAGCCGATCGGTCTGGACGAGGTGGCCCGCAGGGTGAGCGACAAGGTGATCGAGGTCCGTGAACGGCAGGCGCGTGCCCAGACGCGGCCCGCGTCCAGGAGTGGCAGCAGCGCTCATGGCACCACCACGGCGCTGGCAGACAAGCGCGGCAAGTCGGCCGAGGTCGGCGCCGCCGATGCGGCGGCCCATCTCGCCCACGACATCCACTGGGCCTACAGCGGCGAAGGTGGACCGTCGCGCTGGGCCGAGCTCAAGCCTGAATACGCCTTCTGCGGCAAGGGCCTGCGCCAGAGCCCGATCGACATCCGCGGCGGGCTCAAGGTCGACCTCGATCCGATCAAGTTCGACTACCGGCCGGTCCCCTTCGGCGTGATCGACAACGGTCACACCATCCAGGCCAATCTGCAGCCCGGCAATGCCATCGAGATCAATGGCCGGCGTTATGACCTGCTGCAGTTCCATTTCCATCGGCCGTCCGAGGAGCGTGTCAACGGCCGGCTCTACGACATGGTGGTGCATCTGGTGCATCGCGACGCCGAAGGGCGCCTGGCGGTGGTGGCGGTGCTGATCGAGGCCGGGCGGCCGCACCCGGTGGTGCAGGCGGTCTGGAACAACCTGCCGCTGGAGCGCAACGACGAGCTGCCGGCGTCGGCGCCCATCGACCTCAGCCAGCTGCTGCCTGACGATCGGCGCTACTACACCTATATGGGCTCGCTCACCACGCCGCCGTGCAGTGAAGGCGTGTTGTGGATGGTGCTCAAGCAACCCGCCACACTCTCGCCCGAACAGATCGGCCTGTTCGCCCGCCTGTATCCCATGAATGCTCGCCCCCTGCAGCAGACCAGCGGACGCATGATCAAGGAATCGAACTGAGCCGGCGCGGTCGCCAGACGTCGGTTCGCCAGCCCCCGGCTCACCACGTGCTCGTGTGAGCACGCCACCTGCTCGCAAGCCCTGATTGCTGCACCTGCAGCATGCGCGCAGACTGATTTGACCCTGGCACGACGGCGGCAGCTTGTCGACCTGGTCCGGCGACGTGCGCCGTGTATCCAGGCGCGCCGGGTCTTTCATTCATTCGTGACCGGCGATGCCAGGCTGCCTCGGTTTGTTGCCCGGGCCTGCCGGTCCAGCAAGGCTCACCCCAGATGATGACCCGCTTGAACGACCTGCTGGCGGCCGGTGCCGACAGCGCCATCGCCATTTCCGCGCCGTCGCGCGCACCGCTGAGCCACGGCGGCCTGCGTCAGCTCATCGCCGCCACCCTGGCCACGCTCAACGGCCTGGGCATAGGCCGCAACGACCGCGTCGCCATCGTGCTGGCCAACGGCCCCGAGATGGCCACCTGCTACATGGCCTGCGCCAGCGGCGTGACCAGTGCGCCGCTCAACCCGGCCTACCGCGCTGACGAGTTCGAGTTCTACCTGAGCGACCTGAACGCCAAGGCCCTCATCGTCGAGGCCGGCTCCACTTCGCCCGCCGTGGCTGTGGCCGACAAGCTCGGCGTTGCGCTCATCGACCTGGTCGTGCCGGAAGGCGCCCCGGCCGGCAGCTTCGTGCTCAAGCCGCGCGCCGCCACGGCGGCGGCTGCCAGCGCCAAGGGCGGCTACGCCCAGCCCGACGATGTCTCGATGGTGCTGCACACCTCGGGCACCACCTCGCGGCCCAAGATCGTGCCGCTGTCGCAGCGCAACCTGGCGGCCTCGGCGCAGAACATCAGCGCCACGCTGAAGTTCACGGCCGGCGACTGCGGCCTCAACATCATGCCGCTGTTTCACATCCACGGCCTCATCGCCGGTGTGCTGGCGCCGCTGTCGGCCGGCTCGCAGGTGTTCTGCACGCCGGGCTTCAACGCCCTGAAGTTCTTCGCCTGGATGGACGAGGCCAAGCCCACCTGGTACACGGCCGTGCCCACCATGCACCAGGCCATCCTGGGCCGGGCGGCGCGCAGCGCCGACGTCATCAAGCGCCACCCGCTTCGCTTCATGCGCTCCTCGTCCAGCTCCATCCCGCCCCAGGTGATTGCCGAGCTGGAAGCCGTCTTCGGCGCGCCGCTGATCGAGGCCTACGGCATGACCGAGGCCACGCACCAGATGTGCTCCAACCCGCTGCCCCCGGCGGTGCGCAAGCCCGGCACGGTGGGCCGCGCGGCCGGCCCCGAGGTGGCCATCATGGCCGAGGACGGCAACCTGCTGGCCGTCGGCGACACCGGCGAGATCGTCATCCGCGGCCCCAACGTGACCGCGGGCTACGAGAGCAACCCCAAGGCCAATGCCGAGGCCTACACGAATGGCTGGTTCCGCACCGGCGACCAGGGCGTGATGGACGCCGAGGGATATGTCTCCATCACCGGCCGGCTGAAGGAGATCATCAACCGCGGCGGCGAGAAGATCAGTCCGCGCGAGGTGGACGAGCTGCTGATGGATCACCCCGCCGTGAACCAGGTGGTCTGCTTCGCCATGCCCCACCCCAAGCTGGGCGAGGAAGTGGCGGCCGTGGTGGTGCTGCGCGAGGGCCAGAGCGCCACCGAGCGCGAGCTGCAGGATTTCGTCGCCAGGCGCGCCGCCGACTTCAAGGTGCCGGCCAGGATCCTCTTCATGGACGAGATCCCCAAGGGCGCCACCGGCAAGCTGCAGCGCATCGGCCTGGCCGCCAAGCTGGGCCTGGCATGAAGATCGCCGTCGTCGGCGCCGGGGCCATCGGCGGCTATCTGGGCGCCAGGCTCGCCATCGCGGGCGAGGAGGTCACCTTCATCGCCCGCAACCGCAACCTGGAGGCCATCCAGAAGGGCGGCTTTCACCTTGTGCTGGAAGACGGCAGCGAGCAGCACGCGCCCACCGCCAAGGCCGTGCAGCACATGGCCGAGGCCGGGCCGCAGGACGTGGTGCTGCTGACGCTGAAGGCGCACCAGGTGGTGGACGTGCTGCCGCAGCTGCGCGAGCTGTTCGGGCCCGAGACCATGGTGGTCACCATGATCAACGGCATCCCCTGGTGGTACTTCCACAAGCTGGCCGGCCCCTACGAGGGCCGGGCGGTGGCGGCGGTGGATCCGGATGGCCGCATCGCCGCGGCCATCGAGCCCGAACGCATCATCGGCAGCGTTGTCTATCCGGCGGCCGAGCTGCTGGCGCCCGGGCGGGTGAAGGTGATCGAGGGCAATCGCTTCACCCTGGGCGAGCCGGACAACACCCGCAGCGCGCGCATCGAGCGGCTGTCGCAGACCTTCATCCGCGCCGGCTTCAAGTCGCCGGTGGCGCGCGACATCCGCAGCGAGATCTGGGTCAAGCTGTGGGGCAACCTGAGCTTCAACCCCATCTCGGCGCTCACCCATGCCACGCTGGAGGACATCTGCCGCTACGGCCCCTCGCGCGAGCTGGCCGCGGCCATGATGACCGAGGCCCGCGCGGTGGCCGAGCAGCTCGGCGTGGTGTTCAAGATCTCGCTCGAACAGCGCATCGCCGGTGCCGAGGCGGTGGGCGCCCACAAGACCTCGATGCTGCAGGACGTCGAGGCCGGCCGAGCGCTGGAGCTGGAGGCGCTGGTCGGCTCGGTGGTCGAGCTCGGCCGCATCACCGGCACACCCACGCCCACCATCGCCGCCATCTACGCCGCCACCAAGCTGCTGGGCCACACCCTGGGGCAGCAGCGCGGCAAGCTGCAGGTGCAGGCCGGGGCCTGAGGGCTGCCGCGCGGCGTCGTCTCGCCCCGCGGGCGAGGCGGGCAGTGCAGGGCTGATCAGACTGAACTGGGCAGGGCAGGGCGGGGCAGGGCGAGGCAGCCGGCGCCGGGCAGCCCGGCCGCGTGCTTCATGCGTGGAAACCACAGCCGGCGCGGCTGGCGGGTCGGCCCTAGCATGGCGGGATTCCGCACCGTCTGCCCGACGCCCGATCCGACCCGGAGCCGCCCCACCATGAGCCAGCACAAGCGCCCCCCTTACAAGATTGCCGCCATCCCCGGGGATGGCATCGGCAAGGAAGTCATGCCCGAGGGCCTGCGCGTGGTGCAGGCCGCGGCGGCGCGCTACGGCATCGCGCTCGACGTGACGCCCATCGAGTGGGCCAGCTGCGACTACTACCTGCAGCACGGCGACATGATGCCGCCCGACTGGAAGGCCCAGTTGCTACCCATGGACGCGCTCTTCTTCGGCGCCGTCGGCTGGCCGGCCACCGTGCCGGACCATGTCTCGCTGTGGGGCTCGCTGATCAAGTTCCGGCGCGACTTCGACCAGTACATCAACCTGCGCCCGGCGCGCCTGTTCGACGGCGTGCCCTGCCCGCTGGTGCGCCGTGACGGCAGCAAGCGCCAGGCCGGCGAGATCGACATGCTCATCGTGCGCGAGAACACCGAGGGTGAATACAGCTCGGTCGGCGGCGTCATGTTCCCCGGCACCGAGCGCGAATTTGTGGTGCAGGAATCGGTCTTCACCCGTCACGGCAGCGAACGCCTGCTGCGCTACGCCTTCGAGCTGGCGCGCACGCGTGAACGCAAGCAGGTGACCCTGGCCACCAAGAGCAACGGCATCAGCATCTCCATGCCCTGGTGGGACCAGCGCTGCGCCGAGATGGCGGCGCAGTACCCCGACATCACCTGGGACAAGCAGCACATCGACATCCTCACCGCGCGCTTCGTGCTGCAGCCCGAGCGCTTCGACGTGGTGGCCGCCACCAACCTGTTCGGCGACATCCTGTCGGACCTCGGCCCGGCCTGCACCGGCACCATAGGCATCGCGCCCTCGGCCAACCTCAACCCCGAGCGCAAATTCCCCAGCCTGTTCGAGCCGGTGCACGGCAGCGCGCCCGACATCGCCGGCAGGAACATCGCCAACCCCATCGCCATGATCTGGTCGGGCGCGCTCATGCTGAGCTACCTCACCCACGACCAGGGCGCCGGCAAGGCTGCGCACGACGCCATCGTCCTGGCCATCGAGCAGGTGCTGCGCGAGGGCCCGTGGACGCCCGACATGGGCGGCCAGGCCGACACCACCGAGGTGGGCAAGGCGGTGGAGGCGGCGCTGCTGAAGCAGCCGGGCTGAACAAGGCGCCGGCACGTCGGCCGCCATGATGTCTGTCGTAGTAGAGCCAGGAGCAGGTATGAGCCTCAGGAACAAGACCCTCTTCATCACCGGCGCCTCGCGCGGCATCGGCCTGGCCGTGGCCCTGCGCGCCGCGGCGGACGGCGCCAACATCGTCATCGTCGCCAAGACGACCGAGGCCAACCCCAAGCTGCCGGGCACCATCCACAGCGCGGCGGCCGAGATCGAGGCCGCCGGCGGCCACGCCCTGCCGCTGGCGGTCGACATCCGCGACGACGCGGCGGTGTTCGCCGCCGTCGAGCAGGCGGTGCAGACCTTCGGCGGCATCGACATCCTGGTCAACAACGCCAGCGCGATCAGCCTGACCGACACCTCGGCCACACCGATGAAGCGCTTCGACCTGATGAACGGCATCAACGCGCGCGGCACCTATCTGTGCACGGCGGCCTGCCTGCCCGCGCTCAAGGCCTCGGCCGCGGCGGGCCGCCAGCCTCAGGTGCTGACGATGTCGCCGCCGCTCTCGCTCAAGCCGCACTGGTTCCGTGCCCACACCGCCTACACCCTGGCCAAATACGGCATGAGCCTGTGCACCCTGGGCCATGCGGCCGAGTTCGCGCCCTACGGCATCGGCGTCAACTCGCTCTGGCCGCGCACGCCCATCCTCACCGCGGCGCTGCAGATGATCCCCGGTGTCGACCCCGCGCGCTGCCGCAAGCCCGAGATCATGGCCGACGCCGCCTACCTCGTGCTCAGCAGCCCGGCGACGGTGAGCGGCAACTTCTTCATCGACGACGAACTGCTTGCCCGCCACGGCGTCACCGACCTGGACCGCTACGCCGTCGTGCCCGGCACCACCAACTTCCTGCCCGACTTCTTCGTCGACTGACACAACGGCGGCCACCCGTTCGACTAGGCCGCCCGTCTGGCCGCGCCGACTGGCCTTGCCACCCGCGCCGCCCGTCCAGACGGTCGGGTGGGGGGCGCCGATGGTCCCCCGGTAGAATCGTTGCCGGGCTGCCAGGACGCCCACCTCGCGAAAGCGCAAGCACCTCCGTCATCGCAAGCCCAGCGCTTGCATACCCCTCCCAGGCCAGCAGCGAGACGGCCGGACTCCAGGAGTTGGTATGCACACCCACACCCAGCCAGGTTCCCAGGCGGAACCGTCATTGAATCCCACCGCACCCCAAGCTGAAGCCGCGCCCGCGGCGGATCATGCTGCGGCCGAGCTCGTCCTGCGCGAAGCCAGGCGCCTGCACAAGGCGGCCACATCCGGGCAGCTCGCCACGTCCCTGCCCATCCTGCGCCGGCTGCTGGCCAGCCAGGTGCTCACCGGCATCAGCCTGCCCGAACTCAGCCGGCAGAGCGCTCTTGTCCAGCGCAAGCACCTGCTGCGCCTGCTCGCCATCGAGGCGGGCCATGCCAGCTGGGAAGACTACCGCCGCGCGCTCGACACGCTTTGCGCCGACCAGCTCGAACACTTCGACATCGCACACCAGGGCGCCGGCCACCTCAACCTGTGGTTCTCGACCCTGGCCGAGGCGCAGGCGCATGCAGCCGAACAGGGCGGGCGCGCGGTGCGGGTCGGGCAGCAGGCGGTGGTGCTGATCGATCGGTGAGCGTTCGCTGAGCACGCCCTGGTTGCTTGCAGCGGCCTGCGCCGCCGCAGCGCTGCAGCCTCTCCAAGGTCACGCAGTGACCGTTGCGCCGAAGCAGGGCCGGCCACAACCCGGCCCTGCTTCGGCGCCCACCCAGGCGAGTGACCAAGCGCCCGTCAATTCCGGCCTGTCGCCTGATAGATTGGTGCCCGTCCCGCAGCGGAGGGCCGGATGGATCAGCAGGGAGCAAATCGAAGAGCTTTCATCTCGCACGCAACGGCTGACGACAGTTATGTCGCCGAGATGGAGTCGTTCCTGCGGCGCCTGCACATGGCCGACGTGTTCAACGACGCCGCTTCGATCCGGCCCGATGAACCGATCTGGCCCCGAATCCAGCAAGGCATTGAAGAGAGCGACTTCCTTGTCGCCATCGTGTCAGCAGCGTCGACAGCGTCCGAATGGGTGAGCCGCGAGGTCGAACATGCGCGCGGCCTGGGCAAGACTGTCATCGGCGTGCGCATTGACGACTCGCCTTTGCCCGCCCTGTTCGCTGACCGCGACGTCGTCGACCTTCGTCCGCGGCATCGCGCCGAGAAGCGCCTCGACATCGGTCGCATCCTCCAGTACGCCCCCGAGCAACTCATCGGCCGCGAATCCGAACTGGGCCTCATCTCTGACGCCTGGGCCAAGACCCTGCGCTGCGAAGCGGGCCGCCCGCACATCCTCACCTTTGTCGCCCTGGGCGGCGAGGGCAAGACCTCGCTAGTCGCCAAGTGGACCGTCGACCATCTGCTCGCTCGGGGCTGGCCCGGCTGCGAGGCGGCCTTTGCCTGGTCCTTCTACAGCCAGGGCACGCGCGACCAGGTGGCGGCATCGTCCGACGCCTTCCTGAAAGCCGCGCTCGACTTCTTCGCCGCCAGCGACGAGGACCGCGCCTTTGCCGCCAGCCCCGCCGGCGCCTACGAAAAGGGCCAGCGCCTGGCCCGCCTGGTCGGCAGCCGGCGCAGCCTATTGATCCTCGACGGCCTGGAGCCGCTGCAATACGCGCCCACCGCACCCACGCCCGGCGAACTCAAGGACCAGGGCCTCACCGCCCTGCTCAAGGGCCTGGCCCAGCAAAGCCAGGGCCTGTGCCTGTGCCTGGTCACAACGCGCTACTCGGTGCCCGACCTCAAGGCCTTTCGCCAGAGCACCGCTCCTGAGGTCGCGCTGAAAGGTCTCAGCCGCGGCGCTGGCATTGACCTGTTGAGGCGTATCGGTGTGAAGGGTCACGCCCCGGAACTCGCAACGATGGTGAAGGATTTCAAGGGGCATGCGCTGACCTTGACGCTGCTTGGGCGATACCTTTGCCGTGCCTTCCAGGGTGATATTCGCAAGCGCGATCGCCTGAACCTTCAGAAGGCTGACGCACGATCGGCTAACGGTCACGCATTCCGCGTCATGGCGGGCTATGAAAAATGGTTGTCCAGGAGCGGTGAAGCGGGTCAACGCGAGCTGGCCATCCTCAGGATGTTGGGACTGTTCGACCGGCGGGCGGATGCCTCCTGTATTGCCGCGCTCAGGCGTGAACCCATTCAAGGTCTGACCGAACCCCTTGATGACCTTGATGAAGAAGATTGGGAATGCTGCGTCGGTGATCTGGAATCCATGGGGCTGCTATCGCGCCACTCGGATGCTGGCTCCAGCCATTTCACGTCGTTGGACGCCCACCCGCTGCTGCGCGAGTACTTCGGGCAGCAGCTGAAGCAGCAGCAGCCCGAAGCCTGGCGCACGGCGCATGCCCGGCTCTTCGAGCACCTGTGCGCCAGCACGAAGGAAGGGGATCAACCCACGCTCGAAGACCTGCAGCCGCTCTACCAAGCCGTGGCGCATGGTTGTCTGGCGGGTCTGCAGCAGCGGGCTTGCGACGAGGTTTACTTTGCCCGCATCGCCCAGCGCGGCGCCTTCTACGCAACCCGGAAGCTCGGCGCCTTCGGTTCGGACCTGGGCGCCGTGGCGTGTTTCTTCGACCAGCCCTGGCGGCGGGTGTCGCCGGCCTTGACGGACGCTGACCAGGCCTGGCTGCTGAACGAGGCAGCCCTCAGCCTGCGCGCCTTGGGCCGGCTGACCGAAGCCCTCGAGCCGATGCGGGCGGGGCTCGATGCGCTGATCGCGGAAAGCAACTGGAAGCAAGCCGCCATCGTCGCCAGCAACCTGAGCGAACTGGAGCTGACGCTGGGCGAGGTGGTCGCGGCGGTGCAGGACGCCGAGCAGTCCGTGACCCACGCCGACCGCAGCGGTGATGCGTTCGAGCGCATCGCCAGGCGCACGACACACGCCGACGCCCTGCACCAGGCGGCCCGGCGGGACGATGCGATGCAGCGCTTCCGCGAGGCCGAGCAGATGCAGCAGCAGGATGAGCCCGACTACCCGCTGCTTTACTCGGTGCAGGGCTTCCAGTACGCCGACCTGTTGCTCGCCGCCACCGAGCGTGCGGCGTGGCTGGGGGCGGCCCTGGGCCAGCCCCGGCCGGCGGAGGAAGCGGCGGCGCATCGCGAGGCGCTGCAGGAGGTGGGGCAGCGGGCGGCGCAGACCTTGGAGTGGGTCAGCACGCAGGACTGGCTGCTCGACATCGCCCTCGACCACCTCAACCTGGCCCGCACCGCACTCTTCACCGCCCTCCTGACCCAGGCCGAACCCGCCGCCGCCGACCTGGCCCAGGCCCGCCGCGAAGCGGACGCCGCCGTGTCGGGCCTGCGCCGCGCAGGTCAGCAGGACCACCTCCCCCGTGGCCTCCTCACCCGCGCATGGCTGCGCGCCATCACCGGCCCGCTCACCGGCCCCGACAGCGCGCAGGCCGATCTGGACGAAGCCTGGGAGATCGCCGAGCGTGGGCCGATGCGGCTGCACATGGCCGACATCCACCTCTACCGCGTGCGGCTGTTCTTCCGCGAGGCGAACTACCCTGCGCGGTGGGGCTCGCCCGAGGCTGACCTGCAGGCCGCGCGCGAGCTGATCGAGCGCTGCGGCTACGGCCGCCGGCGCGAGGAACTGGAAGACGCCGAGCAGGCGCTGCGGCGCTGGCGGGCCGCAGGCGACGTGACGCCTGCGACCACGGCATGATGCGGGGCGCCAGGCGCCTGTCTGCCTGCCCCTGCATATCGCCACCCATTTCGCCATCGCCATGCCCGCCAGCCCCAGCCCACGCACCCTCATCTCGTCCGGCTCCAGCTTCGAAGCCGAGATCGGCTATTCGCGTGCCGTGGTGCAGGGCGACTGGGTCTTCGTGTCGGGCACCACCGGCTTCGACTACGCCAGCATGACCATCGTCGAGGGCATCGAGGCGCAGACCGAGCAGTGTCTGCGCAACATCGCCGCGGCGCTGGCCCAGGCCGGCGCCACCATGGCCGACGTGGTGCGTGTCACCTATGTGCTGCCCGACGGCGGCGAGTTCGCCAGGACCTGGCCGGTGCTGCAGCGCTGGTTCGGCGATGTGCGCCCGGCGGCCATGATGATCTCGGTCGGCCTGGCCGACCCGCGCATGAAGATCGAGATCGAGGTGACGGCGCTCAAGGCGGCACGGACCGCGAGTGGTGATGGCGTTGCAGTTGCCGGTTCTGGTGCAGGCGCTGGGCTTGGCGCAGCGGCCGCTGCCCCGCCGGGCGCAGTTAGTGGCACCAGCGCCGCCAGTTCCATGACTCCGCCGGCCACCGGCCCCACCGTGCTGGCCGATGCCCAGGCCAGCTGGGCCAGCCCGGCTGTCACCCGGCTGCGCGAGGACCTGGCCCTGGCCCTGCGTGCGGCCGCGCATCACGGCCTGGCCGAGGGGGTGTGCAACCACTTCAGCGTCGAGCTGCCGGACGGCTCGGGGCGTTTCCTGCTCAACCCGCGCGGCCTGCTGTGGCAGGAGATCCGGGCCGACGACATCGTCATGGTCGACCGCGACGGCGCCGTGCTGGCCGGCCGTCACCCGGTCGAGCCCACGGCCATGTTCATCCACGCCGCCGTGCACCGCCTGGTCGGCGTGGCCTGCGTGATGCACACCCACATGCCGCATGCCACCGCGCTCACCCTCACCGCCGGGCGGGCGCTGGACACCACGCTGTCGCAGAACGCCATGCGCTTCCACGGCCGCGTGGCGGTCGACGAGGCCTACAACGGCCTGGCGCTGGACGTGGCCGAGGGTGAACGCATCGCCCGCGCCATGGCCGGGCGCGACGTGCTCTTTCTCGCCAACCACGGCGTGGTGGTGGGCGCGGCCCAGATCGCCCACGCCTGGGACGACCTCTACTACCTCGAACGCGCCTGCCTGCACGAGGTGCTCGCCGCCGGCAGCGGCCGCCCGCTCGTGCCGGTGAACGCCGACCTGGCCGCCCATGTGGGCCGCCAGATTGCCGGCGAGCGCCTGCAGTCCGACCTGTTCTTCGAGGCGCTGCGGCGCACCCTGCCATGAGCGGCGCCGACAACCGCCTGCGCGAGCACGCGCGCGCCCTGGGCCTGGACCCCGACGGCGAGATCAAGCGCGGCGGCAACTATGTGCCGGTGCTGCGCGACGAGGGCCTGCTCTACGTCAGCGGCCAGGTGCCGCGGGTGGGCGACGTGGTGCAGGTGACCGGCAGTGCCGGCGCCGAGGTCGAGCTGGAGCAGGCGCGCCACGCGGCGCGCATCTGCGTGCTGCGTGCCCTCATCCTGGTGCAGCGCGAGGCCGGCTCGCTCGACGCGGTGCAGGCCGTGCCGCGCATGACCGTATTCGTGCGCTCGGCGAGCGACTTCACGCGCCAGAGCGAGGTGGCGGATGCTGCGTCCGACCTCGCCGTCGCCGTGCTTGGGCCGCGCGGCGTGCACACCCGCACCTCGGTCGGCGTGGCCCAGCTGCCCAAGGGCGCGACGGTGGAGCTGGACCTGGTCGTGCGCCTGCGCGCGGCAGCATCCCCCTCGGCGCCGACCGCTGCCACCGCCGCATCCACAACCGCAGCCGCAGCCGCGGCCGAGATCCGCGGCACGCCTTGAGCCTGAGCCTGAATTAGCGCCCGCACCCGAGCCCATCCAGAGCCGATCCCGGGTTTTCCGTCCCCCTGCCATTCACAACCGAGGAGCCAGCCGCCATGAGCACCATCACTGTCACCACCACCGTCGCCGCCCCGCTGGCCGAGGTCTGGCGCGCCTACACCACACCCGCCGACATCGTGGTCTGGAACGTCGGCTCGCCCGACTGGCACACGCCGCGCGCCAGCGTCGACCTGCGTGTGGGCGGCGCGTTCAGCTCGCGCATGGAGGCCAAGGACGGCAGCATGGGCTTCGACTTCGCCGGCACCTACACCCGCATCGACCCGCTGCAGCGCATCGACTACGCCTTCGGCGAGCGCAGCGCCACGGTGCTGTTCACGGAAAGTGCACAGGGCGTGCAGGTGCAGGTCAGCTTCGACGCCGAGACCACCTTCCCCGAGGAACAGCAGCGCGCCGGCTGGCAGACCATCCTCGACAACTTCAAGCGCCATGTCGAGACGCTGACCGCACGCGGCTGAGATCAGCCTGCGCCGGGCGTGACGGCAGGCGCCAAGGTCAGTGAGTTCTTCCTGTCCCTGAAGACCATGGGCCGCGCCGGCGCCTCGCCCGCCTCGGCCGCGGCCACCGCCGCCTGCACCACGTGGTGGTGGGCGCTTTTCGGGCAGACCGGGTCGGCGGCGGTCACGTCCTTGGCCAGCATGTAGGCCTGGCAGCGGCAGCCGCCCAGGTCCTTCTCCTTGTCCGGGCAGCTGGTGCAGGGCTCCTTCATCCAGCCGGTGCCGCGGTAGCGGTTGAAGCCTTCGCTGTCGTACCAGATCTCGCGCACGGGCGTGCTCGCCACGTTGGGGAAGTCCAGGCCGGGCAGCATGCGCGCGGTGTGGCAGGGCAGGGCGGTGCCGTCGGGCGTGATGGTGAGAAAGATGTTGCCCCAGCCGTTCATGCACTTCTTGGGGCGGCCGTCGTGATAGTCCGGCGCGACGAAGAAGAGCTTCATGGCGCGGCCACCGGCGGCCACGCGCGCCTCGATGCGGGCGCGCCAGGCGGCGGTGGTGGCTTCGGCCGCGGCAAGTTGCGCCCGCGTGGGCAGCAGGTGCTCGCGGTTGACCAGTGCCCAGCTGTAGTACTGCGAATTGGCCAGCTCGACGTATTCGGCGCCCAGCTCGTCAGCCATGGCGATGATGCGGTCGAGGTGGTCGATGTTGAGGCGATGGATGACCACGTTGAGCACCATGGGCCAGCCTTCGCGCTTGACCAGCTCGCCCACACGCTGCTTCAGCTCGAACGTCTTGGTGTGCGAGAGGAAATCGTTCATCTCGCGCGTGCTGTCCTGGAAGCTCAGTTGCACATGGTCCAGCCCGGCGGCCTTGAGCGAGCGCGCGCGTTCGGTCGTCAGGCCCACGCCTGAGGTGAGCAGATTGGTGTAGTAACCCAGGCGATGCGCCTCGGCGATCAACTCTTCGAGGTCGTCGCGCATGAGCGGCTCGCCGCCCGAGAAGCCGCATTGCACGGCGCCGAGTTCGCGTGCCTCGCGCAGTGCTTTCACCCAGCCGGCGGTGTCGAGCTCCTGCTCATGGGCCGCGAAGTCGGTCGGGTTGTAGCAAAAGACACAGTGCAGCGGGCAGCGGTAGGTGACCTCGGCCAGCAGCCACAGCGGCGGGCCGGGGCGGGAGTTGTCGAGCTTGGCCACGGGGGATGCCTGGGTGCTCACCCCCGCCTCGGCGGCCAGCAGCTGGGCGACCTGGCCGTCCGCCTGTTGCCGGATCTCGCTCATGACGTGTGCGCCGCGCCCTGCAGCACCACCCAGCCCTGCTGGGCGGCCATGCGCAAAAAGGCCTCGACGTCGCCGCGCAGGCCCTGGGCGTTGAAGGCGGCTTCGAGCTGGGCGACCACGCTGACCAGGTCGCGCTGGCCGTCGCAGCGGCTCAGGATCTCGCCCGCGCTCTGGTTGAGCTTGACCATGCCCTCGGGGTAGAGGATGACGTGGCAGTTCTGCGCCAGTTCCCACTGCAGGCGCAGGCCGGGTGCGATGCGGGCGATGCAGCCGTCGGCCAGGGAGGCGGGCGCTTCGGAGGTCGGGGCGGGGGCGCTCATCGACGCGCTCCCGCCGCTGCAGGCTCGGGCGTGGCGACCACGCCGTAGCGCAAGGCCATGGCGTCGTTCATGGTCCACAGGATGTCGAGCTTGAACTTCAGGATCTCCAGCGCCTTCACCTGCAGCGCCGGGGTGTTGAAGTGGGCCAGGGTGATGGCCAGGCCCTGCTCGACGTCGCGGCGCGCCTGGCTGACGCGGTTGCGGAAGTACTGCAGACCGCTGCTCTCGATCCAGGGGTAGTGCTCGGGCCAGTTGGCCAGGCGCTGCTTGTGGATCTCGGGCGCGAAGAGTTCGGTGAGCGATGAGCACACCGCCTCCTGCCAGGGCACCCGGCGGGCGAAGTTGATGTAGGCATCGACCGCGAACTTCACCGCTGGCAGCACATGGCGCAGGTCGGTGATCTCCTCGCGCTGCAGGCCGGTGGCCTCGCCCAGGCGCAGCCAGGCCTCGATGCCGCCGGGGTCGACCACACGCTGGCAGTCCATGCTGATGTCGTAGCCGTCGTGGTCGAGGATGCGCTGCACCCAGCCGCGGCGGATCTCGCGGTCCGGGCAGTTGGCGATCACCGCGGCGTCCTTCACCGGAATGGCGATCTGGTAGTAGTAGCGGTTCGCCACCCAGCCGCGGATCTGCTCGGGCGTGGCCAGGCCCTGGTTGAGCATGCGGTTGAAGGGATGGTGGATGTGGTAGGCCTTGCCCTGCTCGCGCAGGCGCTGCTCGAAGGTGATGTGATCCCAGGGCTGGGCATGCAGCTGCGCGGGCGCCAGCTCGGGTTGGGTCGAGGGGTTCACAGCGCGATCTCCATGCCGTCGTGGGCCAGTTCCACCCCGGCGGCGTCGAGCGCGGCGCGCTCGGGCGAACGCGCGTCCAGCACCGGGTTGGTGTTGTTGATGTGGATGAGCAGCTTGCGCGTGCTGGCCGGCAACTTCGCCAGCCAGCTCAGCATGCCCGCGGGGCCGCTCTGGGCCAGGTGGCCGATGGACCGGGCGGTCTTCTTCGACAGGCCCATGTGGATCATCTCGTCGTCGGTCCAGAAGGTGCCGTCGACCATCACCACGTCGGCGCTGTTCATGGCCTGCCATACCGGCGGGCTGATCTCGGCCAAGCCGGGGGCGTAGAAGATGGAGCGCCCGGTGGCGGTGTTCTCGAACACGAAGCCGATGTTGTCGCCCGCCACCGGCTGGCCGCGGCGCGGCGAATAGGGCGGCGGCTGGCTGTCCAGCGCCAGGGCGCGCACCTGCAGGCTGGCCAGGTCAGCGGGGATGGGGCGGCCGCTGACCTGAGCCTCGTCGGCCAGGGCGGCGTAGGGCCGCACGCTGCGGCCGTCGATGGGCAGCTCGTGGCGCGCCACGCCGCAGTAATGGCCCAGCAGCGGCAGGATGGGGTTGCCGCTGGACAGATCCTGCGCCGTGGGGTCGGTGCACCACAGCGGCAGCGGCCGGCCGCGTTCGCGCAGCATGAACAGGCCGGTCGCGTGGTCGATCTGGGCATCGGCCAGCATCACACCGGCAATGCCGGTGTCGCGCAGGCCGCGCGCCGGCTGCAGCTGCGGGTTGCGCTGGATCTGGGTCAGGATGTCCGGCGAGGCGTTGACCAGCAGCCAGTCGCTGGGGCCACCCACGGCCACGCTGGACTGGGTGCGCGCCTGATGGTGCGGCGAGCCGCTGCGCACCGCCGAGCAGTTGGCGCAGTTGCAGTTCCACTGCGGAAAGCCGCCACCGGCTGCGGAACCAAGCACGAGCAGTTTCATGGGCAAGGGCAGACAAGGGCCGGATGTGGGCAGGCCCACCGAAGTGGGCCTGTTGCAGGAGGGTGAGTCGGCGACCTGCGCCGCCGCCCTCAGTAGACGCTGTGGCTGATCAGCGGTTGGCCACGTACATGGTGATTTCGAAGCCGAAACGGAAGTCGCAGGCGGCGGGGGTGGTCCAGGTCATGGGGATCTCCGGTGTGGCCGGTCAGGCCGGGGGTGGTTGATGCTGTCAGCGGCCAGGGCGTTAGCCCTGCCGACACCGAAGTGTGGACGTCACCCGCGACGGCGTCGTGGCGGAAAGCGCGAATCAGCGCTCATGATTTTCATGAATGCACGCCTGGCGTCGGCGGCGCGGCGCGGCCCGCACAATGCCACCCATCATGGCCAGCCACACCCCAGGACCCACGCCCCCCGCACGGCCTGAAGACTGCGCGTCCGACGCACGCGTCACGCCAGCAGCGATGTCCAGCACGCGCATCACCGCGGGCTGGGGCCTGCGGCTGCGCCTGAACCTGATCGTCGCCAGCCTCATGACCATCTTTGTCGCCGCGCTGTTCTGGGTCCATCTGGGCGACACCCGCCGCAGCGTGCGCGAGGAGATCAGCGGCGGCAACCGGGTGGCGACGCAATTGCTGCAGCGCGTGAGCTGGATCTACGACCGCTCGGGACCGTCGGCGCTGCTCGAGTTCCTGACCCATCTCGGCCGCGTGCGCGCCAATGACATCACCTTGAGCGACGAGCAGGGCCAGGTGCTCTACCGTTCGCCGCCCTCACCCTACAAGCCGGGCCGATATGCACCGGCCTGGTTTACCTGGCTGGTCACACCGCCGCTGCAGCGTCAGGACATCGTGTTTGCCGGCGGCCGGCTGGTGGTCGAGGCCGACCCCTCGCGCGCCATCCTCGACGGCTGGGACGACCTGTGGACACTGGGCGCCGTGGCCGCCTCGGTGCTGCTGGTGCTCAACCTGGGCCTGTTCTGGCTGGTCGGGCGCACGCTGGCGCCGCTGGCGCGCATCGAGGCGGCGCTGGCGCGCATCCAGGCCGGCGACTGGGCCAGCCGGCTGCCGGCTCTGCCGGGGCGCGAGGCGGCCAGCATGGGCACGGCGGTCAACCGCATGGCCGACGCCCTGCAGGGCCAGCTGGCCGACCAGAAGCGCGCCTGGGCGGCCGAACGCTCGCTGCACGAAAGCCGCGAGCTGGCCTGGCAGATCGAGCAGCACATGGAGGCCGAGCGGCGCGAGATCGCCCGCGAACTGCATGACGAACTGGGCCAATCGGTCACCGCCATCCGCACCCTGGCCGCCTCGCTGGTGCAGCGCCTGCCCACCGAGCCGGGCCTGGGCGAGCCGATCGGCGTGACCGCGCGCCAGCAGAACCGCGAACTCGCCGCCCTCATCGGTGCCGAGGCGAGCCGGCTCGACGACGCCATGCACAGCCTCATCCCGCGCCTGGCGCCACTCACCCTGGATGCTGCCGGGCTGGCCGATGCGCTGGCTGATCTGGTTGCCGGTGCGCGCCAGCGCGAACCGGCGCGGCATATCGACCTGCAGATCGCGCCGCTACCGGCCGGCCTGGGCAGCGAGCTCACGCTCACCGCCTACCGCGTGGCTCAGGAAGGCCTCAACAACGCGCTGCGCCATAGCAGCGCGGCCCACATCATCGTGGCCCTGGGCCTGCAGGAAGGTCGGCTGCTGGTGCGGGTCAGCGACGACGGTTGCGGCCTGGGCGCGGGCGGCGGTGTATCGACCGGCCGTTACGGCCTGCGTGGCCTGCGCGAGCGGGTGCATGCGGTCGGCGGCGAGCTGGTCTTGCTGCCGGGTCCGGCTGAAGCGGCCACGCCGGGGTCGGCTGGAGTGACCACTGGCGATGACGCTGCCCCTGACGTGGCGCGGGGCTGCACCTTGCGGGCCAGCCTGCCGCTGAGTGCGCCTGAGCATGACGGGGCACGGCGTGCCGAGCCCGCCGACAGGGCCGACGACGAGTCGGCATCGGCACCGCCATTGACGGGGAGGCAGCCATGATCCGCGTGATGCTGGTGGACGACCACGCCGTGGTGCGGGTGGGTTTTCGCATGCTGCTGCAGGCGGCGCCGGGCGGCATGGAGATCATTGCCGAGGCCGACAGCGGCGAACAGGCGCTGGCCTGGTTGGCCGAATCCGCGCACCAGCCCGAGCGGCGCCCGGATGTGCTGCTGCTGGACCTGTCCATGCCCGGCATGGGCGGGCTGGAGATGTTGCGGCGCCTGCGTGCGCGCGACCCGGAGCTGGCCGTGCTGGTGCTCTCGGCCCACGAAGACACGGCGCACGCGCGGCGGGTGCTGGCCGCCGGTGCACTGGGTTACCTCAGCAAGCGCAGCGCGCCCGAGGCACTGGTGCAGGCGGTCACCACGGTGGCGGCCGGCCAGCGCTACATCGAGGCCGCGCTGGCGCAGAAGCTGGCCCTGGCGCAGTTGGGTGGCGAGGCCAATCCGGTCGAGGCCTTGTCAGAGCGCGAGTTCGCGGTCTTCGTGCGCCTGGCCAAGGGTGAGTCGGTGGCCGCCATTGCGCAGCAGCTCAGCCTGTCGGCCAGCACCGTGGGCACCCACCTGTACAACGTCAAGCAAAAGCTCGGCGCGTCAAATCAGGCCGAGCTGACGCTCATCGCCCTGCGCTGGGGCGTGATCGAGGCGTGAAAGCGACCCGGCAGGCTACCTCAGCGCCGGCCGGAGCTGCCGCCGGCTGCTGAGGCGAGGTGTCGACGGGTTTACTGGCCCGAAGCACCCGAGGCTGCGGCTGACGCGGCCATGGCGGCTCCACTGGCCGCAGGGGCGGCAGCGGATGCTGCCGGCTCGTTGTGCTCGATGCTGTGTTTTTCACCGCCCATGTCCACATTGCCGCTCTTGGAAATGACGAACAGGGCCACGGCTGCAAAGGCCACGAAACCGACGGCGAGCTTCCACATGTCTACTGTCTCCTGACAAAAGTCTTCGATGTTCAAGCACGAGATCATCAAATCCGACGCTGACGGAGCGCTTGCTCCGCCGCCAGCGCTGCAGCGCCGTCTGCTGCCTTTCATCGTGGCGCAGTCGGCGCAGTCCACGTTGCTCGGTTTTGCCGGCGTGTTCGTCTACACCGATGGCGGCATGGCCGCGGCGATGAACTACATCACCGTTTTCCTGAGCGCCGTGCTGATCAGCATCACCCTGCCGTTTGCGCTGGGCCGCTGGTGGCGCATGCCGGTGGGCCGAGTGGTGCAGGCGGGTTTTGCCCTGCCGGCTCTCTTGCTGCCCTGGGCGGCCGGGCGGCCGATGCTGCTGGGCGTGACGGTGGGTGGCTATCTGGGCCTGACCTGGGCGGCGCGCCACTGGATCGAACTCGGCAGCGTGGGCGATGCCGAACGCGATGCCTACGCCACCCGCGTCACCGTGTTGTCGGTGGTGGCCAGCCTGGCCACCACGCTGCTGGTGAGCGGTCTGCTCGCCCTCACGGCCGAGGCACAAGCCGTGGCCCTGCGCTGCTACGCCGTGCTGGCGCTGCTGGGCTGCTGGCTGGCCACGCGGGGCCTGCCAGTCATGCCGCACATGTGCCTGCAGGCGCCCTGGCAACTGCTGCGCCAGCCGGCGTGGCGGGCCAGCCTGCCCCTGTTCGCGCTGGAGTCCGGCCTGTTCGGCGTCGGCCTGGCCATGAGCGCCAGTGGTGCGGTCGCCGCGCTGGGCAAGGCCAGCTATTACGGCTGGGCAGCCTCGGCGGCGACGCTGGCTGGAGCGCTGGCCCTGTACCGGCTGCGGCATCGACGCCACGCCGGCAACCGCACGGCCTGGATGGCGCTGGCCTGCGCCGGCATGGTGTGCGCGCAGTCGCTGCTGGGCGCGAGCGCCTGGCTGCCGGCCCTGTACCTGGCGCATGTGCTGGTCCAGGCGGCGGTGCAGCCTTTCTGGCAGGCCAGTGAACAGGTGCTCAACCAGCGCGTGATGGACACACACGGCGCACTCGGCGACCGCATCGTCGTGCGCGAATTCACCCTGGGCCTGCTGCGCCTGCTGCTGCTGGGCCTCTTCTGGGCCGCCGTGCGGCAGTGGCCGGCGCAGCAGGTGCTGATCCTGGGCGTTGGCCTCATGGTCTCGGCCACCCTGCTCGAATACGCCGTGGGCCGGCACTGGCTCAAGCGCCATTCCGGCTCGCTGGCCGCGGCTGCCGATGCGGCGGCCGGGCACGGGCCGACATGACGAGACCCTGCAAAACAAAAAGGCGCCCGCAGGCGCCTCGTCGTGTAGGCATGTTGCGGCACCAGAACCGGTGCCGCAACAGTCAGCCGCTTCAGTCGGCGGCGTAGATGTCGACGTCCTTGGTTTCACGCACGAACAGCATGCCGATCACGAAGGTCATGCCGGCGATGATGATGGGGTACCACAGGCCGTTGTACATGTTGCCGGTCTGGGCCACGATGGCGAAGGCGGTGGTGGGCAGCAGGCCGCCGAACCAGCCGTTGCCGATGTGGTAAGGCAGGCTCATCGAGGTGTAGCGGATGCGGGTCGGGAACATTTCCACCAGCATGGCAGCGATCGGACCGTAGACCATGGTCACGTAGATCACCAGGATGGTCAGGATGATGACGACCTTGACCTTGTCCAGCTTGGCCGGGTCGGCCTTGGCGGGGTAGCCGGCGGCCTTGAGCGTATCGGCCACGGCCTTCTTGAACTCGCCGTCCTTCTTCTTGGCGTCGTCAGCCGACAGACCCTTGGAGGTATAGCCCGGGATCACGGTCTCGCCCACCTTGATGGTGGCCGGCGTGCCGGCGGCGGCAGGGGCGTTCTCGTAGCTCACCGAAGAACCCGCCAGCACCTGCTTGGCGATGTCGCAGGAGCTGGTGAACTTGGCGGTGCCGGTCGGGTTGAACTGGAACGAGCACTCGGCCGGGTCGGCGGTGACGATGACCTGGTTCTTCTTCTGTGCGGCGGCGAGGTCGGGGTTGGCGGCTTCGGTCAGTGCGTTGAACAGCGGGAAGTAGGTCACCACGGCCAGCAGGCAGCCGGCCATGATGATGGGCTTGCGGCCGATCTTGTCCGACAGCGAACCGAAGATGACGAAGAAGGGCGTGCCGATCAGCAGCGAGAAGGCGACCAGGATGTTGGCGGTGGCGCCGTCGACCTTGAGGGCCTGGGTCAGGAAGAACAGGGCGTAGAACTGGCCCGAGTACCACACCACGGCCTGGCCGGCGGTCAGGCCGACGAGGGCCAGGATGACGATCTTCAGGTTCTTCCACTGGCCGAAGGATTCGGTCAGCGGCGCCTTGGAGGTCTTGCCCTCTTCCTTCATCTTCTTGAAGGCGGGCGACTCATTCATGCTCAGGCGGATCCACACGCTCACCGCCAGCAGGGCGATCGAGACGATGAAGGGAACACGCCAGCCCCAGTCGGCAAAGGCCGCTTCGCCGATGGCGGTGCGGGTGCCCAGGATGACCATCAGCGACAGGAACAGGCCCAGGGTCGCGGTGGTCTGGATCCACGAGGTGTAGGCGCCACGCTTGCCGTGCGGCGCGTGTTCGGCCACATAGGTGGCTGCACCGCCGTATTCGCCGCCCAGCGCCAGGCCTTGCAGCAGGCGCAGCGCGATCAGGATGACCGGCGCGGCCACGCCGATGCTGGCGTAGTTGGGCAGCACGCCGACGATGAAGGTCGACAGGCCCATGATCAGGATGGTGACCAGGAAGGTGTACTTGCGGCCGATCATGTCGCCCAGGCGGCCGAACACGAGCGCGCCGAAGGGACGCACGATGAAGCCCGCGGCAAATGCCAGCAGCGCAAAGATGAAAGCTGAACCTGCATCAAGGCCGGCAAAGAATTGCTTGGCGATGATCGCGGCGAGCGAACCATACAGATAGAAGTCGTACCACTCGAACACGGTGCCCAGCGAGGAGGCGAAGATGACCTTCTTTTCCTCGGCTGTCATGGGGGCGGAAGCCGGTCGAGCGTTGGCGGGAATGCTTGCCATGGGGGGAGTCTCCTCAACGCACAAATGTGAATGACATGCCGCAACTGCGGCGCGTGTCCTCACTGTCTGGGGGGTGGCTGACCGTGATCTGACACTTTCCCAACCGTGCCTGACAACTTCGGGACTAACCCTGAGGTCGCGTTTCTCCATCCAAAAATCGACGTCGCATTTCTGCCCAACTAGGGATAGTCCGGGGGATGGGTCAGGCCCTCGAAACGCTTTGAACGCGCCTGACGTGCCTTTGGTCGAGGCGTTTGACCTGGGGTTGTCTGATGACTGCGCGGCTGTGGTCGGCCTCTGGGCGCAGCTGGTCGGAGATGTCAAGCGTTGTCAGCAAATTGACGACCTAGCGTAAGAGCAAGGTCAGATGTCACGACCAGACTCCCGCCCTGTCCCGGCAGGTGCCATGCCTGCAAAACACCGCGTGCCCTCGGGCCGATTTTCAAACCCCCCAAAAGGAGCAAGGCATGAGCGACCCGGTCGTCGACCGTATCCAGGCCAATCCCAAGTACCAGGAATTGCGCAGCAAGCGCAGCAGCTTCGGCTGGCTGCTCACCGCGCTGATGCTGGTGGTCTATTACGGCTATATCGCCCTCATCGCGTTCAACAAGCCCTTCCTGGCGCAGCCCTTGGGCAGTGGCGTCACCACGCTGGGTATTCCCATCGGCATGGGCGTGATCGTCTTCACCATCATCATCACCGGCATCTATGTGCGTCGCGCCAACAGCGAGTTTGATGCCCTGACCGCTGCGATCCTGAAAGACGCCTCGAAATGACTCTGAACAAGACCACCCTGCTGCGCGCCAGCGCAGCCCTGGCCCTGCTCGCGGGCGTGCAGGCCGCCTTTGCCGCCGGTGCCGACGTCGGCCAGGCCGCCAAGCAGGCGACCAACTGGACCGCCATCATCATGTTTGCCGCCTTCGTGGCCGGCACGCTGTGGATCACCAAGTGGGCCGCGGCCAAGACCAAGTCCGCCGCGGACTTCTACACCGCCGGTGGCGGCATCACCGGCTTCCAGAACGGCCTGGCTATCGCGGGCGACTACATGTCGGCCGCTTCCTTCCTGGGCATCTCGGCTGCCGTGATGGCGACCGGCTATGACGGCCTGATCTACTCGATCGGCTTCCTGGTCGGCTGGCCGGTCATCACCTTCCTGATGGCCGAACGCCTGCGCAACCTGGGCAAGTTCACCTTTGCAGACGTGGCCGGCTACCGCTTCAAGCAGACCCCGATCCGCGCCTTCGCCGCCTCGGGCACGCTGGTCGTCGTGGCCTTCTACCTGATCGCGCAGATGGTCGGCGCCGGCCAGCTCATCAAGCTGCTGTTCGGCCTGGAGTACTGGATGGCGGTGGTCATCGTCGGCGCGCTGATGATGGTCTACGTGCTGTTCGGCGGCATGACCGCCACCACCTGGGTGCAGATCATCAAGGCCTGCCTGCTGCTGGCCGGCGTGACCTTCATGGCCTTCATGGTGATGGCGCAGTTCGGCTTCTCGCCCGAGGCGCTGTTCGCCAAGGGCGTGGAAGTGAAGGCGGCCATCGCTGCGAGCGGCAAGACCGCGGCGGTCGCTGCCGCCATGGCGGCCAGTGCCGCGGCCTCTTCGCCTGAAGCGGCTGCCAGCGCCGCCGCTGCCTTGACCAAGGCCAACGCCATCGACCCGGCCAAGGTGGGCGTTGCCCTCATGGGCCCGGGCGGCTTCGTCAAGGACCCGATCTCCGCCATCAGCTTCGGCATGGCGCTGATGTTCGGTACTGCCGGTCTGCCGCACATCCTGATGCGTTTCTTCACCGTGCCGGATGCCAAGGAAGCCCGCAAGAGCGTGTTCTGGGCGACAACCTGGATCGGCTACTTCTACGTGCTGATCTTCATCATCGGCTTCGGTGCCATCACCCTGGTGCTGACCAACCCCGAGTTCGCCGATGTCGCCAAGGGCGTCATCAAGGGCGGCGCGGGCACGGCCAACATGGCCGCGGTGCTGGTGGCCAAGGCCGTGGGCGGCGACGTGTTCTTCGGCTTCATCTCGGCCGTGGCCTTCGCCACCATCCTGGCCGTGGTGGCCGGCCTGACGCTTTCGGGCGCCTCGGCCGTGTCGCACGACCTGTACGCCACCGTCTTCAAGAACGGCAACGCCGACAGCGCTGCCGAGCTGAAGGTCTCGCGCATCACCACGCTCGCCCTGGGTGCGCTGGCGGTGGTGCTGGGCATCGCCTTCGAGAAGCAGAACATCGCCTTCATGGTGAGCCTGGCCTTCGCGATCGCCGCCTCGGCCAACTTCCCGGTGCTATTCCTGTCGGTGCTGTGGAAGGACTGCACCACCAAGGGTGCGGTGATCGGCGGCTTCCTGGGCCTGATCTCGTCGGTCGGCCTGACCGTCGTGTCGCCTTCCGTGTGGGAAGCCACGCTGGGCAACCCCAAGGGTTCGGCGCTGTTCCCCTACACCTCGCCGGCCTTGTTCTCGATGACCATCGGCTTCGTCGGCATCTGGCTGTTCTCCATCCTGGACAAGAGCCCGCAGGCCGCCAAGGAGCGTGCCGCGTTTGCCGCGCAGCAGGTGCGCAGCGAAACCGGCCTGGGCGCCGCAGGGGCCTCCGGCCACTGATGTCGGCTCACGCCTGACCCCCACCAAAGCCGGGCTCTGCCCGGTTTTTTTTGCTGCTGGCGGTCCCCGTCGATGGGCCGGGATAGCCGCCGGGCCGCCGATGTCTCGTTGAACAGCTTGATTCGCCTCAACGACGTCGCGGACATCGTGCAATGTTGCACACCGCGCGCTGGCACAGTCATGCACGCGGTGCAGCATGGTGACCTTGTCTGCGGTTAAGTTGAACCGCGTTCGTCGTCCACGTGGTCCGACCCGATGTTGTTCAATCCGCGCCTTTTGTTCGCTGCCTTGCTGCCACTGCCGGCCTTGCTGCTGCAGTGGCTGCTCTGGCCCTGGCTGGCACCGCTGGTGTGGGCCGTGTTCTACCCGGCGGTGTTTCTGGCCGCCATCCTGGGCGGGCGGCGCGCGGCGTGGCCAGCCACCGCGCTGGCGCTGGTGCTGGTGTGGACGGTCTTCGGCCCCGGGTCGGCGCTGGGTGCGGCGGTGCCCCGGCTCGAGGTGCCTTCCATCGTCTTTGCGCTGATGGGCCTGCTGTGCGGCGAGGCGCAGGAGCGCTTGCTCGGCAGGTTGCGGCGCGAACATGCTGCGGTGCAGCGCTCCACCGCCAGCCTGGTGGCCATCGTGCAGTCGTCCGATGACGCCATCGTCGGCAAGGGCCTGGACGGCGTCATCACGAGCTGGAACCGTGGCGCCGAGGCGCTGTTCGGCTACAGCGCGGCCGAGGCCATCGGTCAACCGATGCTGATGCTGTTTCCGCCAGGGCTCGAACATGAGGAGCGCGACATCCTGGCGCGCATCCGCCGCGGCGAAACCGTCGAGCACTTCGAAACCCGGCGCAGGCGGCGCGACGGCGAACTGATCGACATCTTCGTCACCATCTCGCCCATCCGTGACGGCCACGGCGAGGTGGTGGGAGCGTCCAACATCGCGCGCGACATCAGTGAACGCAAGCGCCTGGACCTCGAACTCGAACGCCACCGGCATCATCTGCAGGATCTGGTGGACGAACGCACGGCTGAACTGGAAGCGGCGGTGCGCGCGCGCTCGCAGGCCGAAGCGTTTGCCATCGCGATCGCCGACCACCTGCCCGGCCGCGTGAGCTACTGGGACCTCGAACTGCGCTGCGGCTTTGCCAACAAGGTGTTCTGCGACTACATCGGCCAGACGCGTGAGCAGGTCATCGGCCGCGAACTGGTCGACCTGCACGGCCAGGCCATGGTCGATCGTGTCCAGCCCCATGTGCAGGCGGTGTTGGAGGGTCGCGAACAACATTTCGAGCGCGACGAGATCGGCCCCGACGGGCAGCCCCAGGTGCACTGGGTGCACTACGTGCCCGACTTCGCCCCCGGGCGTGATGCTGCTGGCCGCCCGCAGCGGCAGGTGCGCGGCTTTCTGGTGCTGTCGTCCGACGTGTCGGAGATCAAGCGCCACGAGCGCGAGCTGACGCGCATGAACCACGACCTGGTGCAGGCGCGTGACAGCGCCGAGGCGGCCAACCGTGCCAAGAGCACCTTCGTGGCTCACATGAGCCACGAGATCCGCACGCCCATGAACGCCATCATTGGCCTGACCGAGCTGCTGCGGCGCAACGCCACCGACGTGCACCAGCGCGGCCAGCTGGTCAAGGTGGGCGACGCGGCCGAACACCTGCTGCACATCCTCAACGACGTGCTGGACTGGTCCAAGATCGAGTCGGGCAAGATGCAGCTGGAGCACATCGACTTCAATGTCGACGCGCTGCTCACGCGCACCGTGGCGCTGGTGAGCCAGCGCGCGCGCAGCAAGGGCCTGGAGCTGGTGCTCGACACCGACCATCTGCCCAAGGTGCTGAACGGCGACCCGACGCGGCTGTCGCAGTCGCTGCTGAACCTGCTCACCAACGCGGTGAAGTTCACCGAACAGGGCTCGGTGCTGCTCAAGTGCGAGCTGCTGGCGCGTGACGAACGCGGCCTGCAGGTGCGTTTTGCGGTGCACGACACAGGCGCGGGCGTGCCGCCGGAGCAACAGGCCCAGCTGTTCCAGGCCTTCGAACAGGCCGATGGCTCCACCTCGCGGCGCCACGGCGGCACCGGCCTGGGCCTGGCCATCACCCGCAACCTGGCCCAGCTCATGGGCGGCGAATCCGGCATGAGCAGCCAGCCCGGCCGGGGCAGCACCTTCTGGTTCACTGCCTGGCTGGCACCGGCGGCCGGGCCCGACGCGGACCATCTCGGCGTGGCCCTGGGCGGACGACGCGTGCTGCTGGCCGATGACCTGGCGCCGGCGCGCGAGGCCCTGGCCGAGATGCTGCTGAGCCTGGGCCTGCGCGTCGATGCGGTGGCTTCCGGCGTCGCCGCGCTGGCGGCAGTCGGGGCTCAGGCCGACGATCCCTACCACGCCGTCGTGCTCGACTGGCGCATGCCGGGCCTGGACGGACTGGCCACCGCGACGCGGCTGGCCGACCACGGCCTGCGTCCGGGCACGCCGGTCATCCTGGTGAGTGCTCACGACACCGAGGCACTGCTGGCGCCAGCCGCGGCGGCCGGCGTGCTGCAGGTCCTGTCCAAACCGGTGACCGCGTCGACCCTGCACGACACCTTGGCGCGCGCCCTGCGGCTGGACGATGGCGAGCTGGCGCACCAGCCGTCGGAGTCGGCCGAGCAGCTGCTCAGGCAGCGCCACGCCGGCGCCCGTGTGCTGGTGGTGGAGGACAACCTGGTCAACCAGGAGGTGGCGGTCGAGCTGCTGCGCGAGGTTGCGCTGCAGGCCGACGTCGCCGGCAACGGTGCCGAGGCCTTGCACTGCCTGGCGCAGGCGCCCTACCAGCTCGTGCTGATGGACATGCAGATGCCGGTGATGGACGGCATCGAGGCGACGCAGCGCATCCGCGCCCGGCTCGGCGCGCAGCGCCTGCCCATCATCGCCATGACCGCCAATGCCTTCGGCGAGGACCGCACGGCCTGCATGGCCGCCGGCATGAACGACCACATCGGCAAGCCGGTCGACCCGAAGCGGCTCTACACCACGCTGCTGCGCTGGCTGGCCACCGGCCCGGACGGATCGGGCGTGATGCTGCCGCCCGAGCCGGGGCGGCCGACGTCGGACGAGATGGCTGCGCGTGGGGCCTCGGCGCCGGCGGTCGCCGCAAGCACAGCGAGCGCCGCTGCGTCTGCCGCAACGAC
The DNA here is from genome assembly GCA_041169165.1 of Pseudomonadota bacterium. GTDB lineage: Bacteria > Pseudomonadota > Gammaproteobacteria > Burkholderiales > Burkholderiaceae_C > Sphaerotilus. Next base: position 95,944 of record JBEEJN010000016.1, read on the forward strand.
GACCGCTGCAGACGACGTGGCGCCTGCACCATCACCGGTGGCGCGGAAAGGGCGGCCCGCCCCTGCGGCCGCGCCGGCTGATGCCCGGCTGGCGCAGGTCGACGGGCTGGACGCCGCCTTGGGCCTGCGGCTCATCGGCGGGCGCACAGCCACCTATCGGCGCATCGTGCGTCAATTCAGCAGCTTTTACGCCCAGGGCGTGCCGGGCCTGGATGCGGCGCTGGCGCGCGCCGACGCCCAGGCCGTGCGCGAGATCGTGCATGGCCTCAAGGGCGCCAGCGCCACGCTGGGCGCGACGCGGTTGTCGGAACAGGCGGCGGCGGTCGAGCGCGCGGTGCGGTCCGACCTGGCGCCGGACGGCCTGGCCCAGGTGGTCGCCGAGCTGCTGCACGACCTCGGTCACCTGGTCGAAGCGATCGACCTGGCGCTCGACGAGCCGGCGCCGGCCATGGAGCCGGTTGCGCCGCCAGCGGGGGGCGTCGCGGCGGCGGGGACAGGTGATGCGTGGCAGGCTCCACCGCCGCTGACCCGTGTGCCACCCGGCGCGTGACCCGGGCCCGGCTGGCCCCCGGCCGCCCTAACCTGCCGCCAGCAGCTGGCGCAGCTTGATAAAGGCCAGCGCCGCCATGATGGCGTCGTTCACCGCGTCGTGGGCGCGCCGGGTGGGCAGCTCCAGGTCCTTCATCAGCGTGGCCAGGCGCAGGTCGATGCTGGCGCCGTGCTGGTAGGGTGGCAGGGTGCGCTGCTTGAGGTCGTAGTACATCGCCGAAATCTCCACCTTGGGCTGGGGCAGGCGCACGCCCAGCAGCGGGAAGATGGCGCGGTTGATGAGCGCGACGTCGAATTCGAGGTAGTAGCCCAGCAGCGGGCGCGGGCCGATGAAGCGCAGCAGCTGGTGCATGGCCTCGTCGATGTCCAGGCCGGCGGCGACGTCCTGCTCGCGCAGGCCGTGCACCTTGATGGCGTCCACCGACACCGCTTTGCTCGGCTTGACGAGCAGCTCCAGCTTCTCGCTCGTCAGCACCCGGTTGCCCACCACGCGCACCGCGCCGATGGAGATGATCTCGTCCTTGGCCGGGTTCAGGCCGGTGGTTTCACAATCCACCGACACCCATTCGTCCTCGGGCGGCTTGTCGTAGAGAAAGCGGAAGCGCTGGTCGCCCAGGTGGTAGAGCATCCACTCGCGCTTGAGCTTGAACCAGGGCAGCTGCCACCACTCGGGCGGCTGCGGCAGGGCTTTGCTGGGGACAGGGGCCATGGCGAAAGACTCAAGAGAAGGTTTGCAGGAACCGCAGCGAGCGGCCCGAGGTGGCGTCGAGTAGCGCAGCCGTACACCCGTACGGCGAGCAACGCAGGCGCCAGATCGGGTTGCGCAGCAGGTTCATGCAGCCTTCTCACACCATGTCCAGGCGGAAGCGCTGGTGCAGCATGGTGCGCAGCCGCTTCACCACGCCCAGCGCGTCCTTCAGCAGGTCGCGGTCCAGGCTGCTGAGCCTGTCGACCTCGATGCCGCGCTGCGCCTCGCCCTTGTCCAGCGCGTCCAGACCGGCCTGCAGCTTCAGGCCCATGAAGAAGTGCAGGCTGTCGGTCAGGCTCGACGCCAGGTCGGCCGGCAGGCGCTGCTCGGTGGCCAGGGCCTGGATGCGCGCCACCGTGCCGGTGGCCGGGATGCGGTGCGCCAGCGCCAGGGCGCGGATGCCGTGCACCAGCGGAAAGGTGCCGGCCTTCTTCAGGTCCAGGCGCTGGCGCTCGTCGCCCAGGGTGAGAAGGCGGTTCCACCAGCCCTGGCCGGTGTCGAAGGCGTTGATGGCGGCGGCGAAGCGCGCCATCAGCACGTCGTTGTCGCCCACCAGCTTGTAGACCTCGGCGCGCACGTCCTCCAGCAGCCGGACGTCGCCGCACACCGCGTGGGCGTCGATGAAGATGGCCAGCGCCATCAGGCTCTCAGGTGTAGGCATCATCAGCCAGCGGCGCGCGGTGACGGCGAAATCTGCCGCGCTCTGGCGCCACTCGGGGTTGCTGAGCATGATGCGGCCCGGGCACTCGGGGTAGCCGAAGTCGGTCAGCGTGTCCGAGAAGCGCTGGCAGATGGCCGCCAGATCCTCGGGCGGGGTGTAGCCGTCGCGCAGGATGAGGGCGTTGTCCTGGTCGGTCTTGAGCAGCTGCTCGCCGCGCCCCTCGCTGCCCATCACGAACAGGCAGCTGTTGATCACCAGATCGGTGGGCGCGATGAGCCGCCAGGCGCCGTCGAAGAGCTGGGCGTTGAGCTCCTGCACCACCCGAGCGATCAGCGCCACCGGCGTGCCGCCCTGGTGCAGCAGGCGGATCAGGCCCGTGATCTGGCCGGCCGCAGTCTTGAGCCCGGCCAGATCGGTGGCCTCCAGGATCTGGCGCGTGATGATGTAGCTATGGTTCGAGAGAAAGCTCAGCAGGTCGAGCTGGTCCAGCGTGCCCTGGATGGCCAGCGTGCCGTCCTTGCCCTGCGCCGCCACCACCACGCGGCGCACCTTGTGGCGGATCATCACCGCCTGGGCGTCGAACAGATAGTCCTCGGGCGCCACCGTCACCAGGGTGAAGGTGGCGAGTGATCCCACCGCCAGCTCGGCCAGCGGCGTGCCGTTCAGGATGGCGCGCTGCAGCCCGGTGGTGGTGAAGATGCCCAGCCGCGGCGGATCGGACGCGGCGTCGCGCACCAGCACATGGTCGGTGCGCGCCTCGCTGAACACGCGAACGACCGAGACGATGTCGGTCGCCGCGTCCACCGTCTGCACCGGCCGCACCATGGCCTGCGACACCCGCGCCAGCGACAGAGACGCCATCTCGTGATGGCTGCCGCGCGCCGCCACGGTCGAGAGCTTCTTGGACAGATCGGCGAACAGCAGCGCGCCGAAAGTGGCGTTGCGCGAGATCAGGTCGGCCACCGTGCCGGCGGCGAGCTGGTAGGCCAGCACCTCCTCACTGGCCACGAAGCGGCTTGACACCCGCCCGGCCACCAGCGCGCGGCCGTCGAACACGTCGTCCGTGCCATAGGTCGGCCCGGCCTCCTCTCCGTCGAACTGCTGCACCTGCCCCTTGATCACCACGAACAGGTGCGAGGGCTTCTCGCCCGGCTGCAGCACCACCTCGCCGGCGCGGAAGTAGGCGATGTCCAGGTGGTCCCGCACCATCTGCCTTTCCTCATGGTCCAGGCTGTCGAAGGGCGAGGCGGCGAAGTTGAAGGCGCTGGGCATGGTGGGGGCATGCTAGCCAGGGTGGGGTTGCGGGAGGCTGACGGACGCCGATCAGATGGCCATGGCTTGGGGCGGATCAGGCCAGGTGCGCGGCTGCACCCAGGCTGGCCGGGGCCCTGCGTGCTGCTCGTCGGTCAGCGCCCGGTTCACTTAGCATCATCGACAGGGATATGGACGGCGACGTGGACGCACGGCACCGCAAGGCCGGGGCGGGGACATGCCGCAGGAGGTGAAGACCGTGACAAGAGGAAGAGGGCGCAGCCATGACTGAACACGTCGCCGTGCTGCCGGCGGACTACGCCGCCTGGCTCGGCACCCTCAAGCAGCGGGTGCAGCAGGCCCAGCAGCGCGCCGCACTGGCGGTCAACCACGAACTGGTGCTGCTGTACTGGCAGATCGGCCGTGACATCCTGGAGCGGCAACACGCCCAGGGCTGGGGCGCCAAGGTGATCGAGCGGCTGGCCATCGACCTGACGGCGGCCTTCCCGGACATGAAAGGCTTCTCGCGTCGCAACCTGCTCTACATGCGCAGCTTTGCCGAGGAGTGGCCAGACCCTGCATTTGTGCAGCAGGCTGTTGCACATTTGCCCTGGGGCCAGAACCTGCTGCTGCTGACCAAGCTGAAGTCGCGCGAAGAGCGCGTCTGGTATGCCGAGCAGGCCATCGCACATGGCTGGTCGCGCAATGTGCTGTGGCACCACATTTCCACCCAATTGCTGGCCCGCAGCGGCCGGGCCGTGAGCAACTTCGCCGAGCGCCTGCCCGCGCCAGATTCCGAACTGGCGCAGCAGACGCTGAAGGACCCCTACCTGTTCGACTTCCTGGGCCTGGGCGCCGAGGCGCAGGAACGCGACATCGAATCGGCAATGACGCGCCACGTCACCCGGCTGCTGATGGAACTCGGCGAGGGCTTCGCCTTCGTCGGCCGCCAGGTGCCGCTGCAGGTGGACGAGCAGGCGTTCTACATCGACCTGTTGTTCTACAACTACCGCCTGCACCGTTTCCTGGTGGTCGAACTCAAGGCCGGCGAATTCAAGCCCGAACACGCCGGCCAGCTCAACTTCTACCTGACCCTGGTGGACGAACGCCTGAAGGGCGAAGCCGATGCGCCCACCCTGGGCCTGCTGCTGTGCCGCCAACGCCACCGCGTGGTGGCCGAATACGCACTGCGCGGCATGACCCAGCCCATCGGCATCGCCGAATACCGCCTGCAACTGCCCGAAGACCTGGCGCGCTACCTGCCGACCATCGAGCAGATTGAGGCCGAACTGCAGGACTACGACGGCGACGCCGTCGACCCGTCGGCTGAGCACTGACTTCTACTTATCCTTTCATCATGGCTATCACCAAGCTCATCGTCGGCGGATTTAAGAGCCTGAGGGGGCGGAGTCAAGTCTGAAGTGCAACGTCCTGAGTTGAAGAAGGGCTGCGTTGAGCGCGGAGCTTTTCGACCAGTTCGGTATAGACCTCGCGGGGGGT
>JBEEJN010000017.1:0-100643 GCA_041169165.1 Pseudomonadota bacterium
ACTTCAGTTGTAGACCGTCCGCCCCCCCCCCCCCCGAAATGCAGGAATCTCTGCGTCCAGAAGTCGCATGGGACCGCCGTTTGCAGCGCCCCTAACAGGGTGACTTTCGGACCTTGCCGCTGCCAAGGCCGCCGAAGAGCATGCGTCATACCAGTTCCTTCCTGCTCGAGGACGGCCCGACATGACTCTGACCCTCAGTGCGCTGTCTCTCAACGGGCTGCCGCTCAGCCAGCCTTTTGTGGCGCATTTCGACGGCAACGGCGGCAGCATCGGGCGCGGCGAGCACAACACATTGATGCTGCCTGACCCTGAGCGCCACATTTCGCGCCAGCACGCACGCATCAGCGCTGATGGCAACGGGTATCGCATCACCAATCTGAGCGCCACCAATGTCGTGACCGTGGGCACGCGCAGCTTGGCCGGCGGGGAATCAGCGCAGATCCTTCATCGTGACCAATTGCGCATCGGCGGCTTCCTACTTGAGGCGAGCTTCAGTGGCGGTGTCGCATCCGACAGTACAACGGCCAACCAAGCCCGCACCATCACGCAGGGCCGGGCCGCCCTAGGCGGCGGGCGCGGCCCGGTTTTTGCTGCAACAGCGGCGACTCAGGATGAACTCTGGCAGGCGTTCAGGATGGGGGCCGGCCTCGCCCCGGGCACTCCCAAAAGTCTCACGCCGGACACCATGTGCACGTTGGGCGAACTGCTGCGCGCGGCGGTGGACGGCACAGCCAAGTTGTTGGCAGCCCAGACCCCCGGTCGCCACGGACCTGACGCTCCAGCGTCCCTCAGCCTGCGCGGCAATCTCAACCCGCTGTACAGCCTGATCGACGGACAGGATCCGCTTCCAAGACTGTTGTCACTGCCTCCGCCTGGAGGTTCGACCGGTGCAGGCGCCCTATCGACCGCCTTGCACGACTTGCTCACACGCAGCCTGGCCCAGCCAGCATGCATGATGACTGCGTTGGACGCAACGCTCACCCGCCTTGCACCTGGCGCCTTGATCGCCTGCCTGGAGGCGTCCAATCTGACGTATCCGTCCTCGCCGTTCAACCCGCAGACGCCCGAACTGGAGACGCAGAACGACGCCTGCCTTTCAATGGTTCGGCGCGCTCGCCTGTGGGACATGTATTGCCAGCAGTACGACCAGTTGCGACTTGAGGCGCAGCATCACTTTGGCGCCGTCTATGACCATGCATGCACGGACGGCGTAGAACGTCAATTCGACCTGTGTGATCTCGGCGGCAGCGCGATGAACATGGCGCCCCAGCGTGCATCCTGCGCAGTGGAACAGCAGGCACCGAACTAGCACCCGTGCCTCGCCACTGTTCCTCCCTGTCCCACACTCTCCTGACTAATCAGCCTCACACCATGAACACTGCACCAGCGTCCGGCCAACCGCCCATTGCCTCGCCATTGCCTCGGCAAGCAGCGCTGTCCGCCGCGCGACCGGCATGGGCGACGCCAGCCATTGCGCGCGGCCGGCGCAACGGTGGCTGGCGGACCATAGGATTGCTGCTGTGGCTCGTCACCATGGGCTGGGGGCCGCTCACTGTTGCCCACGCGCAGACCAGTGCGACCGGCAACCGGAACGAGGTGCTCAAAGGCGCGGATGTCACCCCCGACAACCTGGTGGACGCTCTTGCACCACCCGAAGCTGAACCGCTCACGCGCGGCCTGCGCATTGAGCGTGAGCGCTCACCCGGAGGCGCGGTCACGGCCAACAAGCCAGCGGCAAAACGCACGGCGGTGTCGCTGCTCATCACCTTCATGACCAATTCGTCCACGCTCACGGCATCATCACGCCAGCAACTCGACACACTGGCCACCGCGCTCAAGGATGACCGGCTCATCAATCGGCGCTTCAACATTGAAGGGCATGCCGATCCTCGCGGCAACGAACGCGCCAATCTGCAGTTGTCTCAACAACGCGCGGAAAGCGTTCGACAGTATCTGGTCAGTCTGGGCGTCGCCGGTGATCGGCTCGACCCGGTCGGCAAAGGATCGACCGAACTGATGAATACCGACGACGTGGCAGCGCCTGAGAACCGTCGCGTCACCATCGTCACCCGCGCGGAGTAAGTTGAGCACCCTCGGCGCTGCCATCCTGTCGCGTCCAGGATGACCGCCCCATCGAGCGACGCACAGGACGCATGGGCGCCTGGACCGTTGTGGCACGAGCGCCCTGCGCCTGACGAGATGCCTGCGTCTGGCAGACTTGGTGCGCGCACCAGCCCCCCACCGGAGTCACGTCATGTCGCAGCTCTTGATGCAGTGCCCCCAACGCCTGTGCCACTTGCCAGACGGTCGAAGCTTCCCGTTGCGGCGCTGGTTGTGCAGCGCCGCGCTGCTGTTGGGTGCACTCGGCTCAGCCAGCGCGGCCTCAGTGGCGCCGGTGGCCGCCGAATCAGGCATGGTGGTGAGTGCCCAGCATCTGGCCAGCCGTGTGGGCGTGAAGGTGCTTCAGGACGGCGGCAACGCGGTGGACGCCGCTGTCGCCTTGGCCTACGCACTGGCGGTGGTCTATCCGGCTGCGGGCAATCTCGGCGGTGGCGGCTTCATGACCGTCCATCTGATCGACGGGCCGCGCAGCGTGTTCGTCGACTTTCGCGAAACCGCACCGTTGGCTGCCAGTGCCGGCATGTATCTGGACGCCCATGGCCAGCCCCTGCCGGGGATCAGCACACGCGGCCATCGCGCTGCCGCTGTCCCGGGCACAGTAGCCGGGCTGGAACTGGCCCGTCAGCGCTGGGGCAGCCTGACGCGTGCAGCCTTGCTGGCGCCAGCCATCCAGCTGGCGGACGAGGGCTACGTCCTTGACGCTGGCGACACCGAGATGCTCAACAGCGCGTCTGGCCGTGCGCTCGCAGATGACTCGTCGGCGGCCGCTGTTTTCTTGCGCCCTGACCATCGCGCCTGGCAACCGGGCGACCGTCTGGTGCAAAAGGATCTGGCGGCCACGTTGCGCCGCATCGCCGCCGAGGGCGTGGCAGGGTTCTACGCTGGCCCGGTCGGCCAGGCGCTGGTCGACGCCAGCCGGGCCGGTGGCGGCCTGTGGAGCGCGGCCGACCTGGCCACTTATCAGGCACGAGAACGCTCGCCGGTGAGCTGTGACTACCGCGGCCACCGTGTCATCTCGGCCCCGCCGCCGAGTTCAGGCGGTGTGATCCTGTGCGAGATCCTCAACATCCTGGAGGGCTATCCGCTCGGCGCACTCGGCTTTCGCGCCGCGTCGGCGGTGCATGTGCAGATCGAAGCCATGCGCCACGCCTACCTCGACCGCAACAGCTATCTGGGCGACCCGGATTTCGTCGCCAACCCACTGGCCCAGTTGCTCGACAAGGCGTACGCGGCGCGCCTGCGTGCGGCCATTTCGCCCGATCAGGCCGGCAACTCACGTGCGCTGCGCCCCGGCGTTGCACCGCACGACATCGCCCCCTTGGCCCCGCGTGAGCCGTCCGGCACCACGGCACCTGGTGCGACCTCTAAGCCGCAGGCCGGCGCCACCATCGCGCCCGACGTCCCCACGCGCACCGCGCTCGTCCAACTCGACGCCGCGCGCGAAGGCAGCCACACCACCCACTTCAGCGTGATCGACCGCCTGGGCAATGCGGTGGCGCTGACCTACACGCTCAACGACTGGTTTGGCGCCAAGGTCATGGCCACCGGCACCGGCGTGCTGCTCAACAACGAGATGGACGACTTCACCGTGAAGCCTGGCGTGCCCAACCTGTACGGCCTGGTGCAAGGCGAGGCCAATGCCATCGCGCCTGGCAAGCGTCCGCTCAGCTCCATGAGCCCCACCATCGTCGTCGGCCACGACGGCCGACCTGAGCTGGTGCTGGGCACACCGGGCGGCAGTCGCATCATCACCGCCGTGCTGCACACGCTCATCAACGTGATCGACCACGGCATGAACATCCAGGAGGCGGTGGACGCTCCGCGCTTTCATCAGCAGTGGCTGCCCGAAATGACGAACGTCGAGGCCTATGCGCTCAGCCCGGACACGCGCCGACTGCTCGAAGCTCAGGGCCACCGTTTCGGTCCGCCCCAGCCGCCCAACCACCTGGCCGCCATCCTGGTCGGCGCACCCACGCTGGGCGGCACGCCGGTCGGTCGCAACCGTTACTACGGCGCCAACGACCCGCGCCGCAACAGCGGGCTGGTGGCGGGGTACTGAGCGCCCCAGAGCCGGGTCGCGCCCGGCCCGACGTTCATCGCACCTCATCCACCTTGATCAGTGCGGCGCCGTAGGCGGCGTTACATGGCAATGCCGGCTTATCGTCGCATTGCGCCTCACCAGCAAAGGCGCTGCGGTAACCGTCGGAACGGGTCCACAACGTACGCGCGAGTTCGGCATCGAAGGTGGCCAGGATGTCGCCTGACGGTGTGCGCGCGCCGGCGGCGGTGAAGTCCCGCGGCGAGGGGGAGACCAGCACGGCGATGTGATCAGTGCCCACCGGCCCGCTGGCGGTAAAGGTCCAGCCGGGCCGCGGCAACACCATCTCGCTGTTGGCGGCAATGCGGTTGTTCTTGTCCAGCCCGTTGGGAAACAACAATTGCAGCTCGCGCCCGTCACTGCTGACATAGACGGCGTAGACATGGCCGGCCTGGCTGGAGCGCACGCGAAACTGCAGCTTGTCTTTTTCAATGCGCAGGGTGGCTTTGTCGGCCCGCGCGTCGACCTGTATCGACCGGTCGGCCAGCGCCACCAGCTCAACCAGCGCTGCGACCGGGCTGTAGGCCGGCCGGTTCGTTGACGCCTGTGGCACCGGGGCGGCCGCCGTTGCACCCGGCGTGGTGGCGGACGCTGGCGCTGCAGTGTCGGGCATCACCGGCGCAGCAGCTGTCTTCACTGGCCCCGAGGTGACCGACGGCGCAGACGGCGGGCGCAAGCCCCACCAGGCCACAGCGGCCACCACAACCGCGGCGCCCCCCGCCAGCACGGGCAGCGCGAAGCGACGTGCGGCCGGCGCCGAGGTGGGCGCAGGTGTCTGAGCGCTCGCGGCCGGCACGGTCAACACCGACGCAGTGCGCCCCTGCGACTGCGGAGCAGGCGTCGGCTCAACGGGGACCACCGTCGCGCTCGGCGTGACCTGCAGCGCCACTTCTGCAACCGCAGGAGCGACGACCGGCACCACAGGTGCGGCGGGCCATGCAGGCAGCACCACCGTGGCTCGGTCGTCGGATGTTGCGGGTGACCGGCCATCTGGCGCCGGCGCGGCTGCGGAAGGCTGTAGCGGCACCGACAGGTCGGGCACGGATTGCGTCACCGTGCGCCCGTGCGCAGCCACCGATGCCGACGCGGCCTGGGCGGCGGGTGCAACCTCAGCCACCGTCGGCAGTTCGACGGAAAGAGGTGACTGCGCCGCTGCCGCCGGGGCTGACTGGGACGATCGATGCTGGGTGGTGGCTGCCACGGTGCGCAGCGGATCGGCGGTCGGCGCGGCCAGTCCGAGCAGTGCGCGCAGTTCAGCCAGGCTTTGCGGGCGGTTGTGCGGCAGTACCGCCAGGCCGGCGTCGATTCCGCGCAGGAAGTCATCGCTGTAGCGCCCGGCGCCGCGCACGGCGGCTGGCTGACAGGTATCACTCATCATGCGACCAACGGCCGGCGGCGGCGTCTGGCCGGTCACCGCGTTGTAGAGCACGGCGCTCAAGGCATAAACGTCGGTCCAGGCGCCCTGCTTGAGCGAAGGCACTTCGGCGTACTGCTCGATGGGTGCGTAGCCGGGCTTGAGGATGACGGTGAGCGCCTGGGTAGCGTCGGTCAGCACCCGCCGCGCAGCGCCGAAGTCCAGCAGCACCGGCCAAAGACGCGCGCCGACAAGCAGGATGTTGTCCGGCGCGATATCGCGGTGGTAGCACTGCGCGTCGTGCATGAGTTGCAGGGCGTCGAGCAACGCCGGCAAACGCTCACGCCACCAGTCCTCGGTCGCGCCTGGTGCCTGCGCGGCGCGCTGCTCGGCCTGCCAGCTCTTGAGCGTCGGGCCCTGGTAATAGGGCATGACCATGTAGGCCGTACCCTGCTCCTCCCAGAAGCGGTAGACCTTGACCAGCGAGGGATGGTCGAAGCTGGCCAGCAGTCGGGCCTCGTTGATGAAGCTGCGCAGGCCCAGTTCGTAGCTCTCGCGGTGTCGCTCAGACCTCAGGGTGATGCCGTAGTCCTGGCGCCGCAGCGCCAGCGAGCCGGGCATGTATTCCTTCAACGCCACCTGGCGGCCCAGCAGTTCGTCCTGTGCCCGGTAGACGATGCCGAATCCGCCTTCGCCCAGAGTGGCCTCGATGGTGAATTCGTGCAGCCGGTAGCCGGCCGGCAGCGGGCCTGGCGCGGCAGGCGCCAAGCCGGCGTAACCCGCATCCTTGCGGCCGACATGCGCGGGCGTGGCTGGCGTTGCCCGAGGCGGCGGCGAGGGCGGGCGTGCTGCCGCCGCAGCCGGGGTGGCTGCAGCCAAGGGCCGGGCAGCTGGATTCACCCGTGTCGCGTCATCGTCGTCGGCCTGACCTGCCGCAAGGGTGCCCGGACGGCCGGACGCAGACGGCGGATCGACGGATGCCGCAGCGCCGGATGAAGGGGGAGTCGGCGGGTGGGAGCTGGCCATGGTGGATGCAAAGCCGGTGCGCCAGGGCGAGGCGGGTCGACCCCGGTCAGCAGGACCGGGACCCGCAGGCTGTGTTCGGCAGCAGCCATTGTGGCGCGCACCAGCTGTCGCCCGGGCGCCTGGCAGGCAAGCGCCTGCTCATCATTCAGGTGCCCGCCACGTAGGGGTTGGCACGACGCTCACGGCCGAAGCTGCTCTCAGGCCCGTGACCAGGGATGAAGACGGTGTCATCGCCCATGGGCCACAGTCGCTCGGTGATGCTCCTGATGAGGGTGGCGTGGTCGCCCCCCGGGAAATCAGTGCGGCCGATGCTGCCGGCGAACAGCACGTCACCGACAAAGCAGCGTTTGGCCTCGGCACTGTGAAAGACGACATGGCCGGGCGTGTGTCCCGGGCAATGGCGTACCGCGAGCGTGCTGTCGCCCACGCTGACGCTGTCGCCGTCGGCCAACCAGCGCGTGGGTGTGAAGGCTTCGGCGGGCGGGAAACCGAACATCTGACTCTGCCGGGCCAGATCGTCGATCCAGAACTGGTCACCAAGATGGGGGCCGATGATGGGCAAGCCCAGCTCGCGTGCCAACGTGCCGGTGCCGCCGGCATGGTCGATGTGGGCGTGCGTGAGCCAGACCTGTTCGAGCCTGACGCCCAGCCGCTTGACCTCGGCGAGCAGCACCGGCAGGTCGCCGCCTGGATCGATCACCGCCCCGGCCAGGGTGCGGTCGCACCACACGATCGAACAGTTCTGCTTGAAGGCGGTGACGGGAACGGTGAGGTAGTTCAGCATGGATAGGGCAACAGTTGAGGCCTTTTGCTGCGAATGAGATGCCAGGATTGGGCGTTAAATGGCTGCGAGGAGCGGCGCAGATTGTGCAATTGGGTACCAACGCACCGCGTGGCAGCGGTACCCTGACGGACACACCCCAACCGCTCAAGTTTTCAATTCGGGCGTCGAAACGCCAGTTGCCCTTACAGAGTAATCGCCATGCCACGTGAGTCCGCACTGCAGTTTGCCGAGAACGGCCAGTTCAGCCAGGTCCGCGCCTTCGCCGGCGACGTGCTTTACACCGAAGGCATGCCTGCGTCCCACCTCTACGTCGTCAAGGACGGCGAGGTGGACCTCTATCTCGTGCGCGACGAGAAACGAACCGTCGTCGAAACGCTGCGCAAGGGCCAATGTTTCGGCATGGAGCCCCATCTCAAGCAGCATCTGCGCCTGCACTGCGCCTCCGCACGTACCTACAGCGAGCTGTTCCTGATCCCGGCGGAGGCGGTGAATGACGCCATCGCCGACACCCCGGACCTGGCGCAGAGCCTGATGTACACCATGTCGGTGCGGCTGGCGATGGCGCACCGGTTGATCGCCACCCGCATCAACTACCAGCCCGACCTGCTGATCTACGCCCAACTGCTCTACCTGCTGGGTATCGCCGATCTGGGCCGGCAGGCAAACTCTCCGCGCCGCGGTGGAGCAGGGCACGGACAAGGTCAGACCCCGCAAATCGCGCGCCCGACGCTGCAGGAAGTGTTCAGCAACGCCCGCTTGCTGTTCGGGCACTCGGACAAGCACATCCGCGGCTGCATCGGCAAGCTGCTGACGCTGCATCTGGTACGCATCGAGGACGAACGCGGCGACTGCAAGCAACTGCTGTATTCGCCCACCGACATCGTGGGCCAGGTCCGCAAGGTGATGTCGACCGACGTCGACCACGACAAGCAGAGCTACGAATACATCAGCGTGGACGAGTTCGCCGCCCTGGTCGACGTTGATCGCAAGCTGGTGTTGCGCAAGCTCGCCTCGGGCGAGTTCGGCGACGACATCTTCACCTTCCGGCGCGCCGAGGTGCTGCGCCTGCTCAACGAGAAAGGTCGGCGCTACTTTGTCGAACGTCGCATCAAGTCACCGGCCGACTTCAGCGACATCAGCGATCTTGAGTTCGCCGACCCCAAGTCGATCTTCACCGTGATCTCCAAGATCGACACTCTGGAGTTGGCCCGCTTGTTGTCCTCGCTGGAGGAAGGCACTGCGCGCACCAAGGTGCTGGGATCACTGTCGCACCGGCGTCGCGAAGAGGTCGAGAACGACATGAAGGACATGGGCCAGGTCGATCCCATGGAGGTACAACGGCTCGGCCAGACCATTATCGGCGAGGTCAGGACATTGATGATGCAGGCTAATTGAACTGCATCTGCCCCAACGTCAACTCACAGTTCGAGCTCGTAGTCGACTGTCAACGGAGCATGGTCACTGAACCATTCACCCTTGTAGACCGAGGCGGACCGCGCCAGCGCCGCCAGCGCAGGCGTGGCCAGGTGGTAGTCGATGCGCCAGCCGACATTCTTGGCACGCGCCTGGCCGCGGTTGCTCCACCAGGTGTACGCCGCCTCGCCGGCGTCGGGGTGCAGTCGACGGTAGACATCAACCAGGCCGGCCTGGTCGAGCAAGCGGGACATCCAGGCACGTTCCTCGGGCAGGAAACCACTGTTCTTCAGGTTACCTTTCCAGTTCTTCAGGTCGATCTCGCGGTGCGCGATGTTGACGTCGCCGACCAGGATGAACTCGCGTTCGGCCTTGAGCGCCACGAGGTGCGGATAGATGAGGTCAAGAAAACGGTACTTGGCCGCCTGGCGGTCCTCGCCCGACGAACCGCTCGGGAAATAGCAACTGATGATGGACAGCCTGCGCCCGGGGCGGTCGAAACGTGCCTCGACATAACGCCCTTCGGCATCGAACTCGGCGTTGCCGATGCCGGTGATCCATTGCGTGGGCTCATGCCGCGTGTACAGGCCCACGCCGGAGTAGCCCTTCTTTTCGGCAAAGTGGAAGTGGCCTTGCAGGCCGGCCAGTCGCTCGAAGGTGCCGCTCACCTCGGCCGCCTGGGCCTTGAGTTCCTGCACCCCCATACAATCGATTTGACTGACTTCCATCCATGAAAGCAGGCCCTTGCTCGCGGCGGACCGGATGCCGTTGAGGTTCAGACTGACCAGACGCACGCACGCTCTCCGTTCATGACTCAGGAAAAGTTCCACCCCAGCCGCAGCGCGGCACGTGACGCTCTGGCACAGGAATTCGTGGCCTTCGCCGTCCAGGCCGGCGTGCTGCGCTTCGGGGAGTTCAAGACCAAGGCCGGGCGCTTGTCGCCGTATTTCTTCAACGCCGGGCTGTTCGACGACGGCGCCAAGCTGGGTCGCCTCGGACAATTCTATGCACGTCGTTTGCTCGCCTCGGGGACGGCGCCAGGCTTCGACCTGCTGTTCGGCCCGGCCTACAAGGGCATCACCCTGGCTGCAGCGATCGCCATAGAACTTGCGCGCCTGGGCCACAACCTGCCGTATGCCTACAACCGCAAGGAAGCCAAGGATCACGGCGAAGGCGGCACGCTGGTCGGTGCGCCGGTACGCGGACGGGTGCTGATCGTCGACGACGTGATCTCGGCCGGCACCTCGGTGCGCGAATCGGTGGCCATGATCAGGGCGGCCGGCGCGAAACCCGCCGGCGTGTGCATCGCCCTGGACCGGCAGGAGAAGGCGAGCGAGGCCGGTGTCGACGCGCCCCACTCGGCGGTGCAGTACGTGCGCGGCGAACTGGGCCTGCAGGTCTCGGCCATCGCCACGCTCGACGATTTGCTCACCTACCTGGCCGAACAGAGCGACCCGGCGCTCAGCGCCTACCTGGGCCCGGTTCAGGCCTACCGTGAACGCTACGGGGTGGGTACATGAAACAGCAGCCATTCGGCCTGCAGGTCGCCGCGCCACCGGCCGTGCATCGGATCGTACGGCTGACAAGCGCCGTGGCGTGGGCCTTGGTGGCGGGTCAGGTGCTCGCTCAGTCCGATGACTTCAAGAGCCCGAGCGGCATCTACACCTGCGTGGACTCGCAAGGCCGACGCATCACGTCGGACCGGCCCATCCGCGAATGCCTGGACCGTGAACAGTCCGAACTCAACCGCGACGGTTCGGTGCGGCGCAAAGTACCCCCCAGCCTGACCGCCGATGAACGCGCTGCTGCCGATGAAGCGGCCCGCCGCCGGCAGGCGATCGAGTCGACCCGCAACGACGCCGCACGGCGCGACCGCAATCTGATGGCGCGCTACAGGGATGAGGCCTCGCACAACAAGGCGCGAGAAGGTTCGCTGGAACTGGCGCGCAAGCTTGTGAAGAGTTCCGAGCTGCGTCTCAAGGAACTCGAGAACGAACGCAAGACTCTGCTCGACGAAGCGGAGTTCTACAAGGGCAAGGAACTGCCGTCCCGACTGAAGAGCCAGTTCGATGCCAACAACGTGACTACCGAGGCGCAGCGCACATTGGTGGCGACGCACCAGGCCGAGCTCAATCGCCTGACCGCCTTCTACGACGAGGAACTGGCCCGCTTGCGCAAGCTCTGGGCCGGCGCTGCGCCCGGTAGCCTGGGCGCCCTGGGTACCGTGGGCAGCAGCGAGGCCCAGGCCAGCACGCCGGGGCGCTGAAGACGACGCGCCGACCATGCGGCGCCCGACAGTTCAGCCCAAGGCCTTCTTCAGCAGTTCATTGACCTGGGCAGGGTTGGCCTTGCCCTTGCTGGCCTTCATGATCTGGCCGACCAGGGCATTGAACGCCTTGTCCTTGCCGGCGCGGTATTCATCGACCGACTTCGAGTTGGCCGCCACCACCTGGGCAATGATGGCCTCCAGCGCGCCGCTGTCGTTCATCTGGCGCAGGCCCAGGCTGTCGATCAGGGCGTCGACGTCGCCGCCCCGGGTCCACATCGCATCAAAGACCTGGCGCGCAGCGTTGTTGCTGATGGTGCTGTCCGAGATGCGGCTGACGAGCCTGCCCAGCTGGGCGGCACTCACCGGGCTGGCGGTGATATCCAGCTCCTGCGCATTCAGGCGTTTGGCAACCTCGCCCATGAGCCAGTTGGCGACCAGCTTGGCCGCGCCGCCCGCCGCTACCGCAGCCTGGAAGTAATCGGCCGTGGCGCGGCTGGCGGTCATCATGGCGGCGTCGTAGGCCGGCAGGCCGTAGTCGGCCTGAAGCCGCTCGGCCAGGGCACCGGGCAGCTCGGGCATGGCCGCACGGACCTGCTCGACCCAGGCCGGCTCGATGAGCAGCGGCGGCAGGTCGGGGTCGGGGAAATAACGGTAGTCGTGCGCGTCTTCCTTGCTGCGCATCATGCGAGTCTCACCGCTGTCGGGGTCGAACAGCACGGTGGCCTGCTGGATGGCCTGGCCGTCCTCGATCTGCTCGATCTGCCAGAGGATCTCGAAGTCGATGGCCTGCTGCAGAAAGCGGAAGCTGTTCAGGTTCTTGATCTCGCGCCGTGTGCCCAGCGGCCCGCCCGGCTTGCGCACCGAGACATTGGCATCACAGCGGAATGAACCTTCCTGCATATTGCCGTCGCAGATGCCCAGCCACACGACCAGGGTGTGCAGCGCTTTGGCGTATTCCACCGCCTGCTTGCTGGAGCGCAGGTCGGGCTCGGTGACAATCTCGAGCAGCGGCGTGCCGGCGCGGTTGAGGTCGATGCCGCTCATGCCGTGGAAATCCTCGTGCAGCGACTTGCCGGCGTCTTCCTCCAGATGCGCCCGGGTCAGGCGCACGCGCTGCTTCTCGCCATCGACGTAGAACTCGATCGCGCCGCCCTGTACCACCGGAATCTCGTACTGGCTGATCTGATAGCCCTTGGGCAGATCCGGGTAGAAGTAGTTCTTGCGCGCAAAGATCGACATGGGCGCCACGGTGGCCCCTACGGCCAGGCCGAACTGGATGGCGCGCTCGACCGCACCGCGGTTCATCACCGGCAGACTGCCAGGCAAGGCCAGATCGACTGCGCAGGCCTGGGTATTGGGCTCGGCGCCGAAAAGAGTGGATGCGCCCGAAAAGATCTTCGACGCCGTGGAGAGTTGCGCATGGGTCTCGAAGCCGATGACGACTTCGTAGCCCCGCACGAGGGGAAGCTGGATCATGTTGCAGTCTGCCTGAGGGCCGCACCGCTGACCCTGGCCGGATGACCTGGCCACGGCGCCGCGCGTTCGGACAGCATGCTAAGCGATCGGCCCAGGCCAGCCGATCACACCCTCGGCCAGCGTGGCGCCCCACACGCCAGCCGTGAGCGCCGTCAGCCACTGATGTGGCGACGTCGTACCTGCGGTTCTACACTCCATGGGTGATGATGAGCACACCTTCTGTCGTTGCCGCACGACATCCTGCCAATTGCCTTCGGCCCGAGATCGATCCGCCGCGCGGCGGACGTGATCGTCAGGCCCCGGGCCTGCGGCCATGCTGAGCCGCTCGTTCGCCCGCGGGGCACGCGCCCTGCTTGCGGGTGCCGCGCTGGCCTACGTCGCCGCCTTCGGCACGGCTCGGCTGCTCGACGGCTCCGAGTTGGCACCCGTGGTCGACTACACCGAACTCGACGGCAGCCGCCACCGCAGCGACGAACTGCTCGGCCATGTGGTGCTGGTCAATTTCTGGGCATCGAGTTGCACCGCATGCATACACGAAATGCCCAAGCTGGTAGCGACACACGAACGACTGCACGACAAGGGCCTGCGCACGCTGGCGGTCGCCATGAGCTACGATCCGCCCGCCTACGTGGTGAACTACGCTCAGTCGCGCCAACTGCCCTTTCCGGTCGTGATCGACAACACCGGCGACATCGCCCGACAGTTCGGCAAGGTGCAGCTCACGCCGACCACCGTCGTGATCGACAAGCGCGGGCGCATCGTGCGGCAATTCACCGGCGAACCCGACTTCGGACAATTGGAACGACAGCTCGAATCCTTGCTGTCGCAACCCAGCAGCTGATCGCCCGTCCCGCCGACGCTCGTCCGGCGGACCCGGGGTCCTGCTCACACCGCGTGCGCGACGCCTGCGCTGGCAGCCTGTTGGTCGGCGTGGTAGCTCGATCGCACCAGCGCGCCGATGGCTGCATGAGTGAAGCCCATGGCAGCGGCCTCACGCTCGAACATCTTGAAGGTGTCCGGGTGCACGTAGCGGCGCACCGGCAGGTGGTGACCGCTGGGCGCCAGGTACTGGCCGATGGTGAGCATGTCGATGTCGTGGGCGCGCATGTCGCGCATCACGTCGAGGATCTCCTCGTCGGTCTCGCCCAGGCCGACCATGAGGCCGCTCTTGGTCGGCACGTCAGGGTGCAGGGCCTTGAACTTCTTGAGCAGGTTCAGGCTGAAGGCGTAGTCGCTGCCCGGGCGCGCTTCCTTGTACAGGCGCGGCGCGGTCTCGAGATTGTGGTTCATCACGTCGGGCGGCGCGGCCTTGAGGATTTCCAGCGCGCGGTCGTCGCGGCCGCGGAAATCGGGCACCAGGATCTCGATGCGCGTGGCGGGTGATTGCTCGCGCACCTGGCGGATGCATTCGACGAAGTGACCGGCGCCGCCGTCGCGCAGGTCGTCACGGTCGACGCTGGTGATGACGACGTACTTGAGCTTCAGGGCCGCGATCGTGCGGGCCAGGTTGGCCGGCTCGTTGACGTCCAGCGGATCGGGGCGGCCGTGGCCGACGTCGCAGAAGGGGCAGCGCCGGGTGCACTTGTCGCCCATGATCATGAAGGTGGCCGTGCCGTGGCCGAAACATTCACCGATGTTGGGGCAACTCGCCTCCTCGCACACCGTGTGCAGCTTGTGCTCGCGCAGGATGTTCTTGATCTCGTAGAAGCGCGTGGTGGGACTGCCGGCCTTGACGCGGATCCAGTCGGGTTTTTTCAGCACTTCGGCCTGCACCACCTTAATAGGGATGCGGCTTGTCTTGGCATGTGACTTCTGTTTGGCGGAGGGGTCGTATTCGGTACTCATGGCAGGCGGGAGTTTAGCCACCGCCGTCGTGACGCCTTTAGAACGATTTAGAAGTCATTCAGGACGACTGGGCAGGCGCGCAGCGACGATGAGTCATCAGCAAGGTAGATCACCGTCGCTGATGCACCGCATAGATAAACGTTCATACAAGGGGCACACCATGAGTCAGACCAAGCGCCAGCACGTGCAAGTCCTGATCGCCATCGCCTTTTCGGCGATGACGGCGTTCAGCCAGGCACATGCCGTCGATCAGGACGAGTTGTACGTTCGTGCCGCCACGCAGTACGCGGACGGTCACTTTGCGGCTGCGTACGAGCAGTTCGCATGGCTGGCCGATCACGGTCATCGCGAGGCCGCCCGGATCGCGCTGGACATGAACCGCTTTGGCATGAAGCTCTACGGCTCAATCTTCAGCGCCGAGCCGCATCAACTCCTTGCTTGGCGATACATACTGCCAACGCGGACCGCTTCCGCACGCTGATCAATTTTGTCGTGCAATCACTTCCATTCAAGGTGACAGCAATCTTTGCAGATGCTGGGCCAGCAAGGCGGACGCGTCTTCCAATGAAACGGTCACGCCGAGACCGGCGAGGTCTACCGTCTCCAGCCCGGCATAACCACACGGGTTGATGCGGGTGTAGGGCGACAGGTCCATGGCGACGTTGAGCGCCACGCCGTGGTAGCTGCAATGGCGGCTGACCTTGATGCCCAGCGCCGCCACCTTGCCCAGCCCGCGGAAGGGGTCGCGTGGATCGGCCGGGCCGGTGAGCGCGGCATGGCTGGCCGGGTCGTCCAGCCGTACGTAGATGCCCGGCGCGCCGCCCACCCGGTGACCGGTGACACCGAGCTCGCCCAGGGTACGGATGACCGCCTCCTCCAGCCGGTAGACGTATTCCTTGACGTAGATGCCCAGGCGCTGCAGGTTCACCAGCGGATAGGCCACCACCTGGCCCGGGCCGTGGTAGGTAACCTGGCCGCCACGGTTGCTTGGCACCACCGGCACGCCGGCAGGGGCCAGCACATGTTCGGCCTTGCCGGCCAGGCCCTGGGTGTAGACAGGGTCGTGTTCACACAGCCATAGTTCGTCGAGCGTGTCGGCGCCACGCGCGTCGCTGAAGGCGCGCATGGCCTCGAAGGTGGGCAGATAGGGCTGGCGGCCCAGGTGGCGGATCAGCATGGCAGGCGGACGAACTCGAACGGGGCATCGATTGTCGACCTGCCGCAGACGAGCATCCGCCCGCCCATGCCCGTTGCGCCCACGCGGCGCAGGCCCTCGCGTATCGTGCCGGCATGACGACCAGCCCGCCGAACTCCCTTCGCACTCGAACAAACTCCTGCCCGCCAGCGCCGCGGTTGCCCCGCCGGTCTGCAGGCGCACTGGCCGGCGTTGCGACCGGTGCGCTAGCCAGCCTACTCGCCGTGACACTGCTGCCCGCACATGCCGTTGAGCCAGCCGCATCGCCCGATGCGGCCGGCACGGCAGCTCAGGCTGCGGTTGCGGCAGCACAGGACGCCACGCCGCACAAGCCCCCTTCGGCAGCCCTGCGCGCTGCCGTCGCGGCCTACGAAGCCCACCGGCTTCACGCCGCGCGTGCCGCGTTCGAGAAACTGGCACAAGCAGGAGAAGCGGCCGCCCAGTACAACCTGGCGGTCATGCATCTGCGCGGCGAAGTCCCGCAGCCAGACCTTCAACGTGCGCTCGCGCTGCTGAAGCAATCCGCTGCCGGTGGCTTCGTCACCGCCGCCTATGCCTTGGGACAGTTGTACGACAGCGGCCGACTGGATCGACCCGATCCGGCTCAGGCGCTGCACTGGTACATGAAGGCAGCATTGGCGGGCAGTGTGGATGCACAGGTGGAAGTGGCCACTGCCTACTACCTCGGCCGCGGCGTGTCGGCCGATTTCACCGTGGCGCTGGACTGGTATCGCAAGGCCGCCAGCGCCGGCGAGGTCGGCGCGCAATATCTGCTGGCGTCGATGTACGAGACCGGCCTGGGCGTTGCGCCGGACCCGCGCCTGGCGATCTACTGGTATGAGGTGGCGGGACGCAATGGCGACATCGCGGCGGCCACCAAGGCACGCGCGCTGCGCGACGCAGGTGAGCGCTAGCCAGCCGGGTCTGGCGGGTCAGCGCAGTTCGGGCAATCGGGCGGGCGTCGACGCCGGCACGATGGGCGGTGCCGTAGGCGCTGCGACCGCGCTGATGCGGGTGGTGCGTGCACGGCGAGGTTGGCACAGGCTGCGCAACCCGACCAGCGCCTGCTCACGCATGGCCTGGGCGTCCTGATGGTCGCCCAAGGTGTCGAGCAGGTGCGCCACCGCGTGCAGCATGGCCATGCGGTGGCCCAGGTCGGTGACGCTCGACAAGCCGCCCACCACCTCGAAACACAGCTCGCGCGTCAACACCACCAGGCGGCGCGCCAGGGCAACATCCGCGCCCACCCGCTCGAGCAGGCAACGAAGCAATCGCAACGTTCGCCCGGCCAGGTCGAACAGGTCATCCAGTCGGCGCGGCTCGGGATAGGCACGCAACAGTCGCTGGGCGTGGCGATGCAACAGCCAGCTGGCCTCGTCCCATTGTTCGTGAGCAGCGAAGGTCAGTGCCGAGCCCAGCAGATCGGAAGGGTCGAACTGGATCACCTTGGCCCGGGGTTCGTTGCTCAGCGGGGCCGGCAAGGTCTCGCCGTCTTCATCGTGAGCCAGCGCGCCGATCGAGGCGGCCCATCCGGGCACGCGGGCATGGCGCGCGCCGGTCGGATCGACAGAATGGGCAAACGCAGGACGAAATGAAGGCACGTCGGCAAGACTGGAGTGCATGAGCGCCGATGCTAGAGGCTGCACCTCCCCCCCAAGATGAAGGGAAGGGCACCGTGCTTCTTCAAACGCGTCCAGTGTGGAAGGTGCACGTCAGCAATGCGCCGCCGCGTGTGTATGCGATGGCCATTCGCAACAAACAGTTGCATGAATGCTGCACTGCGCCGGCCGACGCCCTGCCCGGAAGATGCCGTTCAGGGATACCCGGGGCGGGACAGGCGGCGCCTCAAGGTGCTCCAGGCATCACGCAACACCGGCAGGCGCAGCGCTAGCAATACGCCGAGGATGCAGCCGTAGAGCAGCACCTCGCCATAGCGGTGCTTGCTGGCGCGCATCCACAGGAAATGCAATTGCGCCAGCACCGCAATCGCATAGACCAGCCGATGCAGTGCCTGCCACCGCGCACCGCCCAACCAGCGGATCGCGCGATTGAAGGAGGTCGCGGCCAGCGGCAAGGTGGCGATAAAGGCCAGGAACCCGACCAGGGCGAACGGCCTCTTGGGCAGATCGCGCACGATGGCATCGAGGTCGAAGCCCATGTCCAGCCAGGCATAGGCCAGGAAATGCAGACTGGCGTAAAAGGCCATGGTCAGGCCCAGCATGCGCCGCCAGCGCGCCAGCACCGCCCAGCCGGTGGCCTTGCGCAGGGGCGTGACCAGCAGCACCAGGCACAACATGCGCAGGCTCCACAGACCGGTGCCGCGCAGCAGCGCCTCGGCCGGGTTGGCGCCCAGGGTGTTCATCACTGCACCGGCCACCATGAAGACCAGCGGCAGCATGCACAACACGAAGACGATCGGCTTGGCCGCGCGGTGGCCGAGCCAGCGGCCGATGCGCTGCTTCAGTTGCTGCGGCGCGGGCGGCGCGACGACGTTCGTGGCGCGGTGGGGCGAACCGTTGGCGGCGGTCGCGGCAGGGGCGGCAGGCATGGCGGCCCCGCTCAATAGTTCTTCTTCAAGTCCAGCCCGGCGTAAAGCTGGCCGACCTGGGCCTCGTAGCCGTTGAACATCAGCGTCGGACGCTTCTTGGCGAACAGACCGTCCTCGCCGATGCGCCGTTCAGTCGCCTGACTCCAGCGCGGGTGGTCGACGTTGGGGTTCACATTGGAATAAAAGCCGTATTCCTGCGCTGCCGCCTTGACCCAGGCCGTCGGCGGCTGCTTGTCGACCAGGCGGATCTTGACGATGGACTTGGCGCTCTTGAAGCCGTATTTCCAGGGCACGACCAGGCGCAGCGGAGCGCCGTTCTGGTTGGGCAGCACTTCGCCGTACATGCCGAAGGCCATGAGAGTGAGCGGATGCATGGCTTCGTCCAGGCGCAGGCCTTCCACATAGGGCCAGTCAAGCACGCGCGATCCAACGTAAGGCATCTGCTTCGCGTCCGCCAGGGTGACGAACTCGACAAACTTCGCGTTGCCGGTCGGTTCGACCTTCTTGAGCAGTTCGGCCAGCGACCAGCCCACCCAGGGGATGACCATGCTCCAGCCCTCGACGCAGCGCAGGCGATAGATACGATCTTCCAGTGGCGCCAGCTTGAGCAGTTCGTCGAGGTCGAAGCTGCGTGCCTTCTTCACCTCGCCCTCCACACTGACCGTCCACGGCCGGGTGACGAACTTGCCCGCGTTGCGCGCCGGGTCGGACTTGTCGGTGCCGAACTCGTAGAAGTTGTTGTAGCTGCTGGCGTCGTTGTAGGCCGTGGGCTTGTCCATCACCAGAGCGCCGGCGACCGAACTGCGGCTGCCGGCCAGGGCAGCCAGCTTGCCCGGCCGCACCGCAGCATTGCCCTGCGCCGCAGCCTGCGGCATCAACTCGGGCACGGCGAGCGAGGCCAGCAGCCCTGCACCGGCCAGGCCGGAACGCGCCAGCCAGGCACGCCGCTCGGCATAGATCGCCAGCGGCGTGATTTCGCTGCTGGCCGGATGATCAAAACCGCTGCGGCGGCGGTTGGCACGGACGTGGCTCATGGAATCAGGCTCCGGTGTAGGGGGGGCGACGCTTCAGCGTCGCTGGCGCGGGTCGCGCCAGCCTGTGTCGCCCGGACCAAGCCGATTCTTACAGCCGGCGATCGGGCCGACGGGCTGATGGGGAATCGTCACCCAACGCCGGCTCAGATCCGGTCGTCGTCGCCCTCGTCGCGCAGCCCGAGCTGCGACAACGTGGCTGTGCCCTCGAAGGGGTTGGCCAGCATGTCCGTCGGCACAGCGTTCACCTCGATAGCCACCGGCGGTGCCTCGGCATACAGCTGCAGCGAGTTGCGCTTGAAGCCGTCGCGGAAGTTCTTGCGCGCGAACAGCTTGTACTGCGCCTCGCTGGGCAGGTCGGTGATGCGGATGACGTTGCGCGCCACCAGCACATCGATCACGTCTTCGATGACGCGCACGAAATCGGCATCCATCGCGGTGAATCGCCCCTCGCGCGGCGCACCGGGTCGACCGACAAAGGCCTGCACCTCAGGATGGTCGGTCGGCAGGTAGGCCGCGCCGGGCAGCGGCTCGCGGTGCAGGCTGACGATCTCGCCCTGGCGGTTGCGCTGGATATATGGCATGGCGACTTCTCCGTACATGCAGGGCTGGACGTCAGATGGCCGACCCGTCGCGGCCGAGTGCCCAGGATAGCCGCTCATGCCGCGGCTGTGCCCTGCGCAAGTCGGTCCGCCGCGGTCCCATGCAGCAGTCCAACCAACTCTGCGGCCGGCGCCCCACCAAGAAAAAAGCCGGTCGAACGACCGGCTGGTGGGGCTGACACATCACAAGGCGGCACGGGGCGGCCTCTTCCGCCGCGCGGACGCCGCCAGGCAGGCAGCACCGACCGTCATGTGCGTGATCAGATCAGTTCAGGCCGGCCATGTAGTCGGCCACGGCCTTGATCTCGCGGTCGTTCATGCGCGCGGCCACGCCGCTCATCTGGGCGCTGTTCTTGCGCACGCCGTCGCGGAAGGCCTTGAGCTGGGCCTCGGTGTAGTCGGCATGCTGGCCGCTCACGCGCGGGTACTGGGCCGGGATGCCGGCGCCAGTCGGGCTGTGGCAGCCGGCACAGGCCGGCACGCTGCGCTCGGCGATGCCACCGCGGTAGATCTTCTCGCCCAGCACGACCAGATCCTTGTTCTTGGCCGCGCCCAGCTTGGCCTGCTTGCCGGCGTAGAAGGCGGCGACGTTCTTCATGTCGTCGTCGCTCAGCGCGCTGGCGAAGCCCTTCATGATGGGGTTGTCGCGCTTGCCGGCCTTGAACTCGCCCAGCTGCTTGACGATGTATTCGGGGTGCTGGCCCTGCAGGATGGGGTTGGCCGGCACGCCGCGGCTGCCGTCGTTGGTGTGGCAGGCGCCGCACACGGCGGCCGAGATCTCGCCGCCCTTGGCCGGGTCGACCTTGGCCGCAGCCGGCTTGGCTTCATTGGCCGACGCGGAGGAGAGCAGCGCGGCAAGTCCCAGGGCCAGGATCGTCAGAGCGTAGGGCTTCATGGTGTCGGAAGTGGGCAAAACGAGGGGAGGGCGAAGGGCGGACCCCGGCCAGCGCGCACTGCGCACAAGCACCGGATTCGGGCAAAACAAAGCGCCTCTCGGGCGCGAAACCGCGAGATTTTACAATGTCCTCCAATGCAGCCCGCTTACAAGACCGCCGCCCGCGCCCCGCAGGTGGACCCGGCCGCCCGCTCCGCCTTGGCCTGGGCCCACGGAGCGCGCTTTTTCACCACCGCCAGCAGGCTTGATCAGCTGCCGGCGCACGACCTGCCCGAGATCGCCTTCGTCGGCCGCTCCAACGCCGGCAAGTCCACCGCCATCAACACGGTGGCGCAGCAGCGCCAGCTGGCGTTTGCCTCCAAGATGCCGGGGCGCACCCAGCACATCAACCTGTTCACCGTCGGCCCCAAGGACGTGCCCGACAGCCTGTGGGCCGACCTGCCCGGCTATGGCTACGCCGCGGTGGCGCGCGCTGCCAAGCTGCGCTGGCAGCAGGTGATGGCCGACTACCTGGCCCTGCGCCGCAACCTGGCCGGCGTGGTGCAGATGGTCGACGCGCGCCACGGCCTCACGCCGCTCGATCGCCAGCTGCTCGACTTCGTCGCGCCGCGTGTCATCAACGGCGAGGTCAAGCTGCTCGTCGTGCTGACCAAGGCCGACAAGCTCGGCCGCAAGCAGGCCGCCGACATCCTGCGCAAGACGCAGCAGGATCTGGGCGATCTGGCCAGCGAAGCCGCGGACGTCGGCGTGCTGCTGTTTTCCGCGCTCTCGCGCCAGGGCGTCGACGATCTGGCCATGAGCCTGCGCGAATGGAGTCCGCCGCTGCCTGAAGGTGCGCCCGTGCCGCGCCTGCCGGTGGCCGGCGGCACCCACGAGCGCCTGGCCGCCGACGGCGCGGCCGACGAGTCCGACTTCGACGCACCTGGCGACGCCGCAGCGCCTGCCCAGGCCTGACCGACTCAAGACGGCCGTCTTGCACGGTCCGGCCCTGGTCCCACCCCACCGCCGCCGTCACGTGGCGGTTCTCAAGGCCGGCCGAGCTGCAGATAAACGCCCGGCGAGCCCTGTGGCGCCCAGGTCAGTCCGAGGTAGAACGGCCCCAGGCCGGTATCGGCGCCCAGAAAGACGCTGTAGCCTGAACGCAGCTCACGCCAGCGTACCGAGCTGCGTTGAGCCCAGGCATTGCCCAGCTCCAGCGTCGCGCCGGCAAAAAAGCCGCGCGTGAGTACCGGCTGGCGCGTCAGCCGCAGATAGCCCGTCAACCGTCCCAGCACCACCTGGTTGCCCGACAGCTGATCGACCTCGTAACCCGACAGGTTGTGGAAACCGCCCAGGGTGTACTGCCCCACGCCGCCGGCCGAGGCCGTGGCTGTGCCCAGGGTGGCAACGGTGGCAAAAGGCTGGATCAGGCTCTGGTCGGCGTAACGCAGGCGGGCGGTGGCATCGAGGCTGAAACGACCGATGCTCTGCACATCGGTCGCGTCGACCTCGATGCGCCGGAAACTTTCGCCGCCCGGCGCCAGCAGCGCCGCCGAGCCGCTGCGCCGGCCGTACACGCCCAGCAGGCGCAGCCGAAAGCCCTGGGTCGGGAAACTGGTGTAGTCGAGCTGGTCGACCACCGCGGCTGCGCGCCAGGCGGTCTCGTCCGCGCGCAGGTCAGCGCCGGCCGCCGAGAGCGTCACGTCGCCGGCCAGCAGTTCGGGCTGCAGCGTGATGCGGTCGTGACTCACGCCGCTGCGCAGTTCGCCCCAGCGCCCCCAGGGCTGGCCGAGGTCGATGCCGATGCGTTGCTGGCTGCGCGCATAGCGCGCCAGCAGGCGCGGGGCGCGACCGCTTTGCGTGGGCGCCAGCGGCAGATAGGCATGACTGCGGCGCCGCTCGGCGTCGGCGTGCAGCGACGCGAACCAGGCGCCGGCCGGGTCGATCTGGCGGGTCAGTGGCTGGTACCACTCGGTCGACCACCGGGGCGTCGAACCGATCTGCAGCCGATTGCGCCACTCGCCGCCGGACTCGTTGAGCCAGTGGCGGTTGTGGCTGAGCTTGACATTGAACTCGCCCCGGCCGGCAAAGTCGCTCGCCAGCTCCAGGCCGGCGCGAAAGTAGTTCGGCCCCCATGGCTTCTCATCCAGCCGGAACACCAGATCGGTGCCATCCGGGCCCTCCTCCAAGCGGTAGTCGGTGTGCTGATAGTCGTCGTTGGCGGCCAGGGCGCGGCTGTCGGCCTCGGCCTGACGGACATCGAAAGCCTGGCCGGCGCGGCTGGCCAGCCGCCCGGCGTAGACCTGTGGATGGCTCACGCCGTGAGTGGTGCCGTCGCCCTCGCCTGGAGCATGGGCCGCCCGGCCTGCCGTCTGGCCGGCGTCGCCGTTGACCTCGAAGGTCACCGATGCCAGCCGCGGCGCAGCCTGCGCGTAGGGCCAGGCCGCCCGCCGAACCGCCCGCTCGGCCCAGGCCTGTTCGGTCAGCCCCAGGGCGGCAAGTTGCTCGAACTGGCTGCGCGCCTGCGCCTCGCCGCGCTGCATGAACTCGGGCGCACGCACGAAGTCGCTCGAGGTCAGGCTGCCCAGCGCCGGCGCGATGAGGATGTCGCCGTGCGTCGGGTCGAGCTGGGCCAGCGACCGCGCCACGTTCTGCTCGGTCAGGATGTTGATCATCTGCAGCGTCACGCCCGACACCGTGCCCAGGGTCGCACGCGGCTGCAGCGGGGTGCCGATGTTGACCGCGATGACGATGTCCACGCCCATGCCGCGCAC
The DNA here is from genome assembly GCA_041169165.1 of Pseudomonadota bacterium. GTDB lineage: Bacteria > Pseudomonadota > Gammaproteobacteria > Burkholderiales > Burkholderiaceae_C > Sphaerotilus. The sequence continues at coordinate 23,411 of JBEEJN010000017.1, forward strand.
CACGTCGACCGGCAGGTTGTTCACCAACCCGCCGTCGCCCAGGATGCGCCCGCCGACCTCCATGGGCGCGAACACGCCGGGCACCGACATGCTGGCGCGCAGCGCGGTGGCCAGGTCGCCGCGCTCGAAGACCACCGCCGCACCGGTCTCCATGTCGGTCGCCACCGCACGAAAGGGGATGGGCAGGGCGTCGAAGTCCGCCGCCTGGCGCACCGGCAAGGTGTAGCGGCGCAGCAGCAGTTCCAGGCCGCGGCTGGACACGCCGCCCAGCGGCAGCATGGGCTCCACGCTGCCGGGCTTGAGCCCCAGCTCGATGGCGGGCGAGACGTCGAAGTCCTCCTCCTTGCGCCGCTGCGCCAGCGAGGCACGCGGCACGCGGTTGGCGAACAAGGCATCCCAGTCCAGCGCCAGCAACTCGCGCTCCAGCTCGGCTGCACTCACGCCGCCCGCGTACAGCCCGCCGATGATGGCGCCCATCGAGGTGCCGGCGATGGCCGCGATGGGCACCCGCGCCTGTTCCAGCACCTTGAGCACGCCCACATGGGCCAGGCCGCGCGCGCCACCGCCCGACAGCACCAGGCCGATGCGTGGCGGCCGAGTCGAACCAGGGGCATCGAGCGGCGCCGGAGCGCCGGGCGGCGCGGCCGATGCTCCTGGCTCAGCGGATTCGACCGCCATGGCCGATGCCATGCCGACGCAAGCGCCCAGCAGCAATCCGACCACGCGGCCGCGCCACCCCGTCGACCGTCCCGTGCCGTGTCGTCGCATCGTCATGCGCGGCATTCTTGCCCACGCCCACGGTTATGCTTATCAGCATGTACCTGCCTGCTCACTTCCAGGTCGACGACGCCGACGCGGTGGCCGACTTCATCGCCGCCCATCCTCTGGCCCAGCTGGTGTGCAACGGCGCGGACGGCGAGTTGCCGGTGGTCAACCCACTGCCCCTGCGCCTGCAAGCCAGCGCCGGCACGCAAGACGGCACAGCCCCCACGAACTGGGTGCTCGAAGGCCATCTGGCACGCGCCAACCCCCAGCTTGCGCTGCTGCAGCGCCACGGCCGCGCGCTGGTGGTGTTCGGCAGCGCGGGGGCTTACGTCTCGCCGGCCCTGTACGAGGCCGACAAGGCCGTGCCGACCTGGAACTACATCGCCGTGCAGGTTGACGTGACGGTGGAACTGGTCGACGACGACGCCGCCAAGGACGCGCTGCTCAAGCGCCTCATCGCCGTGCACGAACCGGACTACGCGGCCCGTTGGCGCGCCCTGCCCGGCGATTACCAGCACGCCATGCTGCGCGCCATCGTCGGCCTGCGCCTGCAGGTGCGGTCAGTGCAGGCCAAGTTCAAGCTCAGCCAGAACCGCCCTGGCGCCGACCGCGAACGGGTGCAGCAGGCCCACGCTGCCGGCAGCGCCGCCGAACACGAGATGGCGCAGTGGATGGCGCGCATCGTCTCGGCGAAATGAACGGCGCCTGCGCGTCGCAGGCCAGGCTTGACGGTGCTTGCCAGGGCGTTTTGCAGCCGTGGTGACGCGGCCGGCTACCATGTGGGTCAAGCACGGACGGTGCACGTGCACCGTCGACCGCACAGAAAGAAACATGCATGGCCAAGCCCAACTACCAGTTCGAGAAACGTCAGCGCGAGCTGGCCAAGAAGCAGAAGAAGGCCGAGAAGGAACAGCGCAAGGCGCAGGGACACAGTGGCCCTTCCGCCACGGATGACCACGAGCCCGACCAGCCCGGCGACGACGGCACCAACACGCCGGCCGACGCAGCCGCCCCCACGCCGCAAGCTTGAGCCTGGTCGAAGCGGCTCGGCCGCGCCCGGCCGGTCACCGGCGGGCAAAGCGCCTGACCCTGCCTTTGGCGTTGCCGGACGGCCTCAGCGGGCCGGATCGCCGCGAGCCGGGGCCGGGTCGGCCGCCGCAGCCGGCGCGGCGTCCTTGCGCATCGAACCGGCCACCAGATCGAAGCGGAACAGCCGGCATTCGATCGGCCCGTTCCACATCGGCACACGACGCGATTCCTTCAGCCGCATGGCCTGCGGCAGCTTCGCGTCCGGGCTGAGCACCCAGGCGGTCCAGCCGGCGTAGCCGCGTTTCCAGTGGCTGGCCAGGGCGCCGAAGAAAGCCTCGGGCGTGCCGCCGCCCTCGAAATCCTCCCGGCTCGTGCGCTGCGGCGGGCGCTGCCACGCTTCTGCGCCACGGCCATCGCGGCCATCATCACGCCCGTCCCACCGGTCACCTGCCCCGCTGCCCTTGGCGCCGATGCGTTCGCCGTAGGGCGGGTTGAGCATGAGCACACCGTGCTCGGCCGGTGCCGGGCGCTGCAGTGCGTCCATGGTGCGCAGGTCGATGGCGCGCGCCACGCCGGCACGCTCGGCGTTGCGGCTGGCGAAGTCGGTCATGCGGAAGGCCACGTCGCCGGCCACGATGGCCACGCGCGGCGCATGTTGCGCGGCGCGGGCGGCGTCCTGCAGGTCGCGCCAGGCCCGGCCCAGCTCGCGGAAGGGCGCCAGGCGCTCGAAGGCGAAGCGGCGCTGCAGGCCGGGCGCCATGCCGCAGGCAATTTGCGCCGCCTCGATGGCGATGGTGCCGGCGCCGCAGCAGGGGTCGAGCAGCAGGCCGTCCTCCTCGCGGCCCTGCCAGCCGGCGGCGGCCAGCATGGCGGCGGCCAGGGTTTCCTTCAGCGGCGCCTCGCCCTGCTGCTCGCGCCAGCCGCGCTTGAACAAGGCCTCGCCCGACAGGTCGACCGAGAGCATGGCGCGCTGCTCGTCCAGGTGCAGCACCAGGCTCAGATCGGGCCGGTGCGGGTCGACACTAGGGCGCTCACCCAGGCGCTCGCGCAGCTGGTCGCACAGCGCGTCCTTGATGCGCAGGGCGGCGAAATGCAGGCTGCGCAGCGGCGATCGGGTCGCCGTGCAATCCACCCTCAGGGTCTGGCGCGGCGTGATCCAGTCCTGCCAGCGCACCGCACCGGCCAGGTCGTAGAGGTCGTGCTCGTCGCGGTAGCCACCTTCGGCCACCTGCCACAACACGCGCTGGGCCAGCCGGCAGTGCAGGTTCAGCGCCATGGCGCTGGCCAGGTCGGCGCGCAATTCCACCCCGCCGCGCAGGGCACGCAGACGGCTGACCGGGCCTGCATCGCCGTCGCCACGCGCCAGCGGCGCGTCCAGGATGCGCCGCACCTCGGCTTCGAGCAGGCCTTCGACGCCGGCAGCACAGGGCAGGAAGACCCAGGCGCTGTCCAGATCGGCGATCACGCCGCTGGGGGCAGGCTGTGCGTGGGCAGGCGGGCGCGATGCGGCGGGCACGCGCCGCGGGTGGCCAAGGCGCGGATCGGTAGGTGGCGTCACGTGTCTTCGCGCGGGGCGCGGCTCATGTCGTTGTTGGCTTCGACCAGGGTGGTCAGCATGGCCATGAAGTGCTCGCGCTCCTCGGCCGCCAGCGGTGCCAGGATGCGTCGCTGCGCCTTCAGCACCGGTTTGGTGAGTTGCTCCAGCAGCGCCTCGCCGTCGGGAGTGACCTGCAGCAGGCGCACCCGCCGATCCGTCGGGGCGGCCTCGCGGCTGATCAGACCGCGGCGCTCCAGCCGGTCGATCACGCCGCCGATGGTCGAGGTGTCGAAGCCGATCGCGCCGGCCAAGGTGCGCTGGTCCATGCCGGGCTGGCGTTGGGCGGCCGACAGCGCGGCGTATTGCACCGGGGTGACGCCGTGGACGTCGGTCTCTTCGAGAAACAGCGCCACGGCGATCTGCTGCAGGCGGCGGATGTAGTGACCCGGCATGCCGGCCAATGGCGGGATGCGGGCGCGGCGCGGCCGTCGGGTCGGAGCGGGCCGGGGCTCGACCGACGCCGTGTGCCGGGTCCTGGCCTGCGCTTCCTTGGGTGTCCTGCGGGCCGCTGCCGGCGCCTGGTCGGTGGGCGGCCGCTGGGCGCGCGGGGCCTTGGTCATGCTGCTCTCCAGGGCTGAACGTGGCTGACGCGGCATTCTAGGCACGCATCGCCACCGGCCCGAGCGCGGCGAGCCGGCAACTCAGGCCGGTGGTTTGGCCAAGGCGGCGCGGGCGGCGAATTCGGCGCGCAGGGCCTTGAGCTTCTCGCGCGGGTCTTCCTTGGCGGTGGCGGCGTTCAAGCGCATCTCGGCGATGAACCGACTGGGCACGCCGGCCACGGTCTCACGGCCGCGTTTCCTGCGCTTGAGCGTGCTCACCGCCAGGGTGCGCCGGGCACGCGTGATGCCCACGTACATCAGGCGGCGCTCCTCTTCCAGCCGCTCGGGCGTCATCTCCTCGTCCTCGCCGCAGAAGGGCAGCAGGCCTTCGTTGACGCCCGCCAGCACCACATGAGGCCACTCCAGGCCCTTGCTGGCGTGCAGGGTGGACAGGGTCACCAGGTTCTGCTCGGTGCCGCGCTCAGCCAGGCTGAGGATGACGCTGATGCTCTGCGCCACGTCGAGCACGCTCTTGCGCTCGGTCTCGGTGGTGGCGCCGCCGTCGTTCTCGATCTCGCCGCCGCAGCGCCGCGCCACCCAGTCGATGAAGTCCAGCACATTGCTCCAGCGGCTCGTGGCCGCCTTGTCGCTGTCCTCGTTGTCGCGCAGGTGCTGCTCGTAGGCGATGTCCTTGAGCCACTGCATCAGCATGGCGCGCGCCGCCTCGCTGCCTTCGGTGTGGGCGGCCTGGTACTGCAGGTCGTTCACAGTTCGGCCGAACTCGTGCAGCGAGCCCAGGGCGCGGTCCTTCACCGCCGCGGCCAGGCTGCCCTGGAACAGCGCCTCGAACATGCTGACCTTCCACTGGCCGGCGAACTGGCTCAGGGCGCCCAGGGTGGTGTGGCCGATGCCGCGCTTGGGCGTGGTGATGGCGCGCAGAAAGGCAGGGTCGTCGTCCGGGTTCACCCACAGCCGCATCCAGGCGCACAGGTCCTTGATCTCGGCGCGGTCGAAGAAGCTCTGCCCGCCCGACACCTTGTACGGAATCTGCGCCTTGCGCAGCGCTTCCTCCAGCTTGCGGCTCATGTGGTTGGCGCGGTAGAGGATGGCGAAGTCGCTCCACTCCGTGCTGCCGGTGTAGGCGCCCGTCGCATTGGCGCGGATGGACTGGATGCGTGCGACAGCCCGTTCGGCCTCGTGCTCCTCGTTGTCGCACTCGACCACCCGCACCGGCTCACCCTCGCCGAACTCGCTCCACAGCTTCTTGGGGAAGATCTTGGGGTTGAGCGCAATGACATGGTTGGCCGCGGCCAGGATGGCGCCGGTCGAACGGTAGTTCTGCTCCAGCGGGATGACCTTGAGCTGCGGATAGTCCTGCGGCAGGCGCTTCAAGTTCTCGATGGTGGCGCCACGCCAGCCGTAGATGCTCTGGTCGTCGTCGCCCACAGCGGTGAAGACGCGGCGGCGCTCGTCCGGGTGATCGACCAGGGCGCGCAGCAGCTCGTACTGCACGGCGTTGGTGTCCTGGTATTCATCCACCAGCACATGACGCAGGCGCTCCTGCCACTTGCGCCGGGCGGTCTCGTGGCGCTGCAGCAGCGCCAGCGGCAGGCGGATGAGGTCGTCGAAGTCGACCGCCTGGTAGGCGTTGAGCCGCTCCTCGTACAGCGCCATCACGCGCGCGGCCACCAGTTCGTCGTCGGTATCGGCCACTGCAGCGGCCTGGGCGGCGTTCAGCCCCTGGTTCTTCCACAGGCTGATGGTCCACTGCCAGCTGCGCGCCTGTTTCGCGTCCGTCGTGGCGCCGGCATCGCGCAGCACGCCCAGCACGTCGTCGCTGTCCAGGATGGAGAACTGCTGCTTCAGACCCATCAGCTCGCCGTCCTCGCGCAGCAGGCGCACGCCCAGCGAGTGGAAGGTCGAGATCAGCAGCTTCTTGGCCGCGCGCGCGCCCACCAGCCCTTGCGCGCGCTCGCGCATCTCGGCCGCGGCCTTGTTGGTGAAGGTGATGGCGGCAATCTGCTCGGGCGCCAGGCCAGCCTGCAGCAGGCGGGCGATCTTCTGGGTGATGACGCGCGTCTTGCCCGAGCCGGCGCCGGCCAGCACCAGGCAGGGCCCGTGCAGGTGGTTGACCGCCTCCATCTGGGCGGGGTTGAGGGTGTCGGGTGCGGTGGCCATGGCAGAAAGACGAAGGCCGCCAGCATCACCGACATCGGGTCGGCGCGTGGCGGCCAGCAGGGGCGCGCGGATGATAAGCCCGGCCCGAGGCCGGGCCGGCTCAGCGCGCCGCCAGGCTCGAGCACAGGCTCAGGGCGCCGGACGGAAGCGGAAGTTGTCCATCGCCAGTTGGTCCCAGTCGCCGCCGCGGCCGGGCTTGTCGAAGCCGACCGCCACCGTGTCGACCGCGCCGGTGTAGGGCGGCTTGAGCAGCGTGGGCGTGCCCGTGAACCTGGACTTGGCCTTCAGGGCCGCGCCGTTATAGACCACCTTGCCGCCCAGCGACAGCACGAAGTAGAAGTTGCCGTTGGCGTCCAGACCGCGGCGGCTCCAGAAATCGGCGCCGTCGAAATAGAAGCGCGAGCCATCGGTCTTGCGGATGGTGGTGGCGCTGCCAGACAGCGCGAGGAAGTCGTTTGTTGCCGTGCCGGCAGTCATGTAGTGCCAGTTGGTGGTGGTCCAGCCGAACCCCTGGTAGACGTCAGGCATGTGGGTGCCCGAGGGGCTGGCGCCCAGGTCATCAAAGTTCAGGGTGGTCTGCGCCAGCACCGGGCCGGACAGGCCCACGGTCAGGGCAGCGGCCGCCATGGCGCTGGAAAACGTCTTCGTCGAACTACGGATCATGTGCACCTCCAGGGGGTTCTCGCTATCGTTGCTGGGTACGCCACCCGATCGGAACAACATGAACCAACCTTAAGGCGACAACCGCGGGCGGCAGTTTATGGATGCACCGGCTGCCGGATATCAAGCTGGGCGTGCATATGCACGCCGACGGCGCGTCCTGAGCGGCGCCCCCTGCGGTCAGGTGCAGGCAATTCATGAATGCATGCTTTTTTCACATTCAGCCTGCACGGCCGGTGAACTCTCCGCCGTTGCAGCCAGACACCCGCATCCCCACCACGTCCCGTATTGCTGCCATGACACTGTCCTCCTCGCCGCCTGCGTCTGACTGCCCACCCCATACGCGTCGCCGCTGGCTGGGCGGCCTGGCTGCCTGCGTGGGCAGCGTCGCCCTGCCCGGCTGTGCGCCGGCCGTCATCGACCAGGCACGAGCCGCCGACCGGCCGCGTTTCGGGCTCGGCGTGGCCTCGGGTCACCCGCAGCACGATCGCCTGGTGTTGTGGACTCGTCTCACCGGCGCCGATCTGCCGGACCAGGTCGAGGTGAGCTGGGAGCTGGCCGAGGACGAAGCCTTCAGCCGCATCGCCGCGCGCGGGCGAGACAGCGCGCGGGTCGACGAGGCGCACAGCGTGCACGCCGAGCCCGCCGGTCTGGCGCCTGACCGCTGGTACCACTACCGCTTCAGCGCCCTGGGCCAGCAAAGCCCGGTCGGCCGCACCCGCACCGCGCCGACGCCCGGCACGCGGGTCGAGCACCTGAAGTTCGCCATCGCCAGCTGCCAGCGCTGGGACCACGGCCACTATGCCGCCTGGCGCCACATGGCGGCCGAGCAGCTCGACCTGGTCGTCTTCCTGGGCGACTACATCTACGAATACGCCACCCCGCCCGGCCGTGCACTCGCGCCCGGGCGTGTGCATGAAGGCGGCGTGACCCGCACGCTCGACCAGTACCGCGCCCGCTACGCCCAGTACAAGAGCGACCCGGCCCTGCAGGCCATGCACGCCGCCGCGCCCTGGCTCATCACCTGGGACGACCACGAGGTGGAGAACGACTACGCCGGCCTGCAGGGCAATGCGCTGCAGCCCGACTTCGCCAGCCAGCGCGCCGCGGCCTACCGCGCCTGGTGGGAGCACATGCCCGTGCCCAGGCGCATGAAGCCGGTGGGCCCCGACCTGCGCATCGTCGGCAGCTACGACTGGGGCGACCTGGCGCGTTTCCTCATGGCCGACGGCCGCCAGCAGCGCAGCCCGCAGGCCTGCAACCCGCCCGGCAAGGGCGGCTCGCGCTCCCTGCGCGAAGGCGAGTGCGCCGAGCTGCGCGACCCCACCCGCAGCTTCCTCGGCCACGCGCAGGAGGCCTGGCTGGCCCAGGCCTGGAGCACCGGTCACCGCTGGAACCTGCTGGCCCAGCCCACCCTGATGGCGCGCTTCGCCACCCGCGACAAGAGCCAGAACAGCGGCGAGCCCGACAAGGTCTGGACCGACGGCTGGGAAGGCTACCCCCTGGCCCGCCAGCGCCTGCTGCAGACCGTCGCCGACCGCCGCGTACCCGGCGCCATCGTGCTGGGCGGCGACGTGCACACCAGCTACGTCGCCGACCTCAAGCCCGACTGGCGCGACGACAAGGCGCCGGTGGTCGCCAGCGAGTTCTGCGGCACCTCCATCACCAGCCAGGGCTGGACCCAGGCCGCCATGGCCCCCCACCTGGCGCTGCTGCCGCACATCCGCTACGGCCGCGGCGACGACCACGGCTACATGGCCTTTACGGTAACCGCCAAGGAGACGACGGTGCACGTGAGGTCGGTCGACGATGTGCTCAAGGCCGACAGCGGCATGCATACCGACGCGAGCTTTGTCGTCGAGTACAACCGACCGGGTGCGTCGACACTCTGAGCGGCGGCCTGTAGGCGCCGGCGGCCGCTCACCACCGTTCAGTCGCAGCGTTCGGTCTTGATCTCCCGCCCCTCGTCGAGCTGGCAGGTGGTGACGGCGTCGAGCACGCAGGCCCAGGCTTTACCGCCTTCAGGGTGGCAGTCCCATTGCTTGGCGTCCAGTTCGAAATGGCGCACGCGGATCAGGCCGCTGGTCTCGAGGTTCTGGCACTGACGTTCGGCATGGGCCTGGGCCCGGTCGAGCGCGGCCTGTTCCGCCGTGCCCCGGTCGGGCCCGGCGGTGGCGGATTCACGCAGCGGCAGCGGTCGCTCGCCGGAGGTCCAGCGCTGTTCGACGTTTTCCTTGCGCGCTGCGAGCAGGGCGGCGGCCTCGGCGGCGTGGCGGCCGTGCGGAAACTGCCGCATGAAGCCGCGCAGCGCTTCGCAGCTCTGCGGCGTGCCCCGGGGCCGCGCGGCCCAGGCCAGCCGTTCGGCCTGAGTCGGTCGATCGCCCAGGCCCCAGGCGCCACAGCGGTCCGACAGAGCAGGCTGAGCGATGTCGAGCGTGCAGGCGCGCTCCTGCAGCCCCAGGGTGTTGGTGGCAAAGGCCAGCGCGGCGGCGCCCAGCGCGCCCGCCAGTCCGCCCCAGGCCAGGCGACGCACCAGGCGCAGACGGCGGCCACGCGGCCGTGGCGCCGGCTCGCCCGCCATGGTGGCGCGCACGGCGGCCACCAGGTCAAGCACAAAAGGATCGTGCGCCGACGCGCCCAGGCGCCCGCCACTCAGGGCCGAGGCCAGGCCGCGCGCGAAATGGCGCAATTCGATCGCCGGCAGGGTGGCGAAGCCGGCCGGCGGCGTCACCTTGTCCAGCAGCACCGAGACCAGTTTGCCGGCGCGCCGGGCCCGCTCGGCCTCGTCCTGCACGAAGCGGCCGGCGCTGCCGACGGTCAAATCGGTCCAGCACACCACCACGGCGCGCGCCTCGTCGAGTTCGCTGTCGATGCGGGCGCGCCAGTTCTCGCCGGCCACCACGCCGCGATCCCACCACACGGCCAGGCCGTGCTGCTCGAGCGCACGCACCACGGCCGAGACCCGCACCTCGTCCTCGCGCTTGCAGGAGACGAAGACCTCGCTCACGCTCGCCGTCCCTCGGCGAGCACCCCGCCACGCCGGGCGCCGCCCGGCGCGCCGCGGCCCGGTTGTCCGGCCTGCCCTGCCTCAGTTCCCATCACCGCCCCGACCATGCACACGCTCCAACTCAGATCCACCTCAAGCTCCAGCCCAGCCTGCCCGACGGACCATTCGCCGCCACGACCAGGCGCAAGTGTCGGGTGTCGGCGCAGCCGTCGCCAAGCCACCGCCAGCCGAAAGTGGCAAAACACACAAGTCGCGGGACTCGCACCACCGGTTCCGTGGCCCGGACCGCGAGCAATCACCGGTTCGTCAGCGGCGCGACGGCGATACTGCCTTGCCTATGCTGGCCCTTCTCCAGGTCACCTTCCCCTACTTCGCGCTGGTCTGGCTGGGCCTGCTCGCGGTGCGTTCGGGCGCCTTGCCGCTGGACGCCGTGGCCGGGCTGAACCGCTTCGTGCTCGCCTTCGCCCTGCCCTGCCTGCTGTTCCGGGTCGGCCAGACCCTGGCGCCGGCCGATCTGCTCAACCCGGTGGTGCTCACGGTCTGGCTGCTGTGCGCCCTCACGCTGATGGTCTTCACGGTGGCGGTCACACTCTCGCGCCGCGTGCCGATGAAGGACGCCGCTTTCGGCGCCCTGGCGAGCGCCTGCCCCAACAGCGCCATGATGGGGGTAGCGCTGCTGGCCGCGGTCGCCGGACCAGGCAGTGCCGGGCCGTTGCTGGGCGGCCTGCTGTGCGACCTGTTCATCACCAGCCCGCTGTGCATCGCACTGGCGCTCTCGCACGAGGAACGCAACACCCTGCCTGCCTTCGGCCCCGGCCACGGCATGCTGATCGATTCCCAGCTGACCGACACCGATTCCCGCCATGACGAGCTGCCCGCCAACGCGTCGCTCGGCGCCCGCCTGGCCTTGGCCGGGCGGCTGATGCGCGCCACCCTGGGCACGCCGCTGCCCTGGGCCATCGTGCTGGGTGTAGCTGCCGCAGCCCTGGGGCTCGGCTTGCCGCAGCCGGTCGACCACCTCATCGCCCTGCTGGCCGACGCCGCCACGCCGGTGGCGCTGTTCACCATCGGTGCGGTGTTGTGGCGGGCCAAGGCCCAAGCCGCCGAACTGCAGGGCACGCTGGATGAGCCGCTGGACACCGCCGGCGCCGACCCGGCCCTGCTCGCCACCAGCCGCTTCGCGGTCGCCCGCCATGCCGCTGCGCTGGGTGCCGGGCAGTCGGCCTGGCAACTGCTGCGGCCCGACCTGCCGGTGGTGGTGTTCAAGCTCTTGCTGCACCCGCTGCTGCTGCTGCTCGTCGGCCTGGCCGCGCGGGCCCTGGGCGCGCCGCTCAGCAGCTTGCAGCTTGCCGTGCTGGTCATGGCTGCCGCCCTGCCCGGCACCAGCCAGGCGGCAATGCTGGCCGAGCGCTACCGCGCCGACACCGGCCGCGTCGCCCGCATCGTCCTGGCCGGCACTGCGCTGTCGTGGTTCAGCTTCAGCGTCATTGCCTGGGGTTTCGGCCTGCCGACGCACTAGGCCGACGCACTAGGCCGACTCACTACGCCTGCGCACTACGCCGACGCGATCGGCGCCAGGTCGCGCCAGTAGGCAGGGTCGCCGTAGCTGTGCTTGAGGAAATCGATCCACAGCCGCACCCGCAGCGGCAGGTGCTTGGCGTGGGCGAACACGGCGTAGATGCCGTTGGGCGGCGCGGCAAAGTCGTCCAGCACGCTCACCAGCCGGCCCTCGGCGATGTCGCGCGCCACCTCCCAGGTGCTGCGCCAGGCGATGCCCAGGCCCTGCACGCACCAGTCGTGCAGCACCTGGCCGTCGCTGCAGTCCAGCGGGCCGCCCGGGCGCAGATGGGTGAGTTCACCGTCGACGCGAAAGGCCCAGCCGCGTGTCTGGCTGGCGTCCGAACTCAGGGTCAGGCAGGCGTGGCGGCTCAGTTCGGCCGGTGTCTTCGGCGTGCCGGCGCGCTTGAGGTAGTCGGGCGCGGCCACACACAGGCGGCGGTTGTCGGCCAGGCGCACGCTGATGAGGCCGGAGTCGGGCAGGTCGCCCACGCGCACGGCGCAGTCGATGCCTTCGTTGACGATGTCCGTCACCCGGTCGCTAAGGTTGAGCGAGATGCTCACATCCGGGTGCAGGGCGATGAAACGCGGCACCAGCGGCGCCACATGGCGGCGCCCGAAACCGGCCGGTGCGGTGATGCGCACATGGCCGCTGGCCTTGACGCCACCGGCGCTCACGCTGGCCTCGGCGTTGGCCAGGTCAGCCAGCACGCGCTGGCAATCCTCCAGAAAAGCCGAACCCTCGTGCGTCAGGCTGATGCGCCGGGTGGTGCGCACCAGCAGTTTGACGCCCAGGCGCTCCTCCAGCGCGTCGATGCGCCGGCCGATCACCGCCGGGGCCACACCCTCGGCCTGGGCCGCCGCCGTGAGGCTGCCGCGCTGGACGACGGAGACGAGGGATTCGATCTGCTTGAGACGGTCCATGGGGCAGCGCAAAGACGGAGGGGTTCAGGGTCACTCGCCAGATTCATGCGCCAGACGCACAAATCCATGCGATTTCAGGCCAGTAATACCGATCAAAGTATCTAATAAAGTGGCGCCATGGACAATTCCAAGGCTACCTCTGCACACCCGGCGCCGGGCGCCCGTCAGCGCGCGCCGGCCGAACCGCTGGCCGTGCTGTTCGACGCCTACGGCACGCTGTTCGACGTCTACAGCGTGGGCCTGCTGGCCGAGCAGCTGTTTGCCGGCAAGGGCGAGGCGCTGGCCCTGCTGTGGCGCGACAAGCAGATCGAGCACACCCGCCTGGCCACCATGAGCGCGCCGGACGGCAGCCGCTACCGCCCGTTCTGGGACATCACCCGCGGCGCGCTGCGTTATGCCTGCGCCAGCCTGGGCCTGGCGCTGAGCCAGGACGCCGAGGACAGGCTGATGAACCAATACCGCGCCCTGTCGGCCTTCCCCGAAGGCCGCGAGGTGCTGACGCAGCTGAAGCGCGCCGGCATCCCCACCGGCATCCTCAGCAACGGCGACCCGGCCATGCTGGGCGTGGCGGTGAAGAGCGCCGGGCTGGACAGCCTGCTCGACCATGTCATCAGCGTCGAGGCGGTGCGCGCCTTCAAGACCGACCCGCGCGCCTACGGCCTGGGGCCGAGCACGCTGGGCCTGGCAGCGAAGCAGATCCTCTTTGTCTCCGCCAACGGCTGGGACGCCCTGGGTGCCACCTGGTACGGCTACACCACGCTGTGGGTGAACCGCGCCGGCCTGCCGCTGGAGCAGCCCGACAGCCCGCCCACCCGCAGCGGCAGCAGCCTGCGCGAGGTGCTGAGCTTCTTTCCAGCACTGAGCAGCGCCTGAGCCGGTTCAGTCGTTTGCTGCCCACTTCGTTCTCTCTTCTTTCCCTCTCCTCTCCCGTTCCCCGCATCCCCGCTTCCCTGCCCGCGAGACCCGCCATGACGCAACGCACCTCTACCCACCGCCTCCAAGTCGCCACCGTGCTGCACCGCTTCATCGAGGAGCAGGTGCTGCCGGGCACCGGCATCACGAGCGAGCGCTTCTGGGCCGGCTTCGACGCCATCGTGGCCGAGCTGGCGCCGAAGAACATCGCCCTGCTGGCCGAACGCGACCGCCTGCAGACCGAGATGGACGCCTGGCACCGCGCCCACCCCGGCCCCATCACCGACATGGCGGCCTACCAGGCCCATCTGGAAAAGATCGGCTACCTCGTGCCCGTGCCGGCCCAGGTGCAGACAAGCACCGCCAACGTCGACGCCGAACTGGCGCTGCAGGCCGGCCCGCAGCTGGTGGTGCCCATCCTGAACGCGCGCTACGCCCTGAATGCTGCCAACGCGCGCTGGGGCTCGCTCTATGACGCGCTGTACGGCACCGACGCCATCCCCGAAACCGACGGCGCCGAACGCGCCGGCGGCTACAACCCGGTGCGCGGCGCCAAGGTCATCGCCTACGCCCGCCAGCTGCTCGACCAGGCCGCACCCCTGGCCGCCGGCAGCCATGCCGACGCCAGCGGCTACAGCGTGGCCGGCGGCCAGCTCGTCGTCAGCCTGAAGGGCGGCAGCAGCACCGGCCTGGTCGATGCCAGCAAGTTCGCCGGCTACCAGGGCGACGCCGCCGCACCGAGCAGCGTGCTGCTGGTCAACAACGGCATCCACCTGGACATCCGCATCGACCGCAAGACGACCATCGGCGCCAGCGACGCCGCCGGCGTGGCCGACGTCATCGTCGAATCGGCCCTGTCGACCATCCTCGACCTGGAAGACTCGGTCGCCGCGGTCGACGCCGACGACAAGGTGCTGGCCTACGCCAACTGGCTGGGCATCCAGCTCGGCACGTTGACCGAGGAAGTCGCCAAGGGCGGCAAGACCTTCACCCGCCGCCTGAACGCCGACCGCGTCTACACCGCGCCAAACGGCAGCGGCGAGGTCAAGCTGCACGGCCGCAGCCTGATGTTCGTGCGCAACGTCGGCCACCTCATGACCAACCCGGCCATCCTGTGGACCGGCGCCGACGGACAGGTGCGCGAGATCCCCGAAGGCATCATGGACGCGGTGGTCACCACCACCATCGCCCTGCACGACCTGCAGCGCCACGGCCAGAACGGCCTGACCAACAGCCGCAGCGGCAGCGTCTACATCGTCAAGCCCAAGATGCACGGCCCGGCCGAAGTCGCCTTCGCCGCCGAGTTGTTCGGCCGCGTCGAGCAGTTGCTCGGCCTGCCTGACAGCACTGTGAAGCTAGGCATCATGGACGAGGAGCGCCGCACCAGCGCCAACCTCAAGGCCTGCATCGCCGCCGCTTCCAGCCGTGTCGCCTTCATCAACACCGGCTTCCTCGACCGCACCGGCGACGAGATGCACACCGCCATGCTGGCCGGCCCGATGATGAGGAAGGGCGACATCAAGTCCAGCGCCTGGATCGCCGCCTACGAGCGCCGCAACGTGCTCATCGGCCTGTCGTGCGGCCTGCGCGGCCGGGCCCAGATCGGCAAGGGCATGTGGGCCATGCCTGACCTGATGAAGGCCATGCTCGAGCAGAAGGTCGGCCACCCCAAGGCCGGCGCCAACACCGCCTGGGTGCCCAGCCCCACCGCCGCCACCCTGCACGCCCTGCACTATCACCAGATCAGCGTGGCTGCGGTGCAGCAGCAGATCGAGGCCAGCGGCGACGCCGACAACGCCGCCGTCACCGCCAAGCTCATGAGCGACCTGCTCACGATCCCGGTGGTCGCCGAAGCCAAGTGGTCCGACGCCGAGCGCCAGCAGGAAATCGACAACAACTGCCAGGGCATCCTGGGCTATGTGGTGCGCTGGGTCGACCAGGGCGTGGGCTGCTCCAAGGTGCCCGACATCAATGACATCGGCCTGATGGAAGACCGCGCCACCCTGCGCATCAGCAGCCAGCACATCTGCAACTGGCTGCACCACGGCGTGGTGAGCGAAGCCCAGGTGCGCGAGGCGTTTGCCCGCATGGCCGCCAAGGTGGACGGGCAGAACGCGGGTGATCCGGCCTACAAGTCGCTGGTCGCCAACCCGGACGGCGCGGCGTATCAGGCAGCGCTGGATCTGGTGTTCAAGGGCAAGGAACAGCCCAGCGGCTACACCGAGCCGCTGCTGCATGCGTGGCGGTTGAAGGTGAAGGCGACAGCGGCCTGAGCCACGGATTCAGGACGGAAGCGACGAATGGCGCCCTGAGGGGCGCCTTTTTTTGACCCGCGCGGGTGCGCCCGACCCGCTGCTTGCCGGCGGGGCCGGCGTCAGCCGGCACCTGGTGCCCCCGGGGCGGCATGATGAGGGTCTGCCCAAGCTAGATTTGCCCCAACGCGCCCACGCCAGACAGCCACTCCAGCGATCGGATCCACCCTTGTGACGCCCCCATCAAGCACCGGCGACGGCCAGCCACGCGCCACCACTGCCCACCGCTGCGGACGACGAAGCGGGCCGCCCGTGATGCATCCATTTGCGTCGACGGGGCGGTGGTCCGTGCTGACACATCTGCTGTTGCTGACCGCCTGCGGCGGCGGCGACGACGGTCTGCTGGGCAGCAACGGCGGCGTCACGCCGGTGACGCCGCCGTCCACCGTCACCGCGCTGAGCTGCCTGGCGCCGCGCCTGCTTGCCATTGGCCATGTGCACACCCTCACCTACACCAGCACGCAGACCAGCACCGCCACCGGCAGCGCAGCGTTGAGCGGAACGCTGGTGATCGCTACCCAGGTGTCCGGCCCGGCGCTGCTGGACGGCCTGAGCACCGTGCGGGTGGAAAACACCGCCGTGTCGACGCTGGGCGGCATCAGCAGCAGCACACGCAGCGCCGACTACCAGACCCTGGTCGGCCAGAAAGTGCTGACCTACCGGCTGGAGACGCTGGATGTGGCCACCGGCATCGTCAGCAGCCTGCGCAGCAACACACCGGCGCCGGCGCTCGACTTCGGCCTTGTCGCCGGCAGCAGCAGCTCGCAGAGTTACGCCAGCACGCTCGTCAGTGCGGGCGTGAGCGGCCAGTTGACGAGCAACGAGAGCGACACCGTGCAGTTCATCGGCCTGGAAACGCTGGACCTGCCGGCCGGCCGTTTCGTCGCCACCTGCCATTTCAGGTTCACCTCGATCACCAGCGGCATCGGCGAGGCGACCGATGTCTGGCTGGCCGCCACCCTGGGCCTGCCGGTCAAGAAGGTGAACACGCGCCTGGCGGTCGGCAACACGCCCGGACAGACCCGCACCGACCTGCTGAGCAGCGGCACGGTGCAGGGCGCGACTCTCACGCCCTGATCCTGCGCGCACGGCGCGCCGACGGCGGGTCCATGCGCTACTTCAGGGCGCCCGCCATCAGCGTCCAGTACACGCCGTAGTTCGAGCCAGCCCGGCTGGCGCAGGCCAGCGCGGTGTCGGTGTAGCGGGCGTTCATCAGGTTGGCGCAATGGCCCGGGCTGCCCAACCAGGTGCTGATCGCGGCGGGCAGGCTGTTCTGGCCGGCGGCGATGTTCTCGGCCAGCGCGTTGCCGGCATAACCGGCGGCGCTGGCGCGGGCGCCGAAGCTGCGACCGTCCAGGCTGGTGTGGTCGAAGTAGTTCTGCAGCGCCATGTCTTCGCTGTGCGCCTGGGCGGCCTGCGCCAGTGCGTTGTTCCAGGCCAGCGGCGGTGCAGCGGGGTAGGCGGTGCTGCCGCAGTTGCGCGGGCTGGCGCGCAGGGCGTTGATGGCGGCCAGCAACTGGGGCATGGCGGGCAGGCCGGCACAGGCCAGCGCCGAGGTGGCGGTGGGTGGCGCCGTATCGCCGGCCGGTGCAGCCTCGGCGCTGGAAGCACCGCCGCCGCAGTCGGCAAGCGCCAGCACCAGGGCGCACAGTGGTGCGGCGGCGCGGTGCCGACTGCTGCGGCGGGCGGGCAAGGGCGAGCCACCCAGATGAGGGTGTAACGAATGCAGGTGAGGTGGCAGCAGGCGCGGCAGATGCAGGCGCGGCAGATGCAGGCGCGGCAGATGCAGGCGCGGCAGATGCAGGCAAGGCAGCTCGGACATGGCTCGGCAGGACTGTGGACGGCGGGCCGCCAGTCTGGCACTTCCGCGCTGCCACCGCAGGCATGCCGAGGTGACTTTCACGTCCATCGGTAAGCGCGTGCCTGGCTGGCGCTCGGGTCGATGCCGATCCGGCGCCGGCCAGCCTGCGCCACACTCGCGGCCTTGCTCCCCATCATGCTGCGCGAGCAGCCCGCCTCCATGTCCGACGAGTCCCAGTTCCTGGTGCCCGAGAGCTTCATCGCCCTGCACAGCACGCCGCGCGGCCGCCTGACCCTGCCGCGTGACGAACTGCGCCAGCGCTACGAGCTATGTGAGGACTTGGCCCAGCAGCTCATGCCCCAGGGCCAGCGCCTGCACCACGACCTCGGCCTGGCGCAAAGTGACGTGGTCGAACGCTGTCACGCCGGCCTGTGCACGCCCGAGTCAGGCCTCACCCCGCCCGAGGCAGGCTGGGTCGTGACCCGCCTGGCCGAACTGCTGGGCTGGCCCTGGCAGGGCGAAATCATGCTCGGCGTGCCCGCCCTGCCGCGCCTCTGATGCCGGCGACCCGCGGCCTGGTTCGCAGGGTGAACAAGCGGCCGGCACAGCCCGACGCTGGGCACCGCACTGTTGCTTTGGCACGTCAATCTGGCGCGACACCGACTGTTTTTCGCATTCTGGACTGCATGAAGGCGCAAGCAGGCGTGCAGACCTGGGTCGATTCCTGCCCTGGCGCTGCGCCGCGACGTGCCAGACTGCACGTGCCGCGCCTTTTCCCATCCCCCGGACGAATGGCTGCTTGCGCCGGCATGCCGATGCCCTGGCCCGGCGCCCCCGGCACCACGGCACCGTGCTCGCTGCAGGCCTGCTGACGACATGTCGACGAACAATTCATCTCCCGACGTCATCGATGTCATCGATGTCATCCCGGTGCTCAAGTCGGACGCCGACAGCGATGTCGCCGTACCCTGGTCCGAGCGGCTGCGCGCGGCCTGGCCACGCTTGCGCTGGGTGCTGCTCGGCGCGCTGCTGCTGGCCTTGGCCGGTGGCCTGGCCTGGCGCGCCACACGCCCGCAGCCCTTCGTGCTGGCTGGTCAGGTCGAGGCGCAGGAAATCAACGTGCTGGCCCCGGCTGCCGGCATGCTGACCCGGCTGCATGTGCAGGCCGGTCAACAGGTGGCGGCGGGTGGCCCGCTGTTCGAGATGGACGCCGGCGCCGGCGGAACCGCCCCGGCCGGCAGCACCAGCGGCTTGATCCGTCGGCCTGGCGGCATGGCCCTTGTCGCCCTGCACCCTGATCGCGACCGCGACAGTGCCCTGCTGCGCACCGCCTGGCCGGCCACCGGCGTCGATCTGCGTCTGGTGACGCCGGTGGCCAACGACGGCAGCCTGACACCCGCCCAGGCCAGCGAACTGGCCCAGGCACGCGGCGAACTCGAGCGTCAGCGCCTGGAGGTCAGCCGCTTTGAACGCAGCGCCGAACTGGCCTATGCCAACTACCAGCGCGCCGTCGGCCTGTTCGAGGACAGCATGATCGATTCCAGCCAGCGCGACGCCGCCCAGGCGCAGTGGAAGGCTGCCGACGCCCAGGCGCGCAGCGCGCGCACCCGGCTGGAAACGGCGCGCCGGCGCGTTTCCGACCTCATCGCCACCCTGCCTGCCCAGGCCGCGGCCGCCCCCACCCGTGCCCCGGCGCAGACCGGCGAACGCGCACCAGCGGCTGCCCAGGCCCTGCCCGCCACCCAGGGCGTGGCCGGCGCCGACGCGGCCCCGCCCGCCGGCAACACCGGCCCCGCCAGCCGCCGCGGCGGCGCTGCGACCGCCCGCCCGGGTGCGCCGCCGCCGCCAGCCCCAGCCGGCAACGGCGCACCCGCCGCCGGCTCTGAGGCAGCGACCGCCGGTGCCAGCCCGGCGGCCTCGGCGCCGGCCGAGGGCGCTGCAGGTGCACCGGCGCGCAGTCCGGCCTTGACCGGCCGGTTGGTGCTGCGGGCGCCGGTGGCCGGCGAAGTCAGCCGCATGGCGGTGAAGGACGGCAGCCGCATCAGCCAGGGCCAATGGCTGATGAGCCTGATCAACCTGGCCGACGTCTGGGTGGTCGCGGTGGTGCGCGAGGACCACCTGTCCGCCTATGCCTACGACAGCGTGCACCGGGCCGACATCCCGCAGTTGTCGGCACAGGCCGATTTCCGCGTCGAGGCCCTCACCCAGCTGCCCGACTTCGCCACCTGGCGCGGCGCCGGTGGTGCCGAACTGCGCAGTTTCGAGGTGCGGCTGCGCGCCACCTCGGCCCTGCCCGGCCTGCGCCCCGGCATGGCGGTGCTGTTCAACAAGGCGCCGCCGCGCTGACTGCCACGCCCACGCCATGCCGACCTTGTTGACGCTGCTGCCGGCCTTGCACCCGGACCGCTGCTCCAGCCAGGAACAGTTCCACCCGCCGCCCAGCTTGCGAGGCGCACTGCAGCGCGAGCTGCGCCGGATCACACGCCGGCCGCGCGACCTCGCCCTGGCCACCTGGCTGCCGCTGCTGGCCATGTTGTTGTTCGGCGCGCTGGTCTGTGGTTTGCCAGCCACCGAACTGAGCCTGGCGGTGCTCGACCAGGACGACAGCGCCGCCTCGCGACAACTGCTGCGCCGGCTCGATGCCGGCCCCGAACTGCGCGTGCTCCTGCTGCCGGCCGACGCCGCAGCGGGCGCCGAGCTGACCCGCGGCAACGCCCAGGCGGCGCTAGTGATACCCGCCGGTTTTGGCGCCGCGCTGGCCGCCACCGCGCGCAGCGCCGTGCTCGGCGCGGATGCCGCCGCAGGCGCGGCACTGCGCCCGCCCGGCACGCCGACCCTGCCCAGCCTGGTGACGCCGCAGGTGGACATCCATCTGGCGCCGCGCAACGACGCCCGCGATGCCCGCATCCTGGCCCATGTTCAGGCCGTGCTCGACAGCCTGGCGGCCGAGGCCGATCGCCAGGCCGGTGCATCGCTCGCACCGTCGCCAGCCCGTGCCGGCGCGCCGGCCGGTCGCCGCCCGACGGTGAGTGTGACCGCCAGCCCGCTGGAACCCGCCGCCCTGCGACTGCATGTGGATGCACCCGCGCTGCAGGCCCGTGCCGATGCCCTGGTGGCGGGCGGCGCCATGCTGCTCATGCTGCTGCACCTGTGCGCCGCGCTGCTGGTCGCCAGCGTGGTCGGGCGCGAGTTCAGCGAACGCAGCGCCGCGCAGTGGCTGGCGGCCAGCGGCCGGCGCTGGCGTGTCGCCCTGGTCGCCAAGCTCGCCCTGCCCGCACTGGCCGCAGCGCTGCAGGCGCTGCTGGGCCTGGGCCTGTGGCAAGTCCTGGCCGCAGCACCGCTGCAAGGCGACGTGGGGCTGGTCGCGCTGGGCCTGTTGCTGTCGCAGTGCGCCGGCCTGGGCCTGGGCCTGCTGCTGTGCGCCCTGCTGCCCTCGTTGCGCGCCAGCCTGTCGCTGCTGGGGCTGCTGTCGCCGCTGGTGCTGATGCTGCTGCAGCACGCCGCCGCTGGCTCGCCCTGGTGGGCTGAACTGCTGCCGCTGGCGCATGTGCTGCGTCTGGTCGACCACGCCTGGTGGCAGCCCGCATCGCTGGGCTGGGATTGGCCGGCGCTGCGCGGCCTGGGCCTGCTGCTGCTGCAGGCCGCCGGGCTGCTCGGCCTGGGCGGCTGGCTGCTGTCGCGCCGCGCCTTCCTGCCCAGCCTGGCCCGGAGTGCCTGATGCGTGCGCAGCCCACCCTGTTGTCCCGACCGCCCTTGCGCCCGCAGGCATGACCGTCAACATCCACCCCCCGCGCTGGCGCTGGCTCAACCGCGCGCTCTACGCCTTTTTTGCGCTCTGGCTCAGCGTCTGGCTGGACCGCGCCGCACGGGTGGCGCTGGGCGGCGGTCTGGTCGTGGCCGGCGTCCTGCTGGCCGGCAGCGCGCCCGACCTGCGCAGCCTGCGTGAGGCGGCCGACACCGCCGGCACACCCGTCACGGCCCGGGTCGGCGGCGGGCTGCCGCCTATGCCGATGGCCACTGCCCCGAACAGCCCGGTCGCCGGCGGCTCGCCGGCCGATTACCGGCTGCGCGAACCGGCCGGCGGACGAGCGCCGCTGGTGGTGGTCGACCTGGATCAGACTCCGCTGTCGCGCCATCTGCAGCGTCTGCTCGGCGCCAGCGCCGCCTTGCAACTGCTCGACACCGGGCCGGAATACGGCCACAGCCAGGACCTGCTGCGCCAGGGCCGTGCACTGGGCCTGCTGGTGCTGCCCGAACATCTGCAGGACAGCTGGCTGGGCGCCATGCCGCGCCTGGCCCCGGCCAGCAACGGCGGCGCGGCGGGCAGCGGCAACAGTGCCGCGCCCGCCGGCGAGCTGACCATCGACCTGTACAGCGGCCCGGGCGCCCTGGGCCGCCAGCGCGCCATGTTGGCGGCCATCCAGCAGGTGCTGCAGGCCCTGCCCTCGCCGCAGGGGGTGCCGGACGCGCCGAGCGTTGCCGGTGGCGGCACTGCCGCCCATGCGTCGGCGGCGGCCCCGCTGGGCATGGTGGTGCTGCGCGAGCCGTCGCAAGCGCTGGTCGGTGCAGGCCATCCGCCGGCGCTGGCCAGTCACATGCCGGCGCCCACGCCGCGCACCGCCATCCAGATCCGGCTCAAGCCGGCCGAGGGCACCGACTCCGCCATCAGCAGGGATACCGACGCCCCGGCCACGCTCGCTCAGCCGCCCGCGAGCGGCGTTGCCGATGCGGCCCCACCCGCCCTGCTGGCGCCGCCCTGGTTGCCGGCGCTGCTGGCCCTGCCGGTGGCGCGGCCAGGCACGGCCCTGCTCATCGTGCAGCAGACGCTGCTGGTGGTGCTGTGCATGTTGTTCTCGACCTGGACGCAGCAGCGCATCTGGCCGGTACGGCGCAACTGGAGCAGCTACCTGGGCGTATGGATCGCCGTGACCGGCATGGCGCTGCTGGGCTGCCTGGGCCACCTGCTGCCGGGCTGGCTGGCCGGCTGGTTCGACCCGGCGCCGGCGACGCGCTGGGATGCCCTGGCCGCCCTGCTGCTGCTCTACGCCGCCTGCGTGGCGGCGCTGGCGGTCTGGCTGGCCAGCCTGCTGCGCCTGCGCGAAGGAGGTCTGGTGCTGCTGGCCCTGTTGACCCTGCCCCTGCTCACCCTGGCCGCCCTGCCCGCGCCGCTGCAGGCCGGCCTGGGCCTGAGCTGGGCCGAGGGCACGGGTGGCGGGTCAGCGCCCCAATGGGCGTCGCTGCTGCCGACGCTGCTGCAGGGCCTGTCATGGCTGTTGCCGGCCACGCCGGCCGGCCACGGCCTGGCCCTGCTCACAGAGGCCGGCGCAGGCTGGGCTGATGTGGCGCTGGATTTCGCCCTGCTGGGCGGCATCGGCACCTTCGCCGTGGCGGGCGGCCTGTACAACTGGCGCGAGCCGCTGGTGCCGGCGATCTGACCGGCTCATGCGACCGGCGCAGGTGACCGGCCGATCGAGCCGACCGCTGGGGGCCGGCCATCCTGGCGTCAGACGCCGCCCCACACCTCGTCGGCCACCTCCATGCACAGCGCCAGCTTGGCGCGCTGGGCCTCGACGGCGATGTTGTTGCCGTGCACGGTGCTCGAAAAGCCGCACTGCGGGCTGATGCACAACTGTTCCAGTGGCGCGTACTGGGCGGCCTCGGCGATGCGGCGCTTGAGGTCGTCCTTGCTTTCCATCGCGCCGAACTTGGTCGTCACCAGGCCCAGCACCACCGTCTTGCCCTTGGCCAGGTAGCGCAGCGGGCGAAAGTCGCCCGAGCGGTCGTCGTCGTATTCGAGGAAGTAGGCGTCGAGCTGCATCTCGGACAGCAGCGCCTCGGCCACCGGCTCGTAGTTGCCGGCCGCGGCATGGGTGCTCTTGAAGTTGCCGCGGCACAGGTGCATGGCCAACGTCATCCCGGCCGGCTTGCGCGCCACCACCTTGTTGATGAACTGAGCGTAGCGGTGCGGCAGCTCGTTGGGGTCGTCACCGCGCTGGCGCGCCGCCTCGCGCATCTTCTCGTCGCAGAGGTAGGCCAGGTTGGTGTCGTCCATCTGCACATAGTTGCAGCCGGCGTCGGCCAGGCTCTGCAGCTCGTCGCCATAGGCCTGGGCCACGTCGTCGTAGAAGGTCGGATCCAGCTCGGGGTAGGCCTCGCGGCTGATGCCGGCGCGCCCGCCGCGGAAGTGCAGCATGGTGGGCGAGGGGATGGTCACCTTGGGCGTGCGACCGGCGCTGACCTGGCTCTTGAGGTACTTGAAGTCGGCCAGCTGGATGTCCTTCACGTGGCGCACCTTGTCGATCACCCGCATCACCGGCGGCGCCAGCTCCTCGCTGCCGTCAGGCTTCCTGATGGTGACCGGAATATCGGTCTTGACGCCGCCGAGCTGCTCCAGGAAGTCGATGTGGAAATAGGTGCGGCGGAACTCGCCGTCGGTGATGCCCTTCAGACCGATGGATTCCTGGAACTTGACGATGTCGGTGATGGCGCGGTCCTCGACCTCGCGCAGCGCGGCGGCGCTGATCTCACCCTTGGCGAACTGCTCGCGGGCGTCAAGCAGGAACTTGGGGCGCAGAAAGCTGCCGACGTGGTCGGCGCGGAAAGGCGGATTCGGGCGGGTCGTCATGGGGGCGGGTCTCCGTTGGAAATGTCTGATCCAGGCCAGGGTCGGCCTGCGGGCGCCGATGCTAGCCCCGCCCGGCCGGGCGCAGCTTGATGCAGGTGCCAGCGCCCGCTGCCGGCATCAGCTGCCGGCCCGCGCTGCCTCGCCATGCACCCAGGCCAGAAAGGCCTCGACCGCCGGGCGCTGCGCGTGGCGCGCCGGGTAGACGAGGAAGTGCGCCTTCACCACCACCGCGCGGTCCAGGCCGAAGACGGGTTCGAGCCGCCCGTCGGCGAGGTGGCCGGCGGCCATGGTGGCGCTTTCCAGCGCCACGCCCAGGCCCTGGGTGGCGGCGTCGAGCGACATGTGGGCGCGGTCGAAGCGCAGGCTGTAGCGCTCGGGTCCGCGCAGGTTGGAATAGGCGCGCAGCCAGTCGCCCCACTGCACCACGCTGACATTGCTCTGGATGAGCGGCAGCTCCAGCAGCTGCTCGATGCGGCGCAGCCGGCGCTCGCGCACGAAGGCCGGGCTGGCCAGGGGCAGGATGCGCTCCTCGAAGATGGGCTCGACCACCAGATCGCCCCAGCGCGGCACGCCGTAGCGGATATCCAGATCCGCCTGACCGAGGGCGAAGTCGCTGTGGATGTGCGCCGCCGAGAGGTTGAGCGCGATCTGCGGGCAGGCCTGGGTGAAGGCGCGGATGCGCGGCATCAGCCACAGACTGGCCAGGGTGGGCGAGCAGTGCACATAGAGGCTGTTGCTCATGCCCTGGCGCAGGTCGTCGGTGGCGGTGCCGATGGCGGCCAGGGCGCCGGCGATGCGGCCCAGGTAATGCTCACCCGCCGTGCTCAGGCGCACGCCGTGGGCGCTGCGTTCGAACAGGCGCAGGCCCAGGTGGGCTTCCAGCCGCGCGACCTGGTGGCTCACGGCCGAGGCGGTGAGGTGCAGCTCCGCAGCGGCCAGGGCAAAGCTGCGCCGGCGCGCCACGGCCTCGAAGGCCAGCAGGTTGGGCAGAGGCGGCAGACCGGCCATGGTGGGTGAGCTGGTGGCAACCCTGTAGTTACATGACGGATCGTCATCTTAGTGTGATGAGACTTCGCTTGTCGTCATGCAAGCGCGATTTCATGATGCGTTCCGTGTCGCCGCGGCCCCTCCTGTCCCCGGGCCGCGGCCCTGCCTTCACCCCGCTCGAACACTGGAGACCTGGAACATGCTGCTCGCCAACAAGATCGCCGTCATCACCGGCGGCGCCGGCCTCAACGGCCTGGGCTATGCCACCGCCCGCATGATGGCGGCGCAGGGCGCCAAGGTGGTCCTGCTCGACCTGGCACGCGCCGAGCCGCAGGCGGCCGCCGCCCAGCTCGGCGACGGCCACCTCGGCGTGGTCGCCGACGTCACCGACAAGGCCTCGTGCGAAGCCGCCGCGGCCGAGATCCTCAAGGCCTACGGCCGCATCGACATCCTGTTCAACAACGCCGGCATCACCCAGCCGCGCAAGATCATGGACATCACCGCGGCCGACTACGAGGCGGTGATGGACGTCAGCCTGCGCGGCATGCTCTACATGTCCCAGGCCGTCATCCCGGCGATGCGGGCGCAGAAGAGCGGCTCCATCATCAACACCTCGTCCGTCAGCGCGCAGCGCGGCGGCGGCATCCTGGGCGGCCCGCACTACTCGGCCGCCAAGGCCGGCATGCTGGGCCTGGGCCGGGCGATGGCACGCGAACTGGGTGTCGACGGCATCCGCGTCAACGCGGTCACGCCCGGCCTGATCGCTACCGACATCAACAAGGGCCTGATCCCCGAGGACCGCATGAAGGGCATCCTCGAACAGATCCCCCTGAACCGCATCGGCGAGCCCGCCGACGTCGCCGGCTGCGTGGTCTTCCTGGCCAGCGACCTGGCCAAGTACCTGACCGGCGTGACGCTCGACGTCAACGGCGGCATGTTGATCCACTGATCGACGGCCTGCACCGCAACGCCCCTGCCCTGCCCCACCCAGACCTCACCTAGAACATCCCGGAGACCTCACCATGCAACGCACCACCTTCACCCGCACCCTGCTCGCCCTGGCCGCCGCCTCCCTGCTGCCCCTGGCCGCCCAGGCCCAGACCATCAAGCTCTCGCTGGGCCACGGCGCCGCGCCGGGCAACCCGCGCCACGAGGCCTCGCTGAAGTTCGCCGAGGTGGTCAAGGCGAAGTCGGGCGGCCACATCGAGGTGGCGGTGTCACCTTCGGCCCAGCTGGGTGACGACGCCGCCATGGTGACGGCGCTGCGCACCGGCGCCATCGACATCTCGGCCAACTCGCAGGGCGCGGTGGCCGCCGTGGTGCCGGAATACGCCGCCTTCGGCATGCCCTTCCTGTTCGGCAACCTGGCCCAGGCTTGGAAGCTGCTGGACGGCCCGCTGGGCAAGGAACTGGCCGACAAGAGCGCCGAGAAGGGCCTGGTCGTGCTGGGTTACTGGGACAACGGCATCCGCCACATGTCCAACAGCAAGAAGGCCATCAGCAAGCCCGAGGACATGAAGGGCATGAAGATGCGCACCCCGCCCGACGCGGTGACGGTGGACATCATGCAGAGCCTGGGCGCTGAGGCGCAGCAGATCAAGTTCGCCGAGCTGTATGTGGCGCTGCAGCAGGGCGTGGTCGACGGCCAGGAAAACCCGCTCATGAACATCAGCGCCAGCAAGCTCTACGAGGTCAACAAGTACATCTCGCTGACCGGCCACAAGTACGAGATGACGCCTTTCCTGATGAGCAAGCGCAGCTGGGACAAGCTGAGCGACGCCGACAAGAAGGCCCTGCAGGAGGCCGCCACCGAGGCCACCGCCCTGCAGCGCAAGCTCTCGCAGGAAGCCGACGACAAGCTCATCGCCGAGCTGAAGGCCAAGGGCGTGCAGATCAACGTCGCCGACAAGGCCGCCTTCGAGAAGGCGACCGAGAAGGTGGACGACAAGTGGATGGCCAGCCCCATCGGCGCCTATGTGAAGAAGGTGATCGCCGCCGCGCGCGCGAAGTAAGCCCGCCACTGCGTTGCCGACCCATCGCCACGCCCCGACCATCATGAAACTCGTCGAACAGGCCATCGTGCGCCTTTGCCAGGCGGTCATGTGGATCACCACCAGCGTGATCTTCGTGATCCTGTGCGTCAACACCGTGCTGCGCTACACCACCGGCGCCAGCCTGCAGTGGGGCTCGGAGCTGCCCGAGCTGCTCTTCCCCTGGCTGGTGATGGCAGGCGTGGTGCTGGGGGCCGCCCATGGCTCGCACATCACAACCAGTTTCCTGATGGATGCGGTGGCGGCGGGCGTGCGCCGCCTGGTCAGCACCGCCGTGTGGCTGTGCGTGGCCGGGCTGTACACCACCCTGGCCGTGGCCACCTGGCGCATGCTGGACATCGTGGCCGACGAGAAGTCGCCCATCCTGCAGGTGCCCGGCTCGGTCACCTATGGCTGCGTGATGGGCGGCATGGTCATGCTGGCCCTGCTGGCCCTGGTCTCGGCCTGGGAGGTCTGGCACGGCCACGCCGGCGGCGCGGCGCTGCACGACACGCCGGCGCCCGAGATCCACATCGCCTGACCCGAGGACGCTGCCATGACCGCACTCATCCTGGCCGTCTTCGGCGTCTTCGCCGTGGCCGCCATGCCCATCGCCCACGCCCTGCTGGCGGCAGCCCTGGCCGCAGCGGCCCAGTCCGACCGCGTGCCGCTCGACCTGCTGGTGCAGCAGATGGTGGCCCAGGTGCAGAGCTTTCCGCTCATCGCCATCCCCTTCTTCATGCTCACCGGCACGCTCATGATGGGCGGCAAGCTTGGCGAGGCCCTGATCGGCGTGCTCAGCACCCTGATCGGGCGCTTCCACGGCGGCCCCGGACAGGTGGGCGTGCTGTCGTCCACCATCTTCGGTGGCGTGTCGGGCTCGGCGGTGGCCGATGCCTCGGCCATCGGCTCGCTGCTCATCCCCTGGCAGAAGCGCCTGGGCTACCCGGCGGCCTTCTCGGCGGCCACGCTGGCGGCGGCGGCCACCATCGACATCCTGATCCCGCCGTCCATCCCCATGATCCTGTTCGCGCTGTCGTCCAACACCTCGGTGGCGGCGCTGTTCGTGGCCGGCATCCTGCCCGGCCTGCTGATGTGCGGCGGCTTCATGGCGGTGTGCTGGTGGGTGGGCAAGCGGCGCAACTTCCCGCGCGACACCCGCAAGCTGGAATGGTCGGTGTTCAGCCAGCAGTTGCTCTACGCCTCGCCGGCCCTGGTGCTGCCGGTGCTCATCATCATCTTCCTGCGCTTCGGCATCGCCACGCCGACCGAAGTGAGCGTGTTGTCCACGCTGTATGCCGGCGCGGTTTCGGCCATGGTCTACCGCGACCTGGGCCTCAAGCGCCTGCACGCCGCGGTGGTCGAGGCCGGCCTGGCCACCGGCGTGGTGCTGCTGGTCATCATGGCCTCGGCCGCCATCGGCTGGCTGCTCACCTTCGACCACATGCCCGACGGCGTGGTCGGCTGGGCCAAGGCCAACCTGTCGAGCAGCTGGAGCGTCATCGCCCTCATGAACGGGCTCATGCTGGTGTGCGGCATGTTCATCGACCTGCCCGCCGCCGTGCTGCTGCTCACCCCGGTCTTCGTGCCGCTGGCCAACGCCATCGGCATGGATCTGACCCAGCTGGGCATCATGATGACCGTCAACCTGGCCATCGGCCTGTACACGCCGCCGGTAGGCACCACGCTGTTCATCACCAGCGCCGTGGCCAAGGTCAAGGTCGGCCAGACGGTGCGCGAACTCGGCCCCTTCTACCTGGTCGCCTTCGGCGTGCTGATGCTGGTGTCCTACGTGCCGGCCTCCATCCTGAAATAAGACCCGCCCGCCGGACCGGCCCAGGTCGCCGGCCGGCGGCTGCCTGCAGCGCAGCCGCCGGCCAGGCGCCAGCCTGCCCGCCTGTCCCGAGCGATCGATCGATCGATTGACTGACTGACCTTCAAGGAGTCACCCCTTGACCACCACACCACAAGCGCGCCAGGCCGAACTGGCCGCGCGCGCCTACCGCATCCGCCGCCTCGCCCTGCGCATGGGCGAGGTGCAGGGCCAGGGCTATATCGGCCAGGCCCTGGGGTATGCCGACGTGCTGGCCGTGGCCTATGGCCACGCCATGAACTACCGACCCAACGATCCCGACTGGGCCGACCGCGACCGCTTCCTGCTTTCGCACGGCCACTACGCCATCGCCCATTACGCCGCGCTGATCGAGGCCGGCGTGATCGACGAAAGCGAGCTGGAGACCTACGGCAGCGACGACAGCCGCCTGCCCATGTCCGGCATGGCGAGCTACACGCCGGGCATGGAGATCTCCGGTGGCTCGCTGGGCCAAGGGCTGATCATCGGCGTCGGCCTGGCCCTGGGCTTGCGCCACCAGGGCAGCTCCGCCTTCGTCTACAACTCCATGAGCGACGGCGAGCTGGACGAAGGCTCGACCTGGGAGGCCGCGATGGGCGCGGCCCATCACCAGCTCGGCAACCTGATCAACATCGTCGACATCAACAACCAGCAGGCCGACGGTCCGTCCAGCAAGGTGCTGGGCTTCGAGCCCCTGGCCGACAAGTGGGCGGCCTTCGGCTGGCACGTGCAGCGGGTGGACGGCAACAACCTGGGCGCCGTCATCGCCGCCTTCGACGCCGCCCGCGCCTGCACCGAGGCCAAGCCGCGCGTCATCCTGTGCGACACGCTGATGGGCAAGGGTGTGCCCTTCCTCGAAACACGCGAGAAGAACCACTTCATCCGTGTCGATCCGCCCGAGTGGCAGCAGGCGCTGCAGGTGCTCGACCAGGCCTGGGCTGACGCCAACGAAGGAGCCACGGCATGAACACCACCACCGCCACCCCGAACAACAGCAGCGCCGAGGTGAAGAAGCCCCGCCTCACCACCTCGGCCATGATCGCCTCGATCGCCAGCGAAGGGCAGCGCACCGTCGCTGCGCCCTTCGGCAAGGCCCTGGTCGAGCTGGCCGCCAGCCGGCCTGACATCGTCGGCATGACGGCGGATCTCGCCAAGTACACCGACCTGCACCTGTTCGCCCAGGCCTACCCGGAACGCTTCTTCCAGATGGGCATGGCCGAGCAGCTGCTCATGGGTGCGGCCGGTGGCATAGCCAAGTCCGGCCTGGTGCCCTTCGCCACCACCTACGCGGTGTTCGGCACGCGCCGGGCCTATGACTTCATCCACCAGGTGATCGCCGAGGAAAACCTCGACGTCAAGATCTGCTGCGCCCTGCCCGGCCTCACCACTGGCTACGGCCCCAGCCACCAGGCCACCGACGACCTGGCCATGATGCGCGCCATCCCCGGCCTGACCATCGTCGACCCCTGCGACGCGCTCGACATCAGCCAGGCCGTGCCGCAGATCGCCGCCCACAAGGGCCCGGTCTACATGCGATTGCTGCGTGGCAACGTGCCGCTGGTGCTGGACGAGATCGAGGGCTACAGCTTTGAGCTCGGCAAGGCCAAGCTGCTGCGTGACGGCGCCGACGTGCTCGTCATCTCCAGCGGCATCCTGACCATGCGCGCGCTCGAAGCCGCCGCTGATCTGGCCAAGGACAACGTGGGCGTGGCCGTGCTGCACTGCCCCACCATCAAGCCGCTGGACGAGGCGGCCATCGTCGAGGCCGTGCGCTATAAGCACCGCTTGGTGGTGGTAGCCGAGAACCACTCGGTCATGGGCGGCCTGGGCGAGGCCGTGGCCAGCACCCTGCTGCGCCACCGCGTGCAGCCCGCCGGCTTCCAGCTCGCCGGCCTGCCCGACGCCTTCCTCGACGCTGGCGCCCTGCCCACCCTGCACGACCGCTACGGCATCAGCCGCGAGGTGCTGGGGCAGCGCATCAAGGCATGGCTGGCGTCATGACAGCCCCTCGTCCGGCGAGTACACCGGCCGATCCCCCGAGGGGATGCGGGCCGGCTTGGGAGCGGCCCGGCGCTCGGCCCGCCGACGCGGCAACAACCGACCTCTCGAATGCCATCCGCTTCCTCGCCATCGACGCCATCGTGCGGGCGGGCGAGGGCCACCAGGGCGTGCCCCTGGGCATGGCCGAGATCGCCACCGCGCTCTACACGCGGCATCTGAAGTTCGATGCCGCCGACCCGCAGTGGCCGGACCGCGACCGCGTGGTGCTGTCCAACGGCCACGGCTCCATGCTGCTGTATGCGCTGCTGCACCTCACGGGCTATGAGCGCATGGGCATCGATCAGGTCAGCAGCTTCCGCGATTTCGGCTCGCGCTGCGAGGGTCACCCCGAGCGCGACACCGCCAGCGGCATCGAGGTCACCACCGGCCCGCTGGGCCAGGGCATCGCCAACGCCCTGGGCCTGGCCATCGCCGAGGCCAGCCTCAACGCCCGCTACGGCGACGCCGTCTGCCACCACCACACCTATGCCTTCGTCGGCGACGGCTGCCTGCAGGAAGGTGTGGGCCAGGAAATGATCGCCCTGGCCGGTCACCTCCAGCTCGGCCGCCTGATCCTGCTGTGGGACGACAACCGCATCACCGACGACGGCTCGACGGACCTTTCCATCAGCGAGGACGTGGCCGAGCGATTCCGCGTCGCCGGTTGGCATGTCATCGAGGTCGACGGGCATGACACCGAGGCCGTCTCGGCCGCGCTGACCCTGGCCAAGGCCGACCCGCGGCCGTCGATGCTGGCCTGCCGCACCACGATCGCCAAAGGCATCGCGCGCCTGCAGGGCCAGCGCGGCGGCCATAGCGCCAAGCTGTTTGCGGCCGACGCCGACCAGGCCCGCGCCGACCTGGGCTGGACCGCGCCGCCCTTCGAGATCCCCGCCGACGTGGCCGCCACCTGGCGCGCCGCCGGCAGCCGCCACCGCGCCGAGCGCCTGGACTGGCAGGCGCGGGTCGAGGCCCTGCCGGCCGAGCTGCGCGACGAGTTCCAGCGCCGCCTGGCCGGCGAACTGCCGGCCGGCTGGCGCGAGCTGCTGCTGGACTACAAGCGCCGCGCCCTCGACGCCGCGCCGCTGGCCAGCGGCATCTTTCTCTCGGCCGAGATCAACGAGGCGCTGAACGGGCTGCTGCCCGAACGCCTGGTGGCCTGCGCCGACCTGGAGGCGCCGACCAACCACAAGCGCGGCCTGACGGCCTTCACCGCCGGCGACCGCCACGGCAGCTATCTGCACTGCGGTGTGCGTGAACACGTGATGGGCGCGCTGGCCAACGGCCTCGCGGCACACGGCGGCGTGCTCCCGCTGGCGGTCACCTATCTCGCCTTTGCCGACTACGAGCGCCCGGCCATGCGCATGGCCGCGCTCATGGGCCTGCCGGTGAAGTTCGTCTTCAGCCACGACTCCATCGGCATCGGCAAGAACGGGCCGACCCATCAGCCGGTCGAGATCCTGGCCTCGCTGCGCGCCATGCCGGGCATGCTGGTGCTGCGCCCGGCCGATGCGGTGGAAGCGGCGGAGTGCTGGGAGATTGCGCTCGCCCAGCAGAGTGGCCCCAGCACCCTGGTGTTCGCGCGCCAGACCCTGCCGGCGGTGCGGCGGGTGCACACGCCCACCAACCTCAGCGCCCTGGGCGCCTATGTGCTCGCGGAGGCCGACGGCCCGCGCCGGGTCACGCTGCTGGCCACGGGCTCCGAAGTGGCGCTGGCGCTCACCGCGCGCGACACGCTGCAGGCCGAGGGCATCGGCACCGCCGTGGTCTCGATGCCCAGCTGGGAGCTGTTCGAGCAGCAGACCGCCGCCTACCGCGCCAGCGTGCTCGGCGCCAGCGGCGGCGTGCGCGTGGGCTGCGAGGCGGCGATGCGTTTCGGCTGGGACCGCTGGCTGGGCGAACGCGGCGGCTACGTCGGCATGAGCAGCTTCGGCGCCTCGGGCGCGGCGGATCAGCTGTACCGGCACTTCGGCATCACGCCTGCGGCCATTGCCGACGAGGCGCGCCGACTGCTCGCCCAGCCCTGAACCCGGGGCGGCGGCCGGGAGGTCCGGGCCCGCCGCCTGTTTACCCGCTTGAAACATTTGTCCAAACCATAGTAAGGTCAAGGCCGGCCCACCCTCGACCGATGACCGTGCCCACCCCTGCCACCCGCCCGCTGCTGATCGGCGTCTCCGCGCGCATCTATTACCCCGGCAGCCCGGTGCTGGACCTGGGCGGCGTGTGGACCCGCACGCTGCACTATCTGGAGCAATCCGTCTCCCTGTGGCTGAGCCGCGGCGCCGCGCTGCCGGTCATGGTGCCGGGCGGCGATGCGCAGAACCTGGCGCCCATCGGCGCCGACCAGCTGGAGCAGTACGCCCAGGCCCTGGACGGCCTGCTGCTGCAGGGCGGCAATGACGTCTGCCCGGCCACCTATGGCGAGGAGCCGCTGCGCCCCGAATGGTCGGGCGACGCCGTGCGCGACCGTTATGAACTGGCGCTGCTGCGCGCCTTCGTGCAGGCCGGCAAGCCGGTGTTCGGCATCTGCCGCGGCATGCAGCTGATCAACGTGGCCTTTGGCGGCACCTTGTTCCAGGATCTGCCGACCCAGCATCCGCTCACGGGCGAACTGCATTTCGCCAGCCACGCCTACGAGCAGAACTTCCACACCCTCGAACTGACCCCCGACGGCTGGCTGGGCCGCCTCTACCCCGGCCGAAGGCAGCTGCAGGTCAACAGCATCCACCACCAGGGTGTGAAGGATCTGGCGCCAGGTTTTCGGGTCGAGGCGCGCTGCCCCGGCGACGACCTGGTGGAGGCCATCTGCAGCACCAGCCACGACTTTCTCGCCGCCGTGCAGTGGCACCCTGAGTTCCACCCGCGCGGCGAAGCCGCGGTGTTCGACGACCACCCGATGCTGGAGGACTTCCTGGCCGCGTGTCGGCGTCGTCGCGACCACGCCTGAACCTGCGCGCGCCCCACCCACGCGCCACGACAACGACGAACGAAGAGACCGCCATGGATTTCCAGCGATCTGATCCGCTGACCTTCGGCCTGGAACTGGAACTGCAGATCGTCAGCCCGGACACCGGCAGGCTGCACCCCGGCTGCATGGTCTTGCTGGACGAACTGACCCGGCGCAACGCCAGCCAGCAGTTCGCCAAGGAAGCCACCCTGGCGACGATCGAACTCAACTCGTCCGTGCATCGGCATGCCGCGGCGATGGAAGACGAAGTCCGCTCGCTGGTCGGCGTTGCCCGCGACGCCGCCCGTGTCCACGGCCTGGACCTGCAGGGTGGCGGCACCCACATGGCCCAGTTCTGGAACGAGCGCATCATGGCGCCGACCGACCGGGCGGTCGTGCTCGAACAACGCTTCGGCTTTCTGCCCAAACGTTTCTCGACCTACGGCATGCATGTGCACGTCGGCATGCCCGACGCCGAAGCCGCCGTGCGGGTGGCCAACGTGCTGCAGGCGCTGTGCCCGCTGTTCATCGCCTTGTCGGCCGCGTCGCCCTTTCTGCAGCTGAGCGATACCGGCTTCGCCGCCTCCCGCCCACTCGAACCCGTCGTCTACCCGCACGGCGGCCCCATGCCCTATCTGCGCGACTGGCCAGCCCTGCTCGACGAACTGCAGTCGCTGGTGGCCACCGGCATCGCCCAGTCCCTGAAGGACATCTACTGGGACGTGCGCCCCAAGCCCGAGTTCGGTACGGTCGAGGTGCGAGTGTTCGACACGCCGCTGTGTGTCGACAAGGCGGTGCGCCTGGCCAGCCTGACCCGCGAGCTGGCCGGGCTGGCCCTGCACGGCCACCTGCGCCTCGACACACCGGCGCCCGCCAGCGCCATGCGGGTGAGCCGCTTCATGGCCTGCCGTGACGGTCTGGAAGCGCAGCTCCACGACCCCATGCGCCAGTGCTGGCTACCTGCGCGGCAATGGTTCGGCGATCTGCTCGAACTGCTGGCGCGCCACCCGCCCGTGCATGACGACCGGCCCGACCCAGCGGGCTGGTCCGCCTTGCTGACCGACGTCCCCGAACATGCACAGATCCGCGCCAGCTGGGCCGAGAGCGGACCGACCGGTGCCAGCCCTCAGGACCTCCGGGAAGCCCTGGTGCGCCACGGACTTGCCATGCGCAGCCTGCTGTTGTCCTGAACCACCAGCGGCCCAGGCTCAGCTGGACACGCCTGCACGTCGAAGGCGACCGCGGCTGCTCAGCGTTTCTGGCTGAACAGCCAGGCGCGCATCTCCTCGTTCTGGTAGGCCGGCACCCAGGAGAAATGGGCGATGGGGAAGAAATAGGTCTGGGCGTCGTATTCGGTGAAGCGCGGCTGGCCACCGGCGCTGCGCAGCGCGGCCACGGCCTGGCGCGTGAAATCGGCCGGCACGATGGGGTCGGCAGCAGCGTGGAAGGCCCACAGCGGCTTGTTCTTGAGCACGGCCACGTTCGTGGGCGCGGCGCCGCCGCAGACCGGCACGGTGGCGGCGAAAAGCTCGGGCTCGAGGATGTTCCAGGCCCAGCTGCCCAAGCCGCCCTGAGACAGGCCGGTCAGGTACAGCCGGCTGCGATCGATGCCGGGGTGTTCGTCGAGCACGGCACGCAGCAGCCGCTGGGCGGTCAGCAGGTCGTCGGCAGGCTCGAAGGCGCGTGCCATGTCGATCTTGTTGTCGGCGTTGCGGGTGCGGCCGAAGCCACCGTCCCAGGTCGCACGACCCTGCGGCACCAGCACATAGGCTGGACGCCTGGCCTGTTCATCCGGCTTGGCCCAGACCGTGCCGCCCTGGTTGGCCGTGAGCGTCTTCTCGTTGTCGTCACCGCGCTCGCCACCACCGTGCAGGAAAACGACCAGCGGATAACGCTGGTTCGGCCCCGCGCCCTCGGGCACGAACAGCCGGTAGGGCATGGTGCGTCCGGTGCTGGCATCGGCGTAGCTGCGCTTGAGGAAGCGATCGACCACCGGCTGGATGTTTTCGCGCTCGATGGCGATCTGGATCTGGCCCAGCGCCTTGCCGCTGGCGTCCTGCAGCGCCAGTTCGAGCTGATTGGAACCCACCGCCAGGGGCACTTGCAG
The DNA here is from genome assembly GCA_041169165.1 of Pseudomonadota bacterium. Taxonomy (GTDB): domain Bacteria; phylum Pseudomonadota; class Gammaproteobacteria; order Burkholderiales; family Burkholderiaceae_C; genus Sphaerotilus. Next base: position 59,280 of record JBEEJN010000017.1, read on the forward strand.
CGGCGTCTTGGCATCGGCAGGCTTGCCGTTGGCGCTGAGCTTGAGCACGCTGCCGGCCGGGGCCTGGGCGGCCAGGGTGACGGCGGCGATATCGCTCTGCACCTGGGCGCTGTAGCGCGTGACCGACGGGTTGAAGGCCGGTGTGAGCGTGGCACCGCCGGTAACACGCAGTTCCAGGCCTTGCAGCGCCTGTGCCTCAGGTTGGGCCGGCGCCAGCCCAGGCAAGCCGGCCAGCAGCGCGGCGCCAGCCGTCAGAATCAAACTGCAGGCGCTGCGCCTGCCCCTCAGCATCGTGTGAGTCGTCATGGTCGCTTGTCTCCGGGTCTCGGTCAGGGGTCATGCCCGCCCGCTGATCGTCCGGCCACCCGACCGGTCCATCGCGCAGCCGCGCACGACACGACAAGGCGCAGGGCCAGGGCCCTGCGCCGACATGCATCATGTCATCGAGCCGGGTCGTTGACGACCCGTACACACCCGCCCGCATCTTGCGCGGGCGGCGTCACCCCGGAGGCTCTCCGCGCCCCGGATCGCCCCCGGCACGTTGGCCGGCAGCGTGACGACTCACCAGGCCCAGTCCAGCACCTTCCAGTTCACCACCTTGGCCTTGTCGGGGGCCATGTACCAGGTCTTGCTGCTGTTGCCGGCGGTCTTGACGTAATCCGCGAGCTGCGGGTAGGCCTTGCCCATGTCCAGGCCCTCGCCGGGCACCTGCCATTCGCTCGGCATGTTCATGGCGAAGGGCATGCCCTGGTTGTCACGGCTGGTGAGGCGGACGTCCTGCGCGGTGTCGACCACCCGCAGCCAGGGATCGGCCGCGCCGACCTGGGCCAGCGGCACGGGCGTGGTGAAGACCACCGAGAAGGTCGCGTGCGGGCCTTTCATCGGTTGCAGGTCCAGCCGCGTGTTGCGTTGCGGCAGCACGTTGGGCGCGTCGGGCGGCAACAGGGTGCGCGTATCGGCGAAGGCTTTCCAGCTCAGCTTGCCGTTGGCCACGCTGATCGAGCAGGCCTGATTGCCCTTGGTCAGGCTGCCGTCGAGATAGGCGGTCTGGCAGTTCGGCGTACCGCTGGCCGTCGCCCCGGCCGGCAGCGGCAGATCCAGATGCCAGTCGTGGGTGTAGTTCGAGCCTCGCGCCACCAGGTAGGCCTCGCCGGTGATGGACACCACCCCGCCCTGGGCGTCGATGTTGTAGGTGGTGCGGTAGGCGATGACGGCATCGTTGAAGTCGTAGTCGCCCTTGAGCGGATACAGATCCTCATACGCCAGGATGTCGAACTGGCCCTGTCCGGTGGTCGACACCGAGGTGCCGCCGGTCACGGGCGCCGTGGTCGTGGTCGTGGTCGTGGTCGTCGTGGTCGTTGTTGTGGTCTGCTGGGTCGTCGTGCCCTCGGGGCTGAGCTGGGCCGTGGGCGATTCAGCGCGGTAGGCGCTGTTGGTGCTGGCCGGCAGGTCAACGTCGAAGACCTTCACGCTGGCCTTGTTGATGAGCGCCAGATCCTCGAAGCCGCCGCTGAAATCGTAGAAGTCCTCGGGGCTGCCGAGCTTGCTGTTCACATTCAGGAACTGGATGTGCAGCGTCACCGTCTTGGCACCGGTGAAAGGCTTGGTGATGCGCAGCTTCAGGGTGCTGTCGTACACCGATGTGCCGATCTTGCGACCGGTGATCAGGTTCGAACCGCCGTCGCCGAGCAGGGTGTAACGCATCAGGCGGGTGGTCGAGCCCGCCTCGGCCACCATGGCCTGGGTCTCGGTCCAGAAGTTGCCGGCATGGCCGAAGGTGGCGGTGCTGCCGTCCGTGTAGCTCACGTCGATCCAGGCGTCCTTGAGCGCAACACCTTGGGCACGCGCGGTTTCCAGGCCCGAGGAGTTCTCGTTCACGTCAACCACCAGCGCCAGGGTGTTGTTGCCGACGTCGGCCACGTAGTTGTCCAAGTCGACACCGGTGAGGGTGCCTGCGCGGGTCGCGAACAGGTTGACCGTGCCGGTGCCGGCGTTCACGCCATTGCCGCCGGCCACGTTATCGACCAGTTGCACCGAGGTGGGCGTCGTCAACGCGCGCACGGTGCCGATGGCCAGCAGCCCCAAACCAACGCTCAGGCCCAGCGCCAAGGCCGGCAGCGCGGCGAACTTGCGGATCAATTGCTTGCTGCTCATCAGATCACTCCCACCGCACCACTGCTGAGCACGGCCTGGGTGGCCGCGTTGTAGCCATAGACCTCGAACTGCAGGGCGCAGCCCGCCGGACATTTCAGCGGCAGGCCGCTGCCGTTGCTGTCGATCACCAGCAACTGGGCCAGCGTCAGCAGCGCCAGGGTGTGGCGATTGCCATCGGCGTCCTCGTACCACACGCTGACGTAGAGATCGCTGTTGGTCAGCCCGGCGGTGTGCGCCTGCTGCACCACCGGCAGGGCCTGGGCCTGGCTGGCGTGCAGCGCCAGCGCTTGTTTGTTGGAAAAATTGAAGTTGGCCGGCACCGTCACCGCCGACAAAGGCACGGCGGTGGGCGTGCTGGCCGTGCTGGATCCGCCGCCACCACCACAGGCGGTCAAGCTCAGAAGCAAGGCCGCGCACAGTGCCGGGCCGGATAGTCGCAACATGGCGCGTCCTCGTGCCACACGTCGCCGGACCGGAATGCCCCGCAGGACGTGCGATGCGCGCAATGTAGGAAGGCACCCGGGCCACAACGTGGCAGGACTGTGGCGTCAGGCAAAGCGGTGTGAACAGTGTGGCGTGTTGTCGCGGATCTCGTTCGTTCCACCGCAAGTCTTGCGGCCAGGCCCTGTCGTCGGACTGCCGTGTGGTTCAACCCGAGGCAGACGTCCAAGGATCATGAACCGGCACATCCAGATCCGCGAAGTGCCTCAGATTGCGGGTGGCCACCGCTGCGCGGCGCGCCAGGGCTATGCCGGCAATCTGCGTGTCGCGCATGTCCACCGGACGGCCGGCGCGCTGTCGGCGGGCGGCCAACTCGGCGGCCTGTCTGGCGGCGGCGCTGTCGAAATCCAGCACGCGGTGGGCCAGATCGAGGGTGAGCAGTTCCTCGAACAGCGCCTGCAGCGTGCGCTGGCGGCGGCCGTCCGGCAACAGCGCAAGCCCCATGCGAACCTCGAAGACGGTGATGCTGGTGGTCCAGATGGACTCGGCGGGCTGCTGGTCGAGCCAGTGCACAACGGCCGGCTCGGGTGGGTCGCGCATCAGGGCTGACACCACGTTGGTGTCGAGCAGGATCACGGCCGCCCTTCCTCGTCCAGAACGGCCGGCTGCACCGCCTGGCCTTTCAGCTCGGGCAGATCGACGTCCAGACCCTGACCGGCAAAACGGGCGGAAATGCGCGAACCCAGCCCGGTGGCTTCAGGCATCTGCGCCTTGACGGCTTGGCGCAGGATGCGCCGCACCTCCTCTTCCATGCTGCACCCATGCAGCGCCGCACGCCGCTGCAGGCCGAGCTTGACGTCTTCTTCCAGATTGCGAACGGTGAACTGGGCCATGCGGGACTCCAGAGATCAGGGCTACACAGGTGATTGCATGATATCAACCACTTATGCACCAAGAATGCCTGGCGCTGGCGGTCGGCTGCGGGATTGATCGACCTCCGACTGCCAACTACAGTTGACACATGCTGCAACTGCTTCGCACCGCCGAGTTCGACCGCTGGCTCGGCGGGCTGCGCGACCGGGTCGGCGCGCGCAGCATCGCCGCGCGACTGGACCGGCTGGCGCTGGGGCATTGGGGCGACTGCAAGCCGGTAAGTGGCGAGGTCGTGGAACTGCGTGTCTTTGCCGGTCCTGGCTACCGCGTCTACTGCAGGCAGGACGGCGAGTCCACCCAGGCGCGCGACATTGCTCGCGCACAGTCCATGGTCAAGGAATTGAAAGAGTGAATCAACCATGAACCCGAAAGCCGCGGCAAAACTGGGACTCGCTTCCTACGACAGCGCCGATTACCTGCGCGACGAGCAAGACATCACCGCCTATCTGCAGGCCGTGATGGCCGAGGATGGTCAGGATCCGGCCTATCTGGCCCGCGCGCTCGGCGTGGTAGCCCGCGCCCGCAACATGAGCCAACTGGCACGCGACACCGGCCTGACCCGCGAAGGTTTGCGCAAAGCGCTGGCTCACGGAGGGAACCCGAGTTACGCGACAGTGGCCAAGGTGGCGAAGGCGCTGGGATTCAGGTTGACCTTGATGCCAGCGAACACTCTCGCAGACAAAGGGCAAGACCTGACCCCGTAATTCTTGCGGTCATCGAGAACCAGTTGATCGCCCCGGCCGTTCACGCCGATACCCCGATGCCGGGCAAGAAGCGCAGTCGTGCGCGTAATGAACCCAGGTTTGATGTGCGTGAGCGCCTGTTCCAGATGTGCGGCGTTGACCTCACCCGCATCGACGGCATCAACGTCGGCACGGAGCTGGTCGTGATGTCGGAAATCGGCGTGGACATGACTCGCTTCGAGACGGTCAAGCACTTCACCTCCTGGCTGGCACTATGTCCGGGTACCAAGATCATCGACGGAAAACTGCTCAGCGGGAAAACCAAACGGAGCGCTAATCGCTCCGCCCCGGCATTAAGACTGGCTGCTGCGGCACTACGCACAAGTAAATCCGCGCTGGGTGCGTACTTCCGGCGCATGTGTTCACGCATGGACAATCCAAAGGCCATCATAGCTGCAGCCCACAAACTCGCACGGCTGATCTATACGCTGCTCACCAAGGGCCAGGAACACACCGACCAGGGGCAGAACTACTGCGAGGAGCGGTATCGACAGCGCGTGCTGCACAACCTGACTTAGCGTGCTGCGAAGATGGGCATGCGGGTCGTGCTGGCCGAAGTGGTCGCCCGGAAAATGTACGCCGGACCAACTACTTAGAGGGAGTTTCTTGTGAGGCCTCGCGTTTAACCCGCCCGATAGCCTTCTGAATTTCGGCTTGATAGAAGACCGGAACGGGCGTGGCGAAGTGCAGCTTGTACTCGCCTAACAAGTAGCTTTCGACTGTGGCAGAGAAGTCAGAGCTGTCTTGCAGATCCGGATTTCCAGCTTCGTCAAAGGGTGCCCCGTCTCGCAGCCACCTGCCATAAGAAACTGACACGCCCCACATGCCTTGCGAACTCTGCTTCGCCGGCCGAGTCGCCGCTAGCTTTGTCGTGTAACCGGGGCGTGACGTGATGGCAATGGTCTGATTTTCCCGCTGCTCCAGAGCAACCACTGGATAGAACCAAAGCCCGAGTACCTTCTTCTCCGCATCGATATCAAACACTACGAACCAGTCAGCTTCAGTGGCTGGCAAGCGCGCGTTCTTGATCGAGGAGCGAATTGTTAACGTCGCTATGGCCAATGCCAGGAGCAGCAGTGCGCCGAATTCCATGGGGATTTCCTGTGAGGCCTAACGGTGGTGCCGGCCGATAGGGCTGCCTGAAAAATGCACGCCAAATCAACTACTTAGAGGGAGTTTGTTGAGAGGCCTGAGGCTCACGGGGCAGGCTTGCTGGGTTCCGGGAGATTGGTGACGTGCATGGGCAGCACGCGCTTCCCCTCAAGAAGCTCCAGTGTTAGCTGGCGTAGGCGCTCTTGCTCAAGCTCGATCCGTCCATGGGCAACTGGGGAGTACGTCCCGTTCTTGATCTGAGTCTTGTTGAAGTCATAGCCCAAGGAATTTCCCATCGCGTGAAGCAGATCCACAAGCAGGTCAACCCGCTTGTTTCCCCATGCCTGGATCTCCATGTTCTTGTCGCCAAGATGATCAAGGTACTGTTGCCAAACATCCAGCACCGCCTTCTCGGCTGGGCGTTTCGTCGAAAACTCTAGGTCAATCCTGTTCAGCGCTTCGACGTGCGCTGGCGCGAGCGTGTACGCGCGTGTTGCCATGAGCGTCTTGAAGACCAGGAGCTTGCGACCCTGGATTTCATTGCGGTCATCGAGGTATCTAGTGACTTGAACTGCGATGAGTGGGCTGACAGTTGTCGCAAGGATCATCAGGACGTCGGTAAGAGACACGGCTTCTCCTCTTAGGCCTAACGTTTGAGTTCAGCCGACCGAGCCAGCGCAGCTGGCTTGGGTCGGCCGCAACGAAGGGTTGGACAACAGCCTACACATTCGTACCGTAAGAATGAATTGGGTAAAGAGAAACAAATGCCGACTGCTCAATTGGAGAAAGGCCGCACTCTTTGAACCCTTGGCGAAGTGCTTCCACGACTTCGGGCCATTCATTCCTTCCAGCGTACTTGGACGGGTGCCCGACCATGAATAGTGGGACCGTGCGATTCAGTCCACAGACCCTTCCTCTCGCGGACAGGAATATCCGGGCGTTTGCCTTGCCATTTGGCGTGACGATCAGCGGCCGGTCGTCCTCCTCGACACTTTCAAGTTCGCAGTGATATGTTTTGAAAAGTTTGTACGCGGTGCTTGAAATCAAAAGCACAGCGCGAGGATTGACGGCAGTGATGAGGCTACGCAATGCCGGAACACACTCTTCTGCAGCTTTTGCGGCACTCAAATTGAGGGACTTTGTATTGCGTGAGCGCCGAAATATGACATTGCTCGCAGGAATTTGACGCAATTTTTCGACTGAACTTGTTTGAGTTGCTGCGGCCAGCAATTCGCAGATTGGCCGCGCAAGCGAATAGCGCGCGTCATTTCTGAAACAGAGGTAGTCGTGCTCCCAATTTTCAAAGAATGTTTCCGAGGCAACGAGGTCACTTCCGTCGGTCTCACCACCAGGGTTCTGACCAAGTACAAGCAATGGAAATGGATGAATGTGAGAGTAGTAGATTTTGTAAAAACGCCGCTCTGACATGCCGGATGCAGCCCTGTAGGCGGCGTCGATCTCTTGCATGAGCTGCGTCATATCTCTGCTGTCCAACGCGTTTTGGACGACAACCTTACGCCGTTCAACGCGGCAACTGTCGTACTAATCGGACTCCCGGAATCGACGCCAAGTACTTGTCGCATCAGCATTTCCTCCCTCCAGGCGAGTTGTTTCAACTGTACCAATTCCGCCGACAAAAGCGGCGTGGCCGGTCGATTCTGTAAGACTTTCGCTGTGCAGCCAAGCTGCGTATTCGAGGGGGGAGGAGCGAAATGGCGCAATGTGCGGCGCGCCCGGCTTTCGCCAGCGCTGCACGCGCCACCCCCTCAATGCCCCGCCACCCCCAACCAGGCATCAAGCGGCGTCGGATCGGCCAGCAGATCGGCGCTGCGGGCGCGGTAGGCGATGGTGCCGCGGTCCAGCACCACGGCATCGTCGGTGACGCCCAGCACCAGGGCGGGGTGCTGCTCGACGACGATGGCCGAGAGGCCCTCCTCGCGCACCACGCGGCGGATGGCGCGCAGCAGCTCTTCCACGATGATGGGCGCCAGGCCTTCGAGCGGCTCATCGAGCAGCAGCAGGCGCGGGTTGAGCACCAGGGCGCGGGCCATGGCGAGCATCTGCTGCTCGCCGCCGGAGAGCTGGTTGCCCAGGTTGCGGCGGCGTTCGGCCAGGCGCGGGAACATCTCGAAGGCGCGTGCCGGCGTCCAGGGGCCGGGGCGGGCCACAGCGGTGAGGTTTTCCTCCACCGTGAGCGACTTGAAGATGTTGCGCTCCTGCGGCACCCAGCCGAGACCCGCGGCGGCGCGCTCCCATGACGGCGTGGCCTGGATCTCGCGCCCCGCCACCTTGATGACGCCGGCCTGGCGTTGCGCCACGCCCACCAAGGTGTTAATGAGCGTGGTCTTGCCCGTGCCGTTGCGGCCCAGCAGGGCGAGCGAGCGGCCAGCCTGCAGGCTGAGGTGCACGTCGCTCAGCACCACGGCCTCGCCATAACCGCAGCGCAGGCCTTCGACCTGCAGCAGCGGCGCGCCGCCACCCGTGCTGTTGTTCGATGTGTCAGCCATGCGCCGCCTCCGTCGCACTAGACGAAGTGCTGGCCGAAGGCGCCTCGTGCTTTGTGCCGGTGAGCGATTCGCCCAGATACACCGCGCGCACCTCGGGGTCGGCGGCGATCTGCTCGGGCGTGCCTTCGGTCAGCACGCCGCCGTTGACCAGCACCGTCATGCGGGTGGCAAAGCTGAAGACCAGGTCCATGTCGTGTTCGATGAGCAGCACGGCCACATCCGCCGGCAGGGCGGCGATGGTGGCCAGGATGTCGGCGCGTTCACCCGCCGGCACGCCGGCGGCCGGCTCGTCCAGCAGCAGCACCTGGGGTTTGAGCGCCACGGCCAGGGCGATCTCCAGCAGGCGGCGCTTGCCGTAGGGCAGCTCGGCCGTCGTGCGCTCGGCAAAGTCCTCCAGGCGGAACTGGCGCAGCAGCGCCTCACAATCGGTCATCACCCGGGCGTCGTTGCCCAGCGCCTGCCACCAGCGGCGCGAGGCGCCCAGGCGGCTGCTCACCGCCAGCGCCAGGCTCTGCAGCGGCGTGAGGCTGGGCCAGAGCTGGTTGATCTGGAAGGTGCGCACCAGGCCCAGGCCGACCCGTTCATGCGCCGGCAGCGCGGTGATGTCGCGCCCGCCCAGCTCGATGCGGCCGCTGCTCGGTGCCAGCACGCCGGTGAGCTGGTTGATCAAGGTGGTCTTGCCCGCGCCGTTGGGGCCGATGAGGGCGTGGCGCGCGCCGCGCCGCACCGTCAGGCTGACGTCGCGCGTGGCGACCAGGCCGCCGAAGCGGCGCACCAGGTTGTAGGTCTGCAGCACGACGGGTTCGTTGCTGCTGCTGTTGCTGTTGCTGCTGGCCGGGCGCTCGCTCATGTCGGGCTCCCTGGCTTGGCGGCCGACTTGCCGGCACCGGCCCCTGAACCGAACCACGAGCGCGGCGAGAACAGCCTCTCGCGCCCCACCAGCATCAGCACGACCAGGATGAGGCCGATCCAGAAGTTCCAGTACTGCGCCGTCCAGGCCGAGATGAGGTCGTGCATGAGCTTGAAGGCGATGGCGCCGATCAGGCCGCCCCACAACCAGCCCGCGCCGCCGATCACCAGCGCCAGCATGACGTCGGCGCTGCGGTGGAACTCGAAGACATCCAGAGAGGCAAAACCGGTGGTCTGCGCCAGCAGCGCACCGGCCGCGCCGGCGATGGCCGCGGCCAGGGTGTAGACCACGGCGATGCGGCCGTTCACCGACAGGCCGATGGAGGCCACGCGCAGCCGGTTGTCCTTGAGCGCCTTGAGCGACACGCCGAAGGGCGCGTGCACCAGCCGGCGCAGCCCCACGAAGACGATGAAGAGCACGGCGAGTGAATAGAACGACGCGGTGCGTGCGCCCAGGTCGAACTCGAAGCGGCCGAGCAGCGGGCCCATCACCACGCCCTGCAGGCCGTCGGCACCGCCGGTCACGCCGTCGAACTTGTTGGCCAGCTCCAGCAGCACCAGGGCCACGCCGAGCGTGACCATCAGCCGTGTGAGGTCGCTGCCGCGCACGATCATGGGGCTGGTGAGTGCGCCCAGGGCCGCGCCCAGCGCCGTGCCCACGGCCAGGCCGACCAGCGGATCGGTGCCCACATGTTTGGCGAACAGCGCCGCGCCGTACGCACCCATGCCGAAGAAGGCGGCGTGGCCCAGCGAGACGATGCCGGCGTAGCCCAGCACCAGGTCGAGCGACACGGCGAACAGGGCCAGGATGGCGATCTCGTTGATGAGTGCGGCGTGGCGCGACAGCACAAAGGGTGTGGCCCAGACCAGGGCCCACACGGCGATCTCCCACGGCCGCCAGCGCATGACGGCGGCGCTGCGCAACTGCAGCACGCTGGCGGCGGCGGTGGCGGTGGCAGCGGCGGCTGGTGCGGTGGTGGCACTCATCGGGTCGCCTCGCGCGTGAACAGGCCTTGCGGGCGCCAGAGCAGGATGACGATCATCAGCGTGTAGACGATGAAGCTGCCCAGCTTGGGCAGGTAGTACTTGCCGAACACGTCGGCGATGCCCAGCAGCAGCGCAGCCGCCAGCGGCCCGGTGATGGACGAGCTGCCACCCACCGCGCAGACGATGAGGAAATACACCATGAACTTGAGCGGAAAGCTCGGGTCCAGGCCCAGGATGTCCGCCCCCAGCGCACCGCCCAGGCCGGCCAGGCCCGAACCGACCGCAAAGGTCAGCAGAAACACCCGGTTGACCGGAATGCCCAGGGCGGCGGCCACACGCGGGTCGTCCACCGCGGCGCGCAGTCGGCTGCCGAAGCGCGTGCGCGTCAGCACCAGCTGCAGCGCAGCGGCCAGGGCGAAGCAAACCACCACGATGAAGAGCCGGTAGGCGCCTATGCCCAGCATCAAGGGCGTGTCGGCGAAGAACTCCCAGCGTTGGCGCAGCCATTCGGGCAGCTGCACGTTCTGCTGCGACGAGCCGACGAAGTAGTCGATCGCCGCCACCGCCATGAAAGTCAGGCCGATGCTGAACAGCACCTGGTCCAGGTGCGGCCTGGCGTACATGCGGCGGTAGAGCGTGCGCTCCAGCCCCGCACCCAGCAGCGCCGGCAGCACGAAGCACAGCGGCAGCACGGCCAGGAAGGGCCAGCCCGCCTTGCCCATGAGCAGCACCAGCAGATAGCCGCCCGCCATGGCAAAGGCACCATGGGCCAGGTTGATGAAGTTCATCAGGCCCATGGTGACCGCCAGCCCGAGGGCCAGCACGAACAGCAGCATGCCGTAGGCGATGCCGTCGAAGAGCAGGGTCAGCATTGCAACGCGCCTATGGCGGAAGGAGGTTCAGTGCGGAACGAAGGGCCGCGGCAAGCCCCCTCGGGGGGCGGGCGCCGCCAGGCGACCGGGGGCCAACCACCTGCCCACGGGGGGCGGCCGGCGGTCACGCCGGCCGGGGGCTCACTTCTTGGCAGGATCCTTCATCTGCTTGATCGAGTCGAACTCCACGTTGTAGAGCGCGCCGCCCACCTTCTCGACGCGGCGCACATGCATGTCCTGCACGATCTCGCGCGTGGCCGGATCGATGCTCACCGGGCCGCGCGGGCTCTCGAAGCTCTGCTTCTTCATCGCTTCGAGCAGGGCCTCGCCGCCCTGGCCCTTGCTGGCCTCCAGGCCCTTGTAGAGCAGCTGCATGCCGTCCCAGCCGCCCACGGCCATGAAGTTGGGGCGCATCTTGTTGTTGGCGGCCTGGAAGGCCTCGACGAACTTCTTGTTCACCGCCGAGTTGTGCGCCGCCGAGTAGTGGTGCGCAGTCACCACGCCCAGGGCCACGTCGCCCATGTCGGCCAGCAGGTCGTCGTCGGTCACGTCGCCGGTGCCGATGAGCTTGACCCCCGCCTTGTCCAGCCCGCGCTCGGCGAACTGCTTCATGAAGGCCGAGCCCTGGCCCGAGGGCATGAAGACGAAGACCGCGTCGGGCTTCTCGTCGCGCACCTTCTGCAGCACGGGGGCGAAGTCGGGGCTGCGCAGCGGCGTGCGCAGCTTGTCGACCATGGCGCCGCCGGCTGAAGTAAAGCGTTCGGCGAACCACTTCTCGGCGTCGATGCCGGGGCCGTAGTCGGTCACCATGCTGACCACGCGCTTGATCTTGTTCTTGGCCGCCCAGTCCGCCATGGCCACCGCGGCGGTGGGCAGGGTGAAGCTGGTGCGCACGATGAAGGGCGAGGCCTCGGTGATGCTCGACGTGGCCGCGGCCATCACCACCAGCGGCGTCTTGCCCTGGGTGGCCAGGGGTGCGGCGGCCAGCGCCAGCGGCGTGAGGCCGAAGCCGGCCAGGGCGACGACCTTGTCGTTCACCACCAGCTCCTGCGCCAGGCGGCGCGTGGTGTCGGCCACACCGGCGTCGTCCTTGAGGATGAGCTCGACCTTGTGGCCCGCCACGGTGCTGCCGTTCTGCGCCATCCACAGCCTGGCCGCCGCCTCGATCTGCTTGCCGGTGGAGGCAAAAGGCCCGGTCATGGGCAGGATGAGGCCGATCTTGAGCGGGTCGCCGGCCTGGGCCTGGGCCAGGCCGCTGCAGGCGGCCAGGATGCCAGCCGCTGCCAGGGCGCGCAGCGGGAAACGACGGGGGGTGGGGGTCGACATCATGGTGGGCAGGTCTCCAGGGAATGAAGGGGGTCTGGGGAAACGAGTCAGGTCGAAACGGACCCGGACGGATCAGGTCAGCCCAGGGCCGACTCGGCAGCGCGTGTTTGTACCCCGGGCAGGGTGTCGGCGCGGTAATCGGTATCCAGCACCAGGCGCACCTGTGGGCCACCGGCGGCGCGTGACACGCAGGCGCAGACGCGCTGCGGGCCGGGGTGCTCGCCGGCCTGCTCGGCGGCGCTGAGATACACGTCGCGGTGGTCGATGACGCCGCCGCTCACGCCCAGCACCGTCATGGCGCACAGGCCACATTCGCCGCGCCGGCAGTCGGACAACACGCCGACGCCAGCGTCTTCCAGCACTTCCAGCAGGCTGCGTTCGGCCGGCACTGCCAGCGTCAGGCCGTGGCGCGGCAGTTCCACCGTGAAGGCCTGGCTGGGGTGGCGGCCGCTGGTGCCGAAGGTCTCGAAGCGCAGGTCGACCGCCGCCCGGCCGGCCGCCGCCCAGGCCTGCTGGGCCGCCACGCGCAGGCCCACCGGGCCGCACAGATAACACTGGGCGGCGGGGCCGAGGCGGGCGAACTCGGCCGCCAGGTCGACACCATCACGACCGGCGACGACGGTGTGCAGCCGCGCGTCGCCCAGCAGGGCACGCAGTTCGTCGGCGTAGGCCAGCTCCTCGGCCGAACGGGCGAGATACAGCAGGCGCAGCGCCACCCCGGGCCGCGCCGCCAGCACCTCGGCCATGCTGAGCAGGGGCGTGATGCCGATGCCGCCGGCCAGCAGCAGCACCTCGCGCACATCGGGCGCGAGCTCGAAGTGATTCGCCGGCTGACCCAGGCTCAGGCGCGCGCCGGGCTGCTGGTGCCACATCCAGGCCGAGCCGCCGCGCCCGCCGGCCTCGGGGCCGATGTGCTTGACGGCGATGCGCAGGCAGTCCGCGTCCGCCTTGCCGGCGTTCGATCCCACCAGCGAATAGCTGCGCAGCGCCGGGCGCAGGCCGCCGCGGCGGCCGGCGCCGTCCGCGGCATCGCTCAACATCACCTCCACCGTCACATGGCTGCCGGCGGTGTAGGCCGGCAGCAGGCCGGACTCGGCCACGAGTTCGAATTCGCGCACACCCGGCGTGAGCTGGCGGGTGCGGCGCAGCACATAGGTCTGGCGCTGGTCACTGGCTTTCATGGGGATTCAGCTTCCTGGCAAAGAGGTCTTGCGTGCCACCAGCAACTTGCCGCCCGGCACCAGATGCCAGCTGCTGGCCGCTGACGACGGTGCCGCGCTGGTGGCAGCGGCAGCCGCCGCCTTGTCCATGTTGCGGCGGGCGATGCGGGCGTGCTCACGCATCAGGCCTTCGGCGCGGCTGCCTTCGCGCCGCTCGATGGCGTCCAGCACCTGGTGATGCTGGTCCTGCGCCACGACGAGCAGCTCGCGCGCGCCCGGGAGGGCGATCTGCACACCCAGAAAAGCGCTGGGCGAAGCAAAAGGCAGCGATCGCGCCCGCTCCAGTTCGCGGCGGATGAGCTCGCTGCCGGCAAAGTCGCCCAGGGCAGCGTGGAAGGCCTCGTTGTGTTCGGCGTAGACCGCGAACTCGGCGGCGCCGAAGTCGGCCCCAGCCAGCGCCGCGTCGATGGCACGCAGATGGTCGCGCACCGGGGTGAGCAGGGCGGCCGCCACGCCACGCTCCGCCGCCAGCCGTGCGGCCAGGCCCTCGACCGTGCCGCGCAGTTCGATGGCGTCGCGCAGGTCGTGGTCGCTGAACTGGCGCACGCGGTAGCCGCCGGCCGGCAGGCTGTCGAGCAGGCCTTCCTGTTCCAGCCGCACCAGGGCCGTGCGCACCGGCGTCCGCGATACGCCCAGGCGCTCGGCCAGCGTCAGCTCCAGCAGGCGCTGGCCGGGCGGAATCTCGCCGGCCAGGATGAGTTCACGCAGGCGCTGCTGCGCCAGCACGCTCTGGTTGAGGCCTGCTGAGGATTCGACCGCCGCGCGGTCGGTGACCCCATCGGCCTGGCCGGGGCTGGCGTCGAGGTCGGGGCGAGTGCTCATGACGGAGGGCGCGAGCTTGAGTGCGGAGTCGACCGCGGTCAGGCCGCAGGGCGGATGGGCACGACGGCACGTGGCGCGGCGCCGCCACCGCCGCCCACGCCGCCCGACTCGGCGGCGATCTGGCGCTCGATGAGGCGGCGCGCCCACATCGAGCCGGCGTCGATGTTGAGGTTGTAGAAACGGTGGTCCGGGTGTTCGGCGATGGCGCGCTGCTGGGCTTCGAGCACCAGCTCGTCCTCGCGGAAGATGCGGCTCACGCCTTCGCGCAGGTCGCTGGTGAGCTTTTGCTCATGGATGCTGTAGTTGCGCACAAAGGCCCAGAAGTAGTGGCAGTGGCCCTCGTCGGCCGGCGTGATGGTGTTGAGCACGAAGCCGTTAACGCCGGCCGAGCGCTCGCCCGCGGGCCGTTCGGGCGTGGGCAGGGCGCCGCTGCCGGCCGGCGCCACACCCACGTCGATGGCCACGGTGCAGGGCGCCTCGAAACGGATGATCTGCCAGCGGTCGACCTTGCCCTGATAGCCGCGCGCCTGGCGCAGCTGGCCGGCCCAGAAGGGCGGCGGGTCGATGTCCGCCATCCAACGCGTGACCGTGGCGGTGCGCTCGCCGTGCGTCACCGCGAAAGGCGCCTCGGCCACGGCGCGGTTGCCGATGGAGCTGCCGTGCACGAAGCTCTCGTGCGTCAGGTCCATCAGGTTGTCGACCACCAGGCGGTAGTTGCAGGCCACGGTGATGAGCTTGCCGTCGCCGGCCCACTCGGGGTCGTGGTTCCAGTGCAGGTCGGGCACGAGGGCTGGGTCGGCCAGCGCCGGATCGCCGGGCCAGACCCAGACGAAGCGATGCTTCTCGACCACCGGAAAGGCCGGCACGCAGGCCGAGGGGTTGATGGTGTCCTGCGACGGCATGTGGGTGCAACGGCCCTGCGGGTTGAACACCAGGCCGTGGTAGCCGCACACCACCTCGTCGCCGTCCAGCCGGCCGAGCGAGAGCGGCATCAGGCGGTGCCAGCAGGCGTCCTCCAGCGCGGCAGGTGTGCCGTCCAGGCGGCGCCAGAGCACCAGGCGCCGGCCGGCGATCTGGCGCGGCAGCAGCTCGTGCTTGAGTTCTGTATCCCAGGCGGCGGCGTACCAGGCATTGAGCGGGAAGGTCGAGACGGACATGAGCGGGCTCCTGCAGCACCAGAGCTCATTCAAGAACCCTGCCTGTATACATTGTTCATCGATTTCAGGCTGAATATAGCAAAATCAGGGAAAATACCACCCACTTTGTATCCAAGGACCACAATGACGCCACCACGACTCAGGCCTTGTCGGGTGCGGACTCTGGATACAAGACCCCGATCCGGCACTGGCCTGACTCGGGGAAAGCCGCCCCACCTCCGGCCCGACCGGGCACTAGCATGGCTGCTTCCCGGCCAGGCGCCCGATGGCTCCGGTCGCGTCCGTCCACCCCTGAAATCGCCATGTCGACCATCCTCTACCTCACCCAGATCCAGATCGAACCCGGCGCACGCCGCCTGCTGGCCGATGAATGCGCGCGCACCGGCATCCGGCGCCCGCTGGTCGTCACCGACCCGGGTGTGAAGGCGGCCGGTGTGCTGCAACTGGCGCTCGACGCCCTGGGCGGCCTGCCCCATGCTGTCTTTGACCGGACCCCGTCCAACCCCACCGAGGCCGGCGTGCGTGCCGCCGTGGAGATCTTCCAGCGCGAAGGCTGCGATGGCCTGGTGGCGGTGGGTGGCGGCTCCAGCATCGATCTGGCCAAGGGTGTGGCGATCGCCGCCACCCACCCCGGCCCGCTCACCACCTACGCCACCATCGAAGGCGGCTCGCCGCGCATCACCGCCGCCGTGGCGCCGCTGATCGCCGTGCCGACCACGGCGGGCACCGGCAGCGAGGTGGCGCGCGGTGCGATCGTCATCGTCGACGACGGCCGCAAGCTGGGCTTTCACAGCTGGCACCTCATGCCCAAGGCCGCCATCTGCGACCCCGAACTGACGGTGGGCCTGCCGCCGCTGCTGACCGCCGCCACCGGCATGGACGCCATCGCCCACTGCATGGAAACCTTCATGGCCGCGCCCTACAACCCGCCGGCGGACGGCATCGCGCTCGATGGCCTGGCGCGCGGCTGGGCCCACATCGAACGCGCCACCGCCGACGGTCGCGACATCGATGCGCGGCTGCAGATGATGAGCGCCTCGATGCAAGGTGCCATGGCCTTCCAGAAAGGCCTGGGCTGTGTGCACAGCCTGAGCCACAGCCTGGGCGGCGTGAACCCACGCCTGCACCACGGCACGCTGAACGCCATGTTCCTGCCCGCCGTGGTGACCTTCAACGCCAGCGCCGCGACGGTGAAGAAGGAGCGCCGCCTGGAACGCATGGCGCTGGCCATGGGCGTGGCCGAAAGCAGCGACCCGGCGGGCGCCATCGGCGCGGCCATCCAGGCCATGAACGCCCGCCTGGGCCTGCCCTCGGGCCTGGGGGCCATGGGGGTGACGCGCGACTTGTACGACCGCGTCATCACCGGCGCGCTGGCCGACCACTGCCACAAGACCAATCCGCGCCTGGCGAGCAGCGACGACTACGTGGCCATGCTCGACGCGGCCCTCTGATTGCGGCTGTCCTGCCGGCCCCTGGGGCACGGATTTAGAACCCTTCAGAAGGTTTCGCCCCGGTCGAACGCCAGTTCATGACGTTTCAGGGCCTGCGGCTCACCATGTCGACACGGCAATGCAGACCGCACGCCTGCCTCGACAAACACTCAGGAGCCCGTCATGAACACCGCCGCCGCCTCCCATGTCTTCAACCTGCTGCACCGCAAGCCACGTCAGGCGACCAGCGCCTACCAGCCGGCGAGCACCGAGGCACCCTCAACACCCGCAACGCCCTCAACACATTCAGGCCTGGGCGTCATCGCCGCCGCCTACGTGGTGGTGATCGGCCTGCTGGTCGTGCTGCAGCCGGACGTCTCGCTGGCCGACCCCGAGGTGGCGCAGGTGGTCGTCCAGCACCATCAGGAGGTGAGTGGCGACGCGGGGCCTGCCCTGCACGCCGTGAACGGCGGGGTGAGCCAGAGCGCCCGCGAACTGGCGCAGCGCTACCAGTCCGCACTGCCCGCGACCACCCGCCAGCGCCTGTCCGACCAAGCCCGCCAGGAGCAGCGCGACGGTCTGATGCCCGCCGGCCAGGCCGCCTTCGTGCAGCGCCGCCTGGCGCTGTATGAAGCCGAACTGCAGCGCAGCAAGACCGCGCTGAACGAGCCCGAGCCTTTCTGATCCACACCCTTCGCCGTCAGACGCCGGTCTTGCGCCGGCACCCATCGCACCAGGAGTCCGCCATGAGCACCGCCGCCATCCATCCGAGCCTGTCCAGCGTCGACCCGACCCCGGCCGCTGCGCGAGCGGGCCACCCGATGCTCGGCGCCGCAGCGGGGCTGGTGCTGGCGCTGCTCGGCGCAGCGGGCACCCTGCTGGCCGGCCCAGCCGCCGCGGATGACGCCGTGACCCTGGCGGCGGCGCAGCATCACCTGCAGGTGTTCGGCGGGGAGACCACCACGCCCGGCCTGCTGGAACGCTGCCGCGACGAACTGGCCGCCCGCTACCTGCCGACCATCCCGGCCGACACGCGCCTGCGCCTGGGTGAGCAGGTGCGGCAGGAGCAACGCGAAGGCCGTCTCGCCGCCGGCAATGCCGCCTTCGTGCAGCGCCGGCTGGCACTCTACGAGGCCGAACTGCAGCGCGGCAGCGCCACGCTGGCTAGCGCGACGATCGAGTGACAGGCTGACTCGCCTCACCGGGCAATCCCATTGTTCGACTCACCGTTCGAGGAGCGCGGACCGCGGCGCGCCACGCTCGCGCTGCGGTTGGCCCGCGTGATCTGCGCATCCCGGCACGGATTTGCGCCCGGCGACACGGCCTGATCGCCGCAACTTGCGCTGACCCATGGGTCAAGCGCGTGTGCCGCTCGCACAATGCGCGCCGTCACTCGACCCATCCGCGATCAGCGCCGCGCGGCGTTGCCACCTACCCATCACGATCCCTACCCCATGAGCCGTTCCATCCTCACTCTCATCCCCGCCCTGGCCCTGCTGGTCGGCGCCGCCAGCGCCCAGGCCGAAACCACCGTCACCGACGCCTGGGTGCGCGGCACCGTGGCGCAGCAAAAGGTCACCGGCCTGTTCGCCAAGATCACTTCGTCCGGCGGCGCCAAGCTGGTGGGCGCTAGCTCACCAGCGGCCGGCATGGTCGAGGTGCACGAAATGAAGATGGAGGGCGACCGCATGACCATGGCTGCGGTAAGCGCACTCGATCTGCCGGCCGGCAAGGCGGTCGAACTCAAGCCGGGCGGCTTTCACATCATGCTCATGGACCTCAAGCAGCCGCTCAAGGCGGGCGACAAGGTGCCGGTCACCCTGAAACTGGAAGGCAAGGACGGCAAGCCTGAGACCGTCGAAATGCAGGCCGAAGTGCGCGCACTGGGCGCCCAGCCGGCCGCCCAGCATGGCGACGCCCACAAGCACTGACCCGCACACAAGCCCGGGATAAGCCCGGGCAACCGCCTGCGGTCGCCGGCGGTCAATCAAGTGCCGCTGCGCCCACGGTAGTCGCTCGGGCTCAGCCCGGTCCAGGCCTTGAAGGCTCGCGAAAAGCTCTTTTCGCTGGCATAGCCCGCCAGGCCGGCGATCTGCTTGACCGGCTTGCTGCTGCGGCTGAGCCAGTGTTTCGCGCGGTCCAGCCGGGCCTCGGCCTTGAGCTGCTGCAGGGTGGCACCTTCGTCCGCCAGCCGCCGGAACAGCGTACGCGGCGAAACATTCAGGGCGTGGGCAATGGCCACGGCATCGTCAGCGCCCACGCTGCCGACCAGCGGCAACCCGCTGGCAGCCGCGGCGCCCAGGCCGGCAGCCGCCTCGTCCCGGCCAACTTCACCGTCTGAGAGCAATTGCCGCACCCGCTGCACCAGCAGCCGGTCGCGCCGGTAGGGCTTGACGATGAGCGGCAGCAGCCGCGCCAGCAGACGCTTGAGCGCGGCCTCGTCGCGCCGCTGCGGCAGGGCGAGATAACTGGCGTCGAAATCGAAACCGGCCTGGGCGGCGTCAAACTCCACCGGGCCGGGAAAGAGCCGCTCGTACAGGTCGCCATGCGACGGCCGCGCAAACGGCAGGCTCACGCGCTGCAGCGGCAGCTGCGAATCGATGCTCCAGCAGGCATAGCCGTGGATGAAGCGCAGGTAGGTGAGCAGGCAGAACTCGCGCGCGGCGCCGAAGTTGCGGTGTTCGACAAAACGCAGACGCGCCGTCGGCCCCTCCACACCCAGCTCGAACACCAGGTCATCGACCAGCAGGTGGTGATGGCGGCACCAGCGCGCCAGCGCCAGGCCCAGGTCGGGCGCACCCAGCGAGGCGCGGCAGAGCATGCCCGTGCTGCCCCAGGGCAGGCGGCGGGCGAACCAGCCCAGGGCCTCGTCGTCCAGCTCGCGCATGGCGTGGCCGCTGGCGGCTTCGAGCTGGGCGGCGGTGATGCGGCCCTCGGGCTCGGCGAGTTCTTCTGGCGTGATTTGCGCCGCCACCAGCAGGCCGGTGATGTCCACGCCGTGGCGCGCATAGCCCAGCGCGATGGTGCGGATGAAGGCCACCGGCGTGACGGCAGCAACGCGGGAGGACGGGATGGGGAGGGCCATGGTGATGGATGTCGGGAACGACACGCCCGGAGAGGGGCAGGCACGGGTCCGGTGAGGGGCACGCAATGGGCTGGCACGATCTGCAACCATTTTGGCCGCAGCCGTGCGCCGCCTCGGCCTATCGTGCGGCCGGCCCGCCGAGCAGCGCGCCGACCACAGGGCAAGACCGCTTGTCCGGCAGAGCGGCCGCCCGGACACTGCAGCGCCGCCCTCCCCCCAAGCCGCGCCTGCTTCAGCCCCCCTCCCCCTCTCCGCCGGCCGGCACTCGCCACCGCCCCTCACCCCGACCGAACGTCCGCCATGTCCCAGATCCAGAGCCAGATCCAGACGCGTTCCCCCGAGTTCCAGGCCAATGCCACGGCCATGCGCGCCCTGGTCGACGACCTGCGCCGTCAGGCGCAGCGTGCCGGTGAAGGCGGCGGCGCGGCGGCGCGCGACAAGCACACCGCCCGCGGCAAGCTCCTTCCACGCGACCGCGTCGAGCAGCTGCTCGACCCCGGCACGCCGTTTCTCGAGATCGGCCAGCTCGCCGCCCACGGCATGTATGGCGACGAGGCACCGGCCGCGGGCATGATTGCCGGCGTCGGTCGCATCCAGGGCCTGGAATGCCTGGTGATCGCCAACGACGCCACCGTCAAGGGCGGCACCTATTACCCCATGACGGTGAAGAAGCATCTGCGCGCGCAGGAGATCGCGCTGCAGAACCACCTGCCCTGCGTCTACCTGGTGGATTCGGGCGGCGCCTTCCTGCCGCGTCAGGACGAGGTCTTCCCGGACCGCGAGCACTTCGGCCGCATCTTCTACAACCAGGCGCAGATGTCGGCGCAGGGCATCACGCAGGTGGCGGTGGTGATGGGCTCCTGCACCGCCGGCGGCGCGTATGTGCCGGCCATGAGCGACGAGACCATCATCGTGCGCAACCAGGGCACGATCTTTCTGGGCGGCCCGCCGCTGGTGAAGGCCGCCACGGGTGAGGTGGTGAGCGCCGAGGACCTGGGCGGCGGCGACGTGCACACCCGCATCAGCGGCGTGGCCGACCACCTGGCCGAGAACGACGCCCACGCCCTGGCCATCGCCCGGCGCATCGTCGCCAACCTCAACCGCCAGCGCCCGCCGCAGCCGCCGCGCAGCTCGTATGAAGAGCCGGTCTACGACCCGGCCGAGATCTACGGCGTCATTCCGGTCGACACGAGGAAGCCCTACGACGTGCGCGAGGTCATCGCGCGTGTGGTCGACGGCTCGCGCTTCGACGAGTTCAAGGCGCGCTACGGCAGCACGCTGGTCACCGGCTTCGCCCAGCTCTACGGCACGACCATAGGCATCGTGGCCAACAACGGCATCCTGTTCGGCGAGTCGGCGCAGAAGGGCGCGCACTTCATCGAGCTGTGCGCGCAGCGCGGCATCCCGCTCGTCTTCCTGCAGAACATCACCGGCTTCATGGTCGGCCGCAAGGCCGAGAACGGCGGCATCGCGAAAGACGGCGCCAAGATGGTGACGGCCGTGTCCACCGCCGCCGTGCCCAAGCTCACCATGCTCATCGGCGGCAGCTTCGGCGCCGGCAACTACGGCATGTGCGGACGGGCGTACGGGCCGCGCTTCCTCTGGACCTGGCCGAACAGCCGCATCTCGGTGATGGGCGGCGAGCAGGCCGCCAGCGTGCTGGCCACCGTGCGGCGCGACGGCATCGAGGCCAAGGGCGGCGCCTGGAGCGCCGAGGACGAAGCCGCCTTCAAGGCGCCCATCCGCTCGCAGTACGAGGAGCAGGGCCACCCCTACTACGCCAGCGCCCGGCTGTGGGACGACGGCGTGATCGACCCGGCGCAGAGCCGGCGTGTGCTGGGGCTGTCACTCAGCGCGGCGCTGAACGCGCCCATCCCGGCGACCAAGTTCGGCGTCTTCCGCATGTAAGCCCAGGTAGCACCACACCATGAGCTACACCACCCTCGAGATCGAACAACGCCCCGTTTCAACAGAACGCACCGACCAGAGTGACTCGCACGTCGCCTGGGTCTGGATGAACAAGCCGGCGGTGCACAACGCCTTCGACGAGACGCTGATCGTCGAACTCACCGCCGCGCTGCAGGCCCTGGACGGTGACCCCGCCGTGCGCGTCATCGTGCTGGCCGGCCGCGGCAAGAGTTTCTCGGCCGGCGCCGACCTGAACTGGATGCAGCGCCAGGCCGCCGCCAGCCAGGCCGAGAACATCGCCGATGCCGAGCGCCTGGCCGGCCTGTTCCGCACGTTGTCGACCCTCGCCAAGCCGACCATCGCGCGGGTGCACGGCGCAGCCCTGGGCGGCGGCATGGGGCTGGCCAGCGCCTGCGACATCTGCGTGGCCAGTGACCGCGCCGTCTTCGCCACCTCCGAGGTGCGCTTCGGCATCATCCCCTCGGCCATCAGCCCCTACGTCATCCGCGCCATCGGCGAACGCCAGGCCTACCGCTACTTCCAGACGGCCGAACGCATCAGCGCTGCCCGCGCGCTCGAGATCGGCCTGGTGCATGAGGTGACCAGCGCCGAAGGTGACGCGCTGGATGCCCAGGTGCAGGCCCTGGTCGACGCCCTGCTGGCCGGCGGCCCGCAGGCCCAGGCCGCCGCGACGGACCTCATCCGCGCCGTGGCCAACAAGCCGGTGGACGACGCCGTGGTGAGTGACACCGCCCAGCGCATCGCCACCCTGCGCGCCACCGACGAAGCCCGCGAAGGCCTGGCGGCCTTCCTGCAGAAACGCCCGGCGGCCTGGGTGCCGTCCACCCCTGAAGCTGGGAGCTGAACATGTTCGACAAGATCCTGATCGCCAATCGCGGCGAGATCGCCTGCCGCGTCATCCAGACCGCCAAACGCCTGGGCATCGCCACCGTGGCCGTGTATTCCGAGGCCGACGCCAACGCCCGCCACGTGCGCCTGGCGGATGAGGCCGTGGCCATCGGCCCGGCGGCAGCGCGCGAGAGTTATCTGGTGATCGACAAGATCATCGCGGCAGCAAAAGCCACCGGCGCCCAGGCCATCCACCCCGGCTACGGTTTCCTCTCGGAGAACGAGGACTTCTGCGCTGCGTGTGACGCCGCCGGCATCGTCTTCATCGGCCCGCCGGTGGCCGCCATCCGCGCCATGGGCAGCAAGTCCGCCGCCAAGCAGTTGATGGAAGCGGCCAAGGTGCCGCTCACGCCGGGCTACCACGGCGACCGCCAGGAGCCCGACTTCCTGGCCGAGCAGGCGGCGGCCATCGGCTACCCCGTGCTCATCAAGGCCAGCGCAGGCGGTGGCGGCAAGGGCATGCGGCGCGTCGACGCCCCGGCCGACTTTGCCGCCGCCCTGGCAAGTTGCCAGCGCGAGGCCCGCAACGCCTTCGGCGACGACCATGTGCTGGTCGAGAAATACGTGCTGCGCCCACGCCATGTGGAGATCCAGGTCTTCGGCGACAGTTTTGGCGACTGCGTCTACCTCTTCGAGCGCGACTGCTCGGTGCAGCGCCGCCACCAGAAAGTGCTGGAAGAAGCGCCCGCCCCCGGCATGAGCGCCGAGAAACGCGCCGCCATGGGCCGCGCCGCGGTCGAGGCAGCCAAGGCCGTCGGTTATGTGGGCGCCGGCACGGTCGAGTTCATCGTCGAGCCCGACGACGCGGGTGGCGTCGGCCGTTTCTTCTTCATGGAGATGAACACCCGCCTGCAGGTGGAGCACCCGGTGACCGAGATGATCACCGGCCTGGACCTGGTCGAGTGGCAGCTCAGGGTGGCCTCGGGCGAACGCCTGCCGCTGAGCCAGGAAGAACTCACTATTAACGGCCACGCCATCGAGGCGCGCATCTACGCCGAAGATCCGGACAAGGGTTTTCTGCCCTCGGTCGGCAAGCTCGTGCACCTGGCCCCGCCGCCGGCCGGCCACCATGTGCGCATCGACACGGGTGTCGAGCAGGGCGACGAGATCAGCCCGCACTACGACCCCATGATCGCCAAGCTCATCGTGTGGGACGTCAACCGCGACCGCGCCCTGGCGCGCATGCGCGAGGCGCTGGCGCGTTACCGCATCGTCGGCGTGAGCAACAACGTCGAGTTCCTCTCGCGCCTGGTCGCCACCCCGGCCTTTGCCGGCGCCGACCTCGACACCGCCCTCATCGAGCGCGAGCACGCCCTGCTGTTCGGCCACGACAAGGCCATGCCGGATGAAGTGTGGTGGCTCGCCGCCCTGGCCGAGCTGAGTCGCAACGGCGCAGCCGGCAATCGCAGCAAGCTGGCCGACACCGCCAGCCCCTGGGCCGCCACCGACGGATGGCGCATCAACAGCCACGCCCGCCGCAGCCTGGTCTTCCGCCACAGCGACGCGGCGCAGGAAGTGGTCGTGAGCTACGGCGCCACCGAAGGCGGGAACGTCAGTACTGCGGCAATAGCATCAGCCCAGCCAAGCAGCGTGCCCATCTACACCCTGGCCCTGCGCGACGCGGCCGCTGGCGGCGGCATCGGCAGCGGCAAGTTGTCCCGCCAGGTCCAGGCCCGCGCCAGCCTGACGGACGGCGGCCGCCTGCTCGTGCAACTGGGCGAGCGCCGCCTGCAGGTCGACGTGGTGGTGGCCGGCGAACGCCGCATCGTCTTCCACGCCGGCCGCGCCTGGCCGCTGGTGTGCGTCGACGCCCTGCACCAGCAAGGCGCGGGCGACGACAGCCACGGTGGTTTGATGGCGCCCATGCCCGGCAAGGTCATCGCCTGGCTGGCCGAACCGGGGGCCAAGGTCGCCAAGGGTGCGCCCCTGCTGGTGCTGGAGGCCATGAAGATGGAGCACACCCTGCAGGCGCCCGCGGCGGGCGTGGTCAAGGGCTACAAGTTCGCGCCTGGCGAGCAGGTGGGCGAGGGGGTGGCGTTGGTGGAGTTCGAGGTGGGGTGATCAACCCCAGCGGCTGGCGGATCGCCCGAGAGAACCGTTCAGCCGCTTTGGCGGACTAGCTAGCGTCCGGCAGCCGCCGCCTGTTCCGCCACGGGAAATTCCCCGCGCTTCGGCACTGGCAGCTTCGGGCACTGCACCACATAGTCGACGGCCTTGCCGACGTAGGTGTCCCATTCCTCGGGCGACATGTTGCGCCAGAGCTTGCTGCAGCCGTGCTCGACCCAACCACCTGGGCTCAGATGGATGAGCAACCTGCGATCGTCGCTGACTGTCGCAACCCATAACCCGTCTGGACTGAAAGCAACGCTCCGGACCGGTCCCTCATGCACTTTGATCGGTTGGCCGATGGGCTGGCCGGTGCGCGCGTCCCACAGCCGCAGAGTCTTGTCCTCGCTCGCGCTGGCCAGCCGCTGGCCGTCGGGGCTGAAAGCCACGCTGTAGACCGTGCCCTCATGCCCCTTGATGGGCTGGCCGATGGGCTGGCCGGTGTGCGCGTCCCACAGACGCACCTCGCCGGCAACCGTGCCGGCTGCGATCTGATTTCCGTCGGGGCTGAAGGCGATCTGCAAATAGATGGGCGACCCGGCATCGAGTGTCCTGACTTGCGGATTGCCGGCCAGCAACTGGAGCAGGGCCTGGCATTCAGAATGGTCGAACATCCGGTAGGCGCTCAAGGCCTGCCAGCGCGCGATCATCATGTCCCCTGACTTCCGTCCACTGGCGACGGCTTCAACCGTCGTGACCAGGCGCCGGGCGGTGGCCTCGCGCAAGGCTGCTTTCGCGGCTGTAGTGCTTTCATTGGCCCGCTCCCAGGCCCATCCGGAAAACAGCGCCAAGGCAAAGGCGAGTACGCCAAACACGGCAAAAAAGACGGTCTGGCGCCGGGCGCGTGTGGCCTGGGTCTGCGCCGCCTCGGCCAGCTGGCGCTGGTAGCTGGCCTCGCGCTCCAGTCGTTCGGCCTCGGCGCACTGCGCCTGCTCGATGGCCTGCTGGCTATCCCAGATGTAGGCCTTCAGGCCTTCCAGCCGGGCGCTGGCGATCACCAAGGGGTCGGCCGATGTCCTCACGTCTTCGACCAGTGTTGCCGCCTCGTCCGACGTGAACGGCGCATCACCCAGGTAGCGCTGCGCCCAGGCGGCACGCGGCCACCAGCCATCCATCTCGCCGACTTCTTGGCCCTCCTTGCGCAGAACGCCGCACGAACTCCATTCGCAGGCCCGCACCAGATCCGCACCGCTCAGCAGGCTGGTCTGACCGCCACGGTAGAGCCGCGCCTTGCGGTGGTATTCCAGCAGCGCAGCAGCGCGTTCGGCTTCCAGATCCACCCAGGTGCTCAGCGCCGGCCATTGGCGGATGACAGCCTCGTGGCTGATGTCGACGATGCTGTCGTCGGCGAGCGGTGCGCGGAACTGCAGGAAGCACACGTCGGCGGCGGCATACCGCTCGACCAGCGGCTTCAGTTCGGCGCTGGGTCGGCCCAGCCAGGAGGCGATGCGCGCCAGGGTCTGCGGGCGGCGCACGGCCTGGCCACCGGCATCGGCGGCGCGGCGCTCCGTGATGGCGCTGAAGATGCCGGTGACGATGAACTGCTCGACCGGGTTCAGCGTGTCCCAGATCTCCTGGGCGTGTTTGGCCACGGCGCCGGCCACGCCGCCGATGGCGTCGGCCACCGGCCAATCCACCTGGGGCGCGGTGGGCTGGCGACGCCTGGCTTCGTCCCACATGCGCGCCAGCGCGTGCCGCACAAGGGGCAGCTGGTCGGCGCTCTGACCGGTGGCGTTGATGAGTTCGGCGACCAGGCTGTCGTCGATCTGGCCACCCCACAGTTCGGCCGGGCCGCGGATGGCGCGTTCGATCTCGTCGCGCTTCAGGCGCGGGGTAAGGTATTGCGCCTGGTTGATGGCCTCGGGCAGGTCGGCAAAGCGCACACAGTTGCCCAAAAAATCGGTGCGCATGGTGAGCGCCACGTGCAGGCCGGGCTGTTTCACATCCGCCTTGGCGGCGTCGCGTGCGGCCAGCAGCAGGCTCACGAAGGCGTCGCTTTCGTCCGCGGCCTGGCGGCCGCCGGCTTCGGCGTAGGTGAAGATCTCCTCGAACTGGTCGACCAGCACCAGCAGGTTGAAGGCCGGCGGGGGTCAGGACGACGATGGGTCGCCACCCTCGCGGTGTCGGGCCTGGGCCTCATCGACCAGGCGGGCCAGGCCGAGCGGGCCACGGCGCAGTTCGGCTTCCAGCGCGGCGATGTCGGCCTCGTCAGGCGCGGGCTTGCCCTCGGCCAGCAGGTGGCGGCCCAGCACCGCGGGTTGCAGCAGCGCGGCGGCCAGGCTGCGCATGGGGCGGTCGCCGGGGCGCAGGAGTGCCACGCGCCAGTCGCTGCCCGTGCCCAGGCTGCCCATGGCCAGGCCGGGCAGCAGGCCGGCGCGCACCAGGCTGGACTTGCCCGAGCCCGAGGGGCCGATGACGGCCAGGAAACGCTCGCGCTGCAGGATGGCGAGCAGGCGGTCGGTGTGGGCCTCGCGGCCGAAGAAGATCTCGGCCTCGTGCGGCTCGAAGGCGCGCAGGCCGGGGTAGGGACGCTCGACCGGGCGCAGCTCAAACACCGGCAAGCCCTCCGGCCTGCCCCTGCATGCCCTGGCGCAGCTGCTGCACATAGGTCTGCAGCGGCGCGGGTGTGAGGCCGGCGCGGCAGTCCATGCGCGCCAGGTCGGCCATGCGGATCGGCAGCTCGCCGGCGTGTAGCGGCGAGGCGTCGAGCAGGCCGGTGCGGGTGGCTGCGCGCCGGTTGGCGATCATGCGGCGGCTGGCGGCCAGGCGGCTTTGCACCCACAGCGGCTGGCTGCGGCCGTAGACCACGAGCAGGCCGTCGCTTTCCACCAGCGCCTGCTCGTAGTGGCTGCGCCATTGGTCGGCCGGCAGGTCCGGGTTGGGCTCGGGCGCGAGCAAGGCCTCGGCGCCGAGTTGGGCGAGCAGGCCCAGCACGTCCTGGCCGAGCTGCTGGTCGATGGCGTCGGCGCTCACGCAGATCAGTGGGGGTAGGCCGCTGGCCCGGGTGTCGTTGAGGAGCGATGGCTGGCCAGCCGGGGCGGCCGCGCTGTGTGCTGCAGCGGTCGCCGCGGATGGGGCCGTGGCTGTCCTTGGCTTCAGCTCATCAGCCACCTGGCGCTTGAACGCCTCCAGCCCGCAGGCCAGGCTGCCGGTGAGCAGGGCGCGGTAGGCCGGGTCGGGCAGATCCTCCAGCTTCAATTCGGGCGGGCGCCAGGTCAGCAGCGATTTGCCCTTGGCCTGCGCCACCTGCCGCGCCACGCGGTGCTGCAGGGCTGTGGTGGACTCGTTCAGGTCGGCGTAGACGCGCCCGGCATGCGGGCCGAAGCATTGCAGCAGCAGGTCGGCCTCGGCCAGGGCGGTGGCGAGTTCGGCCTCGGCCTCGGCGCCGCGCTTGGTCATGAGCGCGTCTTCGGTATCGATCACCTCCAAGCCGAGCTGGCGCAGGGTGCCCGCGAGTTCGACGGCGGCCTGGCGCAGGTCGTCGGTCGGTGTGGCAATCCAGACCTTGCGGGCGGGTGGCGCATCGGCCTGGGTGGCATCGCGGCCCAGGCACCGGCCGATGGCGTGGGCGAGTTCGCGCAGCAGGGTCCAGTAGAGCCGGTCGTCGTCGCCCGGGCTGGGAAAGCCGAGCGGCATGGGTGCCGCGTGTTCGGTCGCCTGTTCCCAGAACGCCACCGGCACCAGGCCCTGCACCGCCATCGGCAGGCGGGCCCGGTCGCTGCGCAGGTATTCGGCAAGGAAAACGCGCTCGTCCGTGCGGCCACCGTGGCGCGCGAGGTAGTGGTCCAGTTCCCCCGGGCACCATTGCGAATCGAGCCAGCCCGGCGACAGCAGGGCCAGCAACGCCGCCGATTGGCCGAGCGCTTCGGACAACCCAGGGCTGAGGCTCTTCTCGGGCGGCAGATGGTGGTCCATCCAGACCTTGAAGGCGCGCCCGCCGGGTTGCTGCTGCAGCAGCTTATGCAGGTTGTCGGCCAGCGCCGTGACCCAGCCGCGCGTGTTCTTGCCGAAACACGCATCGTCCGGACGGCTGTAGCTGATGAAGACCTGTGGCTGCGCCATGCTCCCTGGCTCGGTGGGCGGGTCGGCGGCGCGCCGGCCCGTCGTCTGATCGGTCGGTTTCACTTTAAGCGATCAACGCGGTGGCGTGACGTGGCGGCCGGGCCTGCCGCCCCCGGGCAACTACGCATGGGTGCGCGCAAGCCGGGCCTGCATTGATAAAGTCAGCTCGACCGCCCCGGCACCTCGCCCTCTCTCCCAACGGCTCAGGCCTGAAAGCCCGACATGTCCATCAAGCGCTCCTGGTCGACCTCGCAACCCGTTACGGGCCGGCCGCCGGCGAGGTGCGCGGTCGCCGCTGGCACCGCCGCTCTGCTGGTCGCGCTGTCGCTGGCGGCGGGGCCGGCGCGCGCCCTCGACCTGGTGAGCGAGGACGAAGCGCATCGCCCGGACGCCGAGGCGGTGGGACTGACGCGCGGCATCACCCGCGGCCCGGCCATCCAGCTGGTGACGCCGGAATCGGACACCGGCAGCATCAAGGGGCCGTTCAAGATGGTGGTGAACTTCAAGGCGCGCGGCGGCAGCCAGATCGACCCGCGCAGCATCGAGGTGCTTTACCTCAAGCAGCCACCGGTCGATCTGACGCAGCGCCTGGCGGCCGGCATCCGGCCCGAGGGCATCGACCTCGACGGCCTGGCGCTGCCGCCCGGCCAGCACCGCTTGCTGGTGCGCGTGGCCGACCAGGAGGGGCGCTCGTCCGACCTGGTGGTGCAGATCAAGGTCGAGCCTTGAGCTCCGCCGCCTCGGGCCTGGCGCCATCGGCACCAGCGCCGACATCGGCACCGGCACCGGCGCCCGTGCCGCTTGCGTCAGCGGCCCTCGCGTCGACGGCCAGCGAGCCATCCGGCGCGGCCTGCCCGGCCTGCCCTTATTGCGCCACGGCGCTGCCGGCGGCGGCGATCGTGTGTGCCGCCTGCGGGCGCGACCTCTTCCTCTTCCGGCCCCTGCTCGACCACAGCCACGCGCTGGAGCGCCAACTGGCCGACGCCAGCCGCCGGCTGAGCGTGGTCGAGGCGCGGCTGGCCGAGATCGGCGACACCGCTGCCACCGCGCACCAGGTGGCGCATCAAGCCGCCAGCGGGCGGGTGCAGCGCCGGCCGGTACCGCCGCTGGTGAGCGTGACCGCTTCGCTCATCATCGTGCTGATGAGCGTGCACGCCTTCATCGTGCTCATGCTCGACCTGCCGGTGCTGTGGCTGCGCCTGGCCTGCGTGGCGTTGCCCATTCCGGTCGGTTACTGGCTGAGCAGTTCGCGCAAGCGGCCGACCTACCGGCTGCTGCTGGTCACGGTGAGCGTGGCGCTGCTGGCGCCGCTGGGCATGGCGGCGGTGGTGGCGCTGGTGGACCACGCCAGCCTGCTGCCCAGCGATCTGCGCGAGTACCAGGAGTTCATGAGCTTTGCGCTCAGCATCGGCCTGGCGATGGGCACCGGCCTCATCCTCGGGCGCATGCTCGGGCCCACGCCGGCCGAGCGCAAAAGCGCTCGTGCGACGGACGGCAGCATTGCCGGCCTGGCCTCGGGGGCGTTCAAGCGCTGGCTGTTCAAGCTCACGCCCGAGGCGGCGCAGAAGAACTTCGAGGGCCTGCAGAAGGCGCTGCTGGCCCTGGTGGCGCTGTGCACCACCGCCGCATCGATGGTGAGCGGGCTCAAGGACGTGGTCGCTTCAGGCCGCCCGCGCAGCGTGCAGCAGCAAACGCTGCAACAACAACAGCCACCGCAGCAGCAGCCGCCACAAACGCAGCCGCCGGCGCAGGCCAACTCGGTCGGGCCGGTACTGGTGCCACTATTGCCGCCAGCGCCCGCACCCACGCCCGCGCCCGCCCGAAGTGCCATGCCGGGCGACATCCGCCCTGCGCACGAACACCGCGCGGGCAACGGCGCAGCGGCGGCGGCAGCGGCGACGACCAGCCCGCCCACCATCCGGCTGGACGACCTCATCGGCGCCGAACCCGCCGCCGCGGGTGCCTCGCGCTGAGGCAGCCGGTCCGGCCCGGGGCAGGGCCGACGGGCTCAGTCACGACGGGTCGCGGGTCACCTCGGTCAAGGCCGACAGGATGTCGGAGTCGCTCCACAGGTGGGTCTCGCTGCGGTTGTCCTCGCCACCGGAAAAGCTGATGGTGTAGACGCTGGCGCCGCCCTGCGACACCAGTTGCAGGCTGACCGAGAGCGTCTGCGCGGCGCCCTGACGCAACAGGGTGAAGCTGCCGGCGTCGGGCGAAGCGCCGGCGGCCTCGTGGATGGGCGTCAAGCCGTTGAACTGCCAGCTGCTGCTGCCGTTGGTGAAACCATAAGCCGGCGTGGTGCTGGTGCGCGTGAAGCTGGCGCCTGTGCCTGCGTAACGGGTGACGCTGCTGGCCACGTTGCTGAACACGAAGTGGCGGGTACCGCTGCCCAGCGTGATGTCCAGGCTGGCGCTGCCGGGGGCGTCCCAGTTGACGGTGATGTCGCCACCCGCGCCGGCCGCCACGCTGTAGGTCAGCCCCTTGCTGAGCATGAAGGACGCCACCTTGCTGTCGTCGCTCAGGTTGGTGATGCTGACCTGGGCCGCAGTCACCTGGCCGCTGGCCGGCGCGGCGGTGGTGATGCTGCCGCTGTAGGCAAGTTCAGGCTGATCGACCAGGCGACAGGCGGTCAGCGTGGTCACGCCGCTGGCCGAGTCGTACGCAACACTGCCGCCGCCGCTGCAGGCGCTCTGTTCAGCCATGCGCAGCGCGTAGGGCAGATGGCCAAGCAGGCTATGCGCCACCCAGGCGGACGCGAATGACTGCTCGTCGCGGGTGGCCAGGTCATCACCCCCGCCGCCATTGCCGCCTGGCGCGGGGCCGGCACCACCGCCACAGGCGGACAGGGCCAGCACAGTGGCCAGCACCAGGGTCGGTGCCAGGCGAAAGGCGACCCCGGCAGGCCGGCGGCTGGCGGGTGGGCGATCGGACGAGGCCAGGCACATGGTTCGTGGATACACAGCGTCATCCTCCGCTGTCAACAACACCGGTGGCGCCGGCAGGCCGGCCACATCGGTCGGACCACGGGCAGCAGGCGTTTGCAGCATGCCCGCGCAGCACCCACTGCCCAGGCCACGCTGCATCAAGACGTGCAGAAGCATGAGCTTTTCGGGTTCGGGAACCGAGCATACAGGCGCCGGCAGGCCCGCGCAGCAACACGGCTGCCTGGCGCAAGCCGATGTCTTGACGCCGGCCATACTGATGCGATCCTGATGGCGGGCCTGCTACGGTCCGGGCCACCATGAACGAGATCGCCAGCCTCACCCCACCGCGCGCCGCGGCGGCATCCCCAGCCCTCGCCGCAGCAGCGCTGCGCCCGGCCGATGGGGCCGCCACGTCCACCACGGCCGGCCGCGCCGGCGCAGCGCAGCCGCCCGCCGTGGCCACACCGCGCTGGCCAGCCCTGCTCGCCTGGGCACTGGGTGGCTGGCTGCTGCAGACCCTGGACGGCCGGCTGGATCTGGCCAACCTGGCCCTGCTGCTGGTGCTGGCCGCCACCCTGGCCGCGCTGTGGCTGCCAGCCTGGGCGGCGGCGGCCAGCGGCGCGGCGGCCGTGCTGGCCTTCAACTGGGCCTTCGTGCCGCCGCGCTACAGCCTGGACGTGGACCTCGGCCAGCACGCCCTGCTGCTGGGCGCCATGCTGGCGCTCAACCTGCTCGTTGCCGGCCTGATGGCGCGCCTGCGTCGCCAGGCCGAGCTGGCACGCACCGCGGCCGCCCGTGCTGAACAGTTGCAGGCCTGGGGCGAGGCCCTGCGCGTCGGTCACGACGAGCCGCAGGCTCAGGCCGGCGCCCTGCAGGCCGCGCTGCAACAGGCCGCCGGCGGCGTGCCGGTCGCCCTGGCCCTGCTGCGTGCCGGCCTGCCGCCGGCCAACGACGAGGCCGCCCTGCTGCGCCTGGAGCCGGCCGGCACACCCACCGACGCCGACCAGCGCGCCGGCCTGTGGCTGTGCCTGCGCAGCGCCCATGCGCTGGGCCCGGGCAGCGGCCGGCACGGCGAACAACCCGACCTCTACCTGCCGCTGCGCAGTGCCGGCCCTTTGCGATGTACCGGCGCCGTCCTGCTGCTGGCGCCGCCGCCTGCCCTGCTCGGTGACGTCGGCCTGCGCGCCCATCTGCAGGCCCTGTGCGACCTGTGCGGCGAAGCCCTGGCGCGCGCCCAGGCCACGCGCGAGCAGGCCCAGGCGCGCCTGGACGCCCAGACCACCGCCGTGCGCGCCGCCCTGCTGGCCGCCATCTCGCACGACTACCGCACGCCGCTGGCGACCATCCTGGGTGCCGCCTCGGCCCTGCTGGAACAGGGCGAGCGCATCGACGCCGCCCAGCGCCAGCGCCACGCGCGCAGCATCGTCGACGAAGCCGGCCGGCTGGCTCGCCTGACCGACAACACCCTGCAGCTCGCCCGTCTGGACGCGCCCGGCGTGCAACTGCGCTGCGACTGGGAATCGCCCGAGGAAATCGTCGGCGTGGCGCTGCGCCACGCGCGACGTCGACCCGCCGGCCAGCGCGTGCGCGCCCGCCTGGAACCCGGCCTGCCACCCTTGCTGTGGTGCGACGCCACGCTCATCGCGCAATTGCTCGACAACCTGATCGACAACGCCCTGAAGTACAGCCCGGCGGACACACCGGTCGAATTGCTGCTGCGCTGCCCACCGCCGGGCGACGCCGGGCCCAGGCTGATGCTGGCCGTGCGCGACCGCGGCCCCGGCATCGCGCCAGCCTGGCGCGAGCGGGTCTTCGACGTCTTCCACCGCGGCGCCGAGGCCATGCCCGGGGCCGAACGGGTTGCGGCAGCGACCAGCGCCGAGGCCGAATCCCGCCGCGGCTCCGGCGTGGGCCTGGCGGTGTGCCGCGCCATCGTGCGCGCCCATGGCGGCGACTTGGTGCTGCGCGGCCGCAGCCACGGCGGGTGCAGCTTCGAGGCCAGCCTGCCGCTGCGCGAAGCACCACCAACATCGGCACCGGCCGCAGCCGAACCGGGCGCCGCCGCGCACCAGTCTGACCTGAACGACAGGCCGGCCGGTCCCGTGCCAACCGGCCCACCATCATTCGCTCCATGAGCCTGCGCCTGCTGCTGGTTGAAGATGACCGCGAACTGCGCGCCACCCTGCGCGCCGCGCTGCAGGTCGAGGGCTGGGAGGTCGCCACCGCCGCCAGCCTGTCCGAAGGACTGGCGCTGCTGGAGCACGCCGTCGACGGCTATGCCGCCGTGCTGCTCGACCTCGGCCTGCCCGACGGCGACGGCGAGACCCTGCTCGCCGGCCTGCGCCGCCAGCACAAGCTGCCGGTGCTGGTGATCTCGGCGCGCGAGGCCGAGGGGCAGAAAGTGCGGCTGCTCGACGCCGGGGCGGACGACTACCTCGTCAAGCCCTTCGGCATCGCCGAACTGCTGGCCCGGCTGCGCGTGGCGCTGCGCCACCGCGGCACCACCCTGGCGCCAGCCGTCACCAGCTGGCGGCGCGGCGACGTCGAGGTCGATCTGGCCGTGCCCAGCGTGCGGCGCGGCGGCGTGGCAGTGCACCTCACGCCCACCGAACTGCACCTGCTGAGCACCCTGGTGCGCAGCGCCGGGCGCGTGCTCACGCACCGTCAACTGCTGGCCGAGGTGTGGGGCGCCGACTATGTCGACCACACCCACTACCTGCGCCTGTACATGGCCCAGCTGCGTGCCAAGCTCGAAGCCGAACCGGCCGAGCCGCAGTTGCTGCTGACCGAGGCCGGCGTGGGCTACCGGCTGGTCGAGGGCGACGAAGCGGGCAGCGTCCATATGCGTTCCTGATGTGCAGGCGGGCACGCTGTGGGCCTGTCCACAACGCGACCCCTCCACCATGGACTTCGGATTGACCCCGACGACCGTGCCGCCCCCGGCGGCGCCCACCCCGTCCAGCCCCGCGCCCACTGCGGCCGCGCCCACCAATGGCGCGCCGAACGACCTGCTGACTGGCGCGCCCGCGTCCGCGCACGGCCGCCAATCGCTGGCCGCGCTCACCCTGGCCGCGATCGGCGTGGTCTACGGCGACATCGGCACCAGCCCGCTGTACACGGTGAAAGAAATCTTCCTGCCCGCCACCGGCGTGGCGCTGACCCCGGCCAACCTGGTCGGCGCGGTGTCGTGCATCGTCTGGGCGCTGATGCTGGTGGTGACGCTCAAGTACGTCACCCTCATCCTGCGCGCTGACAACCACGGCGAAGGCGGCGGCCTGGCGCTCACTGCGCTGGCCGCACAGGCGGTGGGCAGTGCCAACCCACGCCTGCGCCATGGCCTGCTGCTGCTGGGAGTGGCCGGTGCCACGCTGTTTTACGGCGACAGCGTCATCACCCCGGCCATCTCGGTGCTGGGTGCGGTGGAAGGCCTGCAGGTGGCCGCACCGGCGCTCGGGCCCTGGGTGCTGCCGGCCTCGCTGGTCATCCTGGTCGGCCTGTTCGCGGTGCAGCGCCTGGGTACGGCCGCGGTGGGCAAGGTGTTCGGGCCGGTCATCGTGCTGTGGTTTTTGATGCTGGGCGCGAGCGGTGCGGCGCACATCGCAGCCGAGCCGGCCATCCTGGCGGCGCTGGACCCGCGCCAGGCCTGGCAGTTCGCCAGCACGCGCGGCTGGAGCGTGTTTCTCGTCGTCGGTGCCATCGTGCTGGCGCTCACCGGCGCCGAGGCCCTTTACGCCGACATGGGCCACTTCGGCAGAAAGCCGATCCAGCTCGCCTGGACCGGCCTGGTGCTGCCGGCGCTGGCGCTCAACTACCTGGGCCAGGGCGCGCTGCTCATGCGCGAGCCGGCGGCGATCGAGAACCCCTTCTTCCGTCTGTTCCCGCAGGCGCTGATCTGGCCGGCGCTCGTCCTGGCCACGCTGGCGGCCATCATCGCCTCGCAGGCCGTCATCTCGGGCGCCTACTCGATGACGCGCCAGGCCATGCAGCTGGGCTTTCTGCCGCGCATGGCGGTGCGCCACACCTCGGCGCGCGAGGCCGGTCAGATCTATCTGCCTGCCGTCAACTGGGTGCTGCTGGCCGGCGTGCTGGCCGCGGTGCTGGCCTTCCGCAGTTCCTCGGCGCTGGCCGGCGCCTACGGCATCGCGGTGACCCTGACCATGATGATCACCACCGTTCTGACCTGGTTCGTCATCCGCCGCGGTTGGGGCCTGCCCGGCCCGCTGGCGGCCGCGGCGACGACCTTCTTCCTGTTCATCGACGCCCTGCTGGTGGCCGGCTGCGCCATCAAGTTCCTCGACGGCGGCTGGTTTCCGCTCGCCCTGGGCGGCCTCATCTTCTTCATCATGAGCACCTGGCAGCGCGGCCGTGCGCTGGCCTTGGCGGCAGTGAAGGACGAAGGCCTGGCGCTGCAACCCTTCGTCGAGCAGCTGAGCCGGGACGGCGACCTGCACCGCGCCGAACGCACGGCGGTCTACGCCGTGGCCGACCCCGGCAATGTGCCGCAGGCGCTGCTGCACAACCTCAAGCACAACCAGGTGCTGCACGCGACCAACGTCGTGCTGACCGTGCACTTTGCCGAGTCGCCGTGGGTGGCCGAATCCGAACGGGTGCAGGTGGAGCCGCTGGCGCCGCGCTTCTGGCGCGTTACCCTGCACTTCGGCTTCATGGACACGCCCGACGTGCCGCAGGCCCTGAAACTCTGCGCCGCCCAGGGACTGGTGGTGCCAGCCTTCGAAACCAGCTGGTTCCTCAGCCGCGAGACCATCGTGCCCACCCTGGGCCGCGGCATGACGCTGTGGCGCGAACGCTTCTTTGCCGCCATGAACCGCAACGCCAGCAGCGTGGCCGACTGGTTCCACCTGCCCGACAACGCCGTGGTGGAGCTGGGCACGCGGGTGCAGATCTGAACGACGTGGCGCAGTGCGGCCTGTTGCAGCCGCGCCGCGACACCACGGGTCGGCCCCGCCCTGGGCCGGGTCGGTGCGCGGCAACAATGGCGGCGCCATGAAACGCCTCGTCCAGGCCCCCAACCTTGCCATCGCCACGCTGTGGGTCGACCTGCTGCGCCAGGGTGGGGTCGACGCCACGGTGCAGCGCGCCTGGAGCAGCAGCATCGCCGGCGACATTCCGCCCGACCAGGCCCTGCCCGAAATCTGGCTGGACGACGCGGCCCAGCACGCCCAGGCCAGCGAGTTGCTGCACGCCCTGCGCCATCTGCCGGAGCTGCGCTGGGTCTGCCACGGCTGCGACGAGCTGATCGAAGGGCCATTCACACAATGCTGGCAATGCGGGGCGCTGCGCGACTGAGACGACGCCCTGTCCCACTCACCCTCCCACCTGACCTTGACATCTGCCCACCCCGATGACCAGCACACCACACATCAGCCTCGTCTTCATCGCCATCCTGGCCCTGGTCCAGCTGCCGCTGACCTTTCTGGTCATCGCACGACGCGGCGCGGCGCGGGTGTCGCTGTCCGACGGCGGCGACGAGACCCTGCTGCGCCGCATGCGCGCCCACGGCAACTTCACCGAGACCGTGCCCATCACCCTGCTGGCCATGCTGGCGGCCGAGTGGAGCGGTGCGCCGAGCTGGCTGCTGTGGGCCGGCGGCACCAGCCTGCTGGTCGGCCGGCTGCTGCACGCCACCTCGATCATCCGCCAGGGCATGGGCAATGGCCGTGCGGCCGGCATGGTGCTGACGCTGCTGGCCCTCGCCAGCTTCGCCATCGCGGCGCTGCTGCGCGTCTGACCGTCAGCGTCGTTGCTCTTCGCCACGCAGCCCGGCCGGGGCTGGGCGGGGCGGGCCCCGGAAGTCGCGAACTGCGCCCGTCCAGGCGGGCTATTCACGCCGTCCACGCATCTAGGTCGGGCACAGAATGACTGTCGCGTGCTCCGCGCTCTGCGGATGCGACAGGTCTCGCCCCTCACCGGCAATGGAGCGGCAACCCTCATGAGCTTCGGACATCGATTACTGCAGGTGGCGGCAGCGTTGTTGCTGGCGTCATGGGCCACGGCGGCACAGGCGGGCGACTGCCAACGCGTCGTGTTCTCGGCCCACCCGGACTACCCGCCCTATCACTGGGCCGAAGGCAACACCCTGCAAGGCGCCAGCGTGGCGCTGACCGGCCGGCTGCTCGATGAAATCGGCGTGCCCTGGGAGGCACGTTTCGTCGGCCCCTGGCCGCGCGTGCTCAAGGCGGCCGAACACGGCACCATCGACCTGGTCGTGAGCCTCAAGCGCAACCCCGAACGCGAGGTCTACCTTGATTTCACGAACGCACCGGCCTTTCCCAACCCGATGGCGGTCTTCGTCGCCCAGGCGCGTCCGCTGCGTTTTGACCGCCCGGCCGACCTGATCGGCAAACGCGGCGGACGCAGCGCCGGCGATCGCTTTGGCGACGTGTTCGACGACTACGCCCGCCAGCATCTGCAGATCGAGGACGCCGACAGCCTGTCGATCAATTTCTCCAAGCTGGCCGCCGGGCGCATCGATTACGTCATCACCGGGCTGTACACCGGTCGGGCGCACCTGCTGCAACAGGGCCTGGGCCAGCGCATCAGCGCCCTGCCCAAGCCGGTCAACGAAGGCGAGGTTCACCACGGCTTTTCGCGCCTGAGCCCCTGCGCGGCGCTGCTGCCGGCGCTGGATGCCAAGCTCGCCGCCGCCCAGCGCAACGGCCTGGCGGCGCGCCTGCTCGAAGACGCACTCAAGCAATGGCAGCGCAGCCACAGTCAGCCGCCCAAGCCATGATCAAGCCACTGCACGCCGAGGCGCCGGCACGGCCCGACGCCGAGGCGCCGACGCACCACCCGGCCGCGCGCCTGGCGGCCCGGCAGTCGCTTTATGCGGCGCTGGTCGGGCTGCTGCTGGGCGTGTTGTTCGGAGCGCTTGAGGTCACCTTCAATTACAGCGAGTCGGCGGCGACAGAACGCCGCGCCGTGGAGCAGTTGCTGTCGGTGATGCGCGAACCGGCCGCCCAGGCCGCGTACAACCTCAACCAGGTGGCCGCCAGCGGCGTGGTGCAGGGCGTGCTGAAGTTCGACGCCGTGCGCGAGGTGACGCTGGCGAACGAATTGGGCGAAGTTCTGTCGCACAGCAGCAATCCACTGGTGCCGCGCACAGGGCACAACTGGTGGTCCGACCTGGTGCCAAGCGAACAGGTCTACAACCTGGCGCTGGAGGTCGGCTCGCCGCGCCAACGCGTGGGCGAGTTGCGCGTGGTGCTGTCCCAGGTACCGCGGGTCGAACGTTTTCTGCACGGGCTGTGGCGCGCCGCCGGGGTGTCGATCGCGCGCGCGCTGGCGGTCGCCCTGGTGCTGGGGCTGCTGAGTTATCTGACGCTCACCCGGCCGCTCACCGCCATCGCCCAACGCATGCACCAGGGCACGGAGCGTGACGCCCTGGCCGCCCGCGTGATGGCCGAGGCCAACCGGGCCGACGAGATCGGCGAGATCGCCGGCGCCTTCCTGCGTTACGAGGATGCGGTACGCCAGCAGACCGCCAGTCTGGAGGCCAGCGAGGCGCGCTACCGCCGCATCGTCGATACCGCCGGCGAAGGCGTATGGCAACTCGACGCCACGGGCTGCACCGTGTTCGCCAACGAAGCCATCGCTCACATGCTGGGCAGCACGCCGGCCGCGCTGCAGGGCCGGGCCATGGCTGCTTATGTCGAAGCCGGCATGGCGGCGCAGCTGGCGCAGTGGCTGCAACTGCGCAGCGGCGGCGAACGCGGCCGCCGGCAGCTGCGTCTGCTGCGCAGCGACGGCGCCAGCCTGCGCGCCGAGCTGTCGATCTGCCCCATCCAGGACGCCGGCGGGCAACACGCCGGGGCCCTGGTCATGGTGACCGACGCGACCGAACGCTTGCTCCAGGACGACCAGCTGCGCGCCACCAACGAGCGGCTGCAGGCCATGGTCAATGAGCTCGAACGCCACAAGCAGGACATGGCCGAGGTCTCCGAACTCAACCAGTTGCTGCAATCGGCGCGCGACGAGGCCGAAGCCGTTGCCGTCATCGGCGCGGCGGCTGAACGCCTGTTCGGCGACCATTCGGGCGCCTTGTCCATGGTCGACGACCAGGCTGGCGACATGGCGCGTGTGAGCGCCTGGGGCGACGTGGCCTGGGTGCCGCAGCGTTATGCGCGCGAATCGTGCTGGGCCATCCGGCGCGGCACGCCGCACGAGCAATCGCCGCGGCGCGGCCTGCGCTGTGTTCACCACGCCGGCGACGAGGTCGGCTGCACCTTGTGCACGCCGCTGTACATCGAAGGTGAGCTGCTCGGCGTGCTGCATGTGGCCGATGGCCTGGACGCCGCCCGGTCAGCCTTCGACGATGCCTTGCGCCAGCGCGTGCAGGTGTTCGGCGAGGTGGTCAAGCTCGGCCTGTCCAACCTCAGGCTGCGCGAGCATCTGCGCGAGCAGGCGGTGCGCGACCCGCTCACCGGCCTGCCCAACCGGCGCATGTTCGACGAGATCCTGCCGCGCGAACTGGCCCGCTGCAGCCGGGCCGGCCAGGTGCTGACGGTGGCGGTGATCGACGTCGACCACTTCAAGCGCTTCAACGACAGCTACGGCCACAAGGTCGGCGACCGGGTGCTGCAGGTGGTGGCCTCCACGCTCACCAACAGCGTGCGTGCCGGCGACCTGTGCTGCCGATATGGCGGCGACGAGTTTCTCTGCCTGCTGCAGGGCATGACCGCCGCCGAGGCCAAGACACGCTTCGATCGTGTGCTGGCCGATCTGACCGCCAGCACCCAGTCCGGGCCGAACCAGCTGCCCGAAGCGGTGAGCATCACCGTTGGCTTGGCGTCAGCGACCCAGCCCGGCACCGACGCCGCCAGCCTGGTGCAGGCCGCCGACGCCGCGCTCTACACCGCCAAGGCGCGCGGCCGCAACTGCGTCGAGGTGGCCGCCGCACTGATCGTGTGACGACGCTGCGCGGCGCCAACCGCCGCGCAGGCCCGTCTCACACCGCAGCCAGCGCCTGATCGAGGTCGGCCAGCAGGTCATCGATGTGCTCGATGCCCACTGACAGGCGCACCGTGTCCTCACTCACACCGGCCTTGATGAGCTCCTCGGGGTTGAGCTGGCGGTGCGTGGTCGAGGCCGGGTGGGTGGCGAGCGACTTGGCGTCGCCGATATTGACCAGGCGGGTGAAAAGATTGAGCGCGTCCAGGAAGCGTGCGCCGCGCTCGCGCCCGCCGCCAGCCGGGCCCTTCAGGCCGAAGGTGAGCAGGCCGCTGGCCATGCCGCCGCGGTAGGCGGATTTCACCAGGGCATGGTCGGGGTGATCCTCCAGCCCGGCGTAGTTGACCCAGGCCACCTTGGTGTGCGCCTTGAGCATCTGCGCCACCGCCAGCGCATTAGCGCTGATGCGGTCCATGCGCAGCGGCAGGGTCTCGATGCCGTTGAGGATCTGGAAGGCATTAAAGGGTGACAGCGCTGCGCCCATATTGCGCAGCGGCACAACGCGGGCGCGGCCGATGTAGGCCGCCGGGCCCAGCGCTTCGGTGTAGACCACGCCGTGATAGCTCACGTCGGGCTCGTTCAGGCGCGGGAAGCGCGCCTTGTGCTGCGCCCAGGGGAACTTGCCCGAGTCGACGATGGCGCCACCGATGCTGGTGCCGTGGCCGCCCAGGTACTTGGTGAGCGAGTGCACCACGATGTCCGCGCCATGGTCGATGGGTCGGAACAGGTAGGGCGAGGGCACGGTGTTGTCGACGATCACCGGCACGCCATGGCGGTGCGCCATCTCGGCGATCTTCGCCACGTCGGTGA
>JBEEJN010000018.1:0-96719 GCA_041169165.1 Pseudomonadota bacterium
CCGAAACGGACGGTCACGATGCCGAAATCATCGGTCACGATGGGCCGAGATCCTTGACCGGTCACGATCGCCGAAATGACCGGTCACGTTGCCGAAACGGGCGGTCACGTCGCTCCGAAATACGCACGTGAGCGCTGAGGTGGTCGACATCTTCAAGTCCGCCGGCCTCGACCGCCCGGACATCGGCATCCTGTCCGACGAGTTCCTCGAAGACGTGCGCCATATGAAGGAGCGCAACCTCGCCGTCGAGCTGTTGGAGCGACTGCTGAAGGACGACATCAAGGCGCGCTTCAAAACCAACGTGGTCCAGCAGGCCAAGTTCTCGGAGCTGCTGCAGCTCAGTCTGCAGCGCTACCGAAACCGCGCCATCGAGACGGCCCAGGTCATCGAAGAGCTCATCGAGATGGCCAAGAAGTTCCACGAGGCCGCGCTGCACGGCGAGCGCCTGGGACTGAACGGTGACGAGATGGCGTTCTACGACGCGCTGGCCACCAACGAGGCGGCGGTGCGGGAGCTGGGCGACGAGACGCTAAAGAAGATTGCCGTCGAGCTGACGCAGAAACTGCGGGCGTCGGTGACCGTGGACTGGTCGGTGCGCGAGACCGTGCGCGCCAGGCTACGGGTGATGGTGAAGACGCTGCTCAAGCGATACAGGTACCCGCCGGACAGGCAGGAAGAAGCCACCGAGACAGTGCTGAAGCAGGCTGAGATGTTGTCGAGCGAGTGGGCCGTCTGTTGACGACGCTGAACTTGCCAGCGTCGTCACGACGACCATCTTCTGGACTACCACAGCGGGACCCACCCCAGTGGCCTGCCCAGGCGCGGGCGCCGCGGGTTCCAAGGGGTGCTGAACAAGGCGGCCACGCTGCACGCGGTGCGAACCATGAACGGACGCGGTCCACGCATGGTCAAGCGGCTACCATCTTCGCTCAAGTGGAACCTACAAAACCGTGACGACATATTTATTTGTACTCGCTTCATTCATTGCAGGCTTCGTCGCCTGCCGAATTCGCACCACCAGTCGTTCAAATCACGGCGAGGCACTTGTCAGCCGCGCTCTGCGCACACACTTTTCTTCAAGTGACTACCATCTTTTCAATCACGTCACGATTCAACTACAGGATGGCACCACAGAAATTGATCATATTCTCGTATCGCGATTCGGCATTTTTGTGATCGAGACCAAGGCGTACAAAGGCTGGATATTTGCCAATGCAAACCATCAGGAATGGACCCAGGTTCTCTTCAGGAACAAGTTTAGATTCCAGAATCCAATTCATCAGAACATGCGTCACCTCCGGGCAATTCAGGCTTTGCTTGACTTCCTGCCATCCGAGGTGATTTCCCCCTGCGTGGTATTTGTTGGCAGTGCAGAGTTCAAGACAGACATGCCTGAAGGCGTCTTTACGCTGATTTCCCTGATTGAACACCTGCAAGATCAAACACAAGAACTCATGTCAACGAATCGCATGCACTTCTGTGTTGGCCGCATAGAGGCAATGCGCATGGCCATCAGCGGCAAGACTGATGTCGAGCACATTCAAAGTCTGGTTTCACGTCATGGCAGATCCAGGAATTAACCTGCAAAAATGATACATGCCGATCATGCCACTCAACGCAGCAATTACTACTTGCACCCCCATGCCCGGTCGCTCGATCGTTGCCTTATCAGCTGCAAAACTCTCGCTGGCGAACTTCGTGTCGGCCTTGGTATCGGGTCAAGCCGGGGTCAGGCTTTGCTTGTTGCCGATAACCGACCTGCCGTCCCGCCATGTCTCGCCCACTTCGGATCGTGTCGGGACGGTGGTTCGGCAATGACAGCGATCACCGAGTTGCTGGACTTGTTGGTGTCGCGTGTCAGCCAATTGATTGCGGGGTGGAAGCTGGATCCGGTGAGGCAAGAGGCAAGACCTGGCCCCAACGGCGCCTGACGCCAACGGCGCAGTCACTTCTCCACCCGGCTTTGAAGTTCCAAGAGCCGCGCCCGAACAACCGGCGAGAACGGCCTGAATGCAATCGCCTCGCGCAGGGTGACCCGGGTCGCTTCACCCGTGAGCTTCAGCGCGTCGCGGACTTCCTTGGTCGACATTCGTCGCGACTGCACCCATAATTTTTGGTAGCCGGCCGCAGCCAGGTTAAATCGGGCCATTGGAAACTCCATCTCCGCAAGTGCCCGGCGAGAATACAACTCAGCGGCATCAAAATCAGCAACATAGTCGTTCAGGAATATCGCAAAATTGACATTGCGCCATGCGCCTTTCGGTTCAAGCCTCAGCATGGTTTCGTAGGCATCGCGCGCCTTCGCTGTGTAGGCTTTTCCGTTTGCCGCGCCGGACAAGGCTGCATCTTGGTATGCCCTGCCGATCGCGTGGTAGCCATTGGACTTTCGGCTCGAACTGGGCGTGGATTCGATGAACTTCAGGTACCACGTTTCAGCATCAATGGGCGTGCCGATCCTGCGGTGGATCTCGCCACGCAGAAAGAGGGCGCCACTGAGATTCTGATCGATGGCCAGGGCCGCATCGATGGACGCCCTGGCTTGCCTGTAGTCGGACGAGCGAAGTAAGGCCCGAGCCTTGGCGACATGTGCATGCGCCAGGCGCGGGTCGAACTTGATGGCGCTGTCACACAAGGCGACGATTTCCTTGCGCAAATCGCTCGGCTCGCCGTCTTCGCTCAGGCTCCATGTCGAGGCGGCCTCGGCGAACAGGGTTTCGCTATACCCTGATCGGGGATGAGTCGCGGCCAGGGTCTTCGCAAGCTGCATGGCGCGCTGGAGTTCATCACCTGATCCGTTGTATGCGTGAATCAGCTCCAGTGCCTCCTCGAAACTCGCGGGCGGCACTTTCGCCGAAGCCGGCGCCGTGAAGCCCCATGAGGAAACAACAAGCCCTGCCAGAACCAGGCAGCGCAGAACGCGCCGACGTGTTGATGGAAGCAGCGTGACGGTTTTGTGATGAATATCAGACACAGTGCATTCAGCTTCCGGGCAGAAATGCGCATCGATGCAAAACCGGCATCCAGGGTCGGTCATCCGAGTTGATTGAACCACTCCGTCTCCCTTGCATGCGGCCTTGGCAGGCCTTTTGGTCGTGAATGCCATGGCATGGCGTCGATCGCATCCCTAGGCCGGACGGATTATGGCGAGACAGGTGAACTTGTGAAGATCCGCGATAGCTTTCGGGCCCTTCCCGAAGTCAACCTGGCTCCCCGCCAGCCGTCGCCCGGACCGAGCCAAGGGCGGGGCCCGGCTCTGCACAGTCACGGCGCAATGCTTGGCAGTGGTTTCAGGAAGCGCCCATTTC
The DNA here is from genome assembly GCA_041169165.1 of Pseudomonadota bacterium. GTDB lineage: Bacteria > Pseudomonadota > Gammaproteobacteria > Burkholderiales > Burkholderiaceae_C > Sphaerotilus. Next base: position 3,306 of record JBEEJN010000018.1, read on the forward strand.
TGCCTCGAACAGTTCCGGCAGCCCGCTCGATCGCTGCGTGCGCTGCGCCAGCCCCTGCGTGAAGACCTCGGCCTGCGGCGTCACCAGCGTGAAGGCCTTCCTGGCGCGCGTGATGCCGGTGTAGATCAGCTCGCGGGTGGCGATGCGCCCGCCCTGCGGCGGCAGCACCAGCACGCTGTGCTCGAACTCCGAGCCCTGCGACTTGTGCACGGTGAGCGCAAAGGCGGTCTCCACGTCCGGCAGCCGGCTCACGCTGACCGAGCGCACGGCCGTGCCGTCGACGAAATACACCCTCAAGCCCGCCTCGCGCGCCAGCGGTTTCAGCGCAATGCCGATGTCGCCGTTGAACACGCCCGTGCCGTAGTCGTTGCGCCGCACCAGCACCGGCCGGCCTTCGTACCACTCGCCGCGCGGCTTGAGCAGTTCCAGCTCGGCCAGCCGCGCCTGGATGCTGCGGTTCAGGCCGGCCACACCCCATTCACCCTCGCGCACCGCGCACAGCACGCGGAAACGGTCGAAGGCCTGCAGCACGGCGCGCACCCAGTCGTCGAAAGGCTCCGAGCCCGGCTCGGCGCGCGCCGGCCGGCTCGTGATGGCCTGCAGATAGCTGCGGTAGCCGCCCGGCGCACCAGCGCGGCCGGCGCAGGCCAGCTGCACGATGTCCTGTGGCTCGGCCTGGGCCAGCCAGCGCACGGCGTCGGGGTCTGCGTCCGCGGCAGCATGGCCGGTCGTCAGAACTGCCTGCGCCTGGCGTTCGGCGCCGGCGTTCACAGCCAGCGCCAGCGCGCCGATGGCGCCGCCGAAGCGCTGGCTGCGCCGCAGCATCACGGTCTGCTGGGCCAGGGCGGGGCCGTGTTCGTCGGCAAAACGTGCCGGCACGGACTGGCCGGCCACCGCCTGCAGATAGCGCAGCGTCTCGCCGCGGTAGGCGCCGGCGTCGGCCTGGCGGCACAGGTCGCCCAGCACGGCGCCGGCTTCCACCGAGGCGAGCTGGTCCTTGTCGCCGAGCAGCACCACGCGGGCGATGGCCGGCAGGGCGTCGAGCAGATTGGCCATCATCTCCAGATGCACCATCGACGCCTCGTCGACGATGAGCACGTCCACCTCCAGCGGCTGGCCGGCGTGGTGGCGCAGCTTGCGCGTGTCCGGCCGAGCGCCGAGCAGGGCGTGCAGGGTGCGCGCCGCGCCCATGCGCTCGGTCAGGCCGGCCAGGTCCAGGGCCGGGCCGACGCTGGCCTGCAGGCCCTGCAGCGCGGTGTCGATGGACTGCTTGAGCCGCGCGGCCGCCTTGCCGGTGGGCGCTGCCAGGGCCACGCGCAGCCGCTCAGGCGCGGGCGAGGTGGCGAAGAGCAGGGCCAGCAGGCGTGCAGCGGTGTAGGTCTTGCCGGTGCCCGGCCCGCCGGTGATGACCGAAAGGCGACCGCGCAGGGCGATGGCGCAGGCGGCTTTCTGCCAGTCGAATGTGGGGGTGTCAGGGGCGGTCGCCTCGGCTCCGCTCGGCGTGGCTGCGCTCACCTCGGCTCCGCTCGGTGTGTGGTGCGTGGCTGCCGTCTGGGTGGGCGCAGGAAAGAGGCGGTCCAGCCATTGCCGCGCTGCGGCTTCGTCCACCGCCAGTAGTGCCTTGCTGCGCTCGCGCACCTGGCGCGCCACACGCTGTTCGTAGCCCCAGTAGCGCCGCAGATACAGGCGTTGGCCGGCCAGCACCAGGGGCGTCGCCGCCGTGGCCGGCTCATGGTCGCCAACCGGCAGGCCGTGCAGCGACGCTGCCACATCGACCGCGCGACAGCGCGCCAGGGCGGACTGCCATGCGGCGACGCCGGGTGGCAGCGTGGCCAGCATGTCCTGCAGCGCCGCCTGGCCCTCGGCGGGCCAGACCAGCAGCGTGCCGGGTTCGGCCAGCAGTTCGTCCAGCGGCAGACAGGTGTGGCCGCGGCCTTCGAGCTGGGCGAGCAGGGCGGTGGCCAGCACGACGACGGCCTCGGCGGCCGGGTCGAGTTCGGCGACAAAACGCGCCAGAGCGACGTCCAGCCGACGCAGCCAGCCGCGCGCGACCCAGGTGCTCATGGGGGTCAACAGCGCGTCCGCGGCAGGCTGGCCGTGGGAGTCATGGGAATCGTGAAAGTGGCCCAGGCCGTGCACCTGGTCGGAGTGCGGGGCGAGCGACGTGGCGGTGGCGTTCATGGCGTGGTGTCCTGCAGGGAAGTGCCGGCCAGTTGCTGATCCAGCGCGTCCAGCAGCGTGGCGTCGGGCTGGATGACGCAGCAGCCCGACTCGGGGCCGCGGATGCCGCGCAGGAACAGGTAGACCGCACCGCCGAGGTGTTGGGCCGGGTCGTAGCGCTCGCCCAGTCGCAGGCGCAGCAGGCGGTGCAGGGCGAGCAGATAAAGCGCGGCCTGCACGTCGTAGCGGTGCGCGGCCATGGCGTCGCGCAAGGCCTCGGCGGTGTAGCCGGCGTCGTCGTCGCCCAGGGCGTTGCTCTTGTAGTCCAGCACCCAGTAACGCCCGCCGCTTTCGAACACCAGGTCGGCAAAACCCATCAACATGCCGCGCAGCTGGCGCTCGGGCAGGTCCGGGCGCGGCACACGGTCCAGCAGATGACGTCGGCACAGCAGGTCGATCCCCGCCGCGTTGGCGCCGCGTTCGCTGGCGAGCCAGAACTCCATCTCGGGCAGCAGCGCGCCCGCCAGCCCGGCGAGCGGTGCACCCACCACCGGCAGCGGGGTTGTCAACACGGCGCGCAGCCAGCTCAGCACCGCCTGCGCCCGGTGGCCCCAGCCACTGCGTTCGCACCGACGCAGCAGCTCGCGCTGGAGTTCCGTGTGGGTGTCGAGCGCGAACCGGTGCTCGGCCAGCCATTCGAGCTGCTCGTGCAGGAAGTTGCCGGCCAGGGCGCCGCGCGCAAAGCCGTGCCACGGTTGGGCGTCTACCTCGACGCGCAGGTCCTGCGGGGCAGCCGTGCTGTTGTCCATGACGGCGTCAACATGCGCGGCTGGCAGATCGTCCGCCGGCTCGTCGCCGGCTTCGGCCAGCAATTCCTCATGCAGCGCCGCGTCGGCCAGCAGGTGACGGGTGGTGTCCAGCACCGGTTCGGGGCCGGCCGGGGCGGCGTGTGCCGCGTGCCCGGCGTATGCGTCCTGCGCGGCCTGCATCGCGCGCCGCTCGTGCAGGTCGCGCAGGTCTCGCACCAGGGCCGAGAAGCTGGCAATGCCCCAGTCGCGCGCAAAGGCGGCGGCGTAGACCGGCGCCGCGTGCAGCGCCGGCCCGCTGGCCCTGGCCGCCAGAGGCGTGCGGCCAAGTTCGCCCATGGGGGTGGCGTCGCGCAGGTCCACAGCCGACCCGGCGCCGGCCAGGGCGGTCTGCAACAGGCCGGTCAGCTCGGCCGGCGTGATGACCGCGCCGCCCTTGAGCAAACGGCCGAGCGCACTCAGGTGCAGCTGGCTGGTGCCGGACTTGGGCAGGCCCGGCAGGCCCACGCCCAGCCACACCGCGTGGCGGGCGCGGGTGAGGGCGACGTAGAGCAGGCGCAGGTCTTCCTGCAGCCGTTCATCGTCGGCCGCGGCGAGGCTGTCGTCCGACAGGCGGAAGTCCAGCCGGCGCTCACCCGCCTGGTCGCCGGCCAGGGCCACAAAGCTGCGGCCCTTCTTGCTCACCGCCCGGTAGCTGGTGGCAAACGGCAGATAGACCAGCGGGTACTCCAGGCCCTTGGACTTGTGCACGGTGATCACCTGCACCAGGTCGGCGTCACTTTCCAGCCGCACGATCTGGTCGTCGCCGGCCGCGGCGGCGGCCGGGTCGGCGATCTGGCTGGCCAGCCAGCGGATCAGCGCGTGCTCGCCGTCGAGCGTGGCCGAGGCGGCCTGCAGCAGTTCGGCCAGGTGCAGCACATTGGTGAGCCGGCGCTCGCCGTCCGGTCGCGCCAGCCAGCGCGCCGGCAGCTCGAGTTCATGCAGGGTGCGGCGCAGCATGGGCAACACCCCCTGGCGCCGCCAGACGCTGGCCAGGGCACGCAATTGCTCGACGCGCTGCTCGAAGGCCAGGTCGTCCTGGCTCAGCCGCGCCAGCTCGGCCAGCGCCAGGCCCACCGTGGGCGTGGCCAGGGCCGCCCGGGCGCGCCGGCTGTCCAGCGGGTCGGCGACGGCCTGCAGCCAGAGCAGCAGGTCGGCGGCTTCGCGGCTGGCGTAGACCGATTCCTTGTCCGACAGATAGACCGAGCGCACGCCGCGTTCGTCCAAGGCCTTGCGCACCTGGGCGGCTTCGTGGCCGCTGCGCACCAGCACCGCGATGTCGCCCGGGCGCAAGCGCTGCAGCGGCGGGCGCGGGCGGCTGCCGGCGGTCTGCACGACCGCCGTGGCGGCGGTGGCGGCAAACCCAGCCTGTTCGTCGTTGAGCAGGCCGACGATGTGTTCGGCGCAGCGCTGGGCGTCACGACGCCGGATGGCTCCGGCCGACTGCAACTGAGCATCGACCGACAACGTGAGCGCGGCCAGCTCGCCCTCATGGGTGAGCAGCCGCTCGGCACGGCCGCGCGCCTGCACCGCCGTGTAGGGCAGGGGGTCGAGCGGTGCGCCGTCGGCCGCCTGGCCGCGAAAGAGAAAGGCGCCGCGTCCGGCGCGCCGTTCGGCCTGCTTGAACAGCTCGTTGACGGCGGCTACCAACGGTGCGGTGGAGCGGTAGTTGGTGTCGAGCAGATAGTGGCGCCCGCGCGTGGCCTGCCGTGCCGCCATGTAGCTGTGGATGTCCGCGCCGCGAAAGGCGTAGATTGACTGCTTGGGGTCGCCGATGAGGAACAGCGCCTGGCCGGGCGCATTGGCCGCCGTGGCATAGAGCCGGTCGAAGATGCGGTACTGCAGCGGCGAGGTGTCCTGGAACTCGTCCACCAGCGCCACCGGGTACTGCTCGACGATGCGCCGGCGCAGCCGCTCGCCGGCATCGTCGGCGCTGCCCAGGGCGCGGTCCAGGCGCTGCAGCATGTCGGCAAAACCAAAACGCCCGGCGCTGCGCTTGAGCTGGGCCACCCGCGCCGCGATGTGGGCGGCGGCGTGGCGGCGCACGGCGTCGGGTACCGGCTCCTGCGCTTCCCACTGCGCCTTCAGCGCGTGCAGGGCGTCGAACTGGGGCGGCACGGCTAGCCCTGCCTGCGGGTCGTGGCGTGCGTCGCGCAGGCCTGATGAGCTGAGCTTGCTCCAGGCACTTGCGCTCAGCCCCGGCAGGGCCTGGGCCGGTGTGGCAACCCAGACCCGGAGCGCCTGCAGCCAGTCGGCCACCCAGTTCGACTTGTAGACGGCCTTTTTCAGCACCGGCGCCTTGCCGGCCAGCTGGGCGGCCAGCCAGTCGGCCAGGGTCTCGACATGGCCGTCCCAGCCTGACTTGAGTTGATCCAGCGTGGCGCGTTGCTCGGCCAGCCGACGCTGCAGCAGCTCGCCCAGCGACGGCGGCGCCGGCTCGCCCGCGCCGCCGTCGGGCGACAGCGCGCCCAACCACTCGGGCGCCACATGGGGCTGCAGGGCTGCGGCGTCGCGTTCGAGCGTTTCAACATCGGGCCAGACCGCCATCACCCGGTCCAGCAGGGCGGGCTCGGTGATGGGATAGACCTGCTGGCGCCAGTAGTCGCGGCAGGCCTGGGCGAACAGCGCGGCCGGGTTGGCCTGCAATTCCTCATCGAACAGGCTGCCGCTGTCGAAGGCGTGTTCGCGCAGCATGCGCTGGCACCAGGCGTCGATGGTGTGCACCGCGGCGTCGTCCATGGCCTCGGCGGCGCCAGCCAGGCGCCAGGCGGCGAGTTCGCGCGCCGCACCGGCCGGGTAGGCCGCCATCAGCTCGTGCAGCAGGTGGTCGCCAGGGGCCGGCGCGCGCTGGCCGCGGAAACACGCCGCCGCCTCGACCAGCCGGGCGCGGATGCGATCCGACAACTCGCGTGTGGCGGCGCGGGTGAAGGTCATGACCAGGATCTGCGCCGGCAGCAGGGCGCGGCCGTGGCCGCTCGCCGCGTCGCCGTGGCCCAGCACCAGGCGCAGGTAGAGCGCAGCGATGGTCCAGGTCTTGCCCGTGCCGGCACTGGCCTCGATGAGCCGGCTGCCCCACAGCGGCAGGCTGAGGGCATCCAGCGGCTGGGCAGGCGCGGGACCGGCCGGGTCGTCGGCAGACACGGCGCGTGTCGGGTCGGTGGGCGCTGGACGGTGGGCGGTGTTCTTCATGTCAGTCGTCACCCTCGTCGGTGCCCGGGTCTGCGTGGTCGCCGCTCAGGTCGGCAGGGGCGCCGGCCCAGGGCCGCACCGTATGGTGGGTGGCTGCCCAGTCGAGCAAGGGCGCGTAGACGCGCTGAGCCAGGTCGAGAAAGAGGCTGTTGCGCAGCCGCTCGGCATCGTCGTCATCACCGTCGCCGGCGCCGCTGGACCCACCCGGAGTGGCGCCGAGCGGATGAAGGCTGGGGCCGAGCAGGGCGTCGTAGTCGGGAAAGCAACGCGCCAGGCAGGCCTCGACACAATCACCCGGCCGGCCGCCGGGGTAGGGGCTGCCGTCGTAGACCGGCTGGGCGTCCTTGTCGGCGGCAGCGGCCAGCGCGCTGCGCAGCGGCAGGGGGATCGGCTGCTGCATGCCGGCACGCCAGATCGCCAGCAGTTCGGCCAGATGGGCCGCGGCCAGGTGGGCCGGCAATGGCGCCAGTTGCAGGCAGGCATCCCGCCCGAGCAGGATGGCCTGGGTCGCGTGGCCGCTGGCGGCCGAGGCAAGCAGGCGCACCCAGATGTCGAGCAGCTTGTCGGGCACAGGCTGGCGCGCCCCGGTCTTCTTGTGCGGCTTGGTCATGAGCTTGGAGGCGGTGCTGCTGATCCAGACCACCTCGGCGCCGACCGCCGATGTGCGCAGGCCGTCCGACCAGTCCTGCAGCCGCAGCCCCTGCTCGTCGACGCTGAACTCCAGGGCCTGCTGCGGTGCAGGGCTGGGGTAGTCGGCCTGCAGTTGCAGCCACTGCGCCAGCATCGGTTCAGCGTCGCGCTGCAGCGCCTGGGCCACCCGTTGCCCCGGCCCGGCCAGGGGCAGGCGGCCGCTGCCGGTTGCACGCGCCAGGCGTGCCTGCACCAGGCCGGCCACTGCGCCGGCTGCGGTCGCGCCGGGCGGCACCTGGCCCTGCGGGTCGGCGGCAAGTTCACTCAGCAGCTGCCAGTCGGCCAGACCGTCCAGAGCGAAGACCTCGTCGTCCGCGCAGGGTGTCTCGTCGTCCGGGTGCACCACATGCAGGCGCACACGAAAGAATTCCTTCACCGGGTTTTTCAGGAAGCGCAGCAATTGCGCCAGCGTCACCGGCTGGTCGCTGCTCTCGAACGGCGGCAGCCCGGTGGTGTCGGCGACGCCCGGTGCTTCGAGTGACGAGGCAGCGCTGTCGGCATGGGCGGCGCGCCACTCGCGCGCATAGGTCAACAAGGCGCGCGGCATGGCGGGGTCGTCCGGCTCGGCCGTTGTCGGCGCCTCGAAATAACGCCGGCTGAACGGTTGCAGCGGGTGTTCGGTGCTGAGCTGCTGCAGCAGGCGCTGCGCCGACTGGGGTGTGGCGGGCTGGTCGGCTGGCTCGTCGGGCGGCGGGTCGGCGGCGCGCCAGCCGGCGCCCAGGTAGTCGCGCAACTGGCCCACCAGCACCGAGGGCGGTTGCTCGCTGTTGTCACGCAGGCTGCGCCCGCTCCAGCTGATGTAGAGCGCGCGGCGCGCCGACAGCAGCGCTTCAAGCATCAGGTAGCGGTCGTCGTCGCGGCGCGAGCGGTCGCCCGGGCGTGCCTGGCCGGGCCAGCCCAGCAGATCGAAGTCGCTGCGCCGGGTGGCGCGCGGGTAGTCGCCGTCATTCATGCCCAGCAGGCAGACCACCTCGAAGGGCACCGAGCGCAGTGGCATGAGGGTGCAGAAGGTGACGCCGCCGGCCAGGAAGCGCCGGCCCGAGCCGGGGCTGTCGACGCCGTCCAGCCAGGCTTCACGCAGTACCTCGACCGGCACTGCGGCGTCGAAACCGGCGGTCGCGCAGGCCTCCAGCCAGCCCGACAAGGCGCCGCGCAGGCCGGCCAAGGTCAGGCGTTCGCGTTCATCGGTGGGTTCGAACAGGGCGTCGAGCAGGGCGCGGCCGCGTTCGGCCCAGAGTGAGGGCGTGGCCGGCTCGGCGGCCAGCGCCCACCAGCGCGAGAGCTGGGCTAGCAGTTCGTCCAGGGCGCCGACGACGGTGGCCTCCAGGCCGCCGATCTCGTCGTAGGGCCAGATCAGCGCTGAGTCTGCGCCGCGATCCGCCGCCGAGGTCGACGACGCGCCGGCAGCAAACGCTGCGCTGTTGCCGGCGGCGTAGCCCAGCAACATGCGGCGCAGCCCGAACATCGCACTGTTCTGCTCGCCGCAGGCCTGCAGGCCCAGGCCCGCGCGCTGGCGCGCGTGCAGGCCCCAGCGGATGCCGGCGCCCTCCATCCAGGCGGCCAGGCGCGGCAGCTCGGCCGGGTCCAGGCCCAGGCGACGCGCCACGGCCGGCACGTCCAGCAAGTCCTTGAGCTCGGCCAGGCCGAAGCGCTGGCTGGGCGCGCGCAGCAGCCATTCCATCGCCAGCACCAGCGGGTTGTGGCCGCGCTGGCGCAGGTCGGCGATCTCGAAGGGGATGTAGCGGGCGTCCTCGCGGCCGACCTGGCCGAACACCGAGCGGATGGCCGGGGCAAACACCTCCACGTCCGGCACCATCACGACGATGTCGCGCGGCTCCAGCGCCCGGCCCAGGCCGCCGTCGTCGGCCGGTACCGGCGGCTGGGCCAGCAGGTCGAGCAACTGGTCGTGCAGGATCTCGACCTCGCGCTGCGCGCTGTGGGCGATGTGAAAGACGACCGAGCGGTCGGACCGCGCCACCACGGCGCGCGGCAGCTCGGCCAGCGGCACCAGGTCGCGGATGGCGCGCTGCACCTGCACGAGCAGGCTGGGCGGGTGGTGCGCATCGCGCTCGGCGTCCAGCTCGTGGTCGAACAGGTCGATGCGCGGCAGCTCGCCGCCGGGCAGGGCGTAGCGGCGGCTGGCGGCCTCGGCATCGTCGAAGGCGTCGAGTGCCCGCATGAAATCGCGCCCCTGGCGGCCCCAGGCGGCCAGCAGCGGGTGGGCATGCTGGTGCAGGTGTTGTGGCTCGACCTGCGCCAGGCCTTCGTTGCCCGGACGTGGTGTGTGGCGCTGGCGCAGGGTGGTGCTGCGCAGCAGTTCGCGGCCTTCGATGATGTCGGCCCAGTGGTAACGACAGGGATTGGGCACGGCCAGCAGCACCTGGCAGCGCTGCGCCAGCGCAGCCAGGGCTTGCAGCGTCTGGCCCGGCACCTGGGCGGCGCCGAACAGCACGACCCGGCGCGGCAATGGGCGCTGCGGCGCGTGACCGTCCAGCAAGGCCTGCACGAAGCGGGCGTGCACGGCCGGGCGGGTGGCGGCGCGTTGAGCGTCGTCCAGTTCGGCCAGCACGGCGCGCCACAAGGCCGCCTGCCAGCGCTGGTCGGCCGGCAGCGGCGTGACCGGCGCGGCGCTGCCGGGGGCGATCAGCACCTCTTCGCCGCGCGCCCAGGCGTCCAGCCAGTCAGCGCGATAGACCTGGTACTGGTCGAACAGGTCGGCCAGGCGGCCGGCGAGCTGCAGGGCGCGGTCCGGTTCATCGCCGCGCAGAAAGCCGGCGATGGGTGCGAAATCCGCCTGCCCGGCCAGCACCGGCAGCAGGCGCAGCAGCCGCCAGCTGAGGGTGTCCTTGTCCAGCGCCGAACGTTGCGGCAGCTCGCCCAGCATCTGGCGGTAGCTGCGCCATAAAAAACGTGCCGGCAGCTCGACCCGCGTGGCGGCGCACACGCCGGTGGCGGCGGCCAGCGCCATCTTGAGCCACTCGGCCGCGCCGTTGCTCTGCACCAGCAGCACCTCTTCCTCCAGCGGCGCCAGCGGGTGCAGTGCCAGCCAGCCCAGCACCGCGTCGCGCAGGTCCTCAAGCCGATTGCCGTGCAGCACCAGCAGGCCGGGGGTGATTGGGTGGAGGTCGGCGGCAGGGGCGGCAGCGGTCATGCGGCCACTCTAGCCGCTGCCAGGCTCGTGGCATGAGCCCGCGGGCGGGCATTTCAAGCCCGGGTTTGCGTGGCATTGAAAGTGCGCCAGGTGGGCGCACCTGCCTGGCATGACTCCCATGACCATTGCCGCTGCTTCGGTGACCGGTGGCGCCAATGCCACTGCGTCGCTGCTGCCGCCGCTGCTGCTGGGCCTGGGCTCGGCCGCAGCACTGGCCTGGCCCCTGCGCGAGCCGCTGGCCATGCGCTGGCGGCGCGGGCGCATCGCACGGCGGCCGTTTCCAGCCGAATGGCGCGACATCCTGCGCCGCCGTGTGCCGCTGGTGCAGGCCTTGCCGGCTGACCTGCAACTGCGGCTCAAGAAGCTGATCCAGGTTTTCCTGGCCGAAAAGCCCTTCATCGGCTGCGGCGGGCTGCTGGTGAGCGAGGAGATGCGCGTCACCGTGGCCGCCCAGGCCTGTTTGCTGCGCCTGGGCCAGCGCGGGCCACTCGCGGGGCTGGATCTCTTCCCTGGTCTGCGCCAGATCCTGCTCTACCCGGCGCCTTTCATCGTCGAGCATGAACACAACGACGGTGTGTTGACCCGCCGGGACCGCAGCGTGCGGCTGGGCGAGTCGTCGTCGCAGGGCCAGGTGGTGCTGTCCTGGCCTGACGTGCTGGCCGGCGCGGCCGACCCGGCGGACGGCCACAACGTGGTGCTGCACGAGTTTGCCCACCAGCTCGATCAGCAAGGTGGCGCGTTCGCCAACGGCGCGCCCTGGTTGCCGGGCGGGCGGCGGCGTCGCGAGCGCTGGGCGCGTGTGCTGGGCGACGAGTTCGCCGCCCTGCGGCGCCGGGTGGCGCGCGGCGAGACCGGCCTGCTCGACGCCTACGGCGCGCAGGACGCGGCCGAATTTTTTGCCGTTGCGACCGAGGCCTACTTCGAGCAGCCGGCGCAACTGGCAGCCCAGCACCCGGCACTGTTCGACGAATTGTGTGCCTGCTACCGGCTCAAGCCCTTGAGCTGGTAACGAGTGAGTGCTGCCGCGCGCGCCGGCCTGAATCAGCCGCTGGGTCAGCCACTGCTTCAGTCGCTGATCTCGACGGGTGAACTGGCTTCAGCCGGCTTCTCCGGCCCTAACGGTATCAGCGCGTGGGCATACTGCCGGCTCGTCGCCACCCGTCAACGAGGAGTCCTGCATGCACGACGGCAGTCCGGCCAGCCCCAGCAGCGTGTGGCGGCGCATGGGCGTCGGCGTCACGCGGGTCCTGGCGGCCCTGCTGGTCGGCCTGGCGGGGGTCTGGTTGCTGGAGCAGGACGGCCGGGTCGCTGCCGCCGACGCGCTGCAGCGCATCGCGCGCTCGGCTGAACACGCACTGGCCTCGCACCTGTCCGAGCGCGAGCGCGAGATCGCCCTGCTCAGCCAGTCGCGCCAACTCACCCAGGCCAGACTCAGCCAGCCTCTCATCACCGAGGCGCTGGAGCAGCGCCAGAACGTGAGCCCCGAATACGCCTGGCCGGGCTGGGCCAGCACGAGCGGCGAAGTCATTGCGGCCACCGGCGGGCTGCTGGTCGGCCAGTCGGTGAGTGAGCGACCGTGGTTTGCTGCTGCGCAACGTCAGTTCTTCGTCAGCGATGTCCACAAGGCGGTGTTGATGGAAAAGCTGCTCCCGCCCACAGCCGGCGCCGACGGCGTGCGGCCGGTGGCTGAGCCGCTGCGCTTCGTCGACATTGCCGCACCGGTGCGCGACGAACGCGGCCAATTGCTCGGTGTGCTGGGCGCGCACCTGCATTGGCGCTGGGTGAGCGACACCGTGGAGGCGGCGGTGCTGCCGTCGAGCGATCGCCAGCAGATCGAACTCGTCATCACCGATCGCCAGGGCGAGGTGCTCTACCCCTACGCCTGGGCCGGCAAGGCGGCCATCCCGGCCGAGGTGTGGGACGCCGAGGCCGGCCGGTCCAGCCTGTGGCCGGACCAGCAGCGCTACCTCACCGCCCAGGTTGGCCTGCGCGCCACCTCGTACTCGGCGCTGGGCTGGCGGGTGCTGCTGCGCCAGCCGCTCGAGGCGGCCATGGCGCCAGTGCGCCATCAGCAAGTGCGCATGCTGGTTCTTGCGGGCGTGATCGGGCTGCTTTCTTCGGCCGCATGCACCTGGGCGTCTCGGCGGCATCGGCGCGGACCGCGTTCAGCCTCAGCGGAAAACGCCGCGGTGCAGGCCCTCGCTGACGGGGACGCCGCATGAGCATCGACTCAGGGTGGCTGGCCATGCGCGGCAAGCTTGAGCGCCTGGTGCTGGCCCTGCTGACCTGCCTGGCCGGGCCGGCCCAGGCGGCGGACGAGTTGCTGGTGGGCGTGTCGCGCACCAACATGGTCCTGCCGCTGTATCTGGCCGAGGACCAGGGCCTGTTCCGGCAGGCTGGCGTGGCGGTGCGCCTGATCGACTGCGGCAGCGGTAAGCGCTGCCTGCAGGAGATGGCCGAGGGGCGACTGCACCTCGCCCTGGCGGCCGATGTTCCGCTCGCCCTGGCCATGGCTCAGCGTCAGCCCGTCGCCGTGCTGGCCTCGGTTGCCTGGTCGACGCGCGACAACCTGCTCATCGTGCGCAGGAGTTCGGGCATCCGCGAGGTGCGCGACCTGGCCGGCAAACGGGTCGGCGTCGTGACCGGCACCGGCGCCCACTACCAGTTGGAATCAGCGCTGCTGCTGGGCAGCACCGACCCGCGCCGGCTGACACTGGTCGACTTGCCGCCACCGGCCCTGGTGCAGGCGCTGGACAGCGGTCGCTTGCAGGCGGTGTCCCTGTGGCAACCCTGGGCCCACCAGCTGCTGCGCCATCTGGGCGCGGACGCGCTGGTTCTGCAGCCGCTCCAGCCCTTGCTGAGCCATTACAACCTGGTCAGCAGGTCGGCTTTGCTGGCCACACGGCGCGCCGACTTGGAGCGCCTGCTGCGCGCATTGGCCGCGGCGGTGGACGTGATCCGCGACCATCCACCCCAGGCGCAGGACGTGCTGATGCGCCGGCTCGAGGTCGACGCCGACTATGTGCAGGCCACCTGGCAGGATTTCGGTTATGGCCTCACCCTTAATCAACAGTTGGTCACCACGCTGGAGGGCCAGCGCCGCTGGGCGGTGCGCGAGCGCTACGTGAGCGCCGACAGTGAGGTGAACATGCTGGACCACATCGAGTCATCGCTGTTGCAGCGCGTGCGCCCGCAGGGCGTGACGCTGCTGCGCTGAGTTGCGCGGCTGGCCACTTCGTCATTGCCCTGCATGAAGCTGCGCTCGCTCCTGTTGTGGACCTTCGGGCTGGCGCTGGTCGTGGTGGCCGCGACCGCGGTCTGGCTAGCCAAGATTGACGCCGACAACCTTCGCAATTCCGAACTCGAACAGGCCAGCCAGGATGTTGCCCGCACACTTGCCGCGCTGCAGTCGCTTACGCTGGAGTTCACCCAGTTCAAGGGCCCGCGCGTTGTGCGGCAATGGACGCTGCGCAGCCAGGAATTGCTGCAGACCCTGGACCATGCGCGCAGCCTGGACGACGCCTCGCCGCATCTGCAGACCATGGTGAACGAGGCGCAGGCCCTGAATGAGCTTTTTGCCGAACTGAATCGGGTCGTGCCTGGCGAGGATGCCGATGTCGAAAAGCGTCGCCACGGCCTGCTGCTGGAACGCCTGCTGTCGACCTCGGAAGGCCTATTTGACAGCCGGCGCGCCTGGGCGGCCGAGCTCACCGGCCGCATGGACAGTGTCGATCGACGACTGTCTTTCGCCTTGCTGGGCCTGCCCTTGTTGTTCCTGGGCGCGTTGGCGGCCTGCACCGCCATCATCTGGTCCTCGGTGTTGCGGCCGCTGCAGCATCTGGAACGCACCGCCCGGCGGGTCGAACAGGGCGACGTGTCGGCTCGGGCGGGACTTCACTCAGACAACGAGGTGGGCCAGGTCGCGGCCGCCATCGACCACATGACCGACGCGCTGCTGCAGGCCCAGGAACGGCTGCAGTTGCTGATGAGCAACGCGCCGCTGGGCATCTTCATCCGCGACATGGAACGCCGCCTGGTGCTGGCCAACCCGGCCTGGTACCACATCGCCGGGCTGCCCGACGGCAAGGGCGAGGACGTGCCGATCGCCGACGTGGTGCACCCCGACGACCTGCACATCGTGCTGAAACACGTCAAGGCGCTGCTGGACACCGGCCAGGGCCAGCAATGGGAAGTGCGTTACCTCCATCCGGACGGACACATCGTCTGGGTGCACACCCACCTGACCCCCATGCTGCGCAACGGCGAATGGCTGGGCGTGTTCGGCCTGGTCGAGAACATCACGCCGCAGCGCGACCTGATGGCGCAACTGGCGCGCTCGAACCAGGACCTGGAAAGTTTTGCCTATGTCGCCTCGCACGACCTGCAGGAGCCGCTGCGCATGGTCAACAGCTACGGCCAGTTGCTCAGCCGCCGTTACGGCGAATCGCTCGAGCCCAAGGCGCGCGAGTTCCTGGCCCACATGGTGGACGGCGGCGAGCGGGCGCAGCAGCTCATCCGTGCCCTGCTCGACCTGGCGCGGGTGAACAGCCAGGCCCGGCCGCATCTGCCGGTCGACCTGGGCCGCGTGTTGAACGAGGTATTGCGGCGCCAGCAGGCCGTGCTGACGGCCGCGGGCGCCACCCTCACCCACGACGAACTGCCGCCCGCCGTACCGGGCGACGAACGCCAGTTGCTGCAGTTGCTGGAAAACCTGGTGCTCAACGCGGTGAAGTACCGCAGCGAGGCCGCGCCGCTGATCCACGTCGGGGCACGGCGCGAGGCCGAGGTCTGGCACCTGGTGGTGCGCGACAACGGCATCGGCATCGCGCCGCAGTTCTTCGACAAGGTGTTCGTGATGTTCCAGCGCCTGCACCTGCGCTCGGAGCGGCCGGGCACCGGCATCGGCCTGGCCATCTGCAAGCGGGTGGTGGAGCGGCACGGCGGGCGCATCTGGGTCGAGTCCACGCCGGGGCTGGGGTCGGAGTTCCACTTCACGCTGGCTGCGGGCGCGGTCGACGTGCCGCAGCGTGTACCGGCGTGGACCCCTGCAGCACTGGCTGTTGCGGCGCATGATGCCGAGGCGGGCGATGCTGTGACACAGAACAAGGCCCGCGCAGACGGGCTGAGCTGGGAGATCTGACATGGACATCCTGATCGTCGAGGACAACCCGGCGGACGTCGAACTGGTACGCGAGGCGCTGGCGGAAAGCGCCGTGGACGTGCGGCTGCACTGGATGCCGACCGGCGAGCAGGCCCTGGCCTATCTGTGCACGCTGGTGCCGCATCAGGGTCGGCGCCCGGGCGCGCACCAAGCCGCGCACCAAGCCGCGCACCCGGCTCTGCAATTGCCTGACCTGGTGCTGCTGGACCTGAACCTGCCCGGCGTCAGCGGCGGCGAGGTGCTCAAGGCGATCAAGTCCGACCCGGCGCTGCTCATGATTCCGGTGGTGGTGCTGACCTCGTCGGCGGCGCGCCGCGACGTGCAGCACGCCTACCAGAACCATGTCAACGCCTATGTCGTGAAACCCGACAATTTCAACCAGTTCCTGGAACTGGTGGCCACGCTGCGCGACTACTGGCTCACGCACGTGCTGCTGCCGACGCAGGTGCAATGACGACCCACTGACCACCCGGCCACGTCCATGTCCATGTCCACATTGGCACCACCGATCCGACCACCACGACGCAGCCCCGAAGGTCCTGCCATGCCTGATCTCAACTCCGTGCTGCTGGTGGAAGACAACCCCGGCGACGCCCTGCTGGTGAAGGAATACCTGTCCGAACGTTTTGGCGACCGTTGCCGGGTGCACGAGGCGCGCACCCTGGCCGAGGCCGTCGCGGCGTTGGGCAGGGCCAGTTTCGACGTGGTGCTGCTCGACCTCGGCCTGCCCGACAGCGTGGGGCTGAGCGCGTATTTCGACATCCAGGCCGCCGCACCGCAGCTGCCCGTGGTCATCCTCACCGGGCTGGACGATGAGGAGCAGGCGGTGCAGGCCCTGCGCATGGGCGCCGAGGACTACCTGGCCAAGCGCCACGCCGACAGCGTGCTGCTGGTGCGCACCATGCGTCTGGCGGTGGAGCGCAAGCTCATGGCCGAGCGCCGCAAGGCCGGCGAGGCGCGCTACCTCGCCCTGGTCGAGGCCGCCGAGGAAGGCATATTGCGGGTGACACGTTCGGGCGAGATCAGCTACGCGAACCGTCGCGTACTGGGCATGCTGGGGCTGGACGGCGACGCGGACGGCACCGGAACGCACCTGCCGCTGGTGGGCTCGCGGATCGAGTCGCACGTGCATGTGCTGGACCGCCTGAGCATGACGCTGCTGCTGCGCACCCCGGTCGACAAGCGCCAGACCACCGAGTTGCGGCTGGTCCGCGGCGACAGCCAACCGTGCTGGGTCATCGCCGCGGCCAGTGGTGTGCCATCCGAGTCCGGCCCGTCGTCCGACGTCCTGCTGCTGCTGTCCGATGTCACCGGTCGGCGCCTGGCCGAGGCCGAACTGGTGCGCCTGAAGGCCGACATGGAGGTCAAGGTGCTCGAGCGCACGGTGTCGCTCGAAGCGTCCAGCCAGGAGCAGACCGCCTTCAGTCGCGCCATCGCCCACGATCTGCGCAACCCCATCAACGGCATCATCGGCTTGACCCACCTGGTGCGTCAGGGCGCTGGCGAGCGGCTCAACGAACAGGAAAGCCGGCGCCTGATGATGGTGGAACAGGCCGCGATGAGCATGAACGAGACGCTGGCGGCGCTGCTGTCGCTGGCGTCGATGTGTCGCGAGGCGCTGAAGGTTGAAAGCCTCGACCTGTCCGCCCTGGTGGGTGGCATCGCGGCCAGGCTGTCCGCCGCCGACCCCGATCGGCGTGTGGTGTGGCGCATCGCACCGGGCGTGAACGCGCGCGGCGACCGCGTCCTGATCGGCAACGTGCTGCAAAACCTGCTCGACAACGCCTGGAAATACACCGGTTCGCGGCCCGAGACGCGGATCGAGTTCGGCCGCAGCGTCTTGCCCGATCAGTCGGTGGCCTATTACCTGCGCGACAACGGTGTGGGCTTCGACCCCGCCGAGGCCCAGGCCAGGCTGTTCATGCCCTTCCAGCGCCTGGCCACGGCGCTGGAGTTCGCCGGCCACGGCCTGGGCCTGGTGGGCGCCAGCCGCATCATCGAACGCCACGGCGGGCGCCTGTGGGCCGAAGGCGAGGTGGGGCAGGGCGCGACCTTCCTGTTCACGCTGCCTTCGCCGGACGCGCGGGGGGAGCACCCGGCATGAGCGAGCGCCCGTCCTATCTGCTGCTGGTCGAGGATCACCCCGGCGACGCCGGGCTGACCCAGGAATTCCTGGCCGAATACGACGGCGAACAGGCGCTGCCGCCGCTGCGCTGGGTGCAAAGCTTGGCCGCCGCACTCGAAACCCTGGACAAGCTGCCGGGCTGCACCGCCGTGCTGCTTGATCTGGGCCTGCCGGACAGCGACGGCATGAACGCGCTGCGCGCCATTCGTGCGCAGCACGCCGACCTGCCGGTCATCGTGCTGAGTGGTCACGACAGCATGCCCATGAGCCTGGATGCGCTGAGCTCGGGCGCGCAGGACTATGTGGTCAAGGACGACCTGAGTGCGTCGGGGCTGCAGCGCGCGGTGCAACTGGCCTCGCATCGCAAACGCATGGAAGTCGCCGCCCGGGCACGGTTGCTGCTGGACGACCTGACCGGCCTGCCGCGACGTGTCTTGCTGCTCGATCACCTCAACAAGGCCATGGTGCACGCGCACCGCAGCGGGGCGAGCGGCGCGCTGCTGTTCATCGACCTGGACGGTTTCAAGCAGGTCAACGACCTGCACGGCCATCAGGCCGGCGATGCCGTGCTGGTGGGCGTGGCCCAGCGGCTGCTGGCCGCCGTGCGTGTGACCGACACGGTAGCCCGCTTGGGCGGCGATGAATTCGTCGCGCTGCTGTACGAGCTGGCCGATCCGGGCCACGCCCGGCTGGTCGCCGACAAGCTGCTGCGGGCCATCGAGCAGCCCATCGCCTGGCAGGCGGCCCGGCTGCAGGTGTCGGCCAGCATCGGCCTGACCTTCTTCGGCAGCGGACCGCAGGATGCCGCCGCTCTGCTCGGTCAGGCCGACCGGGCGATGTATCAGGCCAAGGCCACCGGCAAGGGCCGGGTGGTCGAACTCTGACGCGGCGCCGCGGGCGGGCGCCTCAGCCCACCTTGCGCGTCGACCAGTCGGTCTGCAACGACGGGCGTTGGCCGAAGTCGGCGTACCAGCGCGCCACGGCGGGGAAACGCGCCCGCCAGGCCAGCGATTCGTAGCGCAGGTCGAGGTACCACAGGGCGCAGGCCAGGGCCAGGGTGCCGATGTCCACGCGACCGCTGTCCAGCGGCAGGGGCAGCAGTTCGCCGCGCTCCAGCGCTGTCAGCGAGGTCTCGATCTTGTCGAGCTGGCCGTTCTGCCAGTCCGGCCAGCGCAATTCCTCGGGGCGGGCGATCTGCTCGTAGCGCACCAGCAGGGCAGCGTCGAGCATGCCGTCGGCCAGGGCCTGCAGCGTCAGGGCCTGCCAGCGCGCCGGACCCTGGGCGGGGATGAGCCGGGCGGCGCCGAAGGTGGTGTCGAGGTATTCGCAGATGACACGGCTGTCGTACAGCGCCTGGCCGTCGTCGCTGATCAGCGTGGGCACCTTGCCCAGCGGATTGGCGGCGACGATGCTGGCGTCGCGGTTCACCGGGTGGGCGTTGGCGACCAGGAAGTCGATGCGATCGGCCACGCCGAGTTCGTGCGCGACGGCCAGGCACTTGCGCACATAGGGCGAGGTGGGGGAAAAGAAGAGTTTCATGGTGGGGTACGGGCAGTCGTCGGTCGTGGAGTCGTGTGTGGCGTGGTGCGGAGGATCGTTCGTGGCGACGTTCATGGGGCGACGGGGGCGCAGCCGTTCAGGGCTGCACGAGCGCCGTGGCTGCGGCGGCAATGTCCAGCAGGTGGCCGGTCAACGCTGCCGGCTCGCTCACCATGGGGCAGTGGCCGGTGGCCATCTCGATGACACGCATGCCGGGCGTGGCGCGGGCGCGCACGCGCATGTCGGCGATGGTGGGGTAGGCCGGTGCGTGGCAGTCGATGAAGCTGCGCGGCAGGGCGGCGATGCGTGTGCCGTCGAAATGCAGCGGCTCGCGGTAGGGGCCGAAGGGGTGCGCCACCTGGCGGCGCAGCAGCCAGGCGCGGTCGGCGCTGCTCAGGCCGAAGTCCACCGGGTCGGGCGGCGGCAGGGCGTGGTTGTTGGCGCGTGCTGCCGCGGTGCGCGCCGCCACGATCTCGGCCGAGTGTTTTTCGCCCCAGCCTTCGCCGGGCAGCGGCAGCATGGCGTCGACATAGACCAGGGCACGCACGGCGCTGGAGCGGCGCGCCAGCAGCTGGTCGGCCGCCCCGGTGACCACCATGCCGCCGTAGCTGTGGCCGACGAGCACGATGCCGTCCAGCTCTTCCGCTTCCACCAGTTGCACCACATCGGTGATGTGGGTCTGCAGCGTGATGCCGGGGTGACGCAGATGGGCGCGGTCGCCGTCGCCGGTGAGGGTGGCGGCGTGCACCTCATGGCCGGCAGCGCGCAGCGGCGCGAGCACGCGCCGCCAGACCCAGGCGCCGCCCCAGGCGCCGTGCACAAGAACGATGGGGGCCGGGGTCGAACGGGCGAAGGCGTTGGCGCTCATGAGGGTGACCAAGTCGTTTCAAAAAAGTAGGGGGGACGGGCGGCGGCCCGGCAGCTGGCGTGTGGCGCCGGGTCGGAAGGCGCGATCAGACCACGACGGGCGTGTTGGCGCCGTCCACAGTGAGCACGGCACCGCTCACATAACCCGCTTGCGGCGAGGCCAGGAACAGCACCACCGAGGCGACATCCTCGGCCACCGCCAGCCGGCCCAGCGGCGCGGCGCGGATGGCCCGTTCGAGCAGGTCCTCGACGCTGATGCCGCTCATGCGCGACTGTGCCGCCAGGCCTTCGTGCATGCGGGTGGTGGCGACCGTGCCGGGGTTGACCACGTTGACCCGCACGCCCTTGCCGGCCAGAGCGTTGGCCAGGCCGGTGCTCGCCAGCATGAGTGCGGCGTTGGCCGCGCCGCCCGGCAGATGCACCGGCGAGGCCAGCTTGCCGCCCATGCCGACCACGTTGACGATGACGCCGCGGCCACGCGCGGCCATGCCGTCGCTCACCGCCTGCATGGCGTGGATGTAGGTGAAGAACTTGGCATCCATGGCGGCATGCCAGTGCGCCGCCGTGAGTTCGTCCGGCGGCGTGCGCTGCGCCGCGCCGGCGCTGTTGACCAGGATGTCGATCGGCCCGAGCTGTTGTTCCACCGCCGCCACCAGCTCATCGGCGGCCTCGGCCTGGCGCAGGTCGGCGGCAAAGGTGTGCAGGTCGGCGCCGGCGTGCCCGGCTGCGACCAGGCTGGCCTCGGCCGCCGCCAGATGCAATGGGTTGCGCGAGGCAATGGCCACCCGCGCGCCTTCGGCCAGAAATCCCTGCGCGCACGCCAGGCCGATGCCCTTGCTGCCGCCGGTGATGAGCACGACCTGGCGTGCCAGTTTCAGATCCATGGGTTGTCGCTCCTGCTGGGTAGGCCGCGGTTCACGGCGGAATGACGACGATCGGAATGCCGATGTGGTCCGGCATTCAAGCAGGAAATGTCAGGCGGAGGATCGGGGTCTTCAACGGGTAGGTCGGACAGCTCTGCCGGCGCCCAGTGCACGCCGCTGTCGACAGCTGCTGACGATCCGATACCGCCGTTTACCGTTCAATGGCAACCTTCATGCATAGTGCACGCGGCCGCGCCGCCTGTCCGGCCAGCGCGCAAACGGTGTTCACGCTCCGGTCAAACTCTTGGGCGAGATCTTCGAATACTCGGCAAAGCGCAGTTCACAGCGCCATTGCGACCCGCAGCGAACCTCCTCCGAAAAATTTGCGCCTCAGCATGCGTCAAACGCCAGTGACCGTGGCGTGATTGCCTGGGCGTGTTGCCGCCGCCACCGTCCATGAAACGACCCCTGTCCTCTGCATTCCGATCAGTCGGCCCGGCCGGCGTGCTGACCGTGTCCTGCGCGGTGGCGCTGTTGGCGGGCTGCGGCGGCGGCGGGGCCGGGGCCCTGACGGGTGCCTCGGGGCCCGGGCGCACGGCCGAGGCGGCCAGCGCCGAGACCCTGGCCTATGTCGGCGAGCAGCGTCGCGCCTTGGCGCAGGCGGCCGTGGCGACGGCGACCAACCCGACGTTGACGGTGCGTGCGCGCGCCAGCCTGGCGGCCGACGTCGGGCCCATCCTGCAGCTGCGGGTCGACGGCGCCCTGATCGGCTCGGTCGAGGTGCGCAACAGCGTCGACTGGGCCGACTACAGCTTTGCCGCGCCGCTGCTGAAGGCGGGTTCCAAGGTCGAGGTGGTGTACACCAATGACGGCACCGTGAACGGCGTCGACCGCAACCTCTTCGTCGCCAGCGTGAGCGATGGTTACTCGGCTCTGTTGCCCAACACCTCGGCGGTGCTGCTGGACCAAGGCAGCGGCGCCGCCGCCTTTGACGGCCTGAACGTGGTGGCCGGGCGCAGCGAGATGTGGGGCAATGGCGCGCTGCGCATGAGCTGGCCGGCCCTGGCCGCGATGCCGACCGGCAGCCTGCTGCGGCGCCAGGATGCGTCGCGTTTCTTGCTGCAGACCACCTTCGGCCCCACGCCGGTCTTGCTCGACACCCTCGCCCAGCAGACCTATGCGAGCTGGATCGACGACCAGATGGCGCTGCCGGCGAGTGACACCTTCGTGCCGGCGGTGCAGGCGCGTTACGACCTGGGCGACGACTACCGGCCGGGCGGCACGCAGTACTCGCCCTACGAGGTGTCGCGCGCCTTCTGGGCCAGCAGCAGCACGGCGCCCGACCAGTTGCGCCGGCGCGTCGCCTACGCGCTGCAGCAGATCTTCATGGTCTCGCAGGCGGACGGCAATCTGTGGCACCACAGCCGCGCCTACGCCGCCTACCTCGACACCCTCAACCGCGACGCCTTCGGCAACTTCCGCACCCTGCTGCAGGACATGGCATTGAGCCCGGCCATGGGTCTGTACCTGTCGCACCTGCGCAACCGTCCGGAAGACCCGGCCACCGGTCGGCTGCCGGACGAGAACTTCGCCCGCGAGGTGATGCAGTTGTTCACCCTGGGCCTGTACGAGCTGAAGGCCGACGGCAGCCCGCAACTCGACGCCGGCGGCCGGCCGATCGAGACCTATGGCAATGCCGACGTGATGGCCCTGGCCAAGGTGTTCACCGGCCTGTCCTGGGCCTACCCTGACTCGGCGCTCACCAACAGCAACTTCCGCTGGGGGGGACCGGACTACAGCGCAGCCGCTGATACCCGCATGGACCTGCTGCCGATGAAGGCCTACCCCGGCCAGCATTCCAGCGCCGACAAGACGCTGTTCGCTGGCAAGCCCTGGGCGCTCACGCTCAAGGGCGGCGCCAGCGCCATGGACGACGTCAACCAGGCGCTCGACGCCTTGTTCAAGCATCCCAATGTCGGCCCCTTCATCGGTCGCCAGCTGATCCAGAAGCTGGTCACCGGCAACCCCAGCCCGGCCTATGTGGCGCGCATTTCGGCCGTCTTCAACGACAACGGCCGCGGTGTGCGCGGCGACCTGGCGGCGGTGGTGCGCGCCGTGCTGATGGACGCCGACGCGCGCGCCATGCCCGACGCCGCCTTCGGCAAGGTGCGCGAGCCGGTGCTGCGCATCGTGCACTGGATGCGCGCCTTCAACGCCAGCTCCAGCAATGGCGCCTACAACTTCAGCTGGCAGATCGCCCCGGCCGGCCAGTTGCCGCAGAACGCACCGTCGGTGTTCGGCGATTTCCGGCCCGGCTACATCCCGCCCAATTCCAGCTTTGCCGCCCGCGGCGCCACCGCGCCGGAGCTGCAACTGGTCAACGAAAACACCGTTGCTGGCTGGGTCAATGTGGCCGAGGCCATGGGCAGCGGTGGCCTGGGCTGGAACGGCAATGTGCGCGAGCTCGCGCCCGACTACACCGCCCTGGCGGCAAGGCTCACGGCGGGAGATCCGGCCGGGCTGGTGAACCAGCTCGACCAGCTGCTGTTTGGCGCGCAGATGTCGCTTGAGTTGCGTCAGGCGATCTTCGAGGCCATCAGCACCGTGGGCGGCACCGACGCCAACAGCCAGCTCAACCGCGCCCGCATGGCGGTCTTCATCTCGCTGGCCTCACCCGAGTTCCTGATCCAGCGCTGAGCGCGCTGCACCTGCCCGTACCTGCCTTGCACCATGAACGCCTCGCGACGCCACTTCTTGCGCTCCGCCACCAGCCTGGCCGCGGCCCTGCCTGACGCCCGAGCGCCGCTCGCCCTGAGCCTAGCCGGCCTGGGCGCGCTGGCCGCCGACCGGGCGCGTGCTGCCGACACCAGCACCGGCTACCGCGCCCTGGTCTGCCTGTTCATGCACGGCGGCTGCGATACCCATAACTGGGTCGTGCCGACCGATGCCAGCGGCTACGCCGACTACGCCCAGGTGCGCGCGGAACTGGCCTGGCCAACCAGCAAGCTGTTGCCCCTGACCAGCAATACACAGGGCAGCGGAAGGACCTTCGGCATGCCGACCGAGCTGGCGGCGCTGCGCGGCTGGTATGAGAGCGGCCGCGCCGCCGTGCTGGCCAATGTAGGCACGCTGGTGCGGCCGATCAGCAAGGCCGAATTCCAGACCGGTGGCGCGGCGGTGCCGAGCAAGCTGTTCTCGCACAACGACCAGCAGTCGATGTGGCAGTCGCTGGCGCCCGAAGGTGCACCGTCGGGCTGGGGCGGGCGCATGGGCGACCTGCTGATGTCGGCCAATCAGCAACCGGTCTTCACCACTGTGGCGGCCAACGGCAACGCGGTCTTCCTGACCGGCAACGCGGTGTTCCAGTACCAGGTCGGGGCGGATGGGCCGATCGGCGTCAACGCCCTGAGTTCGACCTGGCTGATGGGCTCGAACAGCGCGGCGCCGACCTTGCGCCGGGTGTTGCTGGCCGGTCGTGGCCGCAACGAGTTCCAGACCGAGCATGTGCGCATCATGCAGCGCTCGCTCGACACCACCGGCGTGCTGCGCAGCGCCATTGCCGCCACACCCATCGCTGCCCTGCCGACCGCGATGGCGAATGACTCGCTGGCCAAGCAGTTGCGCATCGTGGCGCAGATGATTGCCGCCGGGCCTGGCCTGGGCATGAAGCGCCAGGTCTTCATGGTGGCTATCGGCGGCTTTGACAGTCACGCCAACCAGATGCGCGACCAGCCCGGCCTGATGACGCGGGTGGCCAACGCCGCCGACTGGTTCCTGCGCGCGCTGGAGGGCGTGGGCATGCTGGGCAACGCCACGCTGTTCAGCGCCAGCGACTTCGGCCGCACCCTCACCAGCAACGGCTCGGGCAGCGATCACGGCTGGGGCTCGCACCATTTCATCGCCGGCGGTGCGGTGCGCGGCAGCAACATCTACGGCAGCTTTCCGGTCACCGCGCTGGGTACGACGACCGACATCGGTTCAGGCCGGCTGCTGCCGACCACCTCGGTGACCGAATACGCCGCCACCCTGGGCCGCTGGATGGGCCTGAGCGACAGCGAACTGCTGACGGTCTTGCCCAACCTGGGCAATTTTTCGAGCGCCGGGCTGGGCTTTCTCTAGGCCGTCGGGGTGACCGCGCGCGCGTGTTTGGGCGTACGGACGCGGGACGACCCATCGATTCAGCCCACTGTGCGCGCCTCGCCGGCTGCCTGGGTGTCCATCAGGCCCCAGAACGCGGTGATGAGGCCGTCCTGCACCGTGAAGACATGCACCCATGACGCATCGAAGGTCTTGCCGGTTGAACGCAGACGGGTGCGTTCATGGCCGATGACGGTCACATGGTCGGGACCGGCGAGCATCTGGCGGGGTTCAAAACTCTGGATGTCGTCACTGGCGCCGACCGTGCCGAACCATTCGGCCAGCTGTGAATGGCCGATCACGGTGGCGGTGTAGGGGGCGCCGCGGTCGGCCGTGAACTGCCAGCGCACGCTCGGGCTGCACAGGGCAAGCAGGGCAGGGATGTCGCCCGAGCCGAAGGCGGCATAACCGGCCTGGACGATCTGCAGCGGGCTTTTGGTGGGGCTGGACATGGTGGACTCCTGGTGAATGGTGGGAGCGCCTACCATATGCCGAGCGCGAACGTGAACTTGTTTGCGAACGCGCGGCCCTGATCAGTGCAGGGTCGAAGCTGCGCCGCTGCCGGGCTGCCCCGCTGCAGCTCTGCGTGCCCTCACCTTCACCCGCGCCTGCCCGGCGCCAGCACCGCCATGCCCACGCTGGACACCGACTACCTCGTCATCGGCGCCGGCGCCACCGGCCTGGCCTTTGCCGACACGCTGCTCGAGCACCACCCCGACTGCCACATCACCCTGGTGGACCGCCGCACCCTGGCGGGCGGGCACTGGAACGACGCCTATCCCTTCGTCGCCCTGCATCAGCCCTCGGCCTTCTACGGCGTGAACTCGCTGTCGCTGGGCAGCGGGCGCAAGGATGAGCACGGTCACAACGCCGGCCTGTACGAGCTCGCCAGCGGCGCCGAGGTATGCGGCTATTTCCAGCAGGTGATGCAGCAGCGCCTGCTGGCCAGCGGAAGGGTCAGTTTCCTCTCCGGCCACCGCTTTGAGGGCATGGACGAGACCGGCCGGGCGCGCCTGGTCGCTTGCCTGAGCGGCGCCGGCCTTACCGTCAAGGTCAGGTGCAAGCGGGTCGACGCCGCGCATTTCATGCCCGACGTGCCGGCCACCACGCCGCCCGCCTACCCGGCGGCGGACGGGGTGCGGCTGCTCACACCCACCGCGCTGTCGCGCCTGGGGCTGCCAGGGGATAACGATGCGGCCGGGCCGCCGAGTGGCTACTGCATCGTCGGCGCGGGCAAGACCGCCATGGACGTGGGGGTGTGGCTGCTCGGTCAGGGCGTGCCGGCCGAGGCCATCCACTGGGTGGTGCCGCGCGACTCGTGGGTGGTCAACCGCCTGACGACGCAGCCGGGCGAGGAGTTCTTCATGCACTCCATCGGCGGCATGGTCAAGCAGATGCGTGCCCTGGCCGCGGCCGAAGGGGTGGACGACGTCTTCCTGCGCCTGGAGGCCGCCGGACAGATGCTGCGCATCGACCCGGCGCACACGCCGCGCATGTTCCATTACGCCACCCTGTCCGAGGGTGAGGTGGCGCTGCTGCGTCGCATCACCCAGGTCATCCGGCGTGGTCGGGTGCTGGCCATCGAACGCGACGCACTGGTGATGGAGCAGGGCGGCCGCCTGCCCATGCCGCCAGGCCTGGCGTATATCCACTGCAGTACGTCGGCGGTGCGCCGGCTGCAGGTGCAGCCCATCTTCCAGCCCGGGCGCATCACGCCGCAATTGGTGCGTGCGCCGCTGGTGACTTTCAGCGCGGCGGTGTGCGCCTATGTCGAGGCACGCGTTGCGACAGGCGACGACTGTGCCGCCGCCGATGCCGCACGCAACGCCTTGTGCCAGCCGGCGCCCTTCCCGCACGATCTGGCCGGCTACCTCGCGGCCACGTTGGTGAACCAATCCAACCAGTTGCGCTGGAACCAGGACAAGGCGCTGCGTGACTGGATGCGCCAGACCCGGCTGGACGGCTTCGGCCGTCTCACCAGCAGCGTGGACCGCGGCGACACGGACAAGATGGCTGTGCTGGTCGAACTGCGCGAGCTGATGGGCCCGGCCATGGCCAATGCCGCCCGTTTGCTTGCTGCCGCCCGCGGCGAGCCGCAACACCCGTGAATCGGCCGGGCGCCGGACCCTCGGCGCAACGTCACATCGAACCCGAGGCCCACCATGGATCAGCCTGACCTGCAGACCCTGCAACTTGACGACATCCGCCTGCGCGTGGCCTTGCAGGGGCCGGCGGATGGACCCTTGGTGATCTTTTGCCACGGCTGGCCCGAGAGCTGGTACTCCTGGCGCGCGCAGATGGCGGCCGTGGCCGGCGCCGGCTGGCGCGCAGTGGCGCCCGATATGCGCGGCTATGGTGGCAGCGACGCGCCCGACGACCCCGAGCACTACACCCAACTGCACCATGTGGGCGATCTGGTCGGCCTGCTCAAGGCCCTGAGTGCGACGAGCGCCGTGCTGGTGGGGCATGACTGGGGCGCACCGACGGTCTGGCATGCCGCGCTGCTGCGGCCCGACCTGTTCCGCGCGGTGGTTGGCATGAGCGTGCCGTATTCGCCGCCGGGGCGTTTCGACCTGCTCAGCGCGATGGATAAGCAGGGCGTGAGCAACTTCTACATGCAATATTTCCAGACCCCCGGCGTGGCCGAAGCCGAACTCGAACGCGACGTGCTGGCGACGATCCGGCGGGTGCATTTCAGCGGCTCCGGCGACGCACCCGCCGCGGCCGGCTTCGGCCTGCTCAAGCCCGGCGCGGGATTTCTGGGCAACTCGGTCGACCCGGGCGAGCAGTTGCCGGCCTGGATGAACGCCGCCGATCTGGCCTACTACGCCGGCGAGTTCAGCCGCACCGGTTTTCGCGGCGGGCTGAACTGGTACCGCGCCATCCGCCGCAACACGGCGCTGCTGGCGCCCTGGCGCGGCGCGGTGATCCGCCAGCCAGCGCTGTTCATCGCCGGCGAACGCGACGGCGTGCTGCGCTTCCCGGCCTCCAAGGCGCAGATCGAACGTTTCAGCCAGACCCTGCCCTGCCTGCGTGGCTGCCACATCCTGCCGGGCGCCGGCCACTGGATACAGCGAGAGCGCGCGGCCCAGGTCAACACCTTGCTGCTCGACTTTCTCGCCTCGCTGGGGCGCTGACCTGGCAGGCTGATCGTGCCCAGCCGTCGAGCGGCGCGGCGGCCGAAGGTGTCGACCGGCCGGCCGTGCGGCTAGGCCGGTGAGCGATGCTGCGGCTGGGCGTGAAGTTGCGGCAGTGCGAACACCGCTTCGCGGATGACCGCCGCCGCGCCGATGGCGGCGACATCCGGGCCGAAGCTTGTGAGCTCGATCGGCGGCGGCACCACACCGGGCACCAGGTGACGCTGCACGGCGGCCAGCACGCGATCGGCCACCAGCGGATACAGGCGCGACAAGGCGCCACCCAGCACGATGCGCCCGGGGTCCAGCACATGCACGGCGTTGACCACACCCAACGCCAGCGCATCGGCCCAGTCAGCCAGCGCCGCGGCCACCGGGGGCTCGTCACGTTGCAGCAGCAGGCGGTCGACCGCCAGGTTCAGCGGCGCATCCGCGGCCACCAGGCCGGCAAACGCCGCCGCGCCGGCCATCTGCTCGAACGCACGCGGCACTGCACCGCCGAGCACCAGGGTGTGGCCGATCTCCCCGGCGTGGCCATGGGCACCGCGCATCACCTTGCCGCCGAACACCAGCGCACTGCCTATGCCTTCGGCCAGGTGCAGCACCTGCAGGTGCGCCAACTCGCCCTGGGCGGACACGGCCAGTTCGGCCAGCGCAAAACAGTCGGCGTCGTTGTGCACCTCGATGCGCCAGTCGGCGGGCAGCGCACCGGCGAGCACAACCTTGAGGTCGAAGTGCCGCCACTGCAGAAAAGGCGCGTTGACGACCACGCCTGCGCGGTCGACCAGGCCGGGGATCGAGACACCCAGACCCAGCACCCGGGCAGGATCCGGCTGCCGATCGCGCAGCAGTTGTTGGGCCAAGGCTGCCACGCGGGCCGCCATGCCGGCGGCGTCGCTCACCTGCGGCCCGGGTGGCACCGAGGTGCGGGCGACGATGCCCAGGTTCAGGTCCATCAACACGCCGCTGATTTCGCGCGTGCCGACGTCCACCCCAAGGGCGTAGGCACCCTCCGCGGCCAGCGCCACGCGCACACCCGGCCGACCCTTGCCGCGCTCGATCTGGTTGTCGTCGAGCTCTTGCACCAGGCCCGCGTCCAGCAGTTCGGCGATGGCATTGCCGGTGGTGGAGCGGTTCAGGCCCAGATGGCGTGCCATGTCGGCGCGGGTCACGCTGCCAAGTTCGCGCAGCAGGCGCAGGCAGCGCTGGGCATTGAGGTGGCGAAGGATGCGGGTCGTGTTCACGGGCAATGAGGCGCGGGCGGGGCAGGCGGGTCGCCCTGCCGGGAGCGGCGTGCGGCGGGGCGGGTGCGGCGCTAGCAGTCTAGTGTGGCGGCCGGAAGGAGCCCGGCACGGCTTGCATGATTTTGTTTGTGTTGTAGACTGCAACAAATAAGCTGACCCCGACCATGGACCGTGAACATGCCCGTCGTCAAGCAAGACCGCCTCCTGCGCATCGGCATCCTGGGCTGCGGCCCGATCGCCCAGTACGCCCACCTCGAATCGGCCCAGAAGGCGCGCAACGCCGTGCTGCAGGCGGTCTGTGACGGCGACGTCGGTCTGGCGCAGCGCTACGGCAGCTTCTACGACGCCAAGCGCATCTACCACCGCTATGACGAGATGCTGGCCGACCCCGAGGTCGACGCTGTCATCCTGGCCACCTCCGACGCTTTCCACGTGCCCGGCGCGCTGCTGGCGCTGGCGGCGGGCAAACATGTGCTGTGCGAAAAGCCCATCGGCCTGAGCGTCGAGGAGGTCGAAGAACTGGAACGTGCCGTCGCCGCCAGCGGCCGTGTGCTGCAGATCGGTCACATGCTGCGTTTCGACCCGGGCATCGAGGCGGCACGCGACTTCGTGCGCGACGAGATCGGCGAGATGCTGGCGCTCAAGGCCTGGTATTGCGACTCGACCCATCGCTACACCGTGTGCGACGCCATCCAGCCGATGGCGCGCGTGGGCGGCGCCGGCGCGGTAAAGCCCAGCAGCGACCCCAAGGCCGACAAGGTGCGCTACAACATGCTGGCCCATGGCAGCCACCTGGTCGATCTGGCGCGTTTCCTGGCCGGGCCGATCCAGTCGGTGCGCGCACGCCTCAAGCAGCGCTATGGCGCGATGTGCTGGTTCATCGACACCGAGTTCGAAAGCGGCGCCATCGGCCACCTCGACCTGACCCTGCCGCTGCGCATGGACTGGCACGAGGGCTTCCAGATCTACGGCCAGAACGGCAGCGTGCTGGCCAAGATCCACAACCCCTGGTTCTACAAGGCCAGCGAGGTCGACATCTTCCGCGAGGCCGACGGTGCCTACCACCGCGTGCTCGGCCCGGACGGCCACTTCTACCGCCGCCAGCTTGAGGGCTTTGCCGACACGGTGCTGGACGGCGCACCGCTGCGCGGCGCCTCGATCGCCGACGGCGTGGCCTCGGTGCGCGCGATGGTGGCGATCGCCGAGTCGGTGCGCAGCGGCCGCGAGGTCGCGCTGGCCGACGTCGCCGGAGCGGTGTGATGAGCTTGATGTACCCCGCCGTTTTTGCCCGCACATGGGCGGTCAGCGATTCAGCCGAGGCGCTGGCCCGGGTGCGCGATCATGGTTACCACGGTGTGCAGTGAGTTCCGTACCGCCGACGGCGTGCGACTGGCGTTTGAGGACGTCGGCAGCGGACAGGTCCTGCTCTGGCAGCACGGGCTGGGCGCCGATCGCGGTCAGCCGGCCGAGGTCTGCCCCGAACTGCCGGGCTGGCGGCGCATCACGCTGGAATGCCGCGGCCATGGCTGCTCGGAGCTTGGTGATCCGGCGCGGCTGACGATCGCCCAGTTCGCCGACGATGCGCTGGCGCTGCTCGACCACCTGGGTGTGGCGCAAGCAGTGGTCGGAGGCATTTCGCTGGGCGCGGGCATCGGCCTGCGCCTGGCCGCCCTGCACCCGACGCGCGTGCGCAGCCTGCTGTTGGCGCGCCCGGCCTGGGTCGACGCGCCGGCCGGCGAGTCGCAGGCGGCCTATGTCGAGGTGGCCGAGTTGATCGAACGCCTGGGCGTGGTCGAGGGGGCGCGGCAGTTCGAGGGCTCGCCCCGGCTGGCGCGTATCGAGCAGGTGGCACCCGATAACGCCAGGTCGCTGCGCTGGTTCTTCACCCGCGCACGGCCGGACACGACGGTGGCGCTGCTGTCGCGCATCCCGCGGCAGTGGCCGGGCTTCACCCTGGTGCAGCTGCAACAGATCGGTGCGCCCACCCTGGTCATCGGCAACGACCAGGACGATGCCCACCCGCTGGCGCACGCGCGCCGCCTGGCGGACATGCTGCCACGCGCGCGGCTGGTCCAGATCACGTCCAAGAGCCTGGACCGTGCTGCCCATGTGGCCGAATTCAGGGCCGCGCTGGCGGCCTTTGTGCAGGAGACCCTGACATGACGCAGCCCCGCACCCTGCTGGTCATCGACGTTGGCGGCACCAGCGTGAAGTTCGCGGCCTCGGTCGATGCCCGCCCGCAGGACTACGTGCGCCAGTTCTCGAGTGTGGCACTGCGCGAGGCCGACCCGGTCCAGGCCCTGGCCAGCATGACACGCCAGGTGCTGGCCGAATCCGGCCTGCAGCCCGAGGTGATCGTCTCCACCGTGCCCGGCTTTCTCGACGTCGACGAGGACCGGGTGCTGTTTGCCGGCAACATCCTGGCTCTCAATGGCCGGCGGCTGGCGAGTGAACTCTGCGCGCTGGTTGGCCTGCCGGTGGTGCTGGAGCGCGATGCGGTGCTGGCGTTGATCGGCGAAACCGTTGCCGGCGCAGCGCGCGGTGCGCGGCGCGCGCTGGGCCTGTTCTTCGGCACCGGCGTCGGTGCGGCCTATGTCGAGGACGGCCGACCGTTTCGCGGCGCCGGCTGGGCGCTCGAGATCGGCCACATGCCGTTCAAGGGTGCAGGCCGTCAGCTCGAGGGCATGCGCAAGGACGTGCTGGAGGCCTATGTCTCCGGCCGGGCGCTGCAGATGATGGCCGATCGCCATGGCGTGGCGATCGAGCGCGTTTTTGTTGAGCGTGACTCGCGGCCGGCGCTGGACCGCGACCTCGACGAGTTCGTGCGCGACCAGGCGTTTGCCATCGGCACCGCGGTGACGCTGTTCTCGCCCGAGGTCACGCTGCTGGGCGGTGGCCTGTGCGAAATGGCCGGCTTCCCGCGCCAGCGGCTGGCCGAACTGGTGCAGGCGAACGCCCCCTACGCCGAGACCGGCCGACCGATGCAGCTGCGCTGGGCCGAGCTGGGCTGGCGAAGTGCCTTGCATGGCGCACCGCTGGCAGTGCAGGCGCATCGGCAGCGTCAGGCCGCTGCGGTCTAGGCAGGGCCGGTCTAGGCTGGGGCGGTCTTAGCAGGGGCGGTCTCGGCAGCAGCGTCGTTCTGGGCGTCGCCTGGATTGCGTCGTCTGCGGCCGGGCTGCGGCAGGGTCTCACCACGCAGAGGCGTCAGCCGCCCGAGGGTGCCCGGCGCGCGCGGGCGCGTTCCAGCGCCGCTTCGATCACGCTGCGCTTGCGGTCCAGCTCGCTGGGTGTATTGCCCTGGGTGAGTTCGGGCAGATGGGCGAGCTTGTGTTCGGCCTGGGCCTGCAGGTGCTCGTCGTGACGCTGTACCGCTGCGGCACGGCGGGCATTGCGTGCGGCGTAGCGGGCGCGGGCGGCGTCAGCGTCGACCTGGCTCCAGGCCTGCCAGCCGCTGCGCCCGGGGGTGAGCTCGAGCAGGCTGATGCAGTCGACCGGGCAGACTGGCACACACAGTTCACAACCGGTGCACTGGGCCTCGATGACGGTGTGCATGCGCTTGTGCGTGCCAATGATGCAGTCGACCGGGCAGGCCTTGATGCACAGGGTGCAGCCGATGCACCAGTCTTCGTCGATGACCGCCAGCAGGCGCGGGCCGGCGCTGCCGCAATCGGGGTTGAGTGCAGCAATGGCCTGGCCGGTGAGTGCCGCCAGGCGGGTGATGCCCTCATCGCCGCCGGGCGGGCAGCGGTTGATGGCCGCGCCCTCGTGGGCGATGGCGCGGGCATAGGCATGGCAGTCCGGGTAGCCGCAGCGGGTGCACTGGGTCTGCGGCAGCAGGGCGTCGAGCGCAGAAACAAGATCGGCGCCCGCCGAGCTGGGGAGCGCCGATGCGGCGGGGCCAGGGGCGGCTGGGATCAAGCCTTGGCGCCGGCCTGGTGGGTGGCGATGAACTCGCGGATCTGCGGGTAGGCCATGTCGCGCCAGCGCCGACCCGAGAAGATGCCGTAGTGACCAGCGCCCACCACGTCGTAGTGCTGCTGGTTGGCCGGTGGGATGCCGGTGCACAGGTCGTGCGCGGCGCGGGTCTGGCCGGCGCCGGAGATGTCGTCGAGTTCGCCTTCAACCGTCAGCAGGGCGGTGGCGGTGATGTCCTGCGGACGCACCAGTTGGCCCCTGACCTTCCAGGTGCCGTTGACCAGCGCGAAGTCCTGGAACACCAGCTTGATGGTTTCGAGGTAGTACTCGGCCGGCATGTCCAGCACGGCGTTGTATTCGTCGTAGAACTTGCGATGGGCCTCGACGCTGTCGTCGTCACCGCGCACCAGGTCGAGGAAATAATCCCAGTGCGAGTTGAGGTGGCGGTCCGGGTTCATGGCCACGAAGCCGGTGTGCTGCAAAAAGCCCGGATAGACGGCACGTCCGGAGCCGGGGTAATTGGCTGGTACTCGGTAGATGACGTTGTTCTGGAACCAGTCGTGGCTTCGGTTCATCGCCAGGTTGTTGACCGCGGTCGGGCTCTTGCGGGCGTCGATCGGGCCACCCATCATGGTCATGGTGCGCGGCGTGAACTCGCCATTGCTGGCCAGCAAAGAGATGGCGGCGAGCACCGGCACGGTGGGCTGGCAGACCGAGATGACGTTGACGTCCGGCCCCAGCAGGCGGATGAAGTCCTGCACATAGGCGACGTAGTCGTCGAGGTGGAAGGCGCCGTCGCTGAGCGGCACCATGCGTGCGTCCACCCAGTCGGTGATGTAGACCTTGTGGTCCTGCAGCAGGGTGCGCACCGTATCGCGCAGCAGCGTGGAATGGTGACCTGACAGCGGCGCCACCACCAGCACCACCGGCTGGGCCTTCATCTTTTCGAGCAGCGGTCCGCTGTCGGCAAAACGCTTGAAGCGCAGCAGGCGGCAGAACGGGCGGGCCTGGATGACCTGCTCCTGCACGGCCACGTCCACGCCGTCCACCGGCACGCTGGTGATCTCGAAGCCCGGCTTCTCGTATTCCTTGGTCAGGCGATGCAGCAGGTCGAAGCTGGCTGCCACCCGGTGCGACCCGACACCCTGCGAGAAGGGCGACAGCGGGTGGCTGTAGAGCTTGGCCGTCGCGCTGGCGAATTCGGCGAACGGGCTCATCACGGCGCGTTGGGTTTCGTAGAGCTGGTAGAGCATCGTCTTTCCTGTCGCCGGTTTCGCCGGGGCTAGATGGCCGAATCCACGGCCTGGGTCGGCCATTCGGAGAAGCAAGCCGCCGCCAGAAGGCGGCGACGTGCCATTATTGTGCAGTGCAACATCGAATAAGACAAGACGGAATATCCCCGATCCCGCACCGGTGACTTCCACCTCAGCCCCATGCCTCGACACAGGCCCGCACCAACTCCAGCATGGCGCGGGCGGCTGACGGCAGGCTGGCGTTGACGACCGTCAATCCCGCCAGCGGCGCCGTCACGCGGCTTGCGCCAGGCAGGCCAGTTCGTCCTGCCAGTGCAGCAGTTCACCTGGGTGCACCTGAAGATGGTCCAGGCAGGCCGAGCCGCGCAAGCTCCATTCGATGCTGGGCGGCTGGCCGGCGATCTGGCCGACGATGTGCTCGGCCACCAGGCCGGCGGCGATGAGGGTGCGCACGCTGTCGTCGATGCGCCGGTCGGCCAGCGCCTCGGTTTCGTGGTGTAGGCGGATGGCCGGCTTGAGCTCGGGCGCGAGCCGCCAGGTGCGGGCGACCAGCGCGCCGACAATGGCATGGTCGGTGCGGTGCGCAGCCTGTTCGGTGGCGGTGCCGCTGCGGTCGCGCCGCGCGCGTGATTCGGCCAGGGTGCCGGCGTAGCCGGGCAGGCTCTTGAGCAGGATGGGGATGCCGACATCACAGAACAGGCCGAAGGAATGCGCCAGATCCGTCGGCACGCCATAGAGCTGGCGGGCAATGAAGGTGATGGCGTGGGCTCGCTGTGCCGAGACCTCCCAGAACGTTTCCATGGCCGGATGTTTGACCGGCAGGGCGCGCGCGGTGAGGAACTGGGTCAGCAACGCAGCGGTCTGGCGCAGGCCCAGCAGCGACATGGCCTGCTCGACACCCAAGACGCTGCGCGAGCGGGCATACAGCGGGCTGTTGGCAGCACGCACCAGCGACGCCGACATGGCGACGTCGGCTCTGGCGATCTCAAGCACCTCGGCCCAATCCGGGTCGGCCTTCTTCATGACCGACTTCAGCCGCACCAGCAGGTCAGGGCAGGGCGGAATGACGATGGTGCGCAAGGGCCCGTCGCTGCGGGCCGAATCAAGCTCGGAATCTAGGTCCAGGGCTGGGGCCGGCATGGCATGTTCCTCATAGTCCCGGATGACTTTAGTCAGCCTGCCGACTGACCATCGCTCGAACAGCGCCCCTTCCAATGCGGTATTGCTCGGCGCATCACGCCAACCACGACCAGGCAGAAATGAAAAAGGCGCCCGCGTAGGGGCGCCTGGTCGTGACGGATGCAGGCCGGTGAGGTCCGGCCCGGACCACTTACTGGCTGGCTGCGGACGCTGCGGCCGCAGCGGGTGCGGCGCTGGCGGCCTCGGCCAAGGCCGGCGCGGCTGCACTGGCGACGGCTGCAGCGGGCGCGGCGGCGTGGGTCGCCGCCGGCGGGGTGCTGGCCGACATGGGCAGCAGCGGCACGATCAGCAGCGCCACGATGTTGATGATCTTGATGAGCGGGTTGACTGCCGGACCGGCGGTGTCCTTGTAGGGGTCACCCACGGTGTCGCCAGTGACAGCCGACTTGTGCGCGTCGCTGCCCTTCTTGTGCAGCACGCCGTCGGCGTCGGTGAAGCCTTCCTCGATCAGCTTCTTGGCGTTGTCCCAGGCGCCGCCGCCCGTGCACATGCTGATGCCGACAAACAGGCCGGTCACGATGGTGCCCATGAGCAGACCGCCCAGGGCTGCCGGGCCCAGCACCAGGCCGACGATGACCGGTACCACCACCGGCAGCAGCGACGGCACGATCATTTCCTTGATCGCCGCCGTGGTCAGCATGTCGACCGCGGCGCTGTAGTCGGGCTTCTTCTTGCCGGCCATGATCTCGCCGCCCTGGAACTGGCGGCGCACCTCCACCACCACCGAGCCGGCGGCGCGGCCCACGGCCTCCATCGCCATGGCGCCGAACAGGTAGGGAATCAGGCCGCCGATGAACAGGCCCACGATCACCATGTGGTTGGACAGGTCGAAGGTGACATGCATGCCGCGCGACTCGAGTGCGTGGGTGTAGTCGGCGAACAGCACCAGTGCGGCCAGGCCGGCCGAGCCAATGGCGTAGCCCTTGGTGACGGCCTTGGTGGTGTTGCCCACGGCGTCCAGCGGGTCGGTGACGTCACGCACGCTGTCGGGCAGTTCGGCCATCTCGGCAATGCCGCCGCCGTTGTCGGTGATGGGGCCGTAGGCGTCGAGGGCGACGATGATGCCGGCCATGCTCAGCATGGCGGTGGCGCCGGTGGCGATGCCGTACAGGCCGGCCAGAGCGTAGGCCGAGATGATGGCCAGGCAGACGAAGATCACCGGCCAGGCGGTGGACTTCATGCTCACACCCAGGCCGGCGATGACGTTGGTGCCGTGGCCGGTGGTCGAGGCCTGGGCCACGTGTTGCACCGGGTGGTACTGCGTACCGGTGTAGTACTCGGTGATCCAGACCATGGCGGCGGTGAGCAGCAGGCCGATCACGCAGGTGCCGAACAGGGCCATGGCGCTGATCTTGTCGCCCGACGCCAGTTCGACGCCTTCCGGGAACATCATCCGGGTGACGAAGAAGAAGGCGATCAGCGAGATCACGCCGGCGACAATGAGGCCCTTGTACAGCGCCGGCATCACGTTCTTCATGTCCGGGCTGGCCTTGACGAAGCTGCAGCCGACGATGGACGCGATGATGGACACGCCGCCCAGGATGAGCGGATAGACCACCGCGGCAGCGACACCCGAGGCGGCGACCATCAGCGCGCCCAGCGCCATGGTGGCGATCAGCGTGACGGCATAGGTCTCGAACAGGTCGGCGGCCATGCCGGCGCAGTCGCCCACGTTGTCGCCGACGTTGTCGGCGATCACCGCCGGGTTGCGCGGGTCGTCCTCGGGGATGCCAGCCTCGACCTTGCCGACCAGGTCGGCGCCGACGTCCGCGCCCTTGGTGAAGATGCCACCGCCCAGGCGGGCAAAGATGGAGATCAGCGATGAGCCGAAAGCCAGGCCGAGCAGCGGCTTGAGCGTGTCGGAATCGACCTTGGCGCCACCACCGGTGAGCAGCCAGAAGAAGGCGCCGACACCCAGCAGGCCCAGGCCCACCACCAGCATGCCGGTGATGGCACCGCCCTTGAAGGCGACATCAAGCGCCGGGCCGATGCCCTTGGTGGCCGCCTGCGTGGTGCGCACATTGGCGCGCACCGACACATTCATGCCGATGAAGCCGCAGGCGCCCGACAACACCGCGCCGAGCACGAAGCCGGCTGCCGTCATGCCGCCGAGGAACACCAGGATCAGCACGGCGAGCACGACCCCGACGATGCCGATGGTCTTGTACTGGCGCGCCAGATACGCCGCTGCACCTTGCTGGATGGCGCCGGCAATCTCCTGCATGCGCGCGTTGCCGGCGTCCTGCGCCAGGATCCAGCTGCGCGAGACGAAGCCGTAGGCGACGGCTGCGAGACCGCAGAGCAGCGCGACAACCAGCGCTGTAGTGATCGACATGTGGGATCTCCTTCCTCGATGAGGCAGTGTTGTTGAGGGCGTACCAGGCAGCAGCGGACATGAAAACGCCGCTTCTTGTGGCGGCGTGCACGGGCATTCCGACGGCGCGTCAGCGTCGCCAGCGCCGGCGCATGCTAGGGGATGGCTGCGGCGATCGCAACGCGGGGTGCCCCGTGTTTTCCAGCATGGGCGCCGCCCGGACGCCGCTGGAGCCGGGCCGGTTGAGGCAACGCAAGCCTGTACGCTGGGCACAGCCGCAAGCGATCTGCAAGACGCCCACCCTAGAATCCGGGCATTCCCTTGTCTCCGTCCGACCACAACCCAGACACATCATGAGCCTGTTCAACGTCACGCCCGGCAAGAAAGCACCCGAAGAGTTCAACGTGATCATCGAGATCCCGATGAACGCCGACCCGATCAAGTACGAGGTCGACAAGGAGTCCGGCGCGATGTTCGTCGACCGCTTCATGACCACGGCCATGCACTACCCGTGCAACTACGGCTATGTGCCCATGACGCTGTCGGACGACGGTGACCCGGTGGACGTGCTGGTCATCACCCCCTACGCCCTGACCCCGGGTGTGGTCGTGACCTGCCGCGCCATCGGCGTGCTCAAGATGGACGACGAAGCCGGCGGCGACGCCAAGCTGCTGGCCGTGCCCATCACCAAGGTGTGCCCGATCTATTCGCACTGGAACAAGCCCGAGGACATCAACCAGATGCGCCTGAAGGCCATCCAGCACTTCTTCGAGCACTACAAGGACCTCGAAGCCGGCAAGTGGGTCAAGGTGCAGGGCTGGGAAGGCCCCGAGTCGGCCAAGAAGGAAATCCTGGACGGCATCGCCAACTACAACAAGGCGAATGCCAAGGCCTGAGTGAAAGCCTGCGCTTAGCTGGCAGACTGGCAATGTATTGCTAGTCACACGATGGATACGGCCCTGCGGGGCCGTATTTCATTTTCAGACTCATCAAGGCCTGCAGACTGCGACGCGCTTGACCGTAGTGCACGAACTTCGGTGGCCCCCAATAAGAAATTAATTTCTCGTCTATCAGACGAAACGCTGTCACGTGCAGTCGGGTTGCTAGCGTCATAGTTGTATGGTTCTACGAAAGCATCCTTCCATTGATTTACTGTCGGGGATGTAAGTCTTGCGAGCAGCGCGTCGGCAGTTTGCGGATTGCCGGGCTAAGGTCAACCAGGGGAGCCAAGAAGTGATTGAAGGTGCCGAACGCATCATTGACCTGCTGACCTACATCGAGCAGGTGGAAATGCTGAGGGCCAAGCCGGCCTTTGAAATCCCGAAGGACGCACCGTTCCTGGCGCACCAGCACGAGATGGTGACATTGCCGGATGTCGCGTTCAACCTGCAGGTCGACGGCGACGACGTCTGGCTACGGTTTCCGCGCTTGCAGGAGATTGCGCCACCCGAGCTGGATGACGCTCTCAAGCCCTGGGTGACGTTGCCCAAGTCGCCCGACAAGACGCCCGAATTGCGAACCGAGCTCGTTACCTACGAGGGTCGCGACGTTTCCAGCCGGGCTGCACTCGCCGACCACCCGGAAATCCAGCAGGCCTTTGACTGGTACGTCGAGTACCAGTGGACGCCCTGGGCGGGCGCAG
Source organism: Pseudomonadota bacterium (assembly GCA_041169165.1). Lineage (GTDB taxonomy): Bacteria > Pseudomonadota > Gammaproteobacteria > Burkholderiales > Burkholderiaceae_C > Sphaerotilus. The sequence continues at coordinate 42,738 of JBEEJN010000018.1, forward strand.
AGCGGCCACGCCGGCGCGCCATCGCCTGCTACACCCGCCTGTTCGCACTGCAGCAGACCATTGCCTCGGAGGGCGCGGAGACCCCCCTCGAACTCGCCTGGGGCATCGGCTACGCCACGTGGAAGAAGGAGGGCTTCGGCGCCGCGCTGAAGTACCCGCTCATCGTCCAGGCTTGCGACGTCACGCTCAACGAGAAGACCTTCGAGCTGGAGATTCGCCCGCGCAGCGCCGAACCCCGCCTGGAGGTCGACTGCTTCGCCAAGATGGACGTGGCCGGCGTCCCCGCACTGGAGGCCACCTGGCGAACCACGCTGGCCACCGCGGCGAGCCGCATCAATCCCTTCGAGCCGGGCACCTACGACGGCATGCTCAAGGCCGCTGTCAGCTACCTGGACCCTGCAGGTACCTACGAGACCCGGGGCAGCACCGACCCGCTGCCTTTGCCGACAGACAAGCTGCACATCACCAACAACTGGGTGCTGTTCGCCCGCAAGCGCTCGGTAGACATCTTCCTCGAGGACATCCGTCGGCTGAAGACCAAGGTCGAGGAGGCCACGGCCCTGCCCGGCGTCATTCGCAAGTTCGTCGAACACGGTGACGACACCGTGCGCATCCAGCCCGAACAGCCTTACCGCGGTCTGGCCACCAGCGACGCCGGCGGCAACGCGATGGAGCTGTACTTCCCGATGGCATACAACGATGAGCAGGTCTCCATCGTCCAGAAGCTGCATCACAACGACGGGGTGGTCGTGCAGGGCCCACCCGGAACCGGCAAGACGCACACGATTGCCAATGTCATCTGCCATTACCTGGCGCAGGGCAAGCGCGTCCTGGTGACGGCCAAGGGCGAGTCGGCCCTGGCGGTGCTGCAGGAGAAGTTGCCCGAGGGCATCCGTCCGTTGAGCGTGGCGCTGCTGTCCGACGAACGGGACGGCATGAAGCAGTTCGAGCATGCCATCCAGATCATCGCGTCCAGCGTCGCCGGCATCAATCCCACGCGGTCGGCCGCGGCCATCGCCGCCGCGGAGGACAAGCTCAACCACCTGCATGCCAAGATTTCTCAGGTAGACCGGAATGTGGCGGCGCATGCCCACCGGCACATGGAGAAGTTCTCCTACCAGGGCAAGGACCTGATGTCGGAGGAACTGGCCAGGCTGGCCCTGGAGCAGGCCGAGCAGCACCAGTGGTTCGACGACGAGCCGCCAGCATCCAAGGATGGCGTCCTGCCGGTGGACGAGGCCGCCGTCAACAGCTTGCGCCGAGCGCGCCTGGCCGTCGGCGCAGACATCGTATACGTGGGCTGCACGCTGCCGGCCGCCGATGCCTTCCCGCTGTGGAATGACCTGGTCGGGCTGCACCGGGACCTGGTCAAGGCCAAGGCCATCGACTCCAGCGTGGTGCATGGCAACACCCTGGCCTTGGTCGATGCGCAGCTGTCCACCTTCGAGAAGGCCCAGGCGCTGGTCAAGTTCCTGGATGAGCGACTGACCCTCAAGACCAAGTTGCTGGGTGCGCGGGCGCCGTGGCTGGATGCGCTGAGCCGCAGGATGGGCGACCTGCAGCCTGCCGACCCGGTCCTTCAGTCACTGTTTGCGGTCTGCGACGAGGTCCGCAAGCTTGAGCGCGAGCGACGGGAACTCCTGGGCAAGGCCGTCTCGGTGCCGCCTGACGCCGAGCAGAGCGCAGACTTTGCCAACGCTCTGAGCCGCCTGGTGGCGGGGAAGTCAGCCTTCGCCATTCCGTTTGGTTTGCTCCAGGGGGATGCTCGAAAGCTGGTGGCGGCCGTCACGGTCCAAGGCGTCCCGCCAGCCGGCCGCCCAGAGTGGGAATTGGTCGAGCAGGCAGTCGCGTGGCGACTGGCCGCCCGCAAGGTGCTGGCCCGGTGGGCGGCGCTCGCCGGCGAGTTCGGGCTGGAGCCCGGGCACGGCGCCATCGATGACTGGTTCCGCCTCGTCGCCCAATGGGAGTCGACCGTCGAGGGCGTCCGCAAGCTTCGGTTCGACTTCGACGCGCACCTTCATGGCCGATTGGCCGAGGTCTTCGGCAAGCCCGTCGCTGACAAGGTGCACGACGGTGGTGAAGCCTTCGTCGCCAACGCTTTTGCCAGCCTGCAGGCCCACCTGGACAAGAGCCGCCTGGCCTACGCACTGCGGCGTGTCCAGGAACTGCTGCGTTTGCTCGACGGGCACCAAGGCGGCATCGTCGATGAACTGCGCGGTTTCCTCGCGGAGTCGCTGGGACGCCCGACGGCCGACGAAGGGGTGCTGCAGACCACCTGGCAAGCCCTTCAGTCGGAGCTGTCCCGGCTGACCCTGTTGCTCCCGTCGCTCGCGGAAATCGACCGCGTGACGGCAGCGCTCACCGCGGCCGGCGCCACACGGTGGGCGGCCAAGCTGCGGACGCAAGCGGCAAGCTCCGACCTGGACACGCTCACACCGCCGACCTGGGCCGAGGCCTGGGCCTGGCGCCAAGCCGTGATGTTCCTCGACAGCATCGACGGTCATCACACGCTGAGGGAACTGTTCGCCGAGCGCAAACAGCTGACCACCACCTTGGCGCGGACCTACCAGGAATTGGTGGCCGAGAAGACGTGGCTTGGGGTGTTCAACAACTCCCCAGATTCTGTGCGTCGAGCGCTGCAAGCCTACCTCGCGGCCATTAGAGCAATCGGCAAAGGTACTGGTGTGGGAGCCGCCATGTACCGCCGCGATGCAAGGAACGCGATGGCACGAGCCTACTCGGCAGTACCCTGCTGGGTCTTGCCGCATTGGCGTGTGTCCGAATCAATACCGTCTGATGTTGGAGTGTTCGACCTTGTGGTGGTTGACGAGGCGTCGCAGTCCGATATCTCATGCCTCCCTGCCATATTGCGTGGCAAGAAGCTTTTGATCGTCGGCGATGACAAGCAGGTTTCTCCTTCCGCCGTTGGCTTAGCGACGCAGGTCGTCCTCAGCCTTCGGGCGCGCTTTCTTCAAGAGATTCCTCAGGGTGAACTGATGACCCCGGAGAGGTCGTTTTACGACTTGGCGCAAGTGGTCTTCGCCGGCAACTCGGTCATGCTCAAGGAGCACTTCCGCTGCGTGTCGCCCATCATCGAGTTCTCGAACCGCGAGTTCTATCAGGGTGACATCCGGCCGCTGCGTGTGCCCAAGGCCAACGAGCGCCTGGACCCGCCACTGGTCGACGTGTTCGTGAAGGGAGGCTTCCGCAAGGGCGACGTCAACGAGGCGGAGGCACTCGCCATCCTGGAGGAAATCCGGGCCATCCTGCGGGACCCGCAGTTCGACGGTCGGTCCATCGGCGTGGTCACCTTGCTGGGCACCGCCCAGGCCGCGCTCATCCATGAACTCGTCGCGGAGACGATTCCGCAGGGCGACATCGTCGCCCGCAAGATAGCCGTGGGCCCACCTCCGGTCTTCCAGGGCCGCGAGCGCGACATCATGATGGTGTCAATGGTGTTAGCGCAAGGTGACCGCACCGCGGCGAACAAGGCCGACATCCAGCAGCGAATTAACGTGGCGATGTCCCGCGCGCGCGACCGGATGTACCTGTTCCGCTCGGTGCCGGACAACCAGTTCTCCGAGGATTCGCTCAGCGGCCGCATCATTCGCCACTTCCAGCAGCCTTTCCAGCGAGATGCCAAGAAGGTGCAGTCGTTGCGTGACCTGTGCGAGTCCGGCTCCGAGCGCGAGATGTTCGACGAACTGGTAAAGCGTGGCTACCGCGTGCAACCCCAGGTGCCTTGTGGTGGTTACCGCATTGACTTCGTGGTGGAAGGCAATGAGGGGCGCCGCCTGGCTGTCGAGTGTGACGGCGACCGCTTCCACGGGCCAGGCCAGTGGCAACACGACATGGTTCGGCAGCGCGTTCTAGAACGCGCTGGCTGGACCTTCTGGCGCTGCTTTGCCTCAAGTTTCGTGCGGCGCCGAGACGAGGTGGTGCAGGACCTGATGGACACCCTGCACCGGCTGGGCATCGAACCCCTGGGCGCCGACGTGGTCGACAACACCGTGTGGGTGCACCATAAGGAAGTGGACCCGTTCGCCGTCGACGCCGATGAGGCCGACCCAGCCGAAGAGCAGGAGGTCGCATGACCATGCCCCGCCCACTCATGCATTTACGAATTGGGGACCTCGAGGAGATGTTTGCCTCTGCCGCGGGCAAACCTGACGTGCTACGGCAACTGGAGCACGAACTTCAATTTCGCCAGGTGCCACGAGCCCTGACTCTGCTAGACAAGGTGCAACGTTCGAAGGCAGCGGCAGTAGCTGGAAGGCCCGTCGAACCTCTGGCGCCAGCAACACCGGTCGCAACGCCGGAGAAGCCTGCAGAGGCACCTGTGCAGAACGCCGCGCCTCCCGCAGTTCAGCTGTCGCTCATCAGCACCCCGGCACTGTCAGTCCAGCCAGAGCGTCGGCCGCTGATCAGCGCGCTCACGTCAACCTCTACACCAGCCCAGCCACCCCGCCCCGGCGTACCGGCTCCGGCGCGGCCCGTTCCGCCGGCAATGTCCCTTGCCGATGCCTGCCGGCTCCTGAACGTGGCACCGGGAGCCAGTTGGGAGACCATTGAGCGCGCGCGACGCGAAGCGGTGCAAAAGTCGTCGCCTTTAGGAACAGGGACATCAGACGCGCATCGTGGGCCTGCGCTGGCGGCGGCCCGATTGGCAAACTCTGCGTATGCGGCGTTGGCTGCGATGCGATGCACTTCAATATTGGACTAGGCCACGAAATGAAGATGGTTGACCAAGCGTTCAAATCGGAAGCAGCGGGTGTTCAGAGTGTTCGATCTAGCTGATGCACGACATCGTTGGGCACCCGCCTCAGGCCCTGAACGGACTGTGCGCCTGCAATTCGTCCAAATAACTTGCCACGCCGCTGCGTTCGCGTTCCAGGAAGCGCGCGACGGCGCTGGAGAACTCGCGGTCGGCCAGCCAGTGCGCTGACCAGGTCGCGACCGGCATCAGGCCGCGCGCGAGCTTGTGTTCGCCCTGGGCGCCGCCCTCGAAGCGCTGCCAGCCGTGTTCGACGCACCAGCGCAGCGGCTCGTGGTAGCAGGCGGCGAAGTGCAGATGGTTGATGCGTTCGGTCGCGCCCCAGTAGCGGCCCCAGGCGGTGCGGGTGGTGTCGTCCAGGGCGACCAACGACGCGGCCACACGCTCGCCCTCGCGGCGGGCGATGAACATCAGCCACAGCTCGGGCAGCGCGGCCCGGGTGCTGTCGAAGAAGGCGCGGCTCAGATAGGGCGTCGAGTGGTGCTCGCGGTAGGTGCTGCAGTAGCAGCGGTAGAAGTGGTCCCAGTCGTCCGTGCTGATGTCGCTGCCGCGCCTGACCTCGAACGTCACCCCGGCGCGCGCGACATAGCCGCGTTCCTGGGTGAGTTTCTTGCGCTTGTCGCGGGTCAGGCTGGCCAGGTAGTCGTCCCAATCGCGGTAGGGCGCCGGCCCGGCGTCGTTGGTGACGCCTTGGACCGTGCCGTTCGTGGCGCCGCGATTGCTCCAGTGGAACTGCACGCCCTGGCGCAGCAACCAGCCGGCCTGGCGGGCGGCAGCCTGGTCGGCCTCGTCCATGAACAGCAGATGGGCCGATGACCAGCCCTGCTCGCGCGCAAGCGTGCTCATGCCTTGCAGCAGCGCCTGGCGGGTTTCGGCGTCGCGCGCCAGCAGGCGGCTGCCGGGCACCGGGGTGAAGGGCACGGCGCTCAGCAGCTTGGGGTAGTAGTCGCGCCCGGCGCGCTGCCAGGCGTCGGCCCAGGCCCAATCGAAGACATATTCGCCGTAGGAATGCGACTTGAGGTACAGCACACAGGCGCCGCACAGCTCGGCCCGGCCGCGATCGTCTGCAGAGGCGAGCGCATGCAGCAGCAGGTAAAGCGGCTGCCAGCCGGTATCCGCTACCGCCGAGCCGCTGCTTTGCAGCGCTGCCAGGTAGGCGTGGCGCATGAAGGGTGTGGGATGGGGGGCGGCGTCGACCAGGGCGTCCCAGGCAGCCGCGTCGATGTGGGCCAGGTCTTGCGCCACCTGCAGGCTGGCTTGCACCGTCGTGGGCGTGGCCCCGCCGTTACCATTCCCGGCCGGCGTTGTGGTCGCTGACCCCTGCTGCGCGTCGGCGGCCTGGGCTGCTGTCGCTTGCGTCATCGTTCCTGCCGTCCTACCTGCCATCACTCCTCCTGCGTCCATGCCCTCATCCTCGCCGCTGTCGGTGGCCCTGCTGCAGATCAATCCCGTCCTGGGCGACCTCGCGGGCAATGCCCGTCTCATCGCCGACGCCGCTCGGCGTGCCCATGCGAGCGGCGCACGCCTGGCGGTGGCGCCCGAGCTGGCCCTGTGCGGCTATCCGCCCGAGGACCTGCTCATGCGCCCGGCCTTCCTGGCCGCCTGCGAGCAGGCACTGTCGGATTGCGCCGCAGCGCTGACTGACCTGGGCGATTTCACCGTGGTGTTGGGCCACCCGGCGGCCTGGTCGCCGGCCGGCGTCGATGGGGGGGATGTTCGCACGCGCTCCTTGTCCACCCAGGCCTGCCTGAATGCCGCCTCGGTGCTGCGCGGCGGGCGGGTGCTCGGTCGTTACGCCAAGCGCGAGTTGCCCAACTACCAGGTCTTTGACGAGAAGCGTTATTTCATCAGCGGACGCGAACTCGGGCCGGACAGCGGCCTGGGCCCGCTGGTGGTCGAGGTCGATGGCCGCCGCTTCGGCGTGCTGATCTGTGAAGACGCATGGTTCGCCGAGCCCGCCGAAGCCGCCCGCTCCGCCGGCGCCGAGGTGCTGCTGGTGCTCAACGCGTCGCCCTTCCATCTGGGCAAGCAGGCCGAACGCGAGGCGCGCATGGCCGAGCGCGCCCGCACTGTCGGCCTGCCGCTGCTCTATGCCCACCTGGTGGGTGGGCAAGACGAGGTGGTGTTTGACGGTGCGTCCTTTGCGGTCGACGCCGCCGGCGCGCTCAGTGCCCGCGCGCCCAGCTTCGAGGCCTGCGAACTGCTCATCACGCTGACAGGCGCCGACCCCGCGCCGCAGGGACCGCTGGCCGAGTTGCCCGGCCTCGAAGCCCAGGCCTGGGGCGCGCTGGTGACGGGTGTGCGCGACTACATCGGCAAGAACGGCTTTCCTGGCGCGCTCATCGGCCTGTCGGGCGGCATCGACTCGGCGCTGGTGCTGGCCGTCGCGGTCGACGCCCTGGGCGCCGACAAGGTGCGCACGGTGATGATGCCCAGCCCCTACACCGCCGACATCTCCTGGATCGACGCCGCCGACATGGCCCGGCGGGTGGGTGTGCGTTACGACGAGATGAGCATCGTGCCCATGTTCGATGCCTTCAAGGCCACGCTGGCGGCCGACTTTGCCGGTCGCGCCGAGGACGCCACCGAAGAAAACATCCAGGCCCGTGTGCGCGGCACCCTGCTCATGGCCCTGTCGAACAAGTTTGGCGCCATCGTGCTGACGACCGGCAACAAGAGCGAGATGGCGACCGGCTACTGCACGCTGTACGGCGACATGGCAGGCGGCTTCGCGGTCATCAAGGATGTCGCCAAGACCCTCGTCTACCGCCTGGCCGCCTGGCGCAACGCCCAGGCCGTCGCGGTCGGGCAGCAGCCGCCCATCCCCGAACGCATCATCACCCGCGCACCCAGCGCCGAACTGCGCGCCAACCAGACCGACCAGGACAGCCTGCCCCCTTACGAGGTGCTGGACGACATCCTGGCGCGCTACATGGAGCAGGACCAGAGCCTGGCCGAGATCGTCGCGGCTGGCCACACGCCGGCCGACGTCGAACGGGTGACGCGGCTGATCAAGTTCAATGAATACAAGCGCCGCCAGGCACCGGTGGGCATCCGCATCACCCACCGCGCCTTCGGGCGCGACTGGCGCTACCCCATCACGTCGAAGTTCCGTGCCTGATCGTGGCCCGCGGCCTTGCCCGGTTGCTGCTGGCGGGCCACGAATGCCGGGAGTGCCCGACTCACCTGGCCCGCCGGAACCGGCCGATCTGCACCGGACCCACTGCATGCCCAACATCACCTGAGGCCCCGACCCGGCCGGGAAGTGACTCCATGACCGAACGACACGCTGCGTCCTGTTCCCAGCCCACGTCCAGCGAACCAGCCGCGCGGCGGTTGCCCTGCCGGCGGACACGCCAGTCGGCGACCGGCGGCTTGTGCGCGCTGGGCGCCCTGGTCGCCACCGCACTGCTGGCGGCCTGCGCCCAGGTGCCGGGCGGCGAAGCGGGCGCGGCGACGACGTCAGCCGCCGGCGCGGCATCGGCTGGCCATGCCGGTGCGAACCCAGGCTCGGCGCGCACGCCGGGCACGGCGGCCTCGGGCGCAGCGGCTGCGCCCGCAGCGGGCCAGCCGCCAGCCTTCGCCACCGTCATCAAGGACGCCCAGCGCATCGAGGGTGGCACCTTTCCCGTCTGGCGCAAGGACGAGAAGGTCTGGATCGAACTGGCCGAGAAGGACTTCGGCGTGCCGCTGTTCTTCTCGCCCAAGATCGCTTCGGGCATCGGGGAAGGCCCGCTGCTCGGCGGGCTGATGAGCAGCCGCAGCGCCGCCTTCGGGCGTCCGCAGCTGGTCGAGTTCAGGCGTGTCTACCAGCAGATCCAGCTGGTGGCGCGCAACACGCGTTATGTGGCGCGTGACGGTACGCCGGCGGCGCGGGCGGTGCGCAGCGCCTTCTCGCCCAGCCTGATCGGCAGCGCGCCGCTGGCGAGCCAGCCGCACCCGGAACGCAAGACCGTGCTGGTCGAGGCCAGCAACCTGCTGGCCGGCGACCTGCTCGGCCTGGGCATCCTGCTGCAACGCGCCTACCGCCAGGGTTACGCGCTGGACGGCCGCCACTCCGCGCTGCTCAACATCCGCGCCAAGTCCGACGCGCTGGTGTTCGAGTTCCAGAACCATTACGCCACCAGCGGCATCAATACGCCGCAGCCCGCTGCCGGCGGCGCTGGACCGCAGCCCAGCCTGCCCGACACCCTGCCCGATGTGCGCAGCCTGTTCGTGACGCTGCACTACTCGCTGTCGCGCCTGCCCGAGCAGCCCATGGCGCCGCGCCTGGCCGATGCGCGCATCGGCCATTTCATCAGTCTGGTGGGCGACTTCAGCGACGACCTCGAACGGTCGGCGCGCCGGCACTACATCAACCGCTGGCGGCTGGAAAAGAAGGACCCGGCCGCCGCGCTGTCCGAGCCGGTGCGGCCCATCACCTACTGGATCGACGCCGATGTGCCGGAGAAATACCGCGCCAGCATCTCTGCCGGCATCCTGGAGTGGAACCTGGCTTTCGAGAAGATCGGCTTCAAGAACGCCATCGTCGTGCAGCAGCAGCCCGACAAGGCCGACTTCGACACGCTGGACGTCGGCGTGGCCTCGGTGCGCTGGATGACCAACGCCCAGGCCAGCTTCGGCGCCATCGGCCCCAGCCATGTCGATCCGCGCAGCGGTGAGATCCTGGACGCCGACGTCGCCATCGAAAGCCTCAGTTCGCGCGGCCTGCGTGCTGCGCGGGCACAGATCCTGCCGCCGCGCAACCCCGCCGCGAGCTGGGCCCGGCTGATGCAGTCGACCGACCTGGCGGCCGAACTGCGCGCCGACGCCCAGGCCGCTGCTGCCGTCGCGCGCCCCGGCACGGGTGCGGACGTCGCCGATGCACCCGCCTGGCCACGCGCCGACGCCTGCGAACACGCCGACCATGCCGCCGAAGAGTTGTCCTACGCCCTGGACGTGCTGAGCGCGCGCGGCGACCTCGACCCCGCCAGCCCCGAGGTCGAGGCCTTCGTGCAGGCGTACATGAAGGACGTGACCATGCACGAGGTGGGCCACACCCTGGGCCTGCGCCACAACTTCCGCGCCTCGCGCGTGTACGACGAACGTGCCCTGGCCGACCCCGAGTTCACGCGCAGCCACGCGCTGTCCGGTTCGGTGATGGAATACCTGCCCGTCAATCTGCCGCGCCCGGGCGAGAAGACGCCGGCACCCTTCCAGACCACGCTCGGCCCCTATGACTACTGGGCGATCGAATACGCCTACAAGCCGATGGCTCCTGAACGCGAAGCCGCGGAGCTGGCACGCATCGCCGCGCGCAGCGGCGAGACCGAACTGGCCTATGCCACCGATGAGGACGCTTTTCTCGGGCTGGACCCCGAGGCGCTGCAGTTCGACCTGGGCAGCGACCCGGTGGCCTATGCCGCGCGCCGACTGGTGATCGCGCAGGACCTGCTGCGCCGGGTCGAAAGCCGCAAGCTTGACGAGGGTGACGACTACCCCGGCCTGCGCCGCACGGTGTCGTACGCGCTGCGCGACGTGGCGCGGGCCAGCGGCGTGCTGGCGCGCCAGATCGGTGGCGTGCGTACGCTGCGCGACCGCGCCAACACCCGCCGCGATCCGCTCGAACCGGTGCCGGCCAGCCGTCAGCGCGCGGCGCTCGATGCGCTGGCCAGCGGCCTGCTGGCGCCCAACGGGCTGGCACTGTCGTCTGCCCTGCAGCGCCGCCTGGCGCCCGATTTCCTCGAACGCGGCGATGCGATTGAGGATGGCGACGCCCCGGTGTCGACCGACTATGCACCGGCCCAGGTGCTGCTGGACATGCAAAAGGCGCTGATCGGCCAGTTGCTCAGCGACGGCGTGGCCAGCCGCTTGCTCGACAGCGAAGGCAAGGCGCCAGGCGCCGACGGCAGTCTGCGCCTGAGTGAGCTCTACGGGCGGGTGCAGCGCGAGTTGTGGTCGGAACTGGGTGCGCCGCAGCGCGGCGACATCGCCCCGCTGCGCCGGGAACTGCAGCGTGACCATGTCGGCCGCCTGGCTGCCGCCTTGCTCAATCCGGCGCGGCTGAGTCGCGCCGACGCACGCAGCCTGGTGCGTGCGCAGGCGGTCGAACTGCAGACGCGCCTGGCCGGCGTTGCCCGCCGCAACGATCTGGGCGAGGAGACCCGGGCCCATCTGCGCGACTGTGCCGACACCCTGGCCGAGGCGCTGGCCGCACGCCTGACCCGAGCGGCGCCCTGAAATAAACCCCCGACAGTGTTGCAGGCATGGCATTTCGGCCCTGCTTGCAAGCGGCCGACGAGCGTTGGGGCTCGCCGCCGACGGGTAGGCCGCGCCAGAATCCGCGCCATGTCTGCCCTGCGCCCCATGAACAAGCTTTCCGGCCGTGTGCTGCTCGCCTTTGGCTCGCTCGGCGTGTTGCTGCTGGGGGTGGCGGTGGCCGGTTGGCTGGCCAACCGGGTGCCACCCAACCGGCTGGCCGATCTGCATGTGCTCATCACGGCGTTGGGCACGCTGGGTGCGGTTGCCGGCGTGGTGCTGGGCCTGACGCTGGCCCAGGCGCTGCGTCAGGCAGCCGCAGCTCAGGGGCCACACGCCGATGATCCGTCGCGTCGCCTGACTGACGATGCGTCCACCAGCTTGTGGATGACGGCGTCCAAGCCTGCCGCGACCCAGCGCGCCCCGCGTGCGCCGATCACTACAGCACCTGCCTCAGTGCCGGCACAGCTCGCTGCTGCGGGTCCAGTGGCCACACCGTCAGCGCCCACGGCTTCGGTGGCCGGCGAGGCGGGTGACGCCGACATGCTGCGCTTGCAGCAGGCGGTGGCGGCCATGCAGGCCAGCCTGCGCGACGTGATGCGTGGTGTGCGCGAGAAGGCCGAGGCGCAGCGCCAGGCGCTCGGTGCGCTGGAAGGTCTGGCCAACCGGGCGGCACAACTCGCGCCCGAAGCTTCCGGTGTCGCGGCGCAAGGGGCTGCCTTGCGGGCAGGCCCGGCGGAGGAACCGGCGCCACCGGCGACACGCCCGGCGCCGCGCGTGCACCAGCTGGCCACTGCCGCCGGCCCGCTCACCCTGGTGTCGGCTGAACCCAGTCTGCGCATCGACCATGCGGTCGACGCCGCCCAGCGCAGCGCGGAGGTGGTCAGCCAGGTGGTCGGCAACCTCGAGGAGATCTCGACCGCCAGCCGACGCATTCTCGACACGGTCAACCTCATCGACAGCATCGCTTTCCAGACCAATCTGCTCGCGCTCAATGCCACGGTCGAGGCGGCCCGTGCCGGCGACCAGGGCCGGGCGGCACGGGTGGTGGCCGCCGACGTGCGCATGCTGGCCCAGCGCGCCGCCAGCGCTGCGCGCGAGATCAAGGGCCTGATGGGCGACACCCTGCACAAGCTTGAAGCCGGCGGGCGCGGCCTGCGCGAGGGCAGTCACACCACCATGGACGCCATCGTCACCTCGGTGCAGTGCGTGACCGACATCGTGGGCCACATCCAGCAGACCCCGGCGGCGGCCGGCAGCGTGGTCGAGACGGCCGAGGTGTCGATCGAGCAACTCGACCAGATGACGCAGCAGAACATTGCGCTGGTGCAGCAAAGCGCGGGGGCGGCCGAGGCGCTGCGGGTGCAGGCCGAACGCCTGCAAAAGGTGGTGTCGGCCTTCCGGCTGCTGCAGCACACCCAGGAGGCCGCCTGGACGGCACACAGCGCCATCAGCGGCGCACGGCGCAGCGCCCGCCTGGGCAGCAGCAGCCTGGCAGCTGACGCCACCGGTGACGTGGCCGGCGACGAGGCGCCGCCGCCACCGGACGGCCGCCCCCCCAAGGGCTGAGCTGCCCGGTTCAGATCGGCGCCGTGCGCGCCTCCAGCCAGGCCCGGGCGTCGCCACTCACATGGGGGCGCAGACGCCCCAGCACCTCTTGGTGGTAGGCATTCAGCCAGGCGCGTTCATCCTCGCGCAGCAGGCCCATGTCGATGCAGCGGGTGTCGATGGGGCACAGGGTGAGGGTCTCGAACGCGAGGAAGTCGCCGAACTCGCCGCCACCTTCCAGGCCCTCGGCCGGCACGTTGAGCACCAGGTTCTCGATCCGTATGCCCCAATGACCGGGCCGGTACAGGCCGGGTTCGATGGAGGTGATCATGCCCGGCCACATGGCCATGCCGGGGTCGGGCAGGGCGCGCGAGATGTTCTGCGGCCCTTCGTGCACATTGAGGAAATAGCCCACCCCATGGCCGGTGCCATGGCCGTAGTCCAGCCCGTGTTCCCACAGCGGTGCGCGCGCCATCACGTCCAGCATCGGGCCGGGCGTGCCCACCGGGTAACGCAGGCGCGACAGGCCGATCGTGCCCTTCAAAACGCGGGTGTAGTCGGCCTTCTGTGCCGCGCTGGGGGTGCCGATGGGCCACACGCGGGTGATGTCGGTCGTGCCGCCCAGGTACTGGCCACCCGAGTCGATGAGCAGCAGGCCTTCGGCGCACAGGCCAGCGGGCGAGCTGATGGGTGAGAAGGCGTCGGGCAGTGCGCGGTAGTGCGGCAGGGCGCCATTGGCATTGAAGCCGGCGATGGTGGAAAAGCTCAACGAGACAAAGCCAGGCTGGCGCGCACGCTCGGCCGTGAGCCGTTCGTCCACCGTCAGCTCGCTGATCGATTCGCGCCCCAGCGCCTGCTCGAACCAGGCGTAGAAGGCGCACATGGCCGCGCCGTCGATCTCCATGGTGTGGCGCACCTGTTCAGCCTCGGCCGCAGTCTTGCGGCTCTTGGCCAGGGTGCTCGGGTTGACGGCTTCGATCACCCGCACGCCCGGCGCCACCGCCTGCCGAAAACCCAGCGTGATGCGTCGCGGGTCCACCAGCAGCACCGCGCCGGCCGGCATGGCGGCCAAGGCAGCGGCGGCGCCGGCGTAGGGCACGACCGCCACGCCGTCGGCGGCCAGGCGGGTGATGAGGGCAGCGTCGACCTTGGCGGTGTCGACGAACAGCGTTGCGGCTTCGCGGCCAATCAGCAGGTGGGCGCAGAAGACCGGGTTGTAGTCGACGTCGGCGCCGCGCAGATTGGTGAGCCAGCACAGGTCGTCCAGGGTGGAGACGAAGTGGTGGCTGGCCCCCAGGCGCGCCATCGCCTGTCGCACAGCGGCCAGCTTGTCGGCGCGAGTCGTGCTGGCGTGTGGCGGCAGGTGTTCGTAGATCGCAGCGTCAGGCAGGCCCGGGCGATCGGGCCAGACCTCGCCCAGCAGGTCGAGGTCGGTGCGCAGGGTCAGGCCCTGCGCCGCCAGGGTGTCGCCCAGCAGCTTGGCGCTGGCCAGGCCGAGCACCGCGCCGTCCACCACCAGCGTGCCCTGGGCCGGCAAATGGATGGCCAGCCAGTCGACATGGTGGGTGGCCGCTCCGGTCGGTATCTTCACCAGGTCTACGCCCGTGCCCTGCAACTCGCGCTCGGCTTGCACCCAGTAGCGGCTGTCGGCAAACAGCACCGCCAGTTCACGCAGCACGACCAGCGTCCCCATCGAGCCGGTGAAGCCCGAGAACAGCTCGCGGCCCTGCCAGCGCCCCGGAAGGTATTCCGACAGGTGCGGATCGGCCGAGGGCACGAGCACGCCGTCGATCTGGTGGCGGGCCAGCGCCAGGCGCAGGTCGGCCAAGCGTTGGCGGATGGGGTGGGTGCGGGTGTCCATGGCGATCGGGTCGGGTGGGGCAGGGCGGCGGTGCGGCCGGGATGGCGGATTCTGACAACTCTTGCCGGACTCGCGTGGCTGGCGTCGCTGCGCGCCAGCGACAGCGTCGCCGCCGGCGCCGGCGCCGGCGCCGCACCAAGGAAAACCCCTGGCGCATCATGTCGATTTGCAAAGCACAGTGGCGCTTGATCTTGCCTGCTGCCAGGAGCCTGCTGCCATGACCTCGACCACGCCCGTTCGGCTCGTCCTCGACCATGCCTGTGACCACGCGCGCCTGCGGCCCGACGCGGTGTATCTGACCCAGCCTCTCGGCCAGGGCCGGGTGGTGGACTACACCTGGGCGCAGGTTCTCGACCAGGCACGGCGCATGGCCGCCCATCTGCAGGGCCTGGGCCTGGCACGCGGTGCGCGGGTGGCCATCCTGTCCAAGAACTGCGCCCACTTCATCATGGCCGAGCTGGCCGTCTGGCTGGGCGGCTACGCCACGGTGGCGATCTTCCCCACCGAATCGGCCGAGACGGTGAACTTCGTGCTCGAGCACAGCGAGGCCAGCCTGCTTTTCGTCGGCAAGCTCGACACCTGGCCGGCCCAGGTGCCTGGCGTGCCGGCGACGCTGCCGCGCATCCGTCTGCCGCTTGCGCCGGCCACGCCCGATCTGGCGGCGGTGGACAGCTGGGACGCGGTGATCGGTCGCACTGCACCGCTGGCCGGCGCACCCGACCGGCGTGGGGACGAACTCGCCATGCTGATCTACACCTCGGGCTCGACCGGCCGGCCCAAGGGCGTCATGACCACCTTTGCCGCCTTCAGCCGTGCCGCCGAGGGCTTCAACGCCCACACCCTGCGCCAGACCGACGGGCGTGAGCAGCACCGCATGTTGTCCTACCTGCCACTGGCGCACAGCTTCGAGCGTTCATGCGTCGAAGGTGCCTCGCTGGTGGCCGGCACGATGCACCTGTTTTTCGCCGAGTCGCTCGAGACCTTTGTACAGGACCTCAAGCGCGCCCGGCCGACCATCTTCATCTCGGTGCCGCGGCTGTGGCTCAAGTTCCAGCAGGGCGTGTTCGCGCACATGCCGCCGGCCAAGCTCGAGCGCCTGCTTGGCCTGCCGCTGATCGGCCGGCTGGTGGCGCGCAAGGTGCTCGCCGGGCTGGGTCTGGAACATGTGATGCTGGCCGGCAGTGGCTCGGCACCGATTCCCCCCGAGCTCATCCGCTGGTACGCCCGCCTGGGCCTGACCATCCTGGAGGGTTACGGTATGACCGAAGACTCGTCCTACTCCTTTGCCTCGACGCGCAGCCACAACGCGCCGGGCTGCGTGGGGGTGGCTCAGGCGGGAGTCGAGTACCGCATCAGCGACAGCGGCGAGGTGCTCATCAAGTCGCCCGGCCAGTTCAGCGGCTACTACAAGCAGCCCGAGCTGACGGCCGAATGTTTCACGGCCGACGGTTATTTCCACACCGGCGACCTGGGCGAGATCGACGCCCGCGGCCTGCTGAAACTCACTGGCCGGGCCAAGGAGCTGTTCAAGACCTCCAAGGGCAAGTTCGTCGCTCCGGCGCCGATCGAGAACCTGCTCAACGCCCATCCGGTGGTGGAAATGTCCATGGTCTCGGGTGTCGGCCAGTCAGCGGCCTACGCGCTGGTGGTGCTGGCGGAATCGCTGCGGGCGCGTCAGACCGAGCCGGCGCTGCGTGCCGACGTGACGGCCCAGCTCACCCGCCTGCTGGAGGAGGTGAACCGCGCGGTGCCCGAGTACGAACACCTGCGCATGATCGTGGTGGCGCGAGAACCCTGGAGCATCGAGAACCGCTGCCTCACGCCGACGATGAAGATCCGCCGCAGCAGCATCGAGGCCGCGGTGCCCGCCGCCCAGCTGGAGCATTGGTACCAGTCGCGCGACCTGGTGGTCTGGGCCTGATGGTGGCTGGCCCGGCCCTGGCAGCGGCGCGCCCCCGGCACGGCGGCGACCGGGTCGCCGACGCCTTGCTCGCCCAGGGTGTGACGACGGTCTACACGCTGTGCGGCGGCCACATCTCGCCCATCCTGAGTGCGGCCAAGGCGCGCGGCATCGCCGTCCTGGACGTGCGGGACGAAGGCACGGCCGTCTTTGCCGCCGACGCTCACGCACGCCTGACCGGCCGTCCCGGTGTGGCCGCGGTCACCGCCGGCCCGGGCATCACCAACACCCTCACCGCGCTCAAGAACGCCCAGGTCGCCCAGGTGCCGCTGCTGCTCATCGGCGGTGCCGCGCCCACGGCCCTGCAGGGCCGCGGCGCGCTGCAGGACATCGCCCAACGTCCGTTGGTCGAGCCACACGTCAAGCGCTTCATCAAGCTGCGGCGCGTGGCCGACCTCGGGCCGGCGGTGCACCAGGCCTTTGCCATCGCCCAGGCCGGCGTGCCCGGGCCGGTGTTCATCGAGTGCCCGGTCGACCTGCTCTACGAGCCGGCCCTCATCCGCCAGTGGTACTCGGACGCCGCCGGCAAGGGCCAGGCCCTGGCCGACAAGGCGCTGCGCTGGTACCTCGGCCGCCATGTGCGGCGCATGCTGGCCGGCGCCGAGCTGCCGGAAGTGAACGCGCCGCCGGCGCCGGTGCCGCCGCCGCACGCATCAGGCCGCAGCGTGCAGGCCGCACTCGCCGCCCTGGCCAGGGCCGAGCGGCCGCTGGCCGTCATCGGCAGCCAGGCCCTGGTGTGTGCCGACCAGGCCGCGGCACTCGCCGCTGCCGTCACCCGGCTGGGCCTGCCGGTGTATCTCTCCGGCATGGCGCGCGGCCTGCTCGGGCGCGACCACCCGCTGCAGCTGCGCCACGCCCGGCGCAATGCGCTGCGCGAGGCCGATTGCGTCATCCTGGCTGGCGTGCCCTGCGACTTCCGCCTGGACTACGGCAAACACGTGCGCCGCAGCGCCACGCTGATCGCCGCGAATCGCAGCGCCCGCGACGCGCGCCTGAACCGTCGCCCCGACGTGGCCGCCATCGGCGACGCCGGCCAGTTCCTGCAGATGCTGGCGCGGGCCGCGCCCGCGGGTGCTCAGGCGGCCGCGCCGGGTGCGGCGCGGGCGGCAGCGTCGAAGGTCTCGCCGGCTGCTGCGCCGGGTGCTGCACCGGACGCCGCCCAGGCCAGCCCGCGCTGGCCCGCCTGGCTGGCCACCCTGCGTCAGCGCGACGCCGAGCGCGAGCTCGACATCGACCGCCAGGCCCAGGCCACCGGCGACCACGTCAACCCCATCGCCCTGCTGCGCGCGGTCGACCGCGAGGCGGGTGACAACGCCGTCTTCGTCGCCGACGGCGGCGACTTTGTCTCCACCGCCGCCTATGTGCTGCGCCCGCGCGGCCCGCTCAGCTGGCTGGACCCGGGCGCCTTCGGCACCCTGGGCGTGGGTGCGGGCTTTGCCCTGGGTGCGGCGCGCGCCCGGCCGGGCAGCGAGGTCTGGATCATCTTCGGCGACGGCGCCTGCGGCTGGAGCCTGAGCGAGTTCGACAGCTTCGTGCGCCACGGCGTGCCGGTCATCGCCATCGTCGGCAACGACGCCGGCTGGACCCAGATCGCCCGCGAGCAGGTCAAGATGCTGAACGACGATGTCGCCACCGTGCTGGCCCGCACTGACTACCAGCGCGTGGTCGAGGGTTTCGGCGCCGCCGGCCTGCTGATCAGGACCGCCGCTGAAGTGGAGCCGGCGCTGCGCCAGGCGCGCGAACTCGCGCGCGCCGGGCGGCCGGTGCTGGTGAACGTGTGGCTGGACCGGACGGAGTTCCGCGAGGGGTCCTTGTCGATGTGAGGCAGGTCACCGGGCCGCTGGGTGCACCGGTAATACAGACGGTGCGCAACTGCGTGCCGTGCTCGGTTTATCCCCAAGACTGATGAACTGGCGCCGGAGCGCCAGGGGAGCACTCGGCACATGTGGGTTGCGGGCCATTGACGGGCGAAAACCGGACGCCCACCATCTGTTTTCGCTCGCCGGGCGGCGAGCGGTGCGGTCGGGTCGCGGGTCTCCCGTGCCGCTTCAGCCTGTCGGCCCGCAAAGGGGCGAAGTGATGAACGAGAGCAAGCTCTACGAGTTCATGGGCCGGCTGGTCAATGACATGGGGGGCGCCGCCATGATGGCCAACGTGATCCTTGGCGAGGAACTGGGGCTGTATCGGGCAATGGCCGACAGCAAGGCCGTCACGCCTGACGAGTTGGCGACGCGCACCGGGTGCAACGCCAGGCTGGTGCGCGAGTGGCTGAGCGGTCAGGCGGCGAGCGGTTATGTCGAACATGACCGCGGGCGCTTCCGCCTGCCTGAAGAGCAGGCGCTGGCGCTCGCCGTCGAGGACTCGCCGGTGTATGTCGCAGGCGGCGCCAGCGTCCTGGCCAGCATGTTCATCGACAAGGACAAGCTGGTAGCTGCCATGCGTGGCAATGGCGCCTTGTCCTGGGCCGACCATCACCCCTGCCTGTTCTCGGGCACCGAGCGGTTCTTCCGCCCGGGGTATCGCGCCAACCTCGTCAGCAGCTGGCTGCCGGCGCTGGACGGCGTGGTGGCGCAACTGGAACAGGGCGCCAAAGTGGCGGACATCGGCTGCGGCCACGGGGCCTCAACCATCATCATGGCCAAGGCCTACCCGAAGTCGCGTTTTCATGGCTTTGACTTTCATGCCGGATCGATCGAGCAGGCACAACTGCGTGCCAGCGAGGCCGGCGTGGCCGATCGCGTGCAATTCACCCAGAGCACGGCACGCGAGTTTCCTGGCACCGATTACGACCTGGTGTGCTTCTTCGACAGCCTGCACGACATGGGTGACCCGGTTGGTGCTGCGCGGCGCGCCCACCAGGCCATGCGGCCGGGCGGCACCGTGCTGCTCGTCGAACCGTTTGCCAACGACGATCTGGACGACAACATCACGCCGGTTGGGCGCATGTACTACGCCGCGTCGACCTGCATCTGCACGCCCAACGCCTTGTCACAGGAGGTTGGTCTGGGCCTGGGTGCACAGGCAGGCGAGCGCGCGTTGCGTCACGTGTTCGCCGATGCAGGCTTCTCACGCTTCAGGCGCGCCACGGAAACACCGTTCAACCTGGTGCTGGAAGCCCGGAAGTAGGAGCTTGATGCGGTGTCTGCCAAGCCAGCCGGATGCATGACCATCCGGCTGGGCATTTGCCAAGACGCCGAGCGTGGCGTGATCACACCCGCTCGATGATGGTCACATTGGCCATGCCCCCGCCCTCGCACATGGTCTGCAGGCCGTAGCGGCCGCCGTACTGGTGCAGCACCTGCACCAGCGTGGCCATGAGGCGGGTGCCCGAGGCGCCAAGCGGGTGGCCCAGGGCGATGGCGCCGCCGTGGCGGTTCAGCCGCGCCGGGTCGGCGCCGGTGGCCTGGAGCCAGGCCAGGGGCACGGTGGCGAAGGCCTCGTTGACCTCGAAGGCGTCGATGTCGTTGATATTCAGGCCGGCGCGGCGCAGGGCGCGTTCGGTGGCCGGGATGGGCGCTTCGAGCATGATGACCGGGTCGTGGCCCAGCACCGAGAGGTGGTGGATGCGCGCCAGCGGCGTCAGGCCCAGGGCCTTGAGGCCGCGCTCGTTCACCACCATCACGCCGCTGGCGCCATCGGCGATCTGGCTGGCGTTGGCGGCGCTGACCACGCCGCCTTCCTGCAGCAGCTTGACGGACGCGATGCCGTCCAGCGTCGCGTCCAGGCGTATGCCTTCGTCCACCGTGTGCAGTCCGGAGTCGGCGTGCGCCGCGCCGGGGGTGCCGGGCGCTTCGCCGCTGCGGCGCACGGCCAGCGGCACGATCTCGGCCGCGAAGCGGCCCTCGCGGGTGGCGGCTGCCGCGCGCTGGTGGCTGAGCAGGGCGTAGCGGTCGGCGTCGTCGCGGCTCAGGCCGAAGTTGCGCGCCAGCATCTCGGCGCCGCTGAACTGGCTGAAGGCCACCCCGCCGTAGCGCGCCTGCAGGCCGATGCCGCCGTCGTAGCTGCCTAGGCCGGCCTTGCGCGCCAGTTCACCGGGCGAAAACATGGGCACCCGGCTCATGCTTTCCACGCCGGCGGCGATGACGCAGTCCATGGTGCCCGACATCACCGCCTGGGCCGCGAACTGCAGCGCCTGCTGGGACGAGCCGCACTGGCGGTCGATCGAGGTCGCCGGCACCGATTCCGGCAGGCGCGACGACAGCACGGCGTTGCGCGCCACGTTGAAGGACTGCTCGCCGACCTGGCTGACGCAGCCCATGAGCACGTCGTCCACCGCGGCGGGGTCGATGCCGGTCTGGTCGAGCAGGGCGTCGATCACCGCGGCGGCCAGGTCGACCGGGTGCCAGCCGGACAGGCGGCCGTTGCGGCGGCCGCCGGCGGTACGCCGGGCGGCAACGATGAAGGCTTCGGGCATGGGGAAAACTCCTGCAGGCTGGCGGGGGGTGACGGGGCGACCATGCTATCCCTGCATCCGCTTCACGCCGGCCACCATCATGCCCCTCGACTTCCAGCGCTCATGGAGCGACCCTGACCTCGACCTGTACCGCCAGACGGTGGTGCGCTTCATCGACGAGCACATGCTGCCGGGCGACGCCGAGGCGCGCGCGCGCGGCCACGTGGGCCATGCGCTGTGGCGCCGCGCCGGTGAACTGGGCCTGCTGTGCACCGACATCCCGGCCGAGTGGGGCGGTGGCAGTGGCGACTTCCGCCACGAGGCGGTGCTGCACGAGGAGATGGCGCGCCGCGCCCTGTCGGGCCTGAACGCCGGCGTGCACAGCATCGTGGCGCACTACGTGCTCAACCATGGCACCGAGGCGCAGAAGCGCCGCTACCTGCCGCGCCTGGCCAGCGGCGAGCTGGTGGGCGCCATCGCCATGACCGAGCCCGGCACCGGCTCGGACCTCAAGGCCATCAGCACCCGCGCGCGGCGCGACCCAGCCGGGCCGGGTGACGAGCTGACGCCGTATCTGATCAATGGCGCCAAGACCTATATCAGCAACGGCGGCCTGGCCGGCCTGGTACTGGTGGTGGCGCGGGTGAACGGCGCGCCGGGCGCCCAGGGCCTGGCCATCTTCATCGTCGAGACGGCGGACTGCCCGGGCTACCGCGTCGGGCGGCTGCTGGACAAGATGGGCATGAAGGCGCAGGACACCGCCGAACTCTTCTTCGACGACGTGGCCGTGGCACCGGGCCAGCTGCTGGGCGGGCGCGAAGGCTGCGGCTTTGCCCAGCTCATGGCCGACCTGCCCTACGAGCGCCTCATCATCGGCGTGAGCGCGCTGGCGGCGATGGAGGGTGCGTACGAGGCGACGCTGGCCTGGGTGCGCGAGCGGCGCGCCTTCGGGCAGGCGATCGCCGACTTCCAGAACACGCGCTTCAAGCTGGCCGAGATCGCCACCGAGATCCAGGTCGGCCGCGCCTTCATGGACCGCTGTATCGAGGCACTGCTGGCCGGGCGGCTGGATACCGCCACCGCCTCCATGGCCAAGCTCTGGGGCTCGGAGGCCCAAGGCCGGGTGATGGACGCCTGCGTGCAGCTCTTCGGCGGCGCGGGCTACATGAACGAGACCCTGGTGGCGCGCATGTACACCGACGCGCGCGTGCAGCGCATCTACGGCGGCACCAACGAGATCATGAAGGAGGTGATTGCACGGGCGCTGTGACCCATGTGCGTCGACCGTGCGCCGACCATGTGTAGACCGTGCAGCGGCCATGGCCATGGCCACGGCGCGCGAGCGGCGCCCGGGCTGATCAGTCGGGCGACGTCGGCGCCTGTGCCTCGCGCGTGCCGACGTACCAGCGCGGGTAGTAGGTGGCCACCTGCGGGCCGTCGGTGCGCAGGGCGTGGCAGCCGTCCAGGCTGAAGGGCTTGTTCAGTTGCGGATCGCCGGCCAGCTCGTGCCACAGGGCCTGCAGCGCCGCGCTGCCCATCACGCCGGCCAGCTCGTTGATGTGGGTGCAGCCCGCCGTGCGGCCGAACAGGCGGCGGATGGCGTCGCGGTAGCCGCGCGCGATCTGCACGCCGACGAAGTGGCCGTAGTCCGGCGCGACGGCGCCGCAGGCCGCCACGCCGTAGGGGCCGGCGTCGGTGACCGCCTCGGCCGCCACGATGGTGGCCGTGCGGTCGACGGTGAAGCGCAGCCACATCTCGTGCATGGGCTGACCGGCCGCCAGGGTGCCGCCGGCCACAGGCTGTGCGTCCGGCCAGATGTCGGTGAGATGGCCTTCGATGTCCCACAGCCCGTCGTCGCGCACATAGCTGCGCACGTCGATGCGGCGGTGATACGAGGGGGTGCGGGGGCGGGTGGGGGCGGGCAGGGGCATGGTGGGCGGCATTGTTCCAGCCGGCCGGGGCCCTCGCTATCGCCGGCGCGACCTGGCCGCCGGTGGCGGCAGGCGCAGCACCCGCTCGCCCGCCACGACATAGAGCTGCTCGCCGGCACCCGCCTGCACCGCGGCACCGCCGGTGAATTCACCGAAGGCGGGCAGCACCAGCACCTGTTCGCGAGCGTGAAAACAAGGCAGGCGCAGCGCGTCATAACCCCGACCCAGCCAGGCGGTCGGGTGCACATGGCCGGCCAGGGCATAGGTGCCGGCTGCGCAGGGCGTGGCCGGGTCGTGGCACAGGGCCAGGCCGGATGGGTGGTGCGCCCAGGGTTCATCCACCACGGCGATGCCCAGCGCGGGTGGCGGGTCGCCGGCGTGGTCGTCATGGTTGCCGCGCACCAGGGTCATGGTGAGGGTGCCATGACGCTCGCGCCAGGCTTGCAGCGCTGCCAGGATGGCCGGTGCACGCCCGCTCGCCGCGTGCAGGAAGTCGCCCAGGAAGACCAGCTCCGCCACTCCCGGCAGGCGCGCCAGCAGCGCGTCCAGCCGCGCCAGATTGGCCTCGGTCGTGCCGCTGGGCACCGGCACGCCCAGGCGGCGAAAACTCGCCGCCTTGCCGAAGTGCACATCCGCCACCAGCAGCAGGCCGTCCTCGGCCAGCCAGGCGGCGCGTTCGGGCAGCAGCGTGAGCTGTCGGCCGTCGGGCAGCGGATGGCTGGCGTCGCTCGGGGCGGGGCAGGGCGGCGCGTCGGGCATGGCTGGTTCAGGGCGGTGTGTGGTGTCTGGAACTCACTGGCTGCACGGGCGCGCCGGACTGACGGCAGGGCGACGATAGGGCGACGGTACACAGACAGCAGGAATCGGGCTGCGGGTTTTTCCGCTGTCCTATCAGTTAGAGCGCACTAACATGTCAGTGCGTCATCTGACTCACATGCTCCTGGCCACCCGACATTCCACCGCAACCGCACGGTCTGATGCCGCGCCGAGTCTGCGTGCGCAGGCCTACGAGAGCTTTCGCCAGCAGATTCTGTCGGCGCAGATCCGCCCTGGCCAGTTCGTCTCGCAGCGCGAGCTGGTGCAACTGCTGGGCATGCCGCTGGGGGCGGTGCGCGAGCTGATCCCGCGTCTGGAGGCCGAAGGCCTGCTGCGCACCGTGC
Source organism: Pseudomonadota bacterium (assembly GCA_041169165.1). GTDB lineage: Bacteria > Pseudomonadota > Gammaproteobacteria > Burkholderiales > Burkholderiaceae_C > Sphaerotilus. The sequence goes on from JBEEJN010000018.1 coordinate 66,602, forward strand.
CGCAGCGCGGCCTGCAGGTGGCGCATGTGGACCTGAAACTCATCAACAACGCCTTCCAGCTGCGCGGCCTGCTGGAGCGCGAGGCCGCGATGCATTTCTGCACCAGCGTGAGCGCCACCGACCTGGCCGCCATCGAGGACGCCCACTTGGCCATCGTGAGGCGCGCGCGTAGCGGCCCCATTGACGATGCCCTGCTGACCGACGCCACCACGGTCGACTGGGGCCTGCACGACCTGATGATCGACGCGCTGGGCAACGAGCTCATCAGCGAGACCTACCGCGTCAACAGCCTGCGCGTGCGCCTGATCCGGCTGGAGGGCTCGATGCTCTCGGCCGACGTGCTGCTGCCGGCCATGGAAGAACACCTCTGGGTCGTGCAGGCGCTCAAGGCGCGCGACCCGGTGGCCGTGGCCGAACGCCTTGCCCACCACATCGACAGCGCCCATCGCCGGGTGCTGGGACTGCCACGGCCAGCCTTGCCGTGGTCCATGGAAAGCCTGTTGTGACCCTGAACTCAAGCACGAACCTATCCTCCGGGCGCGGCTTTGCCGGCATCTGGCCCGCCCTGCTCTCGCCGCTGGACGCCCGGGGCGCGGTCGACGGCGCACATTTCGCCGCCCATGCCGCCGGTTTGCTGGCAGCGGGCTGCGGTGGCGTCACGCCCTTCGGCACCACCGGCGAGTTCGCCAGCTTCAGCGTGGCCGAGCGCCGTGCCGGTGTCGAGGCGCTGCTGGCCGGCGGGGTGCCGGCTGACCGGGTGATCGTCTCGACCAGCGCCGCCGCCCTGCCCGATGTGATCGAACTGACCCGCCATGCGCTGGACATCGGCGCCCACGGCGTGCTGATGCTGCCGCCCTTCTATTTCAAGGGCCTCACCGATGCCGGCGTGCTGGCCTGCTTCCGTCAGGTGATCGATGCCCTGGGCGCCGACGCCGCCCGCCTCAAGCTTTACCTCTACCACATCCCCCAGCTCAGCACGGTAGGCCTGTCGCACGACGTGATCCGCCAGCTGCTGGCCGACTGCCCCGGCATCGTCGCCGGCATCAAGGACAGCGAATGCCGGCTGGAGCATTCGCTCGGCCTGGCCCAGGCCTTCATGCCGGGCCTGGACGTCTACGTGGGCAACGAGCTGGACCTGCGCAGCCTGGGCCGCCTGGGCAGCCGCGGCGCCATCAGCGGCCTGGCCAACTTCATGCCGCGCAGCGTGCACCGCCTGGTCACCGACCCCGACGGCGCCGGTGTGCAGGCCCTGCATGACCGCGCCGCCGAACTGCTGCGCCGCTGCGCGCCCTACGCGCTCATCCCGGCACTGCGCGGCATCCAGGCCGCCGTGAGCGGTGATGCCGGCTGGTTGCGCACCCGTGCGCCGCTGATGGCCCTGGACGCGGCTGGCGCGGCCGCCATGGCCGCACTCGTGAACGATCTGGGCATCGACGCGGCACGCGACTGACACCGCCGCCCGGACACCCCCTGCCGAACACCCCCGCCCAGACCCACCACGCCCGATACGCACTTTTGCATCCTGACGAGGAGACCCCCGTGAATCCCATCCTGCCCCGCCGTGGCCTGCTGAGTCTGGCCCTGTCCACCCTGGCCGCCTTCGCCGGTTTTGCCGCGCTGCCCGCCGCACATGCCCAGAGCAAGGTCTTGCTGCGCATCTCCACCCCCGCGGTGCCCGAAGACTGGCACGGCAAGATGTGGACGGTCTTCAAGGAGACGCTGGACAAGAGCGCGCCGGGCGAGTTCGACGTACAGATCAACCTCAACGCCACGCTGTTCAAACAGGGCACCGAGCCGGCGGCGATGGCGCGCGGCAACCTCGAGCTGTCGGCCGTGTCGGCCTTCGACATTGCCAAGCAGGTGCCCGAGTTCAGCATCTTCACCGCCGGCTACGTCATCCGCGACCCGGCGCATCAGCAGAAGGTCTTCGCCGGCCCGATCGGCCAGGAGATGTTCAAGCTGGCCACCGACAAGATGGACCTGACCCTGCTCACGCCCATCTACCTAGGCACGCGCCAGGTGAACCTGCGCGAGGTGCACAAGGTCAGCACCCCCGCCGACCTCAAGGGCGTGAAGCTGCGCATGCCGGGCAGCAAGGAATGGCTCTTCCTCGGTGAAGCCTTGGGCGCCACCGCCACGCCACTGGCCTTCGGTGAGGTCTACATGGGCCTGAAGACCGGCACCATCGACGGCCAGGACAACCCCCTGCCCACGGTGCGCGCGGCCAAGTTCTACGAGGTCACCAAGCAGCTGGTGCTGACCAACCACCTGGTCGACGGCATCTTCATCGCCATCTCGGACAAGGCCTGGAAGGCCATGAGCCCGGCCCAGCAGCAGAAGGTGCAGGCGGCGGCCCAGGCGGCGGCGGCCTTCAACAACAAGGGCCGGCTGGAGGAAGAGGCGCAGATCGTCGACTTCTTCAAGGCCCAGGGCCTGACGGTGACTACGCCCGACGTGGAAGCCTTCCGCAAGCAGGTGCAGGCCGCCTACGCCAGCAGCGACATCGCCAAGGCCTGGCCCAAGGGCCTGCTGGAACGCATCAACGCGGTGAAATAAGGCGCCATGCTTTCCCGCCTGAAGCAGGCCGCCGACGCCCTGGGGGCGGCCCTCTTCGCGCTGCTCTTCCTCGTCTTCATGGTCCAGATCGTGGCGCGCTTCGGCTTCAACCGGCCGCTGCCCTGGACCGACGAGGCGGCGGTCTGCCTCTACGTCTGGGTCATCCTCTGGGCCAGTGCGGCCATCGTGCCCGAGCGTGAACACGTCATGTTCGACCTGGTGTGGAACGGCGTGGGCCGGCGCGCGCGCCAGGTGATGCGCATCACCGCCCACCTCATGCTCGGTGGCCTGGCTGCCTGGGCCCTGCCGGGCTGCTGGGACTATGTGCACTTCATGCAGCGCGAGGGGACGCCCGTGCTCGGCATCCCGTTCATGTGGATCTTCCTGCCCTTCGTGGCGCTGCTGATCGCGCTGGTGATCCGCAGTGTTCGTGCCATCTGGCGCGCCGCGCAGGGGCTCGATCTGGAAGACGCTGGAGTGCCTTCAACGTGAAACCACCATCAACGAAGCGGACGCGGGCCGAGCGCCGGGCCTCTCCCAAGCCGGCCCGCATCCCCTCGGGGGATCGGCCGATGTACGCATCGGACGCGGGGCAAGTGATCCCCTCGGGGGATCGGCCGACGTACCCGTCGGACGAGGGGCTCACATGACGGCTTTGTGGCTGCTCGGCGGCGTGCTGCTGGCCGGCCTGCTGATGCGCCTGCCGATCGGCTTTGCCATGATCGCCGCGGGCATCGCCTACCTCACCGCCAAGGGCCAGGACATCGGCCTCGTCGCCGAGCAGATCTGCAACGGCCTGTACAACAGCTATGTGCTGCTGGCCGTGCCGATGTTCGTGCTGGCCGCCAACATCATGAATGCGGGCACGGTGAGTGAACGCATCTTCGACTTCTGCCGCATCCTGGTGGGCCGTTTGCGCGGCGGCCTGGCGCAGGTGGACATCCTCGTCAGCGTGATCTTCTCGGGCATGAGCGGCAGCGCCATCGCCGATGCCGCAGGCCCCGGCCTGGTGACGATCCGCCAGATGCTCAAGAAGCCCGAATATTCACCCGGCTTCGCGGGTGCGGTGGTGGTGGCCAGCGCCACGCTCGGGCCGGTCATCCCGCCCTCGATCCCGATGGTGATCTACGGCCTGGTCTCGGGCGCCTCGGTGGGCGCGCTCTTTCTGGGTGGTGTGGTGCCCGGGGTGCTCATGGCACTGCTGATGATGGCGGTGGTGCAGGTCATCGCGGTCAAGCGCAACATGCCGCGCGAAGACCCGGTGCCGCTGCGCGAGTGGCCGCAGGTGCTGTTCCGCGGCGCGCTGCCGCTGTCCATGCCCATCGTGCTGCTGGGCGGCATCTACTCGGGCGCCTTCACGCCCACCGAGGCCGCGGCCGTGGCGGCCGCGCATGCGCTGCTGCTGGCGGTGGTGGTCTACCGCGCGCTCAACCCGCGCCAGCTCTTCGGCGTGGTGCTGGAGTCCACACGCGCCTCGGCCGTCATCACCCTCATCCTGGCCGGCAGCTTCATGCTGAACTACGCCTTCACCGCCGAAGGGGTGCCGCAGATGGTGGCGCAGTGGGTGGACGCGCAGCACCTGGGTCGCGTGCCCTTCCTGCTGCTGGTGAACCTGCTCTTCCTGGTGCTGGGCTGCTTCCTGGACGTGTCGGTGCTGCTGCTGGTCTTCGTGCCCATGCTGCTGCCGGCGGTCAAGGCCCTGGGCATCGACCTGGTGCACTTCGGCGTGCTGGTGGTGCTGAACATGATGATCGGCCTCATCCACCCGCCCTTCGGCATGCTGCTCTTCGTCACCAAGGCGCTCACCGGCATCCCCATCGGCGCCATGATGAAGGAGGGCTGGCTCTTCCTCCTCATGCTGCTCGCGCTGCTGCTGGCCATGACCCTGGTGCCCGAGATCGTGCTCTGGCTGCCGCAGCGCGTGGGCTACGGCGCTCATTGAGGAAACCTGCGATGCCCATCCGCCCCGAAGCCACGACGCCCGAGGTGGTCTGCCTCGCCAGCTGGAACGCCGACCTCATCAGCCAGGTGCCCCGCCCGCCCCAGCGCGGCGAGACGCTCATGGCCAGCAACTTCACCATCGGCCCCGGCGGCAAGGGTAGCAATGCCGCGGTGGCCTGCGCGCGCCAGGGCGCGCGCGTGGCCGTGCTGGCGCGCATCGGCGCCGACGACTTCGGCCGCATGGCGCTGGCGCTGTGGGCGCGCGAAGGCATCGACGCCAGCGCGGTCGAGGTAGTCGAGGGCGAGGCCAGCGGCGTGGCGCAGATCTGGGTCTACCCCGACGGCGACAACAGCATCGCCGTCGCGCCCGGCGCAGGTGCCGGCCTGGGCCCGCGCCATGCCGATGCCGCCGCCGCCACGCTGCGTCAGGCCCGCGTGGTGATGGCGCCTTGCGAAGTGCCGATCGAAGCCACGCAGCAGGCCTTCCGCATCGCCCGTGCGGCAGGGGTGACGACGCTGCTCAACCCTGCGCCCGCGCGCCCGCTGCCCGACGAGTTGCTCGCCTGCTGCGACCTGCTCACGCCCAACGAGACCGAGCTCTCCGCCATCGCCGGCCTGCCGGCCAGTGACGCGAACGCCGACGCGATGCAAGCCGCCGCCGAGCGCGTGCGCGCCGCCCGGGCGCTGCAGGCGCGTGGCGTCGGCACGGTCATCGTCACGCTCGGCAGCGCGGGCTGCGAAGTGCACCGGCCAGGTCAGTCCGTCCAGGCGCTGCCCGGCCATCGCATGGCGGTGGTCGACACCATCGGCGCGGGCGACACCTTCACCGGCGCCCTGGCCGCCGCGCTCGCTCGCGGCCAGGCGCTCGACACCGCGCTGGCCTGGGCCAATGCGGCCGCGGCTTTGTCGGTGACAGGCGCAGGCGCTATCGGTGCCATGCCGACGCACAAGGCGGTGGCGGATTGGATGGCTCGGGGCTGACACCCTGGTGAAGGGCGTCATCCTGGCGCTCTGGTTCGTCTCGCTCTTCACCGGCGCGCCCATCGTCCTGACCATGGCGCTGGCCGGGGCGGGCTTCGTCGCCGTCACCGGCATCAACCCGGTCGTCATCGCGCAGAAGCTGGCCAAGGCCGGCGACAGCTTCCCGCTGCTGGCCGCGCCCATGACCATCCTCATGGGCAGCCTGATGAACTCCTCGGGCGTCACGGTGCGCATCTTCCGCTTCGCCAGTGTGTGCGTGGGCTGGTGGAAGGGCGGGCTCTGCCACGCCAACATCCTGGGCAGTGTCATCTTCGCGGGCATGAGCGGCTCGGCCGTGGCCGACGCCGGCGGCATCGGCATCATCGAGATCAAGGCCATGCGCGACGCCGGCTACGACGGCGAGACCGCGGCTGCCATCACCGCCGCCTCAGCCACCATCGGCCCCATCATCCCGCCCTCGCTGCCCATGATCATCTACGGCGTGGCGGCCGAGACCTCGATCGGCGGCCTCTTCCTCGGCGGCGTCGTGCTCGGCCTGCTGATGGCCATCGCGCTCATGGTCATGGTCCGCGCCATCGCCATCCGCCGCAACCTGCCCAAGATCCCCTTCCCCAGCGCGGCCGAAGTCTGGGCCGCCTTCAAGGGCGCCTTCTGGGCGCTCATGTGGCCGGTGGTGCTCTTCGGCGGCATGATGACCGGCGTCTTCACCCCCACCGAATCGGCCGCCGTGGCCGCGCTCCACGCGCTGGCCGTGGGCGTGGCCGAAGGCGACTTCCGCTGGCGCGACGTGCCGCGCCTGGTGGTCGACACCGTCGAGACCACCGGCGTGATGATGGCCCTGGTCATGAGCGCCGCCCTGCTGGGCTACGCCCTCAGCATCTCGCGCCTGCCGCAGAGCCTGGGCGCCTGGCTCACCAGCACCGTCACCTCACCCATCGCCAACCTGCTGCTCGTCAACCTGGTGCTGCTGGTGGTGGGCTGCTTCATGGAGGCCATCGCCGCCATGCTGATCCTCATCCCCATCCTCGTGCCCCCGGCCATGGCCCTGGGCATCGACGCCATCCAGTTCGGCGTGGTGGTGGTGCTCAACCTCATGATCGGCACCATCACCCCACCCGTCGGCATCGTCCTCTTCGTCACCGCCCGCGTCGCCAACCTCAGCTTCGACGCCGTCTGCCGCGCCACGCTGCCCTTCCTCTGGCCGCTGCTGGCGGCGATCACCTTCGTGCCGGTGCTGACGACGGGGTTTCCACAACTAGTGGCCAGCAGAATTTAAGTTGGTCAGTTGAAAGCCTTAAGGCGGAGCATTGAAAGGGTTTGCAGCCCTTAACATCAACTCGGCAATACGCACAGCCTTGGTTGCAACTCGGCCAGTTGATTCCATCGGGCTAACGCAATACTCCACTGCTGTTTCGCAACGAGCCTTGCTGAGACACAGGCCCTGAAACGCTGGCTGAAATGTGCTGCGCTGGCTTTGCAATTGGTTTATCGCCACGCTCACTCTCCAAACGCTACTGGAGCAGATAAGTGGAGGCCCTCGTAGAATTATTCCACAAGCCTAGCTAGTGGTTCGCGTTAACCGTCATCATATTCGCCGAATACACGCAATTCATTTAACGCAGGCGGGCAGTCGCTATCGCAAACACTTATTTGAGTCAAAGGCCTGTTCGCACCGAAGTCGCAATTGCGCGCAACGACGATCACGCTGCAGTTCAGATTCCAGTCCCTCCGGCTGACCTTGGCACAACTCCTGTACTTGCGCGCAGTTGTCGCAATGTGGTGCATATCCAATCTGGCTCTCAACTCGATGCACCTTAGCGAAGTTCACACCTAGGCCTGTGGATTGCCTGCTCTCCGGTGGTGGAACTACGGATGCCCAAGCCAAATACGCAGTATCATTCAAGCATGCAATGGAATTGTAGTCGCCATAGTTTCCGCTCCCTCGATTTTTTTGAGGAGCCGAACAATGCAGCATGCTCCCGCAGTCGCGTTGCTTCTTGCGCGCATCCTCATTGATACTGAAGCGGCACCTGTTTGTGTTATTTGTAGGTATGCACTCATTATGGTCCTCACTTGGGCATATGGTTGGCAAGCAATAACCAGACATCGGATCATTGCCACATGCATCTGATTCCAGTTGGCGTATTCCAGTCGGAAATCCGCTGTCACATGGATAATCTGTTAGGCCGGAGACGGAGAGATTTTGAACTTCTGATGACGCTACATAATACTCTGTCGCATCAACACGGCCGTTCCGTGATGCACGCCGATCATACCAGCCAACAAATGCATGCCCACTCCCACCACAAACCCAAGGAAGATACTTGTGACCATCCTGAGATGAACTCACAGTCTGGACTCGTGTGGTAGGTGAATGATTCCAAGGATAGTCGCGCCCAGGGATTCGTCCAATGTTCTGCCAATTAGTGAGTGTTAATAGTTTGACCTCATGCTTCCCCCGGGTAATCTCTGTCGCATACGCAATATAGACTGTGTTTGAAAGTGTCGTGTCAATAGATACGGAAGGACTGGAAAGTGTATTTCCGCTGTTGCAGCGATCAAGGCCTGCGACCGTATTATTAACGTCACAGTAGACGCCTTTAATATTTCCAACGGAGAGAGGCCTCGACTTGTGGTTTATCGCCCATGTAGGGCGTAAACCATCACTGCATTGAGAGAACCTCTGAAGGCGAATGTTCGAGTCAGTCTTCGCGCTCGCGGCTACAACATATACAAATCCGTCAGGTCCAACTGCAATCCGAGGAAAATCACTGCGACGATCCTTCGGTTCTTGATGTTCATCAAGTGGCTTTGTGTTTTTCCAAGTGACTCCTCCGTCCACGCTACAGGAAATATATCCGTGCCAATGCGTATGTGCGGTCCGCTTATTTCGCCAAACAATATACAGCTGATCCTGGCCGCGTCTCCGGTCACCGGAGATATGGGGTTGGTCTGTGTCGCAGTTGCTTAGCCCAAAACACTTTGCGGCAGGTTGGCACAGCGTCGGATTATGTAATCCACACTCGGGATATGAAAACGTTTCCCCGGCGTCGGTCGAAACTGCAACTCTCGCGTTTTTGCTCCCCATAGTCGCAAAGTAGAATTTGCCCACTCCGGTCCAAGTTACAGTCGGATCTCTGGCTTCCTTCATTTCGACCGGTAATTTTGCTGAAGAAAATGCCTCTCCAGCATCTCTAGAGTACCAGACTGTCGGACGTCCACTGACAGTGCGATCCTGTCCTCGACCGTTTACTGCTAGTACTATCTCGTTACCGGTTTCGGATACCCCGAGTTCAATTTCGCCGGGGCCTGGAATAATTCGTTTTCTGGAAGAAATCCCCAACTCCGCACCGTTGCAGGCATCACTTAAGAGCAGTAGCGCTGTGAGCGTTACTGCCAACCTGGCACAGGCAGTAATACTCCGACGCACATTGACTATGCCGACTCGACTTTCGCCGAATAAATTGCGCTGGCTGGATTGGGTAATATTGCAACTCATGACCGGATGTTCGATAACGTGGTAACTGAATTCCTTAACTCTGCAGCTGTACGGCCCCCGCACGCCAATGACTGATCAGCTATCGCTGCCCTTTGCGACGAAACTACATTTAGCCTTAGAAGAGTCCACCTCCGTTACAGTATGCACCGTTTCCTCTCACCGAACAGGCACACCAGTGCTGCATGGCGTTGCATTAACCGTCGCTACAAAACTGTCCATTTTCAAACTTGTCGCGACCTGGAATATGTTTCCAGGACCTGCCTGGTTATCCCATAATTCCCCTCTGACAGTGATAGTGCTTGGGATATTCGTGCCGAAGCGCCTACGCAGATCAATCGATGCTTCGCCACTCCAGTTCCCTGTATTTTCCAGTGTTGGTATATTATAACCAAAGCCTAAGCCGCTAACTTGTTCGTCGCTAACAAGCAATCGCACTTCTTGCGTGTGTGATGAGTTGGCGCTGAACGAAACAAAAACAATGGGAGTGCCGATATTTGTGCAGATATTCGCTGGTTTCACTGACGTGTTTGTGAAATTTCCTGTATGCCGACTGTTGGCCGTTGGGGAGGTTTGAGAGCCCATGGCCGCGGCCAATGCGGCGCTGGCAACGACTGCCCGTGCTATTTGCAGATTCATATTCCAATCCCATTTGATGTTAACTGAGATTAATATTTGGTGTCGTGGTTGTAGGGTTTTCAAATCCTGATAGACCAAACAACAAAAGCCAACCGGCCCATGCTGAAGCTACATCATCATAAGACCCACTTACGCCGAAGTTAAAAACCCCCAATGGATTTAACTCCCAAGCCGTATTAAATAGAGCAAGCCAAAGTGCCCAAACTTTCACGGAGCTCCGAGGGCTCTGTGCTAAAGCCGCCCCAAGACAAGAGAATGCGATTACATGCAAGAAGGTCGGGAGCCAAAGTGCGCGGTTTTCACATTGACTCCACGTATTGGCTGTGATGAAAGGGAATGCAATCGGTAACTTGGTCCGGCAAAATATATAATATGCCGCACCTAATCCGCAAGAACCAAGAAAAACTATTACTAGAGCGAAGCGAAGAAACATTGTAAGTGCAGTATTTTAATTGCTTTTTCTGTTTCGTAAAAACAGTAATGTCCTGCCAAGTCAGTAATTTTCGACAACTTGCGAGTTGTACTTTGTCAATATCCAGTGATTTTGTTTGGCGCCGACTTCATTGATGCGAACATGTATAGTATCTGCTTCCGTCTGAATTTTCGCAATTTTGGGCAAAATTTGCTTCGGCGTTGCTTGATTTGGTTGCAAGCCTGACGTACCACTCTACTCAAAGTTGCATTTCTGGAGACTAGGGCAAACCAGTAGTTTCGCTGATTCAATGCTTCTCAGAAAAGGCACTTCGTCGGCCCCTAAAATGGAGTGCAACTCTGCCACTGCAATCAACAGCTTGAGCGTGAATTGCCCTGCGACGCCAGCGGAAAAGACGCTATGGCCGTGCGCGAGGTAAGCGGTGTTAAGCCGCGGTTATCACCTTGGAGATCGGTATGCGTACCACCGTCCGACGCAGTCCAATTACAGCATCGAGCTTCGCGTTTTTAGCCCTCCTCCTGGTGGCGCTGACTGCCTGCTCCGCAACTCCTGCTGAACTGCCCGCCGCAGAAAGCAAGCCCAATACTTGCGCTGCGCTCGCCGGCAATTCCATCGCTTCGACAGCCACCGGGCTTCCCCGCGGCAAGGCGGTTGTCGATGCGGCCCAACTGCTGGCCGCCACGCCCGCCACCGCCACCACCCCCGCCATCGCCGAGCACTGCAAGATCCTCGGCCACATCGACCCGGTCGACCCGGCGGCCGAGCCCATCCAGTTCCAGCTCAACCTGCCGGTGGCGTGGAATCACAAGGCCTTGCAGTACGGCGGCGGGGGCTACAACGGCACCTTGACCACGGGCATGACGCCGCTGCGTGATGCGGCGCCGGACGATGTGCTGCCGCTCACGCGCGGCTACGCGACGCTGGGCACGGACTCGGGGCACCAGCTCTCGCGCTACGCCGCCAACGAGATCGCGCGTTTCGGCCTCAACGACGAGATGCTGGCCAACTACGCCTACGCCTCGTACAAGAAGGTGCGCGACGCGGCGGTGGTGCTGATGCAGCGCCATTACGGCCAGGCGCCGCAGCGCGTCTACTACTTCGGCGGGTCGGAGGGCGGGCGCGAGGGGCTGACGATGGCGCAGCGTTTTCCGGCCGACTACGACGGCATCGTCAGCGTCGTGCCCGTGGTGCAGCTGTCGATGCTGTTCCAGTCCTACCTGCCGCATGTGCGGCCGCAGTTCGCGGGCGGGTGGATGAAGCCGGCCAAGGTCGAGGCGCTGGCGCGCTACGTCAACCGCGTGTGTGATGGCCTGGACGGGCTGGAGGACGGCGTGGTCAACCAGTGGGCCTCTTGCTCACTGAACGCGGCGCAGGTGGACCTGCAGCGCCTGCGTTGTGATGGCGGAGGTGACAACGGCGATGCCTGCCTGTCGGACGCGCAACTCACGGCCGTGCGTGCCACGCGCGAGCCCTACACGCTGCCTTTTGCCGTGGCCAACGGCCGGCGCAGCTACCCGCCCACGCTGCTGGGCCACGAGACCACGCCCGACCCGCGCGCGCCGACCATGACGCGCTGGGTGATGGGCAGCGCCGCGCCCACGCCGGCGGTGGATGCGGCCACGGCCTCGCAGCAATGGCTCTACGGCGCCAACTTCGTGCGCTTCTTCGTCACGCGCGACGCGGGCTATGACGTGCGCAACTTCGACCCCGCGGCGCACGAGGCGCGGCTGCGCGAGGTGTCGGCGCTGATCGATTCGTCCAACCCCGACCTCTCGGCCTTCTTCGCCCGTGGCGGCAAGCTCATCCTGCGCGAGAACATGGGTGACCTGGCGCAGAGCCCGCTGGCCGGCATCGCCTACTTCGAGGCAGTGAAGGCCAGGCTGGGTGCGGCGGCGGTCGACGCCTCGGCGCGGCTCTACATCTCGCCGGCTTCCACCCACACCGGCCATGCGACGAGCGTGACCACCGGCGACCGCGTGGCCACCATGGCCGACCTGCTCGACCCGCTGGATGCCTGGGTGAGCACCGGCCAGGCCCCGCCCGAGGCCATCGTGCAGACGGTGAAGAGCCCGGCGCCGCCCCACGCCCTGCAGGCCAGTCGGCCGATGTGCCGCTACCCGGGCTATCCGCATTACATGGGCGGCGAGCCCAAGCAGGCGGCGAGCTACGCCTGTCGGTCAGCGCTGCCCTGAAACACCGGTGCTGCGCAAGTAGGGCAGCACCGGTCAGCGTCTGAAACGGGAGACAGCGGCACGATTGTTAACAACCCGGCCACAGTCTGACCTCAGAAAATATGCGGTTCGCAATATCCCGCATATTCATCACGGAGGATAAGAATTGAGTTGTCTCAAGTTTGAATGGCGAAGCCGACCCGTCTGGTCGGCTTTGTTGTTTCTGGTGCTGATGGCCTGGGCCGCCGGCCCGGCGCAGGCTTTTTATGTTGGCGCCACCCAGTTCCGTGACCTGCCCTGCGCCGGTGAAGGTGGCAACTGCAGCTTTGTCGGCAGCGGTCCGGTGGCTTTTGGCGGCGGCGGCAAATACGTGGTGATCGCCAGTTCCACCAGCCGCGCCTGCAGCGTGGCGGGTTTTGGCAGCGATCCTGCCCCCGGCGTCGTCAAGGCCTGCTATGTCGGCACCAGCCTGGCGGCGGGCAATCTGCCGGTGGTCGCCGGCGGCGTGGCGTCGGCGGACGGCGCGGCGCTGCTGGTGGCAGGCGAACGTTTTGCACCCGTGCCCTGTTCGGTGGAATGGGGTCGCTGCAACTTCGGCGGGGTGCAGCGCGTCGCCTTCGGCGCCAACAACAACTTCGTGGTCGGCTGGGCGGTCGGCCCGGGCAACTGCAACAGCAGCTACTTCGGCGTCGACCCGGCGCCCGGCGTGGCCAAGGTGTGTTACCTCAGCAGCGCCGGCACGGCGGCCTATCCGCCGGCCACCTTGAACGTGCATGGCATGGACTTCGTCGCCCTGCCGTGTGCCGGCCAGTGGGGCCGCTGCAACTTCTACGGCAACCGCCACCTGGCCTATGGCGCGGCGGGCAAGTTCTTCATCACCCGCTCGGGCAGCGGGCCGCGCGACTGCAATGCCAACGCCGTCGGCTACGACCCGGACCCGACGCTCAGCAAGAGCTGCTACGTCAGCCTGGCGAGCTACCCGGCGCGCGCCTATCCGCCGCTCAACCCGGCGTTTTCGCCCGACCCGCAGCCGTTGCAGGACTCGCACAAGGACGCCGCACGGCTGCTGCAGCAGGCCACCTTCGGCGCCGATCTGGCCGAGATCGAGCGAGTGGCCACGCTCACGCCCGAGCTCTGGGTGGCCGACCAGCTGGCCCAGCCGCTCACCCTGCCCAGCCACTGGGACTACGTCGCCAGCGGCGGTCCGCTGGGCACTTCGAAATACATCAACGCGGTGATGGAAAGCTTCTGGCAGCAAGCGGCGACCGGGCGCGACCAGTTGCGCCAGCGCATGGTCTGGGCGTTGTCGGAAATCTTCGTCGTCAGCACCGTCAACAGCAGCGTCAGCACCCAGCCCGAGGCCCATGCCGCCTACCTCGACATGTTGTCGCGCAATGCCTTCGGCAACTACCGCGACCTGCTCGAAGGCGTGGCGCGCAGCCCGGCCATGGGCTTGTACCTGTCGCACATGCGCAATCAGAAGGAGGACGCCACCGGTCGCCTGCCGGACGAGAACTTTGCCCGCGAGGTGATGCAGCTGTTCAGCATCGGCCTGTGGCGCCTCAACCCGGACGGCTCGCGCCAGCTCGACGCCCAGGGCCTGCCGATCGCCAGCTACGGCCTGGCCGATGTGATGGGCATGGCCAAGGTCTTCACCGGCTGGAGCTGGGGCGGCAGCGACAGCAGCGTCAACCGCTGGTATGGCTGGTCGGGCACGCCCTGGAACGAGCCGATGCAGAACTTCGCCAGCTTTCACTCCGGTAGCGAAAAACGCATCGTCGGCGGTGTGGTCATCCCGGCCGGCACCAGCGGGCCGGAGTCGCTGCGCATCGCCCTGGACACCCTGGCCAACCATGCCAATGTGGCGCCGTTCATGAGCGAGCAGCTCATCAAGCGTTTTGTCACCAGCAACCCCAGCCGCGACTACATCGGCCGGGTGGCTGCGGTCTGGGCCGACAACGGCCGCGGTGTGCGCGGCGACCTGGCGGCGGTGCTGGCCGCCATCCTGCTCGACCGCGAGGCGCGCGAGACCGGCCACATCGAGGACCCCGGCTGGGGCAAGCTGCGCGAGCCCATGCTGCGTTTCGCGCAGTGGATCCGTGCCTTCAACGCGGTGCCTTCCACCGGCGTGTGGGGCATCTGGAATCTGGAGGACACGGTGACCAGCCTGGGCCAGAACCCGCAGCGCGAAGCCAGCGTGTTCAGCTTCTTCCGCCCCAGTTATGCGCCGCCTGGCGCGGTGCAGGACGCCGGGCTCACCGCGCCCGAATTCCAGATCACCCACGAGACCACGCTGACCGGCTACGCCAACTTCATGTCCTGGACCGCCGAGCGTGGCTATGGCTCGACCATCAAGCCCGACTACAGCGCCCACATGGTGCTGGCCGACAACCCGCGCGCCCTGGTGAGCCGGCTTGACCTGGAGCTGACCGGCGGGCGGCTGAGCGACACGGCGCGCGATCTCATCGTCGACGCGGTCGACCAGATCACCCTCATCAGCCCCAACGCACGCCAGATCCGCGTCTGGAACGCGATCTTCCTCATCATGAACTCGCCCGACTACGTGGTGCAGCGCTGACTCAAGGCAGGACTTCGGCATGAACAACCCCTCGACCCGCCGCGCCGTGCTGCGCCAGGCCCTGCGCCTGGGCGCGCTGGCCGGCAGCCCGTTTGCCTTCAACCTCGCCACCGTCGGCGCTGCCGCCGCCCAGGCCGCCCCGACTGACTACAAGGCGCTGGTGTGTGTCTACCTCAGCGGCGGCAACGACCAGAGCAACACCGTCGTGCCCTGCGAAGGCGCGGCCTACACCGACTACGCCAGCGCGCGCCCGAGCATTGCCCTGGCGCAATCAGCGCTGCTGCCGCTGTCGCCCTATGGCTACGCCGGGCCGCGCCTGGGCCTGAATCCGGCGCTGGCCGCGCTCAAGCCGCTGTTCGACACCGGCAGCTGCGCGCTGCTGGCCAATGTCGGCACGCTGGTGGAGCCGACCACGCTGGCGCAGCTCCGCGCTGGCTCGGTGCGTCTGCCCCAGGGCCTGTTCTCGCATTCCGACCAGGCCGGCGCCTGGCAGACCGGCCTGCCGGATCGGCCTTCGGTGAGCGGCTGGTTTGGCCGCATCGCCGATCTGATGGCGTCCACCCATGCCGGCAGCGTCGTGCCCATGGGCATCTCGATCGCCGGCAACAACGCCCTGCAGGCCGGCGCGCACACGGTGCAATACCAGGTGACGAACAACGGGCCGGTGACCATCGACACCCTCACGCCCACCCACTGGCGCTACAGCAAGACCATGGCGCCGGTGCTGCAGCAGCTCATCAGCGGCTCGCGCAGCCACCTGATGGAGTCGGCCTACACCGAGATCGGCGCGCGCTCCATTGCCGCCGGGCAGGTGACGGCGGCGGCGCTGGCGGCCTCGGTCACGCCGTCGACGGTGTTTCCGTCCACCGCCATCGGCCAGCAGTTGCGCATGGTGGCGCGCATGGTCGCCGCCCGCACCGGCCTGGGTCAGACGCGCCAGGTCTTCTACGTCTCGCACGGCAGCTATGACTTCCACGACACGCTGGTGGCCAGCCAGGGCTCGCGGCTGAAGGAACTGGCCGACGCGCTGGCCGCCTTCCAGGCCGCCATGGTCGAGCTGGGCGTGGCGCAGGGGGTCACCGCCTTCACCGCATCGGACTTCGGCCGCGGCCTGCAGACCAACGGCCGCGGCTCGGACCATGGCTGGGGCAGCCATCACTTCGCGCTCGGCGGCGCGGTGCAGGGCAACCGGGTGTATGGCGCCTGGCCCACGGTGCGGATCGGCGGCCCGGAAGACGTCGGCCAGGGCCGTCTGCTGCCCACGACTTCGGTCGACCAGTACGCCGCCACGCTGGCCGACTGGTTCGGCGTCGACGCCGGCCTGTTGCCCGAGGTGCTGCCCAACCTGGATCGCTTCGTGTCGCCGGCCTCGGCCAGCCTGGGTTTCCTGGGCTGAGTCTGGCCCAGGCAATGCGGCAAGGCGGCGACCCGCCGGATGCTGCGCCTCGGGGCCGACCCGGCTGGTGCGGCAGCCTGGGGCGTGGGATGCTCGGCGCCCATGGCTGAGGTCTTACGCATCGGCGCTGGCGCCGGTTATTCAGGTGACCGCATCGACCCGGCGGTCGCGCTGGCCGAACACGGCCGGCTCGATGTGCTGGTGTTTGAATGCCTGGCCGAACGCACCATCGCCCTGGCCCAGCTGCGCCGCCAGCGCGAGCCCGGCCACGGCTACGACCCGCTGCTCGAAGCGCGCCTGCGTGCCGTGCTGCCGGCCTGTGCGAGGAACGGCGTTCGCGTCATCACGAATATGGGTGCGGCCCACCCCGCGGCGGCCGGCGCGGCGGCCATGGCCGTGGCGCGCGAGCTGGGCCTGGCGGCGCGTGTGGCGGTGCTGAGCGGCGACGACGTGCTGCCCTGGGTGCAGGCGAACGACCCCGCGCTGATGGACGCGCCCGGCCGGGTGAGCGGGTTGGGCGAACTGGTGTCGGCCAATGCCTACCTGGGCGCCGACGCCCTGCTGCCGGCACTGGCCATGCTGGACGCCGCGCACAGCGCCGGCGCCAGCGGCCCGTGCGCCGAGCTGCTGGTCACCGGTCGGGTGGCCGACCCCGCCCTGTTCCTGGCGCCGCTCATATCTCGGTTTGGCTGGCGCGCTGACGACTGGCCGCTGCTCGGGCGCGGCATCCTGGTCGGCCACCTGCTGGAGTGTGCGGCGCAGGTGAGCGGCGGCTATATCGCCTCGCCGGGGCGTTTCGACGTGCCGGACCTGCACGACGTGGGCTTTCCACTCGCCGAGGTCGACGCCGGCGGTGCTGCTGTGTTCACCAAGCTCGCCGGCACGGGGGGGCGGCTGGACCGCATCACCTGCACCGCCCAGTTGCTGTATGAAGTGGGCGACCCGTCGCGTTACCTGCAGCCTGACGTGACGGCGGATTTTTCGCAGGTGCGCTTCACCGAGCTGGCACCGGGCGCTGACGGCGCCCCGCGCGTGCAGGCCCAGGGCGCCAGCGGCAATGCGCGTCCTGGCCAGCTCAAGGCCACGGTGGGCTACCGCGACGGCTGGATCGGCGAGGGCCAGATCAGCTATGCCGGATCGGGCGCGGTGGCGCGTGGCGAGCTGGCACTTCAGGTGCTCGCCAGGCGCCTGGAACACCTGGGTCTGGCGGACCACGAGCGACGCGCCGAGATGATCGGCGTGAACGCCATGCACGGCCCGCAGCGCGGCAACGACCGCGAGCCCTACGAGGTGCGCCTGCGCCTGGCGCTGCGCTGCCGCTCGCAGGCCGAGGCCCAGCGCGTCGGCCAGGAGGTCGAGGCGCTGTACCTCAACGGCCCGGCCGCGGGCGGCGGCGTCACAACGTCGGTGCGCGAGGTGATCGCGGCGGCCTCGGTGCTCGTGCCGCGCGAGGCGGTGCAGACTCACGTCGAACTGCTGGAGACCTGACATGCACCAGCACCCCGTGCCCGTGCCGGTGTCAGCCCCTCCCCCAGCGGGGGAGGGGTTGGGGTGGGGGTCGCTTGGGGGCCTGGCGAACGAGGTGCGCCACTGCCCCCACCCCAGCCCTCCCCCGCTGGGGGAGGGGGCCGGCCGGCGCTTGTGTTGCGGGGTAGACCATGCGGGGGGGAAGGATTGAGATGAAGCTGCACGACATCGCCATCGCCCGCTCGGGCGACAAGGGCAACCTGGCCACGCTGTGCGTGATCGCGCTCGACCCGGCGGACTACCCGCGCATCGAACGTACGCTAAGCGCCGAACGGGTGCGCCGGCATTACGCCGGCGTGGTGCGGGGCGAGGTGCAGCGCTGGCTGCTGCCGCAACTCGGTGCGGTGCACTTCGTGCTGCATGACGCGCTGGCCGGCGGCGTGACCCGTTCGCTGGCCCTGGACGCCCACGGCAAGACACTCGCCACCGCGCTGCTGGATATCCAGGTCGAGCCGGCGCCCTGACAGCGACGACACTGCGGCGCTACCCGGCGCCTCGCGCCCCACCGGATCCGAAGGAGAACCCCGATGCATACGATGCCCACCCGCCGCCTTGGCCTGATCGCCGCCGCACTCATGCTGGCCAGCCCGCTGGCCTGGTCACAGGCCGCCTGGCCGACCAAGCCCATCAAGGCCGTCGTGCCTTTTGCCGCCGGCAGCGCCACCGACCAGATCGGACGCGCCTTTGCCGAGAAGATGCAGGCGGTGCTCGGCCAGCCGGTGGTGATCGACAACAAGCCCGGCGCCAACGGCATGCTGGGCGCCGACGCGGTGGCCAAGGCGCCGGCCGACGGCTACACCCTGCTCATCGGCACCAACAGCACCAACGCGGCGCTGAAGTACCTGATGAAGAAGCTGCCGTATGACCAGGACAAGGACTTCGCGCCGGTGGCCTACATCGGCTCGGTGCCGCTGATGGTGGCGGTGCACCACGACTCGCCGGCCAAGTCGCTGAAGGACTTCATCGCCCTGGCCAAGGCCAAGCCGGGCGAAGTCAGCGTGGCTTACGCCAGCACCTCGCAGCAGGTCTCGTCCGAGGTGCTGGCCAGTGTGACCGGGGTGAAGTTCAACATGGTGCCCTACAAGTCCGGCCCGGCCGCCATGACCGACCTGATCGGCGGCCAGGTGATGGCCTTCACCGCCGACTTCGGCGTCACCGTGCCGCAGCACAAGGCCGGCAAGATCCGCGGCCTGGCCGTCACCTCGACCAAACGCGCCACCGCCGTGCCCGAACTGCCTACGGTCAACGAGGCGCTGGGCCTGAAGGACTATGAGCTGATTGCCTATTTCGCCGTCTTCGCGCCCACCGGCACGCCGGCCGAGGTGATCGCCAAGCTCAATCAGGCGGTCAACAGCGCGGCGGCCGACAAGTCCGTGGTCGACAAGTTCGCCGCCAACGGCTTCAGCGTCGAACCCGGCACGCCCGACGACCTGGCCCGGCGCAACAAGTCCGAGACCGTGAAGTGGGAGAAGGCCATCCGCGACGCCAAGATCGAGCCGCAGTGAGGGGCGGCGCCCGCACGCTTCACTCGCCCTCGTCCGCCAAGGTGACGCGCGCCTCGAACAGATAAGGCGCCAGCGCGGCCTCGACACGAGGCTTGTCCGCGGCCGCCGTGGCCGGCAGCGTGACGTTGACCCGCAGGCCGCGCGGCCCGCCTTCCTGGGTACTGACGCTGGTGCCGCGCAGGTCCAGCGGGTCGACGAGCAGGCCTTCGACCACGCGGCGCGCGGCGTCGCAGCGCAGCGCGGGCTTGTAGACCTTGCCGACCGCGGTGAGCGGCAGCTGTTCGATCAGGTGGATGCGGCGTGGCCAGGCCGGGCGCTCGGCGATCTGCCGACGCGCATGCTCCTGCAACTCGGCTTCGTTGGCACTGACGCCCGGGCGCAGTTGCACGTAGCAGACCGGCAGCTCGCCCGCGTAGCTGTCGGGCATGCCCACCGCAGCCACCAGCGCCACCGCGGGGTGGCTGGCCATGGCGTTTTCGATCATCTGCGGGTCGATGTTGTGGCCGCTGCGAATGATCAGGTCCTTGCTGCGGCCGGCCAGGTGCAGGCGGCCGCTGGCGTCCAGGCGGCCCAGGTCGCCGGTGTTCAACCAGCCACCCTCGACGAAGGTGCCGGCGTCATGCACCGGGTCGCGGTAGCCGGGGCTGACGTGGGGGCCGCGCACCATCACCATGCCCACTGTGCCGGTAGCGCTCCGCGCGCCGCTGACCAGGTCGCGCACCTGGACTTCGGAGTAGGGCATGGGGAAGCCGACCGAGCCGGCTACCGCCTCGCCGCCGATCGGGTCGATGGCGACCACGCCCGAGGCCTCGGTCATGCCGTAGATCTCGTGCAGCGGCCTGCCGGTGAGCTGGCGGAAGCGCTCTGCCAGCGCCAGCGGCGCCGGGGCTGCCCCGCAGATGCCGCAACGGATCGACGAGATGTCGGCGTTGCCGATGGGCACGTCGAGCATCGCGGCCACGGCGGTCGGCACGCCACCCGCCGCGCAGAGGCGGTAGCGCTCGGTCAGCGTCCAGATGTTGGCGATCATGGCCGGGTTGCGCAAGCCAGCGGGCGAGAGGATGACCAGCTCGCAGCCGACCATGAAGGGGCTGAGCGCGCAGCTGATGGTGCCGCCGACGTGGAACAGCGGCAGCGTGGCGCCGAAGTGGTCGTCAGGCTGGAGGTTCATCAGCACCGCCGCGCCGAGGGCCGCGGCGAGCTGGCCGGCGTGGGTGTGCGCCACCAGCTTGGGCGTGCCGGTGGTGCCGCCGGTGTGGAAGTAGGCGGCGATGTCGTCGCCGCCGCGCGGCTCGCCAAAGGTCAGGCGGTCACCCGCTTGCGCGGCCAGGGCGGCGCCGAAGTCAAGCACGCCGTCTTCGAGCGGTGCGTCGCCGCCACCCACACGCAGCAGCTGCAGGCCCGGCACGAGCTCGCGCAGCGCCAGTGCCTTGGCCCAGGTGTCCAGCACCGGGTGCGGGCCCAGGGCCACCAGCACCTTGGCGTCGGCTGCGCGCAGCAGCGCGGCGATGGCGTCGGTCTGCAGCAGGAAGTTGATCGGCACCGCATAACCCGCGGTCTCTGCGCCCCACAGCACCGCGTGCGTCTCGGGCAGGCTGGGCAGCATGGTGGCGATGCCGGCGCCGCGCCCGGCCAGGGCGGCGAAGGTGTTGGCGCTCTTGCGGATCATCGCCAGCAGGGTGCCGTAGTTGACACGGCGCGGCTGCTCGTCGGGTGCGCCGGTCATCACCATGGTGATGGCATTGCGGCCGGGGTCGCGCGCCGTCGACGCGGTGAAGACATCGAAGATGCTGCGCCCGGGCAGCCGCGCTTCGAGCGGCGCCTGCGCCACATAGGCGTCGATGTCGGCCTGGCTGCGGATGGGCTGGTCGGGCATGAGGCGTGGGCTGTTCATGGGCGGGCTCCGGCGGTTTTGGGGGACACAGACCTTGGCTGCAGGCCGCTCCGGTCCAGCCTGCACCAAGGCGCGGTGGTGGACCCGAGTCGGCTTGCCATGACACGGTGCGTCCATCGTGGCAGACCGCGCCCGGGCGGGCCAGCAAAGCGTCCTAAACTGTCCTGAACGTCGCCAAGCGTGGGGCGGGGCGGCTGATGGCCGGCCGCGTTGCCATGCTCGTGCGTCGACCAAAGACGGGGCGCTGCCATGACCTTGCGCTGGAGCTGTGCCGGCTTCGAGATCCGGGCCGATGAACGTGCGCTGATCGTGGCGGGGGCGGCTGCCAGCGTGGGGGCGCGGGCGTTTGATCTGCTCGTCTACCTTGCCCGGCACCGCGACCGCGTGGTCGGCAAGGACGAGTTGCTGCGGGCGGCCTGGCCCGGCCTGGTGGTCGAGGACAACAACCTGTCGGTGCAGATCGCCGCCTTGCGCAAGTTGCTCGGCGCCGGCGCAATCGCCACGGTCACCGGCGTTGGTTATCGCTTCACCGCGCCGGTCGACGAGGGGCCAGCGCCGCAGTCCCCGGCTGGCTTGATCACGAGCGCGGACCCGAGCGAGCGGCACACACTTGCCGCGGGGGGCATGCCGGCCTTGGCGGTCATGCCTTTCGCCAACCTCAGCGGCGACGCCAACCAGGACTATTTCGTCGAAGGCGTTGTCGACGACATCCGCCGTGCGCTCACACGGGTGCGACGGTTTGCCGTCATCGCCCGCAGCACCACCAATGCCTGCCTGGGCCGAGCGCATGATGCCGCCAGCATCGGTCGCGAGCTGGGCGTGCGCTATCTCGTCGAGGGCAGCTTCCGCCAGATCGGCGACCATCTGCGCATTGGCGCCCAGCTGGTCGAGACCAACAGCGGCCGGCTGATCTGGAGCGAGCATTACGACGGCATACGCGAGGACGTGTTCGACCTGCAGGACCGCATCGCGCAGCGTGTCGCCGCCTCGATCGAGCCGACGCTGTATGCCGCCGAACTTGACCGCTTGCGCCTGCGCCCGACCGACAGCCTGGCCGCCTACGAGCTGTGCCTCAGGGCCTTGGCGTCGGCCACGCGCAGCGCCTCGCGCGACGACGTGATGCGCGCGCTCGGCCAGGTTCGCCGCGCGCTCGAGATAGACCCCGGTTACGCGCAGGCCAAGGCCCTGGCAGCCTGGGCCTACGCCATGGCCTGGGCGAATCGGTGGATGGACCGGCATGAGGCGGCGGCAGGTCTGCCGCTGGCCCAGGGCGCGCTGGACGACCACCATGACGACCCTTACACGCTGACCTTTGCCGGCCACGCGGTGGCGGTGCTGGGCCGCCAGTTCGACCAGGCCCACCAGGCCTTGTCACAGGCCCTGGCGCTGACGCCTGATTCGATCACCGTGCTGGCCATCGCCGGCTGGATTTCGGTCTACCGCTGCGAGCTGGATCTGGCCCAGGCGCGGCTGGAGCGCGCCGTCGCCCTGGACGAGCCGGCGGCGCGCGCGCGCCTGGTGAACGCCGCGCTCGCCTACGCCCACCTGATCGGCGGTCGGCCACAGGCCGCCCTGAGCCTGGCCTGCGAGGGCGTGCTCGCCCATCCGCAGTTCATCCCCGGCCGGCTGGCGCTGCTGCATGCCTGGGTGCGCACCGGCCAGCTGGGCGAGGCGCGGGCCCTGGCCGCTGAACTCGGCCCGCTCATGCCGCGCCTGTCGGTGACGCGGTATGTCGCCACCCAGCTCTTCATCGACGAAGACTTCCGACGCCGCTGCGGCGAGGACTTGCGCCTGCTCGGCGTGCCTGAATGACGTCCGAGCTGCTCGGCCTGCTGGCAGCGGACGCTGGCCGCGTCGGCCCGAACCGCCCCGACCGCCGGTCAGCCGCTTGCCTGAGCGAGCTTGAACACCTCGACCGACTGCACCAGCCGCAGCGCCTGTTGCCTGAGGTTCTCGGCCGCGGCGGCGCCTTGCTCGACCAGGGCGGCGTTTTGCTGGGTGCTGCGGTCCATCTCGGCGATGGCAGCGCTCAGCGCCGCCACACCCTGGCTTTGTTCGACGCTGGCGCGGCGGATGTTGCTCATGAGCGCGGTCACCCGGCCGATCGAGTCGACCACCTCGGCCATCGTGGCCTTGGCGTTGTCAACCAGGGCCATGCCCTGTCCCACCTGGCCTTCGCTGTCGCCGATCAGCTGCTTGATCTCCTTGGCGGCAGCGGCTGAGCGGCTGGCCAGGTTGCGCACCTCGGCAGCCACCACCGCAAAACCACGGCCCTGCTCGCCGGCACGGGCCGCCTCCACCGCAGCATTGAGCGCCAGGAGGTTGGTCTGGAAAGCGATCGCGTCGATCACGACGGTGATGTCGGCGATGCGTTTGGACCCGGCATTGATGCCCCGCATGGTCTCGACCACCTGGGCCACCACCGCGCCGCCGCGTGCTGCCACGCTCGACGCACTGTGCGCCAGCTCGTCGGCCTGGGCGGCACTGTCGGCCGTCTGACGGACCGCGCTGCCCAGCTGCGCCATGGAACCCACGGTCTGCTCCAGCGCCGAGGCTTGTCGCTCAGTGCGCACGCTCAGGTCCTGGTTGCCCTGGGCGATCTGCGCGCTGGCGGTGGCGACCGACTCGGAACCGTCGCGCACCTGGCCCACCAGACCGCGCAGGCCGTCGCGCATGGCAGCGATGGCATGCAACACGCTGGCACCGTCGCCCGCCCGCAACTCGAGCGTGGTGCCCAGGTCACCGGCGGCGATGCGCTGGGCGGCGGCGTTCACGGTGGCGGGCTCGGCGCCGATCTGGCGCAGCACGCTGCGCGCGACCAGCAGCCCGACCCCCAGCAGCAGCGCCGCCAGCAGCGCGGCCGCGAGCGACAGCGCCAGCACACGTGCACTGAGCGTGGCATCCACCCGGTCCAGGTAGACGCCGGAGCCGATCACCCAGCCCCAGGGCTGGAAACCCATCACGAAGGACACCTTGGGCACCGGCTGGTCGCTGCCCGGCTTGGGCCACTGATAGTCGACGAAGCCGGCGCCAGCGCGCCGCACCAGGGTCACGAACTCGACGAAAAGGTGCTTGCCGTCTGGATCGCGGTAGTCCGTCAGGTCGCTGCCATCCAGCTCGGCGCGGGTGGCGTGCATCACCATGCGCGGCTGCATGTCGTTGATCCAGAAATACTCGTTGCCACCGTAGCGCAGCGACTTGACCGCCGCAGCGGCAAGCTGCCGGCCCTGCGCATCACTCAGGCGGCCCTGGGTCACCTCGGCATGGAAATGGGCCACCAGCCCGTGGGCGACCTCGACCGCGTGGCGCACGTTGTCCTTGTGTTCGTCCAGCACCAGCCGCCGCTCGCTGGCGACGAACACGGCCGCCAGCACGACGATGCCCAGCAAGGCACTGCCGATCAGCAGGCCCAGACGCCTGGCCACGGTGATCGATTCCAGCATGTCCCGATGTCCTCCTTCAGTGATTGACTCCGCGCAGCACGGCGCGCCCCGCTCGGCGCGCATGCTTCGCATACTGAGCATTGGAGCCACGCCGTGCCGCGCCGCAGTGATCCGCGTCAAGGAGCGTGCCGATGTGTCGTCCCGACCCGGTACCAGATCAGCGCACGGAGCTGCGGCGCCACGCCTGGCCCCACAATCGCTCGCACGCAAGCGCCGGACAGGCCGCACACGGCCAGGCCAACGGGGCACAGGGTTCCGCCGCGGATGGCGGTGACGAGGGAGCGTCGACACGATGATGACCGGCAGGAGTGAGCCGCGACCTGTCGCGGCGGGCGGCAATTTCGGCTTTCTGGCCGAGCATTCGCCCTTGCTGGCCGACCTGGGCGCCAGCGCCGAACGCGTGTTCGCCTTCGATCCGGTGAGCTGTGTGCTCAAGCTGCGCCTGCTGGCCGAAGCGCTGACCCAGGACATCGCGGCCCGCACCGGTGTGACCCTGCAGCAGCCCAATCAGGCCGAGCTGCTGCGTGCGGTGGATAGTCGCCTTGGGCTGGACCCGCAGGTTCGTCAGCTTTTCCATCTTTTGCGGCGCCTGGGCAACCAGGCTGCGCACGAACTCGAGCACGGCATCGCTTACCGCGAAGGCCTGCAGGCGCTCAAGGTGGCGCGGGAACTGGCGGTGTGGTTTCACCGCAGCTTCGGCGCCGAACCGGCCTTCAAGCCCGGGCCTTTCATGCTGCCGGACGACCCCAGCCAGAAGCTCGCTGAACTTCCGCAGCAGCTCGCCGACCTGCAGGCCCGGCTGCGCGACGCACAGGCCACCCATGCCGAGCAGGCGGAACTGGTGCGCCTGCAGAGCGACCGGGCGGCGCAGGAGGCGGCGCTGGCCCGACGCGCCCAGCAAGACAGCGAGATCTACCAGCAACTGGCCGAGGAGGCCGGCCAGCACAGCGCGGCACTGCAGGCGCAGTTCGAGCAGCAACTGGCCCAGGCGCGCCAGCAGTCCGCCCAGGTGGCGCCGGCTGATGTTCAGCAAATGGCACAGCGGGCCAATGTCGCCGCTGCCCAGGTGTTACTGGACGAGGCGGCCACCCGCCAGCTGATCGACCTGCAACTCGTCGAGGCCGGCTGGGAGGCGGACACCGACCGCCTGACTCATGCCCAGGGTGCGCGGCCTGAGCGTGGCCGCCACCAGGCCATTGCGGAATGGTCCATGCCCGGCCGGCAGGCGGCCGACTACGTGCTCTTTGCAGGCCTGGTGCCGGTGGCCTGCGTCGAGGCCAAGCGGCGCAACGTCAACGTGCCGGGCAAGATCGGCCAGGCCGAGCGTTATGCCCGCGCCCACGCCGTGCAGGGCGGACAGCAGGCCGCGTGGACCCTGGTCGGGCGCAGCACCCCGTGGCCGGACGGCCAGGGCGGCGAGTTCCAGCTGCCCTTCGTCTACTCGACCAATGGCCGCGCCCAGGTCAAGCAATTGCCCGAGGCCAGCGGCACCTGGTTTCGCGACGTGCGCGAGCCCGCCAACATCGCCCGTTCGCTGCCCGGCTTCCATTCGCCGCAGGGCCTGCTGGACCTGCTCGGCCGCAGCCGGCAGGCGGCCGAGGCTTGCCTGGCCGCCGAGCCCTTCGGCTACCTGCGCCTGCATGACTACCAGCAGCGCGCCATCGTCGCCGTCGAGGCCGCCCTGGCCGAGGGGCGGCGCAGCGCCCTGCTGGCCATGGCCACCGGCACGGGCAAGACTCGCACCGCCATCGGCCTGATCTACCGCTTCCTCAAGGCCGAGCGTTTCCGCCGCATCCTCTTCCTGGTCGACCGCACGGCGCTGGGCGAACAGGCCCAGGACGCCTTCAACGAAGCGCCGCTGGAGCAGAACCAGCCGCTGTCGAAGATCTACAACATCGCCGAACTCGGCGACATGGCGGCCGAGGCCGAGACCCGCGTGCAGGTGGCCACCGTGCAGGCCATGGTCAAGCGCCTCTTCGCCGGCGACGCCAGCCCGCTGCCGGTCGATGCGTACGACTGCCTCATCGTCGACGAGGCGCACCGCGGCTACACGCTCGACCAGGAGATGACCGAAGGTGAACTGGCCGTGCGCGACCCCGCGCAATACCTGTCGACCTACCGCCGCGCGCTCGATTACTTCGATGCCGTGCGCATCGGCCTGACCGCCACGCCGGCCCGCCACACCAGCGAGATCTTCGGCAAGCCGGTCTTCACCTACACGTATCGCGAGGCCGTGGCCGAGGACCGGCTCATCGACCACGAGCCGCCCATCCGTTACCAGACCCTGCTCACCACCCAGGGCATCCACTTCGACAAGGGCCAGAACGTCGAAGCCCTGAACCTCGCCACCGGCGAGATCGAGAGCGCCGAGCTGGATGACGAGCTGCACTTCGAGATCGAGAGCTTCAACCGCCAGGTCATCAACGAGAACTTCAACCGCGTCATCTGCCAGCAGCTGGCGCAGGAGCTGGACCCTTACGGCGAGGAGAAGACCCTCGTCTTCTGCGCCACCGATGCCCATGCCGACATGGTCAAGCGCCTGCTCGACGAGGCTTTTGCCGCCCAGTACGAGGAGCGCTACAACGAGGCGGCGGTGCGCAAGATCACCGGCGCCAGCGACCAGGTCGGCAAGCTCATCAAGCGTTACAAGAACGAGCGCCTGCCCAGCATCGCCATCACGGTGGACCTGCTCAGCACCGGCATCGACGTGCCGGCCATCTGCCACCTGGTTTTTTTGCGCCGGGTGAAGAGCCGCATCCTGTACGAGCAGATGGTCGGCCGCGCCACGCGGCGCTGCGACGACATCGGCAAGACCGTCTTCAGGATCTACGACCCGGTCGACCTCTATGCCGCGTTGCAGCCGGTCAACACCATGCAGCCGCTGGTGAAGGATCCGAAGGTGACGTTGGAGCAGCTCATCAACGAGCTGAACAACCCGGCCAGCCATGTGGCGCCCGGCAGTGGTGGCGAAGGCGATGGGGCAGGGCGCAGCCACGCCCACGACGTGCTGGACCAGCTCAACCAGAAGCTGATGCGTGTGCTGCGCAGCGCCAGCCACAAGGCAGGGAAACCCACCGGCGTCGGCCCCAGGGTGAAGGCCCGCCTGGCTGAGCTGGAGCAGCAGTGGGGCGTGCCGCCCGACCGGCTGCACACCCACCTGCATGAACTCGGCCCGCAGGGCGCGGCCGACTTCATCCGCCACAACACCCGCCTGGCGATCCAGCTGCTGGAGGTGCAGGCTCTCATGGGCACGGCCTACATGCCCATCCTTTCGGGCCATGCCGACGAGCTGGTCGCGCGCGAGCAGAGCTGGGGGCGGCACCAGCAGCCCGAGGACTATCTGGACAGCTTCGGCCACTTCATCCGCCAGCAGATCAACCAGTCCGCCGCGCTGGCCGTGATGGTGCAGCGCCCGCGCGACCTGACCCGCGAGCAACTGCGCGAGGTGCGCCTGCTGCT
Organism: Pseudomonadota bacterium; assembly: GCA_041169165.1. Lineage (GTDB taxonomy): Bacteria > Pseudomonadota > Gammaproteobacteria > Burkholderiales > Burkholderiaceae_C > Sphaerotilus. Next base: position 94,621 of record JBEEJN010000018.1, read on the forward strand.
GGACGCGCACGGCTACAGCGAGGCCAACCTCCAGTCCGCCTGGCGCAAGCGCAGCAATGTCGAGATCGCCGCCAGCATCGTCGGCTACATCCGCCAGGCTGCGCTGGGCGAGGCCCTGCTGCCATTCGACCAGCGCGTGGCCCGGTCCATGACGACCATCCACGCCCAACGGGCCTGGACGCCGGTGCAGCGCAAATGGCTGGACCGCCTGGCCAAACAACTCACCCACGAGGTCGTCATCGACCCCGCCTTCGTCAACCAGGCTTTCGCGGCGGACGGTGGTGCCCGGCAGCTGGACAAGCTGCTGGGCGGGCAGCTCGACCCGGTGATGCGCGAGCTGGCCAGCACCCTGTGGCCTCAGCAGGCCTGAGTTTGCGTCCTCAGCCAGGCCGGGGTGGTGTATTTGTACAATCGTCTTGTACAACCAATGCCGAGGAGCGCCCCCATGGACAGCATCCCTTACAGCGAGGTCCGCGCCCACCTGGCCGAAACGCTCAAGCAGCTGGAAGTGCGCGACGAGCCCCTGCTCATCAGCCGGCGCGGCCAGCCCGCGGGGGTGCTGATGTCGGTGGCGCACTACCAGCGGCTGCAAACCCGCCCGGGCGGATTCGGCGAGGCCCTGCTGGCGTGGCGCGAACGTTATGCGGCCGAACTGGCGGCCGAGGCTGCAGCCGGCGACTGGGTCGATCCCTTCGCAGATGTGCGTGATCGCAGTGTCGATGGCGGCCGACCGCCGATCAACTTCGGCGAGCTGCTGGGCGATGACGAGCCGCGGGACACCGCCGCCCGGGGTGCGGCGGCTGCACCCCAGGCCGGCCCCGGCGAGCAGCCTTGATGTGATCGTGCCAACGATGGCCTCCACCTGGCAGCTGCGCTGGCTGCTGGACACCAACACCATCTCCGAGCCTGCCCGGCCGGACCCTGACCCGCTGGTCGTGCGTTTGCTGCTTGCGCACGAGGACGAGCTGGCCTTGCCGGTCACCGTGCTGCAGGAGATGCACTTCGGCTGGCTGCGCATGCCCGAGGGCCGGCAGAAGCGGCACATCGGCCACTACCTGCACACCACGGTGGCGCAGCTGCCCATCCTTGCGCTCGACGCGGCAGGTGCGCGGCAGCAGGCCGACCTGCGCTGGCAGGCCCAGCAGACCGGCCGGCCGATGAGCTACCCCGACAGCGAGATCGCCGCCATCGCCATGGCCCATGGCCTGACCCTGGTGACCCGCAACACCCGCGACTTTGCCGACCGCCCCGGCCTGCAGCTGGCCAACTGGTTCACCCACTGAACTCACCCTCGAACGTCCGACCCACCCCCATGACCCAGAACGACATCGTCCAGAAGCTCTGGAACCTGTGCGACGTGCTGCGCGACGACGGCATCAACTACAGCGACTACGTCACCGAACTGGTGCTGCTGCTGTTCATCAAGATGGAGCATGAGAACACCGCCAGCGGCCTGCTGAGTGCGCACAAGCTGCCCGAGTACGCGCGCTGGTCCACGCTCTCGGCCCTGAGCGGCCTGAACCTGCTCAACCACTACCGCGAGACCCTGCTCAAGCTCAGCCGCAGCGATGACCCGCTCATCGCCGCCATCTATGCCGACGCCCAGACCCGCCTGACCGAGGCCCGCCACCTCGAACAGCTCATCCGCAGCCTGGACGCCATCGACTGGTTCAGCGCCGCCAGGGACGGCCTGGGCGACCTCTACGAAGGCCTGCTGGAGAAGAACGCCAGCGAGACCAAGAGCGGCGCCGGCCAGTACTTCACCCCGCGCCCGCTGATCGACAGCATCGTCCACCTCGTCCAGCCCCAGCCGGGCGAGACCATCCAGGATCCGGCCGCCGGCACCGCGGGCTTCCTCATCGCCGCCGACGCCTTCATCCGCCAGCACACCGACGACCTCTACGACCTGAACGAGGCCGAGCGCCGCTTCCAGCGCAACCAGGCCTGCCTGGGCATGGAACTCGTGCCCGGCACCCGCCGCCTGGCGCTGATGAACTGTCTGCTCCATGGCATGGAAGGGGATGCCGAAGGCGTGGTCCACCTGGGCAACACCCTGGGCAGTGCCGGCAGCAGCCTGCCGCGCAGCGACATCATCCTCA
>JBEEJN010000019.1:0-95905 GCA_041169165.1 Pseudomonadota bacterium
GTCAGCCGCTGCTGTACCAACAATCCGAGCTGCGTGCGCTCCTCGATACTCAGGCTTGAATACTGCTGTCCCATCGGCTCAAACTGTTGATTGCATTGGTTCGTTGCACTTCAGTTTAGAGTCCGCCCTGGCTGAACCGGACTGCGGGCCCCACCAGGATATTCCACCCAATGTCGATTAAACTTAGCGTGGCACCAAATAACAGGACGCCACATTCCATTTTTTAATGCCAGAAGGTCTGGTCGACCATTATTCGGCGACCTCTCGATTGTATTGATTGCTGCAATCACTGACCGGCCGGATATAATTTTCACAACACGTGAACTCGGCACTCACAGATTGATCAACGCGCCAAATCGTGTGTCCACGCCAGACTCGCTGTGTTTCTGCAACCCAGACCTTGCATCGCGACCATGATTTCAAACACGGTGATTCGCACGTCGGATGACGTTACTGCGGCCTGGCTTGGCAAGGTCCTGGGCCAGGATGTGCGCGACTTCCGCATCAGGTCCGGCAGTGCCAATTGGTCGAGCCAGATGATCATCGAGGCACAGCTTTCGAACGGAACGATTCGCCCACCTCGTTTGAAGGTCTGCCTGGGTCGGACATTTGGACGTTCCGAGCTTGATTACTACACCCGCGACTACGTCGACATGCCCGATGCCCCCCTTGTCTCGTGTCTCGATGCGCAGTTCGACCCGACGGTCGGTTATCACCTCCTGCTCGAAGATCTCGCGTCAACCCACAGGGATCGCAAAGATGCCGTCCCGTCCCTTGAATATGGCATTGCGGTAGCGGACGCCCTTGGCAGGATGCATCGGTTTCACTGGGAGTCCAGGCCCGCGCTGCACGACACCACGCTCGACCGCTACTTCAATGAAGTCCGTCCCGGGGTTGCAGGCATGGAACAAGCCACCGGACGCTCGATGCGGCAACGCTTCCAACGTCACGAAAAAGCATTTCGCGAGCGTTGGTCAAATCCTGTGGGTATGTCGCTGTTGCATGGGGATTTGAATTCGACCAATCTACTCACGCCCAGAAACGCCGAAGCACCTGTGTACTTCCTGGATCGGCAGCCTTTCGACTGGTCGCTGACCTACGGCGTCGCGGTATCGGACCTTGCCTACTTCATGATTCTCTGGTGGCCGGAGCAATCAAGGAGAGACTGCGAGTTGGCGGTGCTGCGGCAATGGCACAAGTCCGTCGATGCTCCTGACTACAGCTGGGACCAAGCGAAGGCAGACTGGAGACTCTCGGTTGAACAATGCCTGAATGTGCCATTCGAGTGGTGTTCGAAGGCGGCGTCATTGGATCGCATGCGCTGGCTGTGGGAGATTCAGCTTGCCCGCGTGGAGGACGCGATGTCTCAACCGTGCAGCGACGGGTAGGCGAAGACAACTATTCCCGGCGCACGCTGGCCTTCAAGATATTGCGGATGAATACCAGCTTTGCGATGCTGCACACGCCGAATATCGACAGTTATTTGGCACATATATGTCCGCAACGCTGCTGTGCTGACAAATATCTGCCGCGTGTATGCGCTCGGCTTGGAGCACAGGTTCGGGTTTCGATTCAGGCGTGGCATTCGGCCCCCCGGGGGGGGGGGCGGCCCCGGGCAAGGCCTGACGCGAAGGCAGGCCTGCGCCGCCTAGACTGAAGCCGCAGCGTGCAGGGCAGCTCCGCGCGCCCACGAACATGTTGCACAGGGATATGACCAGCAGCGACACCAACAACGCAGCAGCAGCCGGCACCACAGGCTGGGACGTCTTCATCAGCTACACCCGCGCCGACGCACTGGCGCAGGCCGAGGCCTTGCACAAGGCGCTGGCCTCGGCCGGGCTGCGGGTGTTCAAGGACGACCGCGCCCTGCGCCCCGGCCAACGCTGGTTCGGCGAGATCGAGGACGCGCTGGCCAGTTGCCGCCACTTCGTCGTGCTGCTCGGTCGCGCCGGGCTGGACCGCTGGGTCGGCGCCGAGACCCAGGTGGCGCTGAGCCGGCACTTCAGCGCCACGCCGGCCGCCACGCAATCAGGTCAGCGCCTGACCATCCTGCCGGTGCTGCTGGAAGGCACGCCGCCGCAGCTGATGCGCACCTTTCTCGCCCAGTTCCAGTCGCTCGGCTGGCCGGCCGAGCAGGGCGAACCGCCCGCCGAGCTGGTGGCCGCACTCGCCGCCCAGCCCGCCAATGCCGCAGGCAAGCCGCTGGTCGAGGGCTGCCCCTACCGCGGCCTGGGCGCCTTCCAGAAGGACGATGCCCAGCTCTTCTTCGGCCGCGAGCGCGACCTGGTCGCCCTGCTCGGCCGCCTGGGTGAGGTCGATCCGCCGCGCCCCGGCGATGCACACGCCATGGCCCAGCCGCGCCGCCAGCTGCGCTGGCTCAGCATCGTCGGCGGCAGCGGCACCGGCAAGTCCTCGCTGCTGCGCGCCGGCCTGCTGCCGCTGGTCGACGCCGGCGCGCTGGCCGCGCGCACAGGGGTCGAACGCTGGGCCGTTGCCGGCCCCATCCTGCCTGGCGCCGACCCGGTGCTGGAGCTGGCCAAGGCCCTCAGCGCGGCGTTCGACCCGCCCGAACGCCGCGACAGCGCCGCCTTGCTCGACCGCCTGCGCCGCAGCGACAGTCCGGATGCCGACCAGGCCCTGGCCCTGTGGCTGTCCGACCGGCTGGCCGACGACCCCAGCCGCGCCGTGCTGCTGGTGGTCGACCAGTTCGAGGAGCTGTTCACCCTGGCCACGCCCGAGTCGCGCCTGCGCTTCGACGCCCTGCTCGCTACCGCACTGCAGGCCAGCGACGCCACGGGCCGTGGCAACCGCCTCTACCTGGCCACCACCTGCCGCAGCGACCTGGCGCACCGCCTACCCGAGGACCTGCCCCAGCTTGCCCAGCAGCTCAACACGCTGAGCCTGCCCTATGTACTGGCACCCATGGGCCTGCCCGAGCTGCGCCGCGCCATCGAACGCCCGGCGGCGCTGGCCGGCCTGGACGTGAGCGAACTCGTCGCAGCCCTTTTGCAGGACGCCCGCGAAGACCTGGCCGGCGCCCTGCCCCTGGTGCAGCACGCCCTGACCACGCTGTGGGCGGTGCGCGACATGGGGCCGTCACTGGGCAGCGCAACTGCCGACGGCCACATCCACCCCGGTGGCCGGCTCACCCTGAAATCCTTCGACGACGCCGGCCGCCTGGCCGGCATCCTGGCGCGCGAGGCAGATGGCGTGCTGGCCCGCATCGAGCAGCACCGCCCCGCTGCGCCGGCCGGCGCCAAGCCCCTGGGCGCCGCCGGCCGCCACGGCGCCATGGAGCTGCTGCTCTCGCTCAGCCACTACCAGGCCGACGGCCGCCACACCCGCCAGCACCTGGAACTCGATGCCGCCCTGCGCGTGGCCGGCCAGGGCGACACGCCCGCCGCTCTGGCCACAGGCCGCCAGGTGCTGGACCTGCTGGCCGGCCAGCGCGCCCAGGGCAACGACTCTGGCGGCCTGCGCCTGGTCAGCATCGACACCGGAGGTCGGGCCGAGGCTAGCGATAGCGCTAACAGTTCCGCAACGCCCACAACCGCCAAAGCCAGCGCAACGGCCAACGCCAGCAGCGCCACCGCGCCCCGCGTCGATCTGATCCACGAAGCCCTGCTACGCAGCCGTGACGGCCAGCCCTACTGGCCCACCCTCGTCGACTACCTCACCCGCCACAAAGACCGGGATCTGCAGCGGCAGAACCTACGCCGTGCGGCCGAACATTGGGCGGAAGCCAAGGACCGGTGGGGGCGCTGGACACACGCCGCCAGCCGCCATGAGCAACGGCACTGGGCACCCCTGCTGCACGCGGCCAGTGCGCAGGAACGTGCATACATGCAGGGTTCGCGCACGCCCGCACGGCTCAAGCTCGCTGCGACCGTCGTCGGCTCGGTCATGGCGGCAGTGGGGCTGGCCTGGGCGCTGGTCATCAGCAACCTCGACCAGATCGAGCGTCATCTACAAGCCAACCGCGACCAGCGCGACGCACTGAACACCCTGCGCTGGGCGCTTTTTCCGCCTGCACTACCTCGGGTCGTCGAAGTGCCGCTGGGACGCTACACCATGGGCTGTCTGCCGGGACGAGACGATGTGCTCGGCATCAAGTGCCAGGACGACGAAGCACCGCGTGAAGTCGACCTGACCACCATGCCAGCCCCCTGTACCGCCTATGGCACCTTCGAGGTGAGCTTCGACGAGTACGACTACTACGTCTGGTCCCTGCGTCGTCAAGCCGGCAAGGGTGGACCAGACTACCCTGTAGTGCCCTCGAGTTCACGCGGCCATCGCGGTCAACGCCCAGTGGTCGATGTCAGTGCGCTCGATGCAGAGCAATACGCGGCGTGGTTGACCGCGCAGTCCAAAGGATCGGCGGACACGCGCGAGTGGCGCTTGCCAACCGAGGAGGAGTGGGAATTCATCGCCCGTAGCGACCACCCAAGCAAACCCGGTGGTTTGCCGGGGCCCTACTGGTGGGGCAAGACAACGCCTGCTGCAGCCGGATCGGCGCCAGCGCGGGCGAACTGTGGCTCAGGCTGTGATCGCGAAGTCCAGGGTCAGAGCGCGCCGATCGGCCACTACCAGGCGAACGCTTTCGGGCTGCACGACACCGTCGGTAATGTGTGGGAGTGGACCTCGTCGATCGACTCGACAGGCAACCAGCCCGCCAAGGGACAACAGGGCTCAGCAGAGGCGCTCGCCCGGGTGTTGCGCGGCGGGTCGTGGCTCAGCAATGCGCAAAACGCGCGCGCGTCGTTCCGCCTTAACTACCCCCCCGACTATCGCTACATCTTCATCGGTTTTCGTGTGTGCCGTGCGTCCCCCATCGGCCCGCTGGACCACGGCGCCGCTGGACGCTGAGGCGCTGGTCGGCTGTTCACTGTCGGGTGCCTGGGCGCACCTTGCAGGCCTTCACCCGCAGGCCCTCCGGATAAGCGACGTAGCTCAGCCAGGGTATGCCAGCGCAGCAGGCCAGAGCGCAGGCAAGCGCGCTGCCGAACGCGCCCCCCTCAATCATCCTCAAGTGTCGTCAGGTCCTCCACCCGAGCCACCTCGGCCAGCAGGCCGGCGTACAGGCGCAGGTCGGCCTGCAAGGCCTGCAGGTCGACGCGGAACTGTGCGGCGGTGGCGGCGCGCTGCGGTGCGTCCTTGGCCAGTTCGCCGGCGAGCTGCTTCTTGTGCCAGCGCGCGGTGAAGGGCCGCACCTTCTGGTTGAGCACCACGATGGCGAGCTTGGCGAAGTTGCCCGCCAGGCGGCGGCCTGGGGCGCGCAGGATGCCGCGGGTGATGTCGAACAGCTTGTGCACCGAGGCCAGCGCGGCCGCCTCGTCGCCGTCTTCGGCGGGCAGGGCCTGGGTAGTGACGCGGGTGAGCAGCTCGACATACAGCTCCCAGGCGGCGTCGGCGTCCTGGTCATTGGTCGAAAACTCGGCTTCCAGGAAGGGGCTCTTGATCTTCAGCCCCTTCAGCCTCGCGCGGTCCAGCAGTTCGCCCAGCAGCATGGTGATGCCCTCCTTGGTGGCGGCATTCTCGCCCGCGCGCGACATGGCCGCGGCACAAACTGGCCGCCGTGGGTGAGGCCGGCCCGGCCCACGCCCCTCGCCCATAATCCGCCCCGCCATGAATCCCCTGCTCGACACCCTCCAGCCCTACCCTTTCGAGCGCCTGCGCGCCTTGTTCAAGGATGTGACGCCCAGCGCGGCGCACACGCCCATCAGCCTGGGCATCGGCGAGCCCAAACATGCGACGCCGGAGTTCCTGAAGGAGCGGCTGCGCAGCACGCTGGAAGGGCTGGCGGGTTACCCGGCCACCGCCGGCGAGCCGGCATTTCGGGCTGCCTGTGCGCGCTGGCTGCAGCGGCGCTACGGCGTGGCGCTCGACCCGGCCACCCAGGTGCTGCCGGCCAACGGCACGCGCGAAGCCTTGTTCGCGCTGGCGCAGACCGTGATCGACCCGACCCGCCACCGCGAGGCCGGTGGGCCGGTGGTCGTCTGCCCCAATCCCTTCTATCAGATCTATGAAGGTGCGGCGCTGCTGGGCGGCGCCACACCGGTGTTTGTCAACAGCGACCCGGCACGCAACTTCGCGGTCGACTGGTCGCAGGTGGACGAGGCGACCTGGGCGCGCACGCAGCTGGTGTATGTGTGTTCGCCGGGCAACCCGACCGGCGCGGTGGTGCCGCTGGACGAATGGCGCATGTTGTTCGAGCTGTCGGACCGTTACGGCTTCGTCATCGCCTCGGACGAGTGTTATTCGGAGATCTACTTCCGCGACGAGCCGCCGCTGGGCGGGCTCGAAGCCGCCGCCCAGCTCGGCCGCAGCGATTTCAAGCGCCTGATCGCGCTCACCAGCCTCTCGAAGCGCAGCAATGTGCCGGGGCTGCGTTCGGGTTTTGTCGCCGGTGACGCCGAGATCATCAAGCGTTTCCTGCTCTACCGCACCTATCACGGCAGTGCCATGGCCCTGCCGGTGCAGCAGGCCAGCATCGCCGCCTGGGACGACGAGGCCCATGTGGTGGACAACCGCGAGATGTACCGGCGCAAGTTCGCCCAGGTCACGCCGGTGCTGTCGGCGGTGCTGGACGTGGCCCTGCCCGACGCCGCCTTCTACCTCTGGGCGGGCGTGCCGGCCCATGTGTGCGGCGGCTCGGACACCTTGTTCGCGCGTGAAATCCTGCGTCAATACAATGTGACGGTGCTGCCGGGCAGCTATCTGGCGCGCCAGGCGCACGGTGTGAACCCCGGTGCCGGGCGGGTGCGCATGGCCCTGGTGGCCGATGTGGCCGAATGCCTGGAGGCGGCTGAACGCATCGCCGCCTTCGTACGCGGCGCGAGCTGAACCCGACTCGAACTGCGCAGAAAAGGGCTTCGGTTCGACCCAGCCAGCTTCAAGCGGTTGAACCGCGACCCCGGCCGTGGGCGGCAGACGCAGCGCGTGTGTGCCGGCGCGGGTGTTGTGGTTGACGCCGCGCCTGTGTCGCATTTTTTGCCGACGCCCTGCCCTCAAGTTTTTCTCCGCCGACTTCCTCCGCCGATTTCCTTCATTTCCACTGCAGCCCTTCAGAGACTCCACATGTCCAACCAGCAACTCCAGACCCTCATCGACAACGCCTGGGAAGCCCGCGCCGAGATCAAGCCCGGCAGCTCGGCCGAAGTGGCCCAGGCGGTCGAACATGTCATCGGCGAGCTCAACGCCGGGCGCATTCGTGTGGCCGAGCGCCAGGGCGTGGGCCAGTGGACCGTCAACCAGTGGGTGAAAAAGGCGGTGCTGCTGAGCTTTCGCCTCACCGACAACGCGGTGGTGCGCGCGGGTGACCTGAGCTTTTACGACAAGGTCGAGACCAAGTTCGCCCATGTGAGCGACGAGGCCATGCGCGCCACCGGCATCCGAGTGGTGCCGCCTGCCGTCGCCCGCCGCGGCAGCTACATCGCGAAGAACGTGGTGCTGATGCCGAGCTACGTCAACATCGGCGCCTACGTGGACGAAGCCACCATGGTCGACACCTGGGCCACCGTGGGCAGCTGCGCCCAGATCGGCAAGAACGTGCACCTGTCGGGCGGCGTGGGCATCGGCGGCGTGCTGGAGCCGCTGCAGGCCAACCCGACCGTGATCGAGGACAACTGCTTCATCGGCGCACGTTCCGAGGTGGTCGAGGGCGTGATCGTCGAGGAGAACTCGGTGCTGGGCATGGGCGTGTACATCGGCCAGAGCACGCCGCTGTTCAACCGCGAGACTGGCGAGATCACGTACGGCCGCGTGCCCAGCGGCAGCGTGGTGGTGAGCGGCAACCTGCCCAAGAAGACCGCCGCCGGCCAGGACTACAGCATGTACGCCGCCATCATCGTCAAGCGCGTGGACGCGCAGACGCGCTCCAAGACCAGCATCAACGAGCTGCTGCGCGCCTGATCATCTGCGGATCGCGGCCCGGGCGACCGACCAACTGCGCGCCCGTCGGCGGCGGCTGGTTCACAGCGCCGCTCGCGCGGGCGTACCCTCGGGCCCGGCCCGCCCGATTCCACCTCGACCCGCAGTCGCCGCTGCTGCACGCCATGTCCTCATTGCCGCCCTCCTCGAAGAACCTCGAACGCATCCTGCGCCTGATGGCGGACAAGAAGGCGTCCGACGTCTTCCTGTCGGCCAACATGCCGGTGATGATCAAGATCAACGGCCAGATGATGCATGTCACGCAGGAGCCGCTGACGCCCACCCAGCCGCGCCAGCTGCTGGCCGAGATGATCACCCCCATGCAGCTCGAGGAGCTGGAGGACACCGGCGAGCTCAACGTCGGCATCCACCTGTCGGGCGTGGGCACCTTCCGGGTCTCGGGCTTCAAGCAGCGTGGCTCGCTGGCCGCGGTGCTGCGCTTCGTGCCGGCCGAGATTCCGCAGATCGCCACGCTCAACCTGCCGACCAACCTGCCCCAGCTCGCCATGGCCAAGCGTGGCCTGGTGCTGCTGGTGGGCGCGACCGGCACTGGCAAGAGCACCACCCTGGCGGCCATGCTGGACCATCGCAACCAGAGCCAGGCCAGCCACATCCTGACCATCGAGGATCCGATCGAGTTCCTCTTCACCAACAAGCGCTCGATGGTCAACCAGCGCGAGGTCGGCCGCGACGTGCAGTCGCTCAACCTGGGCCTGAAGAACGCCATGCGCCAGGCGCCGGACTGCCTGCTCATCGGCGAGATCCGCGACCGCGAGACCATGAGCGCAGCCTTGTCGTACGCGCTGTCCGGCCACCTGGTGCTCTCGACCCTGCACGCCAACAACAGCTACCACGCGCTCGGGCGCATCCTGTCCTTTTATTCGCCCGAGTCACGCCCGGCCCTGCTGTCTGACCTCTCGGCCGGGCTGCGCGCGGTGGTGTCGCAGCGCCTGCTGCGCACCAAGCGCGGCAGCCGGCTGCCGGCCACTGAGATCCTGCTCAACACCCAGCTGGTGTCCGAGATGATCGAGGCAGGCAACTTCCCCGGCGTCAAGGACGCCATGGAGCGTTCGCTCGCCGAGGGTTCGCAGACCTTCGAGCAGGACCTCGCGCGCATGATCGACGAAGGCCTGGTGACCCGCGAAGAAGCACTCTCGCACGCCGATTCGCCCACCAACCTGCTCTGGCGGCTGCAGAACGCCATGACGCCGACCAAACGTGCCGCCAACGCCGCCGAGGAAGAGGCCGCACCCGGCCCCTCCTTCACCGAAATCACGCTCGACGTGGTGCCCAACGAGCCCAAGCGGCAGCGGCCCCGCACGCCGGGCTCGCTGTCGCTGGACGGCAACTGAGCCTGACACTGCATCGGCCAACCCTGCGCTGCGCTTGCACGCAGCAGGGTCCAGGCCTGTGCGCCGCGCCAGCGTTGTTGCCGCCGCGAACGTCGCGTCGTGCATCGGCTGGCCGACCTGCCTTGACCGCCCGTCCAGGGCCCACCACCCTGCGCGACTGCAGCCAACCCGCCCCGTCCTGCCATGAATGACTCCGCCGCCCGCCCCATCGACGACACCGGCCTGGCCACGCTGGATCTGCTGGAGACCTTGATCGCGCGGCGTTCACCCACGCCGCTGGACGCCGGTTGCCAGCAGCTCATCGCCGCGCGGCTCGCGCCGCTGGGGTTCGAATGTCACCACCTGCCCTTCGGCCCGGCCGGTGGCGCGCCGGAGACCGTGGTGAGCAATCTGTGGGCCATCAAGCGCCTGCCCGAGCCTGGCCCCACCGTGGTCTTCGCCGGCCACACCGACGTGGTGCCCACCGGCCCGCTCGCGGCCTGGCACAGCGACCCCTTCGTGCCGACGCTGCGTGACGGCCTGCTCTACGGCCGCGGTGCGGCCGACATGAAGTCGTCCATCGCCGCCATGGTGGTGGCCGTCGAGGAACTGCTGGGCGCCGGCCAGGCCCGCCGCGGCGCCATCGCCCTGCTCATCACCAGCGACGAGGAAGGCCCCTCGGTGGACGGCACCGTGAAGGTGTGCGACTGGCTGAAGGCGCGCGGTGAACGGCTCGATGCCTGCATCGTCGGTGAACCGACGTCGGTCGAACGCCTGGGCGACATGATCAAGAACGGCCGCCGCGGTTCGCTGTCGGGCAAGCTCACCGTGAAGGGTGTGCAGGGCCACATCGCCTACCCGCAGCTGACCGACAACCCCATCCACCGCCTCGCACCGGCGCTGGCCGAACTGGTCGCCACGCGCTGGGACGAAGGCAACGAGCACTTTCCGCCCACCAGCTGGCAGGTGTCCAACGTGCACGCCGGCACCGGCGCCACCAATGTCGTGCCGGGTGAACTGGTGCTGGACTTCAACTTCCGCTACAGCACCGAGTCCACGCCCGAGGCGCTGCGCGCACGCGTCGAGGCGGTGCTGACCCGCCACGGCCTGGATTACCGGCTGGACTGGACCCTGGGCGGCCTGCCCTTTCTCACCCGGCGCGGCCCGCTGGTCGACGCCATGAGCGCGGCCATCGCCGCCGAGACCGGTGTCAGCACCGAGCTGTCCACCACCGGGGGGACGTCGGACGGGCGTTTCATCGCCCAGATCTGCGCCGAGGTGGTGGAATTCGGCCCGCTCAACGCCAGCATCCACAAGATCGACGAACACACGCCAGTGGCCGACCTCGGCCCGCTCGCCCGTATCTACCGCCAGACCCTGGCCACGCTGCTGGGCTGAGCCACCGGCCCAGCACCACCCCCATGCGCATCATCGACCTCATCGAAGCCATGGCCGACCGCCTCGCCCGCAGCGATGTGTGTTACGGCCACGGCACCAGCAATGCCTTTGACGAAGCGGCCTGGCTGACGCTGTGGAAGCTCGGCCAACCCATCGACAACCTCGAGGAGGTGGCCGAGGAGCCGGTGTCCGAACTCCGCGCCGACGGCGTGCGCCAGGTGATCGACGAACGCATCAGCAGCCGCAAGCCGGCCGCCTACCTGACCCGCGAGGCCTGGCTGCAGGGCGTGCCCTTCTACGTCGACGAACGCGCCATCGTGCCGCGTTCCTTCATCGCCGAGCTGCTCAGCGACGGCAGCATCGACCCCTGGCTGACCGACGACTCGCGCCGCGCGCTGGACCTGTGCACCGGCAATGGCAGCCTGGCCATCCTCACCGCCATGGCCTACCCCGACCTGGCGGTGGACGGCGCCGACATCTCGGCCGCGGCGCTGGAAGTGGCGCGCATCAACGTAGCGCGCCACAACCTGGGCTCGCGCGTGCGCCTGATTGAGAGCGACGGCCTGGACAAGGTGCCCGGGCGCTACGACCTCATCCTGTGCAACCCGCCCTATGTGAACAACCGCTCGATGAAGCGGCTGCCGGCCGAATACCGCGCCGAGCCCGAACTGGCGCTGGCCGGCGGGCCGGACGGCATGGACTTCATCCGCCGCCTGCTCGCCGGTGTGGCTGAACGGCTTGAACCCACCGGTGTGCTGGTGCTCGAGATCGGCCACGAGCGGGTGCATTTCGAGGCGGCTTTCCCGCGCCTGGAAGCCCTGTGGCTGGACACCAGCGCGGGTGGGGACATGGTCGTGCTGCTCACCGCCCAGGCGCTGCGCGCCGCTTCGGGGCGCTGAGTCGGGTGCGCGGCTTGGCTTCGGCCGCGCCCAACCAACGGCCCCGACCCGCTCCCTCGCCCCCGCCACTCCTCCACATCACAAGAAAGAACCACGGCATGGCGCTCAAGGCCACCATCTTCAAGGCCCAGATCCAGCTGGCCGACATCGACCGCGGCGTCTACCTCGACCACGCGGTCACCATCGCGCGTCACCCGAGCGAAAACGACGAACGCATGATGATGCGGCTGCTCGCCCTGGCGCTCAACCTGCCGGCCGACGACCTCAACGGCCAGCTCGAACTCGGCAAGGGCCTGTCCGATGTCGACGAGCCCGACCTCTGGCACGCCGACCTGACCGGCCAGATCCTGCACTGGATCGAGCTCGGCCAGCCAGACGACAAGCGCCTGGCCAAGGCCAGCTCGCGCGCCGACGCGGTGAGTGTCTACAGCTACGCCAGCAGCACGCCGGTCTGGTGGGCCGGCATCGAGGGCAAGCTTGCCCGGCTGGGCAAGGTAGCGGTGTGGCAGATCCCGGCCGAACAAAGCCAGGCCCTGGCCCGGCTCGCCGCGCGCAGCATGCGCTGGCAGGTGACGGTGCAGGACGGCAGCGTCTACATCAGCACTGGCGACGAATCGGTCGAGATCACGCCCAAGCTCTTGCGCGGGCGCGCCGGCGACTGAAGCGTGCGTCATACGCCCGCTCTGCAGCGTGGCGCCACCCCGCAGGCGGGGGCCGGTCCGGCACCAAGCGGCCGCCATACTTGCTGCATGTCTTAAGACATCCTGAGGCGCACGACCTGATCCGACCCGAACGACCGACCCTCTGTTCGTCCGTCGGCCCGGCGTACCACCGTCTGCCTCAGGCATCCAGCAAGCAAGCACGGGCGAGAACACACACATGACGCAGGCATTTCGACGTTGGACCGCCACGATCCTGGCGTTGGGCATCAGTGGCACAGCGCTGGCCGAAGGGTTTGTTGCGGCGCCGGCCACCACCGCTGCGGCAGCCGCAACGCCCGCCGCCGCAGTTGCGGTCGCTGCCGCCGCCTCCAGCCCGGCCCCCGCGCCCCTCTCGGCCAAGGACATCAAGGATGGCTGGGTCGGCAAGACCCTGGCAGGCAGGACGGCGACCTCGGCTGCCTTCACCCTGGCCTTTGCCGCTGACGGATCGGCCGTGCTGACGGTGGGCAGTTCGAAGTTCGACGGTGCCTGGCGCCTGTCCGACAGCGGTTATTGCACCACCTGGAAAAACATCCGCGGCGCTCAGGAGCGCTGCTACACCGCGTCGCGCAGCGGCGAGCAAATCGCCCTCAACCATGCCGACGGCTCACCCGGCGGCGTCATCACCAGCATCCGCTGAGTGCGCCCACGGGCGCTGCGGCAAGCGCCCTTGAAGCGGCCAGGCAGACGGACAGCCGTCCAGCCTGGCGCCTAAGCCCGCGGCCCGGCTGCGGCAAGCCCGGACTTCACCCCTGCGCGCTGCGGTGATCGCCCACGACACTGGGGCATGACCGCCGTATCCGCATGACCCCGGGCGCCGACCGCCAGGCCGAGTCCGCCGCCGCTGCCCGAGACTTGGCTGCGCCCACTAGCCGGCCGGCGCCAGCGGCCCTGGCCGGCGTGCAGCGCCTGCAGCAAGGCCCCATCCTGTCCACCCTGCTGCGCCTGGCTGCGCCCAATGTGCTGGCCATGGTGATGCAGGTGCTGGTCAGCGTCGCCGAGACGATCTACATCGGCCGCCTGGGCACCACACCGCTGGCCGCCATGGCGCTGGTCTTTCCCTTCCTGATGCTGGCGCAGCAGCTCTCGGCCGGCGCCATGAGCGGCGGCGTGTCGTCGGCGGTGAGTCGGGCGCTGGGCGCGGGCAACCTGGCGCGGGCACGCGCCCTGGCGCAACACGCCCTGCTCATCGGCGCGCTGCTGGGTGGCGTGTTCACCCTGCTCATGCTGCTGCTGGGGCCGGCCATTTACGCCGCACTGGGCGGGCGCGGTGCGGTGCTGCAGGCGGCAGTGGACTACTCGGGCGTGCTCTTCTTTGGCGCCCTGTTTGTCTGGCTGGGCAATACGCTGGCCTCGGTGCTGCGCGGCAGCGGCAATATGCGGGTGCCGGCGCTGGCCATCCTGGCGACGGCCCTGCTGCAGATCGTGCTGGGCGGCGTGCTTGCCCTCGGCCTGGGCGACTGGCTGCCGTCGCTGGGCATGGCGGGCGTGGCCTGGGCCTATATCGTGGCCAACCTCGCGCTCAGCGCGGTGCTGGCGGCCTGGCTGCTGGGCGGGCGCTCATCCCTGGGCCGGCTGCCGCGCCGCCTTGCGCTGCAGCACGCGATGTTCAATGACATCCTCACCGTCGGCGCCATCTCCATGCTCTCGCCGCTGCAGTCGGTGTTGACGGTGGTGATCTTCACCGGCTTCATCGCCCGGCTGGGCGCCGTGCCGCTGGCCGGTTACGCCATCGGCCAACGGCTGGAGTTCCTGCTGGTGCCGATCTCCTTTGGCATCGGCGTGGCCTCGCTGCCCATGGTGGGCATGGCGATCGGCGCCGGACGGGTGCCGCGCGCACGCCAGGTGGCGTGGACGGCCGCTGGCGCCACCGCCGTCAACCTCGGCCTGATCGGCGCGCTGGTGGCGCTGTGGCCGCAGCTCTGGGCGACGCTGTTCAGCCACGACGCGTCGGTGCTGAGCCATGCCCAGGCCTATCTGCGCATCGCCGGGCCGGCCTTCCCCTTCTTCGGCCTGGGCCTGACGCTGTATTTTTCTTCCCAGGGCGCGGGGCGCATGCTCGGCCCGGTGCTGGCTGGAACGCTGCGCCTGCTGCTGGTGGCGGGCGGCGGCTGGCTGATGTTGTCGACTGCAACGACGAATACGACGCCTTCGCCCGCGGCGTCGCTGCCCTCGTCCGCCTGGTTCACCCTGTCGGCCGCGGCCATGCTGGCCTACGGCCTGGCCAGCGTGGCGGCGGTTCGGTTCACCCGCTGGGGCCCGCAAACCCCTTGAGCGCAGTAACGGCGTCCAGGCTGACACCCAAGCGTTGCCATTCCGCGCCGGGCGCGCAGTGCAGCACCAGCGGGCCGAGCCGGACGTCGCCGCCGCCGTCCAGCGTCGGCAGTTCCAGCCGGCTGGCATGCAGCCACAGCCGCGCCACACCCAGCCAGGCCGCCACCGCGCGGTTGTGCGTGCCCTTGCCATGTGTGCTGTCGCCGACCAGCGGATGGGCGATGTGCTTGAAGTGGCGGCGGATCTGGTGCCGCCGCCCGCTCGCCGGCTCCACCTCGACCAACGCATAACGGCTGCTGGCATGACGGCCGTCACCAAAGGGCCACTCGACACACTGCAGGCGCCGCCAGCGAGTGAGCGCGGGCAGCAGCGGCTGACCGGTCGAGGGCCGCTCGGGGTCACGTGCCAGCGGGTGGTCGATCTCGCCCGCCTCGGCCGCCGGCCAGCCGCGCACCAGGGCGAGGTAACGCTTGTGGATGCGCCCGGCTTCGAACGCTGCGCCCAGTGCGCGCGCTGCCGCCAGCGTGCGCGCAAACAGCAGCAGGCCCGAGGTCGCCTTGTCCAGCCGGTGCACCGTCCACAGGGGCAGGCCCAGCTGGGCCTGCAGCAGCTCGAGGGCATTGAGGGTCTCGTGGGCGTCCAGCGAGCTGCGGTGCACCAGCAGGCCGGGCGGCTTGTTGATGACCACCAGATGCTCGTCCTGATACAGCACGGGGATCGGCGCCAAGACCAGCGGAGGGGCCGGCGCCCTGTCCGGCTGGATGGCCGGCTCGATGTCCGGCGGATCGCCGAACGGCTGCAGAGGGGCAAGGGCTGGGCTGGACACAGGCGTGAGCATAGGCGCGGCGCAGCGCGGGCGTCACTTGCGCTACACCCTGCGGGCCCGGGCCAGGCACAAGATCGTGGTCTCGCAGCCTGACTGCCGTGCCTGTATTCCCTGTTGACCACCTCCAGCGCCCATGACCAAGACCTCAGCCGCCCCCATCGTCGACTTCCAGCGCGAAGGCCGCATCGGCCTCATCAACATCAACAACCCGCCGGTCAACGCCATCTCGGCGCCGGTCACCGTCGGCCTGATCGACGCCCTGGCGCAGTTCGAGGCCGCCACCGATCTGGACGCCCTGGTGCTGACCTGCGCCGGGCGCACCTGGGTGGCCGGCGGCGACATCGCGGCCTTCGAGGACCCGGCCTTTTCCGCCGCGCCCTACAACCGTTTTCTCGCCCGGCTGGAGGCGCAGCAGCGCCCGGTCGTCGGCGCCCTGCACGGCACGGTGCTGGGCGGCGGGCTGGAGCTGGCCCTGGCCTGCCACCACCGCGTCGCCCAGCCGGCCACCCGGCTGGGCCTGCCCGAGGTGAAGATCGGCCTCATACCCGGCTCGCTGGGCACCCAGCGCCTGCCGCGCCTGGTGGGCGCTGAACTGGCGCTGGACATGATCTCCAGCGGCCGCATGGTGCCGGCTGCCAAGGCACTGCAGGCCGGCCTGGTCGACGCGCTGGCCGAAGGTGAACCACGCGCCATCGGCATCGCCGCCGCCCAGGCCCTGGTGGCCGCCGGCACGCCGCCGCGACGTGCGAGCGCCCTCACCGCCCCGCCCGTGCCGGCCGGTGTGCTGGAAGCCGCCGAGGCCGCCGCGGCGAAGAAACCCGGCTGGCCCCAGCTGGCCGCCATCGTGCGCAGCGTGCGTGCGGCGGTGGAGCTGCCGTTCGCCGACGGTGAAGCCGTCGAGGCGGCCGAGTTCATGGCCCTGGTGCACAGCCCGTCGTCCAAGGCGCTGCGCCACCTTTTCTTCGCCGAGCGCGAGGCGGCCAAGATCCCCGGCCTGGCGCGCGACACGCCGCTGCGCCCCATCCGCAAGGTCGGCATCGTCGGCGCCGGAACCATGGGCGGCGGCATCGCCATGAACTTCGCCAACGCCGGCATCCCTACCGTGCTGGTGGAGGTGACACAGGCAGCGCTGGACCGCGGCCTGGGCCTGGTGCGCAGGAACTACGAGGCCAGCGCCGCCAAGGGCCGGCTGAAACCGGCCCAGGTCGACGAACGCATGGGCCTGCTGAGCGGCGCGCTCGACTACGCCGCCCTGGCCGACTGCGATCTCGTCATCGAGGCGGTGTTCGAGGACCTGGCGCTCAAGCAGTCCGTGATGGCCAGGTTGGGCGCCGTCGCCAAGCCGGGCGCCATCCTCGCCACCAACACCTCGACCCTGGACGTGGACCTGCTGGCCCGTGCCACCGGCGGCCGCGCCGCGGATGTCGTCGGCATGCACTTCTTCAGCCCCGCCAACGTGATGCGCCTGCTGGAGGTGGTGCGCGGTGCCGCCACCGCGCCGGACGTGCTGGCCACAGTGATGAAGCTGGCCGGCCAGATCGGCAAGGTGGCGGTGGTCTCGGGCGTGTGCTTCGGCTTCATCGGCAACCGCATGCTCGAAGCTTATCTGCGCGAGGCCGAGTTCCTCATCATGGAAGGCGCCGAGCCGGCCCAGGTGGACGGCGCGGTCGAGGCCCTCGGATTGGCCATGGGCCCTTGCCGCATGCTCGACCTGGCGGGGGTGGACGTGGGCGCCAAGACAGTCATCGAGCTGGGCAAGTCCGGCGGCCTGCCCGCCGACCCGAGCTACCGCGCCCTGGTGCAGGCCCTCTTTGCCCAGGGCCGCCATGGCCAGAAGACCGGCGCCGGCTACTACCGTTACGAGGGCCGCACACCCGTGGGCGACCCGGCCCTGACCGCCCTGGCGGCCGATCTGGCAGCGCAGCACGGCATCCCCCGCCGCGCCGCGGCCAACATCAGCGCGCAGGAAATCACCGAGCGGCTGCTCTACCCCCTCATCAACGAAGGGCTCAAGATCCTGGAAGAAGGCATCGCCTACCGCCCGGGCGACATCGACATCGTCTGGACGGCCGGCTACGGTTTTCCGGACTTCCGCGGCGGGCCCATGTGGCTGGCCGACCAGATCGGCCTGGCCACCCTCGCCGAGCGCCTGGCCCACCACGCCGCCACCCGTGGCAACGCCCATGGCTACTGGACGCCGGCCGGCCTGCTTGGCGAGCTGGTGGCAGCCGGGCGGCCGCTGGCGGGGTGGCGCAAGGCTTGAGATATCCGCGCTCCATGCCCCGCCACTGCCACCGCCGCACATCGTCTCGTCATCGCATCTGCACCGGACCCCACAGGATCACCCCATGAGCACCGTCCTCACCTCCCACCACCGCGAAGCCGTCATCGTCTCCACCGCGCGCACGCCCATCGGGCGGGCCTACAAGGGGCTGTTCAACCACACCAAGTCGCCCACGCTGCTGGGCCATGCCATCCGCCATGCGGTGCAGCGCGCGGGCGTGGACCCGGCCGAGATCGAGGACGTGGTGATCGGCACCGTGCTGGGGGCAGGCACGGCCGGCGGCAACGTGGCGCGCCATGCATCCCACGCCGCCGGGCTGCCGCAGGTCGTGGCGGCGCAGACCATGGACCGCCAATGCGCCTCGGGCCTGATGGCGATCGCCACCGCGGCCAAGCAGATCATGTTGGACGGCATGGATGTCGTTGTCGCCGGCGGGCACGAGAACATCTCGGCCGTGCAGTAGGCGTACGGCGAATGGGTGCGGCGCGAGATCGACCCCAAGGTCATCGCCAACTCGCCGCACGTCTACATGGCCATGCTGCAGACGGCCGAGAACGTCGCCAGCCGCTACGGCATCTCCCGCGAGGCGCAGGACCGTTACGCCCTGGAGTCGCAGCAGCGCACCGCGGCGGCCCAGGCAGCCGGGCGCTTAGACGCCGAAATCGTGCCCACCACCGCCAGCGTGGCCAGCGTGGACAAGGCGACGCAGGCCGTCAGCCTGCGCGAGCTCACCCTGTCCCGTGACGAAGGCAACCGCCCCGACACCACGCTCGAAGGCCTGCAGAGCCTGAAGCCGGTGCTAGAGGGCGGCGTCATCACGGCCGGCAATGCCAGCCAGCTCGCCGACGGCGCCAGCGCCTGCGTGCTCATGGACCGCGCCCTGGCCGAACGCCGCGGCCTGGCCCCGCTGGGCCTGTACCGCGGCATGGCGGTGGCCGGCTGCGCGCCCGACGAGATGGGCATCGGCCCGATCTACGCCGTGCCGCGCCTGCTCGCCCGCCACGGCCTGAGCGTGGACGACATCGGTTTATGGGAACTCAACGAGGCCTTCGCCGTGCAGGCCCTGTACTGCCGCGACCAACTGGGCATAGCCCCGGATCGCTACAACGTCAACGGCGGCGGCATCTCCATCGGCCACCCCTACGGCATGACCGGCGCCCGCCTGGTCGGCCACGCCCTGATCGAAGGCAGGCGCCGCGGGGTGAAACACGTGGTCGTCACCATGTGTGTGGGCGGGGGCATGGGGGCGGCGGGATTGTTCGAGGTGTGGTGAGCCGAGGCTAGCGGGCTTGGCCGGCGCGCCAGGCCTGCGGACGCCGGCTACAGTGCCCCGATGTCATCCTATGAACTCCACTACTGGCCCGGCATCCAGGGCCGAGGCGAATTCGTCCGCCTTGCGCTGGAAGCCACCGGCACGCCCTACATGGACATCGCCCGCGGGCCCGAGGAAAAGGGCCGCGGCCTGCCCGCGCTGCTGCGCGCGCTGAACGACCCCCAGGCGGTGCAGCCGCCCTTTGCGCCGCCCTTCCTCAAGGACGGCGACTTCGTCGTCGCCCAGACCTCGCTCATCCTGCAGTTCCTGGCGCCCACGCTCAGGCTGGTCGGCCGCAATGCCCAGCTGCAGACCTGGACGCAGCAGATCCAGCTCACCATCGCCGACATGGTGAGCGAGGCGCACGACACCCACCACCCCATCGCCTCCAGTCTGTATTACGAGGACCAGCAACCCGAGGCCCTGCGCCGCGCCACCGATTTCTGCCGCCACCGCCTGCCCAAATACCTGCAGTGGTTCGAGGCCATCCTCGCCCGCAACCCCGCCGGCACCCGCCACCTGGTGGGCGGCAAGCTCACCTACGCCGACCTCTCGCTCTTCCAGCTCATCGAAGGCCTGAACTACGCCTTCCCCCGCGCGACCGCCCGCACCCTGGCCGGCACGCCGCTGGTGGTGAAGCTGCACCGCCAGATTGGGGAACTGCCGCGGGTGGCGGCGTATCTGCAAAGCCCGAGACGGGCGGCGTTTGATGAGCAAGGCTTGTTCAGGCGGTATCCGGAGCTGGATGTCGAGTAGGCCCTGATCCGGCCATATGCCCCGGTTGGGTGGGCGCAAGAACAGGCCTGCCCACGCCTTGCACTCATGGCCAGAACACCATCGGCGTACAATTTTACGTACAACCAAAGGAGCTATGCCTTGGACGCCATCACCTACTCTGCCGCCCGCGCCAATCTGGCCAGCACCATGGACCGAGTGTGCAACGACCATGAGGCCTTGATCATCACCCGCAACGGCGCGCAGTCGGTCGTGATGCTTTCGCTGGAAGATTTCCAGGCGCTCGAAGAAACCGCCTACCTGCTGCGCAACCCGGCCAATGCCAGCCGCCTGCTCTCCGCCACCACCCAACTCAATGCCGGCCAGGGAACCGAACGGGAACTGCTGCCGTGAAACTGATCTTCGCGGACGAAGCCTGGGAGGATTACCTCTACTGGCAAAAGCAGGACAGGCGCATGGTCGAACGGATCAACAAGCTCATCAAGGAAACTCAGCGGGAGCCGTTCACCGGTGTCGGCAAGCCAGAACCGTTGAAACATGCATTGGCCGGATTCTGGTCACGCAGAATTACAGATGAACATCGGATGGTGTATCGGGTTGAGGACGGTGCATTGCTGCTGGCGCAGTTGCGCTATCACTACTGATCACCATCCGGGTTTCTTGGCGACAGGCATTTGTCAGAACCACTAGCTGCAAAACGACTTTGCAAAGGATGCAAATATATTATCTGGCGGTTATCCTCGGCCAGAAATAGCCTGTGGTCGGCGGCTGCTTTCGGGTGGCGCCTTTTGCTTACCGCAGCATTGAAGCCCTCGTTGTGCTCCGTACTCGCCACAACTTCTTCAGCAGGGGCCCGACTCTTTCTGCTATTGCCAAACTGGTCACCTTATGAACCCTGCAGGCATCGACACTAGCGCACTACTCACAATGCTGGGCTTGATTGCTGCGGTGTGGGCGGTCGTGCCAAGCACTGCCAGGCTCAGCTTTCGGTTGAGCCTGAGCTGGTTTGACTGGCTGGTCATCTGGGCCACGTTGCTCACCATACATGGCTTTTTCTTCGAACCCATACTCACCGCACTTGGGCTCCCTAACTTTGGACCCTGGTTGTGGGGCTTCGACAAGAGTGCCACCCAGTACCTGCTGTTCTTGCTACTCGCTGCATTTATCTACTTTCGGTCGCGCAGGACGAGGCTGACGCAGTGGAACCTCGGACTCTTCGATGAACTAGCCACGTCGCTCTTGCACGCCGGGAAACACGATGAACTCGCCGACTTGCTTCAACGTCATCTCGAATCGGCTCTGGACTTGGCGGCGTCAAAGAGCGTGCGCAGCCTCTTGGCCAACGCCATCCGCCCACCGCGTCCTGGCTTCCAAGTCATATTCCAAGATGACGGGTCCATGACGCTCGGAGCGGGCGCGCCGACGAACTGGGCATTCCGCAGATGGTTCAGCTTCCGGGAATGGCTTGCCGACTTGATTGGCCCTTCCCAGCGGGTGCAGCGCCGCGCTGCCAGCGTCGTGAAAAGGTTACTGTCATCCCGCCAATTAGTTGGACACCTCGCCATCACTCGACCGTACCTGTGCATGTCGGTCATGAAGCGCGTAACGCGCCTTGAGGAACGTTTTCAAGACGAGTTCTTCGACGCACTGTTGGCCAATGAGGCCAGCGTCCTCTACAGCGAGATCAAGAACAACGACAACTTCGGCAATGGCGGGCACCGCCTAGCGCTGCCTGATGAGAACCGCCTCTTGAGTTTCTACTTTGTTGATGTTGATGTGGCTGCCCGCCTCGGGGTTTACCGATCTGTTGGCGAGGCGGTCCTCGCACGTATCGATGCGGATGAAGTTCTCAAGAAGAAACTCAATGGGCGCCTGCTGACCTTCCAGGATGTAGGAAAGCACAACGACCCAGTCTATGCCGGCATCCGGTTCTTCAGGATCATGGTGCTTGAGGGCCTCCATCAACGAATATCCGACCACTTGTGGCTCCACTACATGCCTCACTTCGCCAGCCGCCTAGTCGACCGCGCACGCGATTTGCGGCCGGAGGACGAAAACCATGAGTTTCCAACACCATTGGCGTACCTGTTATATGAAGTCGTCGACGCTACTACCGTGTGGGTGAGCGATGCCGAGGCTCTTACAAGGCCTGGTGAGGTGCTGCATCCCGACCAACTCGAAGGCAATCACATTTACATTTCCTTCGAAAGCGCGGAAGCCATCGGCCGTGTCATTCAAGTCGTCCTGATGTCGCCGCGCGTGCCACGCCGACTAAAGGACGAGTTGCTTTGTGTGGTGCTCACCACCCTGCGAGATCTGGAGCTACATGCACACCTAGCGCCGTTGGCTAGGGTGATGCGTGCGCACCTCATCGAACCATACGGATTCAGGGAGCAGAACAACTATCTCGATATATTGAAGCAGTGCTTCGATCAACAGGACCATGTGCTCCGGGCTTACCTGGGTCGATTTCGCGATGAGCTCGAAGCTGCTCGGGAATCTGCGCTCTGAGAACTACGTTGCGTTCAGAACGTGAGCAAAATCGACACATTCGCGACAACTGCTTTGAAGCTCCAAATCGTAGGCTCCGCATGGCTCTATGGGTCGCCCGCTGCCATTCCGTAGGCCATCAATACCCCACCGGATACGTTGCCGCCGGCCCCAAACCAACCGGCGCCCCAACGTTCCCCGTCGCCTGACTCACCTGCGCCATCGGAAACATCACCTTCTCCGCAGCCGGCAACGAGTATGCCGCCACCTGCGCCGCCGCCGCCCCTGAATACGTCACGCCCCACAGATCAAACACCCCCCGCATATCCCGCCCGATGAGGCTGGAGGTGGTGATGAGCAGGAAATCGTTGCCGGTCATGCTGCTCGGGTAGGCGGCGTAGGTGCCCAGGCCCAGGCTGGTGGCCAGGGTGGGGGTCCAGGGGGTCTTGCCGGCAGCTTCGAGGTTGCGGTCGTGCAGGTAGAGCAAGGTGATGAGCGGCCAGCCGTCGCCCAGGGTGGCGGCGTTGTAGTGGCGGGCGAATTCCACCAGCTGGCGGTAGAACAGGACGCGGGCGGAGTTGTTGGCGGCGTAGGCCGGGTCGGCCCAGATCGCGTTGTAGGCGGTCGTGGTGGGGTCGGCGCTGGCCTGGGCCGTCTGCAGGGTGGTGAAGATGGCCTTGGCGGTGCCGGCGCGGTCGATCAGGGGGTTCATCTGGCCCTCGGCGCTGGCGTTGTAGCGCATGCGCTTGTGCATGGGGAAGACGTTGTTGGAGACCTCGCCGGACTGGCCGCCATACACGTTCAGGCGCGTGCGCTGCAGGTTGTGGCCGATCTCGTGGGTTTCGCCCCAGCCCAGGGGTTCGAAGGCCCAGTCCTGGTCGTAGGGGTTGCCGGAGCAGCCGGCGCCGCAGGTGGCGTGCACGTCGCTGATGACGTGCTGCACCGTGTCACGGCGGTGCTGCGGGCCGGTGCAGTCCCAGCCGCGGGCGCGGCACACGGCCAGCACCTCGGGCGCCAGCGCCAGCCGGCCCGAGCTGGCATTGAAGCCGGCGAGTTCATAGGTGTCCTGGATGGTGTAGGTCCAGGTGCGGGCCGCGAGCTTGGCGACATCGCCGCCGTGCGCGGCCAGGCTCTGCTTGAAGTGCGCCAGGGTGGAGTGCAACACCAGGGTGTCGGACGTCATGCCGACCCAGCGCGTAGGTGTGCTGGCCAGTTCGGCCTTGAAGGTGGCGACCTGGGCGGCATCGGTAGCGTCGCGCAGCACGGGGTGGGTGGTGACGCCGTCCACCTGCACGGTGATGCTAGAGGGGGGCGTGGTGGCCGGCTGGCCGGCGCCTGCAGCGGCGGTAGGCGCGTCGACGAACAGGAAGAGCGGCCCGCCGTAGGGGCTGACCAGGCTGACGCTCTGGCCCGGGGCCAGCGCCGGGCGGGGCGAGGCCAGTCGGGTCGGGCGGTCCAGGCCGGCGGGTTCGTCGAACACCCAGGTGCTGTCGCGCAGCATGTTGATGCCGTAGCGCACCACGACGGCGCTGCTGCCTGCCTCGGTGTCCGTGCGCGTGAGGGTGATGCGCCGCCCGGGCATGACGTACAGGCCGGTCATGTGGTCGCGCGTGCCGGCGGCGGGCACGGCCACGCTGACGCTGCGGCCGTTCAGCGCCGGCGTGTCGGCCGGGATGGGGTCCGCAAAGTTGCCGAGGTTTTTCGCCACCGCCGTGCTGGGGCGGTGCAGGTAGGCCGCCATGTCCGAGAAATACGCGCGGTACCAGGCCAGGCCGCCACTGGTCGTCTTGCTCAAGGGGTAGCTCACGGCCTGGCGGTAGCGGTCGCCCAGCAGCACGAGCAGCTTTTCCAGCAGATAGCCCGGGCGGCTGAAGATGGCCGTGCTGCTGGCATCCAGGCTGCGCAGCGCGTTGCGGATGGTGTTGGCCGGCTGGTCGAACTGCGCCACATAGGTGGCATCACCCGCGCACGACACACGCCCGGCCGAGCCGCTGCTGCAGCCGCTCCACGTGCTGGTGAAGCCGACATGGTCCAGCCGGTTGAGCAGGTCCTGGATGGCGTCCAGTCCGCCGGGCATGGCGGGCAGGCTGCTCGCGGGGCTCCAGTCCTTCAGGCCGTATTCGTCCCAGTAGTTGTTGTTCACCTGGGCGGCCAGGCCGAAGTAGTCCAGCAGCGCGGCGGACAGCTCGTTGCTGTCGCGGTAGTGGTGCAGGTACAGGACGGCGACGCCGCGCGTCTGGGCGTCCTTCACCACCTGGGCGATGGCGGCGCCGTCCGCCGCCGTGGCCAGCGGGCCCAGTTCGCGGCCGATGACCAGCAGGTCGGCGCCGGGTAACAGGCAGGCGGCCAGCTTGGCTGCGCCGTCGCAAAGGTTGTCGGCCTGTGCCGCGGCCTGGGAGGTAGCCACGCCGTTGATCGACACGCCGGGGTAGCTGGCGGCAAACCAGCTGCGCACCTTGGCCTCGTGCGGGAACCAGTAGGTCTCGCTGCCAGGCAGATGGGCGGTGACGATCTTGAGCGGGCCGGCCGGCGTGCCGGCAGCCGCGCTGACGCTGCGCCCCCGCGTCAGCCAGGCCACCGTGTTGCGCATGAACTGGTCCATGGCCGCGTTGCCCGGCACACCCAGCGCGTTGCCGCCGAAGGCGGCATAACGCCCCTCGGTGGCGGCGTGGACGCCGGCCACGGCCAGGGTCGCGACAGCGGAGCCCGCGCTGCCGGCCTTGTAGCTCCAGTTGCTGGTCAGGATGGGCTGGCTCCCCACCCGGTCGAGCACGGTGAACGACGAGGAGTCGTGGCTCGGGTCCCAGTTCAGCGCCGTCAGGCTGCTTGCATTGGCGCTGCCGTCCGCGGCGTTCAGGCCGAAGAGTGCGGCCTTGAGCACGCCGTAGCCACTGCGCTGGGCGTTCAGCAGGGTCTGCGCCGCGCTGTTGAGTTCGGCCTGCGTGCTGGCGCCGGCGTCGCCGCTGCTGCTGGCCAGCGCCTGCTCGACCGCTGCGGGCAGGCCCAGGGCCTTCAGCGTGGTCGAGCTGCCGTTCGACGCCGGGGCGTCTGCGCCACCGCCACCCCCACCACAGGCCGAGACGGCTAGGACCAGCGCCAGAACTAGGCCAGACGCCAGGCCAGACGCCAGGCCAGATCCCAGGCCAGATGCCAGGCCAAGACGGCCAGCCCGACCTTGTGGGTCATGGAATGTGGAAGTGGGTCGGGTCATGCTCAGGTCGCTCCGTTGGGGGGCGTTTTGATTGTCAGATTCGCCCCCGGTCTATATCGGCCGGCTGCACCCCGGTCTGGGTGGGCAAGGTGTAAGCGGTGATGACCACAAGTCGCGCCAGGGTTGATGCAGCGCAAGGCAGGGCAGCGGTTTCGGCCGAAACATACCTACATGGGTATCAAGAACGCCAGACCCGCTGCTGTGGGAGCACAGATATGAAGCCCCGTTTCCCTCGCTGGACCGTCGGTCTGGCCCTGATGGCCCTGCTGATCGCCGTGCCATACGCCGTGCTGCGCCAGCCGGCACGCTCGCCGCACATCGACCCGGCCGCGGCCCTGCCGGTGAAGGCGGTGCATGTGGACCACCGCGACATCGTGAAGGGCCCGTTCAAGACCGGCCAGGAGGTCACCCAGGCCTGCCTGGTCTGCCACCCTGACGCCGCCAGGGACGTGATGCAGACCAGCCACTGGACCTGGGAAAGCAAGCCGGTGGCGGTGGGTTGGCGCAAGCAGCCCGCCACGGTGGGCAAGATCAACCAGATCAACAACTTCTGCATCGGCACCCAGGGCAACGTGAACAAGTGCATGAGCTGCCACGTGGGCTACGGCTGGGAGGAAGGCCGCAAGGTGCAGCAGGCCAAGGAGGAAAACGTCGACTGCCTGGCCTGCCATGCCGAGCCGAGCGGCTACAGCAAGGCGCTCTACGGCAACCCCGGCCCCGCCGTGGACCTGCTGGCCGCGGCGCGCAGCGTGCGCGCCACCACGCGCGAGAACTGCGGCAAGTGCCACTTCGACGGCGGCGGCGGCAATGGCGTGAAACACGGCGACCTGGACGAGAGCCTGTATTTCCCGGACAAGGCCCTGGACGTGCACATGGGCGGCAAGCTCAAGCTGCAGTGCAGCGACTGCCACACGACCAAGAAGCACCAGATCCTGGGCCGCCTGCTGGCCGACAACATCACCATCAAGCCCGAGGAGCAGGCGAGCTGCGAGCAATGCCACCAGGGCCAGGTGCACGCCGACGAGCGCATCACGCGACACCTGTCCGCCGTGGCCTGCCAGACCTGCCACATCCCGGCCATGGCGCGCGAGGAGCCGACCAAGATCACCTGGGACTGGTCCAAGGCCGGCGCTCAGGGTGAACAGGCCGGCCGCCAGGACGACCACTACACCTACCTCAAGATCAAGGGCGAGTTCCAGTACCAGCAGAACTTCGCGCCCACCTACCTCTGGTTCAACGGCAGCAACGACTACCGCTACCTGCTCGGCGACCCCATCGCCAAGGCCGGCGTCACCACCATCAACAAACCGGCCGGCTCGATCAAGGACGCCAAGGCGCGCATCTTCCCCTTCAAGGTGCACACCGCCAAGCAGCCCTACGACCTGGTGAACGGCTACCTGCTGCAGCCCGTCACCGGCGGCAAGGGCGGCTACTGGACCACCTTCGACTGGAACAGCGCCTTCACCCTGGCCGAGCCCATCACCGGCCTCAAGTACAGCGGCCAGCACGGCTTCGCCGAGACCGTCATGTACTGGCCCACCACCCACATGGTGCAGGGCCCCGAAGCTGCCCTGCACTGCGACGACTGCCACAACGCCGCCGACGCCGGCAAGGACGGCACCAAGCCACCCCGCCTGGACTGGAAGGCCCTGGGCTACCCCGGCGACCCGATGCAGTGGGGCGGAAGGAAGCTGTGATGAGCACGAACCACATCCACACGCAGCGTGCCCGTGGCCGCACCCGCCGCGCCGGGCTGACGGCCCTGCTGGGCAGCAGCGTCCTGATCACCATCCTGCTGGCCAGCCTGGTCGCGTCGGCCGATGCGGCCGGACTGGCTGCTGCGCCGCTCGCCCCGGCGGCCGCAGGCAGCGCGGCCAGCGCCGCCCAAGCAGGCCTCAGGCCCCTGCACCCCAGCATCACCCTGCTGGATGCCCAGGGCCGCAATGTCCTGCAGAGCAGCGCCGCGGTCTCGACCCTCAAGACCTGCGGCCAGTGCCATGACGCCGCCTATATCGCCGAACACGCCTTTCATGCCGACCTCGGGCTGAAGGGTTACGGTGCGAAGGGCAGCAAGGGCAACACAGACGCCAGCAGCGGCCTGTCCGGCGGATCGGCCAGCAGCGGCTTGTCCGGCGGATCGGCCAGCAGCGGCCTGTTCGGCCGCTGGGACCCCTTGCGCTACCGCTACCTCAGCCAGGTGGGCGACAGCCAGCTCGACCTGTCCACCGCGGGCTGGCTGATGGCCAACGGCGCCCGGGTCGTCGGTGGCGGCCCGGCCGCCACCGCGCGCAGCGGCCAGCCCCTGGCCAGCCTGGCGCCCGACGCCGCCAACCCCGAAGCCGCCCTGCTGGGCGCCGACGGCCGCGCCACCGCCTGGGACTGGGCGCGTTCGGGCACGCTGGAGATGGACTGCTTCCTCTGCCACATCGAGCGGCCCAATCTGAGGGCACGCACGGCTGCCATCCAGGCCGGGCAATTCGGCGAGGCCGGCACCGCCACGCTCTCCGGCCTGGGCATCGTCGAAGCGGCCGCCGCGGGTTCCGGCCGCTACACCTGGAACCGCGCGGCCTTCAACGCCGACGGACAGCTCGACAGCCGCAAGCTCGCCCTGCAGGACCCCACCAATGCCAACTGCGCCGCCTGCCACGGCGAGGCGCACCCGGGCGGCAGCACACCCATCCAGGTCAGCGCCTGCGACCTCGACCAGCCGCAGACCGCCACCACCGGCCAGGTGGTCTCGGGCCAGCGCATCAAGCTCTCGGGCGTCAACCTGGCCGGCAAGGAGGGCCTGAACCGCTCCTGGGACATCCATGCCGAGCGCCAGCTGCAGTGCACCGACTGCCACCACGCCCTCAACAACCCGGCCCATGCGCGCGGCGACCTGGGCGCCAACCGCCCGGCCCATCTGCGCCACGACCCGCGCACCCTGGACATCGCCCAGTACCTGCAAAAGCCCGACCACGACCTGGCCCGCGGCCCGGGCGCGCGCAGCCGCGGCGACGCTGCCCTCACCTCCGACATGCGGCGCTGCGAGAACTGCCACGACGCCGCCATCAGCCACGCCGCCTGGCTGCCCTATGTGGACACCCACATGGCCACGCTGGCCTGCGAGGCCTGCCACATCCCCCAGCAGCACGCGCCGGCCATCCAGGCCTACGACTGGACCGTGCTCACGCCCCAGGGCGAGCCGCTGAAGAACTGCCGCGGCGTGCAGGGCACGCCGGGCGACGCGCGTGCCCTGGTCACCGGCTTCGACCCGGTGCTGCTGGCGCGCCAGAACCTGGGCGAGCGCAGCCGGCTCGCCGGGGCGGCGCTGGCGCCCTACAACCTCGTCACCAGCTTCTACTGGGTGCATGACGATGCGGCCGGCCACACCCGGCCGGTGCGCCTGGTCGATCTGCAGACCGCCTTCTTCGGCCAGCCGCTGCGCGAGGGCGGGCCCAGCGAAGGCATGAGCTACGACCCCGCCATCCTGGCCGCCTTCGACGCCGACCACAACACCGTGCTCGACACCCGCGAACTGCGCGTCGACAGCCCGGCCAAGCAGGCCGCGGTCCAGGCCAGGCTCCAGGCCCTGGGCCTGAAGAACCCGCGCATGGACGGCCAGGTGCAGCCCTATGCCATCAATCACGGCGTGACCAAGGGAGCCCATGCACTCAACAACTGCAAGGCCTGCCACGTCAAGGATGCACGCATCAACCAGGGCATGACGCTGGCCGGCTTCGCCCCGGTGCTGCCACGCCTGGTGAACAGCGCCAATGTCAGCGCCAGCGGCGAGATCACGCGCGACGCCGACGGCGTGCTGGACTACCGCCCCGCGCCGGCGAAAGACGGCCTCTACCTCTTCGGCGCCAGCCGTGTGGGCTGGGTGGACCTGGTCGGCCTGGCCGCCTTCCTCGGCACCCTGGCCGGCGTGAGCGGCCACGGCCTGCTGCGCTACCTCGCCTGGCGGCGCCGCCCGGCCGAGCTGCTGCACACCCACCCGGTGCAGATGTACGACGCCTACCGCCGCTTCTGGCACTGGCTGCAGGCCCTGAGCGTGCTCATCCTGCTCACCACCGGCCTGGTCATCCACCGCCCCGACCTGTTCGCCGCGATCAGCTTCCCCGGCGTGGTGACGCTGCACAACCTGGTGGCGGCCATCCTCGTCATCAACGCCGCGCTCTCGCTCTTCTACCACCTGGCCACGCAGCGCCTGCGCGAGTACCTGCCCAGGCCGCAAGGCTTCATCCACGACTCGATGCGCCAGGCCCTGTACTACACCGTGGGCATCTTCAAGGGTGAACCCCATCCCTTCGAGAAGCGGCCGGACGATCGCATGAACCCCATCCAGAAGCTCACCTACTTCGGCATCCTCAACGTGCTGCTGCCGCTGCAGATCATCACCGGTGCGCTGATCTGGGGCCTGCAGCTGCGGCCCGACCTCGCGGCCCTGGCCGGTGGCCTGCCGGTGCTGGCGCCCATCCACGCCCTGGCGGCCTGGTTCTTCGCCACCTTCATCGTCGGCCATGTCTACCTGACCACCACCGGCCCCACGCCGCTGGAAGGCATACGCGCCATGGTCACCGGCGTGGAGGAGGTCGAGGACCACCCACCCGTCACAGCGCCCTGAGCGGACGTACTCGCCTGCCGACACCGCCACCCCATCCCGACGCAACTCCGAGGAGATCCTCACCATGAGCGAGTCCCGCATCCCCGCGAGCAGCCCGGTTCAGGCCGCACCCGAGCGCGCCCCCCGGCCCTACCTCAACCCCTACCTGGCCGGCACCATCCTGGGCATGGTGCTCTTCCTGGCCTTCCTGCTCACCGGCAACGGCCTGGGCTCCTCGGGCGCCACCAGCCGCATCGACGCCCTGCTGGTCGACCTGGTCGCGCCCGGGCATGTCGACCAGACGCCCTATCTGCTCAAGATGGCCGGTGGCGACAAGAACCCGCTGGACGACTGGATCGTGCCGGTCTTCGTCGGCGCGCTGCTGGGCGGCTTTGCCTCGGGCTGGCGGCACGGGCGGCTGGCCCTGGTGACCAACAAGGGCCCGCGCATCTCGGAACCCACCCGCTGGCTGATGGCCTTCATCGGCGGCGTGATCTTCCTCTACGGCGCCCGCATGGCGCGCGGCTGCACCTCGGGCCAGGCGCTCTCGGGCGGGGCGACGCTCTCGGCCGGCTCCTGGCTGGTGATGCTGTCGATCTTCGCCAGCGCCTACGGCCTGGCCTGGTTCGTGCGCAAGCTCTGGAACTGAACGGAAGGATCGCATCATGAGCCTCCCGACCCTTACGCCCCTGTTCCCCCTCGACGCCCTGCAGGCGGTCAGCGCGGCCCATCCGTGGACCTATCTCGTCTTCGGCCTCATCGGCTTTGCCTTCGGCTTCACGCTCGAGATGGCCGGCTTCGGCGATTCGCGCAAGCTGGCCGCGCAGTTCTACTTCCGCGAGCTCACCGTGCTCAAGGTGATGTTCACCGCCATCGCGGTGGCCAGCGTGCTGCTCTTCGGCGCGGTGGGCCTGGGCCTGCTGGACTTCAGCCATGTCTGGGTCAACCCCACCTACTTGAGTTCGGGCGTGCTGGGCGGGCTGATCATGGGCGTGGGCTTCATCATCGGCGGCTTCTGCCCCACCACCTCGCTGGCCTCTGCCTCGACCGGCCGCATCGACGGCATGTGGTTCATGGCCGGCGGCTTCGTCGGCGCCTTCCTCTTCGGCGAGACCGAGCAGCTCTTCGACGGCTGGTACAACAACGCCGGCTACCTCGGCCGGCTCACGCTGGACCAGGTCTTCGGCGTCCCGGCGCCCAGCGTGGTGCTGGTCATCGTGCTGGTGGCCCTCTTCATGTTCTGGGGTGCCGAGCAGATCGAACGCATCGTCGCCAGGAAGGACCTCGGCGCCGAACCGCCCCTGCGCAAGGCCGGTGGCCTGGCGCTGGCTGCGCTGGCCGTGGGCGTGCTGCTGATCGGCACGCCCACGCTGGAGGAGCGCTACCAGAGCGCGAGCTTCAAGCGCAGCGAGACCGTCAAGGCCGACGCCCCAGCACCCGCTACCGCCTCGACGGCCAAGGCCCCGACCCCGGCCCAGACAATCACCCGGGTCTACACCGCCGACCAGATGCTGGCCCAGCGCCTGGTGTTCGTGAGCCCGGCCGAGGCCTACAAGGCGCGTTACCAGCAGGCCATCAAGCCGGTCTATCTGGACGTGCGCAGCGAGGCCGACTTCAACCTGTACCACATCACCGGCGCGGTGCACGCACCGCTGGCGCGGCTGGCGGCGTTGGTGCCACAGCTGCTCGCCGAACCGGCGGCCAACACCGTCTTCATCACCCTCAGCAACGACGAGGTGGTTGCCGTGCGGGCCTGGAAGCTGCTGGTGGCCCACCGCGTGCCCAATGTCTACGTGCTCGAAGGCGGCGTGAACCACTGGATCGCCACCTTCGGCCGCGACGATCCGCAGCTGCGCCCGCTCGGCGTCGACCCCAGCCTGGGGGCGGAGCAGCTGCGCTACGACCTGCGCCTGGCCCTGGGTGATCGCTACAAGTCCTGCGCGCCCAGCCCCATGGCGTATGAACATCTGGACTTCAAGGCGCGCATCGTGCTGCAGTTGAAGCGCGACAAGTCCGGCGGCGGCTGCGGCTAGCGGCGCATTCGGCCGGCTTGGGCGATCATGCGGCCCCATCCCCACGATCGCCCGCACACCCCATGAGCCTGCCCGCCTCCAGTCCATCGTCGACGGCCGAGACGTCCTCGCTCCAGCGCGTGCTCGTCACCGGCGCCACCAGTGGCATAGGCCTGGGCATTGCGCGCGCCTTCGCAGCTCAGGGCGCGCAGGTGTACGCCACCGGCGCGACCGAGGCCGAGGTGCAGGCCGCGCTGGGCCTGGGCCTGCCGTCGTCCATCGAGTTCAGCCGCCTGGATGTGCGCGACGCCGACACGGTGGCTGCCTGGGTCGCCGGCGTTGGCGAAATGAACGTGGTGGTGAACTGCGCCGGCGTCATCCGCCGCGGCGCCGAGCACGACCCCGCTGCCTTTGCCGAGACGGTGGACATCAACCTGAACGGCACGATGCGGGTGTGCGCCGCCGCCCGGCCCGGGCTGGCCGCACGACGCGGCTGCATCATCAACACCGCCTCGATGCTGAGCTTCTTCGGCGGCGGCCTGGTGCCGGGCTACAGCGCCAGCAAGGGCGGCGTGGCCCAGCTGACAAAAAGCCTGGCCATCGCCTATGCGGTGGACGGCATCCGCGTCAACGCCGTGGCCCCGGGCTGGATCGCCACCCCGCTGACCCAGGCGCTGCAGGACGACCCGGCCCGCTCCGGCCCCATCCTGGCGCGCACGCCGCTGGGCCGCTGGGGCCGGCCCGAGGACGTGGCCGGGCCGGTGCTGTTTCTCGCCAGCCCGGCGGCCGCCTTCGTCACCGGTGTCATCCTGCCGGTGGACGGCGGCTATCTCGTCAGCTGAGCAGAATCGGCCTTCGCCCCATCCACCCCTGCCCGAACCTCTCATGACGACCATCCTTCAACATCCCGGCATCCAGCGCGAGATCGCCGTGCAGGCCATCCCCGACGACGAACGCGTATGGGTGCCGCAGGCGCCCAACGTCTGGTTCCGCCCGCTGCTGCTCAACACCGTGACCGGCAGCTGGTGCAACCTGCTGCGCGTGCGGCGCAGCGGCGTGCTGTCGCGCCACATCCATCCCTCGTGGGTGACGGGCTACGTCATCAAGGGCGCCTGGCGCTATCTGGAGCACGACTGGGTGGCCAGCGCCGGCAGCTTCGTCTACGAGCCGCCGGGCGAGATCCATACCCTGGTGGTGGATGAGGTGGCCGGCCAGGAGCAGGAGATGATCACCCAGTTCAACATCCACGGCGCCATGGTCTATGTGGACGAAGCCGGCAGGCAGACCGGCTACGAGGACGTCTTCACCAAGATCGAGATGTGCCGCAAGCACTACATCGAGGCCAGCCTGGGGGCCGGCTACATCGACACCTTCATCCGCTGAGCAACCGCCATGACCATGAGCTACCGCCGTCTCGGCCACAGCAATCTGCAGGTCTCGGCCCTGTGCCTGGGCACCATGATGTTCGGCGACCAGACCGACGCGGCCGAAGCCGGCCGCATCGTCGCCCACGCACACGAGCACGGCGTGAACTTCATCGACACCGCCGACGTGTATACCGCCGGTGCGTCCGAGGTGATGGTGGGCGAGCTGATCAAGGCGCAGCGCCATGACTGGGTGCTGGCCACCAAGCTGGGCAACACCATGCCCGGCGGGCGGCCCAACTCGGGCCACTATTCGCGCGTGTGGATGCTGCGCGAGGTCGAGGCCAGCCTGCAGCGGCTGCAGACCGGGCACATCGACATCCTCTACCTGCACCGCGATTTCCCGGGCATGAACCTGGAAGA
This sequence comes from Pseudomonadota bacterium, assembly GCA_041169165.1. Lineage (GTDB taxonomy): Bacteria > Pseudomonadota > Gammaproteobacteria > Burkholderiales > Burkholderiaceae_C > Sphaerotilus. The sequence continues at coordinate 33,781 of JBEEJN010000019.1, forward strand.
GCCGCTCTGGGCGCTCAAGAGCCTGCTGGACGCCGGCAAGATCCGCCACTGGGGCCTGTCGAACTTCCGCGGCTGGCGCATCGGCGAGATGGTGCATCTGGCCGCACGCATCGGTCTGCCCGGCCCGGTGGTCTGCCAGCCCTACTACAACCTGCTCAACCGCATGCCCGAGGTCGAGATCGTGCCGGCCTGCGAGCACCACGGCATCGGCGTCGTGCCCTATAGCCCGATCGCGCGCGGCGTGTTGACCGGCAAATACGCCCCCGGCGCGGCGCCCGAGTCCGGCACACGCGCCGGACGCGGTAACAAGCGCATGGCCGAGACCGAGTTCCGCCAGGAGTCCCTGCTCATCGCCCAGCGCCTGAAAGAACACGCAGCGGCCAAGGGCGTGAGCCTGGCCCAGTTCGCCACTGCCTGGGTGCTGGCCAACCGCGCCGTAAGTTCGGTGATCGCCGGCCCGCGCACGCTGGCGCAGTGGCAGGACTATCTGCCGGCGCTGGAATGCACGCTGGATGCCTCGGACGAGGCGCTGGTGGATGGCCTGGTGGCGCCTGGCCACCCGTCGACGCCGGGCTTCAACGACCCGGCCTATCCGCTCATCGGGCGATCGCCACGGGCCTGACCTGCAAAGGCTGCAGCCATGAGGCACCTTGAGGAGCTTGGAGCGGTGATGGGAACCTCATTCCCCTATGAAGAACTGATGAAACACCCCGATTGTTCCCCGGTTTGTTCCCCGGTTCTGGCCTTGCTACCCCCTGCCAGCGGCACTTTCCCCGGGGTGGTTGTGGGTGTCGCAGCGGTGCGACATCGCCCACGCGGTTTGAGGCACATGATCCAAATCTGGATCATGGGGCCGGCCCGCGCTGGGGGATTGGCCACGCACAGCACGCGGTCAGCATGGCACCCATTGATGGAGCGCACAGCCCTTGCCGGGCCGGCACGGCATTCCGCCAGCGGCGGGAAAGCGCATCGCCTGACTACGAAGCTTTCGTAGTGCCATGGCTGGCGCCGGCCCGCAAAGGGGTCGTTTCTGGAAACGTGGCCACTCTCCACGGGCGGGGATCGTCAGCGCAACTTTGCGCTGACGGTATGAACTGCATGCGCGTCGGGCAGTTGCCCCCATGGGCTGAAAGTTCAGCCCAGCAGGCCGTGGTGCTGGTGCCCGGGAACAGTGCTCGGGGCGTAGCGGTGGCGCCACATAGATGTGACGAACCCGACGCAGTGGCCGGGTTCAGCATTGATCGCACATTGCTTGCGACGTCGCTTGTGAAGCCTAGTTCTTGGGAGCTTCGAGCAGTCGCTGTTCCAGTGCTGCGCTCCACTCGGTGAAGCACTGCGCAAACTGCTCTGTTTCGGCGTCGGAAAGGTGGACTTTCCCGAAGAACACTTCCTCCATGTCCTTCGCGGTCAGATGGAAGCCAACTTGAATCGCCTGGCCCTGCTGCATCGCCGCAATGAGGTCTAAGACTGGCTCAAGCCGAGTGGGGTACATCAGTGCATGCCGATGCGTTGTGCTGGGAATTGCTTTGCCGTTGATGGGTGTCGTCGCAGCCTTGCCTGCAGCCTTTAACCAGAGACTCCTTATCGGGACCTCAACCTTCTTGGCCATGTCGCCAGCGATAACGGCCTGCACAGGAATGGTTACCAGTCCGCCTTTCACAAGCCCAGCGCCCGGGTTCGTCACATTGAAGGAAACGTCGAGGACGGAAACAGTCTTCTGTCCCGGCGCCGGTTTCGTCATCCCGACCAAGCGCACGCCACAGCCGTCAACGACCCCGGCCTTGGTGTACTGGAGAGGTTGCCCGCTGTACTCCACCTCAGTCAGCGCCCCTCCAAAGGCGACACCGCTTACCAGGCCAAGAAGCAAGGCGAACGCAACGCAAGTGGTCTGATTCATGGCTAACTCGGCATCAACAATGGTTGTTGCCTTACAGGCTAACCGGATTGCGTAATCGCGCGTCGTTGTTCGTCCAGCATTCGCGCAATTTCTCGCAGCACTGCGCGGGTTCCGCCCTTCCACGCATTGCGAGATGCCTTTGCCTTGCCTGCGGCGGTTCGCGGGTCAACCGAACTTGCCTAAGACGCCACTGCCCCTGCGTTCCGAAGTTGATTCCTCCATGCGCACGTACACCTCGGCTTCACCCCCGCAGCAAGCCAGGGAAGCGCCGCACGGCCCAGCCCACCAGCTCGGCATCGCGCCGCGCCTCGCACTCGTTGATAGCGGCCCTGATGCGCTCGAAGGTCGCCCAGTGCATGCCGGGTGGCTTGGCGCCATCGGGCAGCAGCAGGGATTCAAGCCGGCGCTGCTTGCGCCACGTCCGGCCGGTCACGCTCTCGCTTTGGCTGGCGTAGACCAGGCGGGCGCACTGTCGGCAGATGAAGCCGGCCGACACGCGCAGGTACAGCAGCGCCACCCGGCTGCCGCACCGCGGGCAGCCGAACCACGGCCGATCCCCGCCATAGGTGCAGCCCGTGCGCAGGATGGCCGGGCGCTGTTCCATGGGCTGGCCGTTGACGGCATAGCTCAGCACCAGCTCGCCGGCCCGCACCGCATAGCCGATGGTCGCCAGCGGCTGGCCTTCGTCGTTGCGCCACTGCCAGGCCCCGGCGTTGCCGTCGACCAGGCAGCCGTCGCGGTGCATGCGCCGCACGTCCAGGCGCAGACAGCTCCCCGTCTTCGCATGCCAGCCCGGCCGTCCCATCATTCAGCCCTCCACAGATACCGAAAACATCAGGCAGCCCGCAGTGCGTCCAAGCCATTGCAGCGGGGCAAACCAGGGCAGCAGGCAGCCTCAGATGCGCGCGCGTGGCGCCGTGCCGCGTAGATCCCCCCAAAACTGGGGAGACCCATCCAAATGCGCGCGCGCGTGGCGCCGTGTGTGCGGGCTTTGCGTGGAAACCCGGCGCGCCAGGTGCGGACGTTGCGGACTTTCGGACTTTCCAGCCCCCTGAAGACTCGGGCGGTCGCATTCCCGACCACGCCCCACCAGCCTGCAGGCCACGCGCGCGCGCACGCGAAGCGTGTGGCTCCCAATCCGGGCCGCGTCTCGACGGCTTGCGAAACTTGTGAAACGCCCGCCAGGTGTTCCGCATGTTCCGCAACCCTGGGCCGGCCTGCGCCGCACAGCTCGCGCAGCACCGATGCACACAGATCCAGCCCTTTGGCGGTGTGACGGGTGTGACGGGTGTGACGCGGCCCGGTTTCCCTGGGAAAACGCCCTTCGCGGCCTGTCACACCGGCCCGAAGCTGCGGTGTGACGCGGTGTGACACGGGCGCCCCGCAGGCGGATTCCCGGCCCCCGTGGCCCTGGGCGGTCGGTGCGTCACACCGCGTCACACCGGGATTTGCAGCCGGTGTGACAGCCTGGGCGCGGGCGTTTCTCCTATGAAGCGCCGGGCTTGTCACACCCGTCACACCGGTCACACCAGCAAAGTGATGAACCTGCAATGCGCAGCTCATTCCTCGCCGTCCCACAGCTTGGCGCCGAACACGTACACCCGCGACGTGGCGCCGATGCCCGGCAGGCGCACGCTTTGGCTCGCCTTGCCGTCCTTGGCCTTGAGGATCAGCCCAGCCTGCACCAGCGCCAGCGCGGCGGCCTTAGGGTCGAACCCGGCGCACACCTCGCGCTTGAACACCTCGGGCAGCACCAGGAATTGACGCGCGCCGTCGGCGCCGGTGCGGAAGAAGCCGGCCCGGTTCGGGATGCGCACCTCTGCCGTGCTGGTGGTGTCCTCAAAGCGACTGTTGCCATGCACCTCGAAGAAGGCGCGCACCTGGGACAGCAGGGCGCGGTCCTCGCGCGCGCTGGTGCCGCCGAAGCCGTCCAGCCACGAGGCAAAGCACGCGGCACAGGCGGCCATGGCCTCGCCGGGCTCCCAGCCGGTCAGGCCGTACACGCTGGCCAGCTCGCCGGCCGCAGCCACCAGGCCGAAGCGCCGCGCCACGCGCACCACCTGCCCGGGGGCGTCGGCCCGGGTGTTGTCGCTCACGAACTCGCGCACCAGGGCGCCGGCCTGGTCGGCCAGCTCGGCGCGGTCACGCACCACGGCATGCAGCCAGGCCACGCCGACGGCGCCGTGATGCTGGGTGGCGGCATCCTTCAGCGCCAGCGACAGGGCCGCACCGCTGGGGTGCTGGTGCAGCGTCTCGAAGGCGCCCAGCCCTGCGCCCGCGTCGGCCTCGATGTCGGCAAGCCGCACCTCCTGCCCGACGTTGGAGCGCTTGCCGGCCCGGCTCATCATGGCCGACAGGCTTTCCTCGCCGGCCGACAGGAACAGCAGCCGCCAGCGTGCCGCCTGCCGCGCCATGCCGGCCCGGCTCGCCCGGGTCTTGCCCTGCCCATTGGCCAGCAGGTACGCGGCGTCGCCGGCCTCGCGCGGGTCGACCTGGGACAGCTCGTCCAGGATCAGCAGCGAGTCGTTGTGCACCGCGGCCAGGCCTTCCAGCCCGTTGGCGGTGGTGCGCCACAGCCGGGTAAAGCTGCGCGGGTTGCCCCACACCGAAGCCGCCAGCGCCAGCGCGGTGGACTTGCCCGAGCTGCTCTTGCCGCGCAGGTGGAAGCCGCCCGAGTCCTCGCCCACCAGGTCGGCCAGCACCGGGGCGAAGGCGCAGCTGATGGCGAACACCATGCGCGTGTTGCCGGCCGCCAGAGCGGGCACGGTGTCGCGCCACTGTTCCGGGGTGCCGGCCTGGGCGTAGGCCGGTTCAACGGCCGCAGCAGACTGGAACACCACGGTTTCTGAATCGTCGGCGCCGATGGCCTCATCAGGAAGCACGTACCTCGGCCCGAACCAGCCCAGCCGGTCAATGCAGCAGGCGCGGGCCTGCACTGGCCACACCTGCAGATAGGTGCCCAGCAGCTCACGGGCGCGCTTGCTGGGCGATGCGTCCAGGCCAAGCCGCATCAGCTCGCGGCGCACCTCCAGCCCGTCGCCGGCCAGCAGTTCGGCAGGCACGGCCCAGCGGTGCACCTGTGCATCAGGATCGCGCCATTCCAGCAGCCGGCCCCAGTCGGCCGACTTCGCGCCCCGGGTCTTGGCCAGGATGGACAGCGGCGCGCAGATCCACAGCGGGGCTTTTTCGTTGCCGTCCTGGTCACGGCCGATGAAGTACACGCCGGCCGACTCGCCCGCCTGGGGATGGTCGATCAGCTCGAAGGTGCCGCCATCGTGGCGGGCCTTGGCGGGCCTGCCGGCGCTGGCGGTGGTGTTGCCTTCGTCGGTGCTGCTGGCGCTGCTGGCGGCCCTGCGGCGGGCCTTCGCGGGCCGGTGGGTGCTGGGTGCCTCGTCCAGCACTGCAGCGCCGTTGCCGGCCGTGATGGCGGCCAGGGCGTGCAGGTCGGCCGCATTGCCGTTCAGGGTGTCCAGGGTGTCAGGCATGTTGTGCCGCTCCTTCGTCGTCGTGTTGCGGCTCGCACTCGTCACGGCTGGCCCAGATGTCGCACCAGTCCAGGCCCGGGGCGGACGGCGCGGCCACATGCACGCGCAGGCCGGCCGACAGGGCACGCTGGCCCAGCTCATGCGCCGCGGCGGCGCCGGCCGGGTCGTTGTCCGCGCACACCACGATGTGACGCACCGCGGCGGGCCACTGCCAGGCGGCCAGGGCGCCGGCCGAATAGGCGGCCACCACCGGCAGGCCACCGGCCATGGATGCAGCCAGGGCGGTTTCTATGCCCTCCGCCACGCCCAGCAGGCCGGCTGCATCGGGTTCGGCCAGGCGCACACAGCCGCCCATGAGGTAGCCCGCGGCACGGGTCAGCTTCTTGACCGGCGCGCCGTCGGGCAGGCTGGCCTTGCGCCCGCTCGGATCAAGATAGGTGCGATGCAACGCCAGCAGCTCGCCGGCCGGGCTGGTGATGGTGGCCACCAGTGCCGGGAAGGTGCCCAGCCGCTCGCCGTCGTGCCAGTAGTCCAGCCCGGGGTGGAAGCGAAGGCAGGTGGGCAGCACGGCCGGCAGGCAGCGCAGGCGGTGGCGCAGGTAGCGCCCGGCGGCGTCGGCGGCGCTCAGGGGCCGGCAGGCGGCCCACAGCCGGGCGTTGCGCTCGCCGGCCTCGTGCCACTGCTGGCGCTGCTGTTCGGCGCTGCGCTGCTGGGCCTCACGGCGCTGCTGCTCGCGCTGCATGCGGTCGGCCGGGCTCAGGTAGCGGGCGGCGCCGGCCTGCCACGTCTCGGTGATGCCCTGACGCTTGCAGCCGTAGCAGCCACCGCAGCCGTCGGCAAACCACTTCAGCCAGCCGTCGCGGTTGCCGGGCTTGCCGTTGGTGCTGAAGCGGGTGAACTCGCCAGGGCGCACGCGCTCGGCGTCGGGGGCGTGGCCCAGCTCGGCGCGAACCGCGGCCAGGAAGTCGTGCAGGGCGCCACTCATGCCGGGCCTCCATCCACCAACGGTGGGCGGGCCTGCGCGGCATCTGCGCCGGCCTTGCTGGTCAGCTCGCAATGCACCCTGTGTGCGAAGCGCACCGCGTCCATGCCCACCACCTGGGCGAGCTCGTCCAGGTTGTCCAGCGTCACGCCCGGGCGGGTCATCAGCTTGGCGATGCCGAAGGCGGCACACGCCACCTTGAAGGGGTCCAGCTGCTGCGCGCTCATGCCTGCTCTCCCTTGCTCATGCGCACCATCCGACCCGCCTGCACGGATGCGTCTTCAAGCCGCACCGCATTGGCCATCAGCAGGCCGTTCGCCACCCGCAACAGGTTCTGGATGATCTCGAAGGGGATGACCTCATCCACGCCCAGCAGCGGGCTTGCGAAGCCGGCGCAGGTGTTGCGCAACTCGGTCTGGAATGCCGGGGCGCGTTCAGCATGCACGTCGATGGCGTGCAGCACGCGGTGGCAGTCGGCCAGGTTCTCGGCGGCCTGCACCAGCGCCAGCACCTCGTATTCCGTCGCGTGGTGGGCGCGCCCGATGTCCCGATTCAGCGTCTCGGCGCACTGCACCAGGGCAGCACCAGGCAATGCAGCAGCTTCGCCGGCAGCGCCGGCCTTGTTCGTCTTGGCCATGGTCAGGCCTCCTTGTTCGGGGTGTTGGTGGGGGTGGCCAGCGCCAGCGCGGCGCGGGTCAGCAGGTCGGCGATGACTTCGCAGCACTCGGTTTCCATGGTCCCGACCTCCAGGCCCCGGGCGCGCAGTGCTGCGGCATCGGCCGCGAGGTGGGATGCCGCGTGGCGCAGCTCGTGCACCAGGGCATCGGGTGTCGGAAACGCCGGAAACCCCTTCGGATACTTCGGAAACCCGCTCATGACGCACCGCCTTGCACGGCTTCGTGCGGTGGCGTGGTGGTGGTGGCTTGGGCGGCGCCGTGGGGTCGCCACGTGTCGTCAGGGCCGGACCAGCAGCCGTGCTGCATCAGGGTGCGCCAGTAATGGTCCCCGGGCTGGTGGGTGTACAGCTCGGGCTGACCTTGGGCCAGCCAGCGGCGCACGATTTCCACGCTGACGGCGCGGGCCAGCTCGCCCGCATCGCGGTCGCCATGTGGCGCGGGGTTGGCCTGGCTGATGTGCCACAGGGCGGCCAGATGGCTGTCGGTGATACTGGCCAGGCAGTCGGGGTTGATGTCGAAGCTCACGCGGATCATGCGGCACCCCCTGACTTCAGGGCGGCGCGGTGGACGGCATCGGCTGCAGCCTCATCAAGCGCGCTCTCGATGGCCTGCGGCAGCGCCTGGGCCATGTCGTGCGCCAAAAACTGCAGACTCTCCACCGTCAATCCGACCTCGCTTTCATTGGTGCGCAGGTAGGTCAAGGCGTGCAGCAGCGCGGTCAACTGATCTGTCTTGATGGACAGTGCATCACGTGCATTGGTGGTGCTCGGCGCGGTGGTGGCACTCATGCGGCACCTCCACGGCTCAGGCGGTCGGCTGCAACCAGCTCGAAGGCACGGGCGCGCAGCTCGGCGCGGCGCAGGGCGGCGCGGATGGCCAACTGGTGCGCCAGGCGCTTAAGGTAGTGGCGGGGGGTATGCGCCGTGGGCGCGAATGCGGCAGCGGGACTGCCGGCTTTGCGGGTCGTCATGGTCTCGGGCTCCGGAATGAGCATCGAAGGACCACCAGCAGCGCGGACTAGGCGCAACGGGTGGGGGTGGGGATAGTCACACGGATTCCGCCGTGCGGCCGTCCTTGCGGATAGGCCCTCCCACCCCCGAAACCTGACGGAATTCGGGCATGGCAAAACCGCACTGACGTGGCGGCCGGACGCGGAATCGAAGGTGTGACTAGCACCGCCCCTTTCGGGGTGCAGGCAGTGTGCCTCGCGCTGTTGTGCGTGGTCAAGCGTTGTCATGGCTGGACCTCCCGCAGGTGAGCGTTCAGGCACTTCTCGACGCGGGCCAGGAAGCCGGCCACCTCGGGCACATCGTGCAGGCACAGCCGCGCGGCCAGTTCGCCTGGCTGCACCATGCCGGCCGCCATGCGGGACAGGTAGGCGCCGGCCTGGGCCTCGCCAGCCAGCCAGGCGGCGGCGTTCTCGGCGGTGGGGGCAATGCGCTGCTCGATCAGGCCCGCATCGGCCGGGCCGTCGTCGCGCAGGGCGCAGGTGCGCCGGCCGGCCTGGGTGTTGACCATCACCAGGGTGGGGAAGTCGTGCGGGCTCATGCGCCACCTCTCAGCCATTCGTCATCGTCGGCATGCCCGAAGGTGTCGACGTCGCCGGCCGGATGTCGTGCGGGTGCTGGCGCTGCTGGTGCTGCGGCATCGGCCACGGCGTCGCGCTTCTTCTTCAGGCCGTAGGTGGTCAGCACCTGGGCCGCCACCATGTCCAGCTGCGGCCGCGCGTTGCCCTCGCGGTCTATCCAGGCGCCAGGCTTGAGCGTGCCGGCCAGGGCCAGCGAGTCGCCCGCATCCAGCGCCAGCAGGGCGCGCGCGGCGGTGTCGGAGAAGGCCACCACGTTGACGAACACGCCCGCTTCATCGCCTGCCGCGGCACGCACCTTGGCAGTGACGAAGGGCCGGCCGGTGTTGCCGCTGATGCGCTGCTCGGGCCGCTGGTGCAGCTTGCCCAGCACAAGGGCTTCGATGCTCATGCGGTGCCTCCGCAATCGCTGGCTCTGGGCATTCCGCGCAGCAGGATCTGCACTTTCACGCGGTCGGCATCAGGCAGACGGTACACGCCATGGGTGATCTTGTGGCCGTCACGGTCCACCCCTTCGGCGTCGTCGCAGTGAATCGTGATGCCGAACTTGCGCTTGAAGCGCCGGACCTCATCCGGGCCGTTCGAGCATCCGACATGGCGGTCTAGGCGCTCACGCGACGCGGGGCCGGACAGCAGCAGTTCAGCCAGACGCCTTTGGCGCTCGGTCATCGCTCTGCATTGCGGTGCATCCGCGAATCCGTGACACTCCACGCCGGTCTGCATCAGGGTCGGCGTCTTACCAGGGCGCCGGCCTTTTTCATTGGTCTGCATGGCGTCGCCCTTAGCCTTGGGCTGCCATGAAGTCGCGCAAGTCGGCTGCGCGGATGCGGGTGCAGCGCTTGCCGATGCGGATCATCTTCAACCGGCCAGCACGAGCCATGCGGTACAGCGTGGCTTCGGACAGGCCAGCGGTTGCACTGGCGGTGCGGATGGTCAGCAGCGCATCTGGCAGCGCGGCGACTTCAATGGGCTGAGGATTGCGCCCTTTGGTTGACAGGATCGGTTGTGCTCGCATCTGCGCTCCAACGATTGGTTATCGATGGCGGAATTCTTAGATGCAGCATTCAAAACCGAGGTGCTTGAACAACTGCCATGTCGCGACTTCTTCTGACATGGCAGAAATGACGGTCTGCGCTCCCCGATTCGCACACCATCAGAGCCTTATTTTGTTCGTCCTTTCTTGTACGCACTTACCTGTTTCGTAATTGAAACCTTGTCAGGGTTTTTGACCTTCAGCGCTGCCATTTCATATATCAAGGCAGGCGGCGCATCCCCGAATAAATGCAACCCAGTCCACGTCAGCGACTGAATATATCGCCTATCCGCAGAGAAAGAATCTGTTCGCAAACGACGCTTCACCATAGTAAGCGCGCTCACTTGCTCAAGGGCCGCCAGGAAGTCACTGCTTTCCTTATACCCAATACCAGCGTCTTTGAGTAAGGTTGTTGCTTTCGCAAGGCTGAGCAATTTATCTGCTGCGACTACTGCCTGCTGCCGCTGCTCTGATATTGCTGGCGGCTTATGCTTGGCATTAAGAAACAGCAGGGCATAGACGGAAAACTCCCAAAACCGAAAGGTAGCCAAATCATCAGAAAACTTGTGATCGCCTCGCCTTCTACTCTGGATTCGCTTGAACGTCTCATAGCCACTGGCAATCACTGCCTGTCGCTTCATCCAAGAAAATGCCGGAAATCGACTTAACCACCTATTCAACTGCTCGATGCGCTCGGGTCGAGTACTTGGCAGTTTTTCATCTGCAACAAATGGCACCTCATCTCCGATAAGAATATCTTGGATTGTTTCGGCATACTTGGCGGCGCCAAAAACAGATTGACTTGCTGGCTGCGTGTATTCAATCGGAACACCCAACAGTCCAACAAGTTTCCCGAGTGTCAATGGCGGTGGCGGTGGGACTGCAGCACTCTCACAACCACCGAGAAAGTTAAGTAGAACTTGAAGTTGATCTGCCGTCGGCTTCGTCGCCATGCATGCCCCCATGCAGCCCCATGAAGAAGCCGCGCCAGCCAGGGGGGCGCCTGGGGTTCGGGGATCAGCCTAGGCGCGGCGGGTCGATTGTCAGGCCAGCGCGCACCTCAATCCGAGACAGCCGCGTGCCAGAAGGCCCGCGATTCATCCGTAATGCCGCAGCCCGGCTCGGACTTGCACAGGTGCTCGATACCTGCATGCAGCGCGGTCGCATCGGCCTGCAAGCCCAGCAGTCGCATGGACTTGAGGATGCGCGTGATGCGCAGGCTGTTGTGCGTGTTTTCGGTGAACCACTCGCCTTTGCGGACCTGCCAGGCCGGCCCCTTGGCCACCGAGACGCCATCGAAGGTCAGGCCATAGAAGCGGACCATCCGGGCAACGGCCGCACGCAGGTGGCGGCGCAACACGTCGTCGGTGCGGAATGCCGATTGAATGGCCGGATCGAGCAGGGGTGCGTCTGGCATCACCCGGCTCACCTCGTTGAGCGGAAACAGCCACTGGATGTAGTCGTGGGTCAGTTCAAGCCACAGGTCATCCTGACGCAGGATCTCGGCGAGCATGCGGCCCCGGTGGTCAGGGTGGCTGCCGTAGTAGAAGGCCAGGAGTCGATGCATTGCAGTGTGTCGTTTCAAGCTGCCTTGAACGCCAGCACCTGCGCACCATCGCGCAGGCGGTCCAGGTAGTCGGCCCATGCGCACATCATCAGCCGGCGCTGTTCCAGGAACTCCGCGCGGTCGTAGGCCATGCCCAGCGGGCCGGTCTTGCCGTGGGCAAGCTGGGCCTCCACCACGTCAGGCGACACGCCCGGCAGGCGCTCTGCCATGAGGGTGCGCGCCATGGCCCGGAAGCCGTGGGCGACGTGCTCATCGGTGCCAACGTCCAGCCGGCGCAGCGCGGCGTTCAGGGTGTTGTCGCTCATCGGCCGGGCATGGCTGCGTGCGCCGGGGAAGACGTAGCGGCCGGCGCCGGTCAGCGGCTGCAGCTCGGCCAGGATGGCCAGGGCCTGGGGCGCCAGCGGCACCACATGCGGCCGGCCGTTGAGCTTCTCGGCCTTGGTGCGCTTCATCTTCTCGGCCGGGATCGTCCACAGCGCGGCGTCCGTGTCCACCTCGCTCCATTCCATGGCGCGGATGTTGCCCGGGCGCTGGAACAGCAGCGCGGCCAGGCGCAGCGCGGCACGGGTGGCGGGTTGCCCGTGATACCCGTCGATGGCGCGAAGCAGCTCGCCCGCGCGCACAGGGTCCAAGATGGCGGATCGATGCCGGGCGACGTGCGGCACAAGCGCGCCCTTCAGGTCGGCCGCCGGGTTGACCTGGCACTTGCCGCTCTGCACGCCGTAGCGGAACACCTGGCCGGCCATCTGCTGCAGATCCTGCGCCGTGCTCAGGGTGCCGCGGGCCTCGACCTTGCGCAGCGTGGCCAGCAGGCTGTGCGTCTTGATGGTGCCCAGCGGCAGCCCGCCCAGCTCGGGGAACAGGTGCAGCTCGTTCATCCGCAGCCACTTCACGGCGTGGCCTTCGCTCCAGCCCGGGGCCTTGAGGGCGTGGAACTCGCGCGCCACGGCCTCGAAGGTGGTCGCGCTGCTGGCGCTGGCCACCAGCCGGTCGGCCTTGCGCTGCTGCACCGGGTTCGTGCCGTCGGCCCGGATCCTGCGCGCCTCGTCGCGGGCCAGCCGGGCGGCCTTCAGCGTCACCTCGGGGTAGCTGCCCAGCGCCAGGCGCGATTCCTTGCCGTCCGGGTAGAACTTCCAGAACCAGCGCTTGGACCCGCCAGGCGACACCTCCAGGTACAGCCCGCCAGCATCGGTGAGCCGGCGCCGCTTCAGGTCAGGTGGGCAGGTCGCTTTCCTGCAGTCGACATCGGTGAGCATGGCGGGCGGCCCCATGTGCCCCGGTGGGGAACCGGGGAACAACTACCCCGATGTGCCCCGGTGTCCCGGTTTGTTCCCCGGTATGTTCCCCGGTTCACCCTGCGATGTCCAGACTGGACGTGACACGACGTAACATGAAAAAAGCCCCGGCAGAGAGGTTTTCCCTGGGGGCTTGATCTGTCGTGACACGACGTGACATGCTGGTGTGGAGCGGGTGATGGGAATCGAACCCACGTATGAAGCTTGGGAAGCTGCCGTTCTACCATTGAACTACACCCGCAGCAGCGCTCATTCTAGCCGGTGCAAATGGCTTGCGCCTTGCGTGTGAGTCGGCTGTCCACGCTGTGCTGAGTCAGGTTGCAGGACAACGCCACGTCGACACTGAATACTTGGCCGGCATGATGGACATGGCGTCGGCAAGCGCGACCTCTACCTCGACCTCAGGCAATCTGAATCAGCCACCGACCCTTCCGGCGGCGTGATTTTCGACGAGCGATTTCGCCAAGAACGCCTGAAGCGCAATTGACCCCTATCATTGAACGACACAACGGCCTAGATCCTGGCGTTGCGGTGATACTACAACGAGCGCATTGCGAGGTCGGCGCTCAGGAGTGCCACCCCCGCCGAATTCGACAGCGGCTGTGGACTGCGGGCTGCAACGGCAATGGCCGAGGAGCCGGACGATGGCACATCCAAGCGTTACTAAGACAGATGCAGGGTCAGAATGAACAATACGGACAGCAATTACAGACTAAAGCTCATTCTGGACAACTTGTTTTCTTATGTTGCCTTGCTTGACATCGACGGCAGGGTACAGGAAGTCAACAAGGCACCCCTGCTGCGCGCTGGTTATCGCTACGAAGACATTATCGGACAGTATTTTCATGACGCCCCCTGGTGGTCGTATGATGCAGATGTCAAGAAGCAGTTGATGGATGCCATCGAGGCGGCTCGTAACGGCATATCAAGTCGTTATGATGTTTTCGTCAAAATGGGCGACAGCCTGACTCCCATCGACTTCCAGATATCGCCTGTCGTTGATCAAAGTGGGAAAATAATCGGCTTGCTGCCTACCGCGGTCGACATTACGGCCAGACTTGCGGTGGAACAGGAACTAAGACAGCATCGGACCAAGCTGGAGGAACAGGTCAAATCCCGAACGGCCGATTTACTGGTTTCCAAAGAGGCCGCCGAGGCTGCAAACATTGCCAAGAGTGTTTTTCTGGCCAATATGAGCCACGAAATCCGCACCCCGCTCAATGCAATCACCGGCATGGCCCACATGATCAGGCAAGAGGGTCTCACGCCGAATCAGATGGACCAGATGCGCAAGTTAGAAGCGGCAAGTCATCATTTATCGGAAGTCATCAATAACATTCTTGATCTGTCAAAAATTGAAGCGGGCAAACTGTCGCTCAACAAGCAGGAGTTGCGTCTGGACTTGTTGACCGACGACGTCAGGTCAATTCTCTTTGAACGCATTCAGGAAACCGCGCTCGAGTTCAACATCGAATTGCCAGAAGACCTTCCGCTCCTGCTGGGCGACGCGACTCGCTTGCGCCAGGGACTGCTGAACTACGCGAGCAACGCGCTCAAATTCACTGAGAAAGGGCGTATCACCTTGCGGGTCCAGATCCTGGAGGAATCTGAAGACAATGCAAAAGTGCTTTTCGAAGTGGAAGACACCGGCGTCGGCATCTCGCCGGACGCCATGCCCCGACTATTCACGGCATTTGAACAAGCTGATAATTCGACGACCCGAAAGTATGGTGGCACCGGACTCGGGCTGATCATTACACGAAAGATTGCACAGTTATCCGGTGGTGACGCCGGGGCAAGGAGCACGCTTGGGCAGGGGAGCACCTTCTGGTTCACGGCTCGTCTGGACAAGGTACAGACAAGCGCCCCGTCTCACGACTTTGCCGGCCAAGGCGAACTTGATGCAATCAATACATTGAAACGAGACCATGCTGACCGGCGGATCCTGTTGGTCGAGGATGACGTGTTAAATCGGGAAGTCTCAGGATATCTGCTTGAAGATGCCGGACTGAGTTACGACATTGCCGTCGATGGGCTTGATGCCGTGAGCAAATCGGGCCAGGCCGACTATCACGTCATCCTCATGGACATGCAGATGCCACGCATGAATGGTCTGGAGGCCACGATGGCAATCCGTGTGTCGGCAAGAAATTCAAATGCACACATCATCGCCATGACGGCCAACGCATTTAATGATGACAAGGTGAGATGCCTTGACGCCGGCATGAATGACTTTATCGCCAAACCGGTGGAGCCAGAAAAGTTCTACCAGATACTACTCAAATGGATGACAGCTTCGCGCTGATTTGTCGCTTATATCCGCTGGTGTTTCAAACCTCTGGACAGACGTGATTGGGGTAAGCCGTATAAATTCTGCGAATTTGCAGGGCGGAATCAATGCGCAAGCCGCCGGCCGGTCTGGTCCGGCGACAGTCGCGTCATTCAGCGCTGTACATGCAGCACCTGCAGGCCCTCGCCATCAACCTGCCTGAGCCCGCGTTCGATGGCATCGTCTATCCACGCGGCCTGATTGCCGAATACGCCACCACCGACGCGGGTGAGCAGCACCTGGGCCGAAGCACCTCGACGCAGATTGAGCACGCCTGCCAGCAGCGTGGCTTCGTAGCTGGCCTCGAGCACCAGCCTTGCACATCCCTCCCACGCCGCCGCCGGCGGTTCGCCGTAGGCGACTGGCAAGGCCGAGCAAAACGCCTGGCTGACGGTCGGGCCGGGGCTGACCGGTGCATCACAGACCTCGACGTCCCAGTGCAGGCCGATGCGCAGCAGGCCGCGCAACTCGTCGAGTCCGGCAGCGTCGCAGGCGGCCAGCCGGGCGTCGATGTGCGCCAAGCCGGCCGCGCTGCACAAGGCATAGCCGTTGCGCCAGTCCCAAAGCGGCGTGTGAACCGGGTCGTGGCCGAGTGCACGGCCGAGATCGGCCAGCGTGTCGATCTGGCGCAGCGCGGTCTGCCCGCGCCCACCAGGCAGGTCGACCAGATAGTTGCGATAGATCGTGCCGGCACCGGCAGCCATGGCGCAGGCGGGGCCCTGGGTGGCGTCCTGCGCATAGGCGCTCACGCCGTGCTCGGGCGTGCGGCTCGGGCCGACCATTTCCAGCAGGTTGAACTGCGAGGCGACCTGAAACAGCGCCCCGGCATGTTCGGGCAGCAGGTGTTTGGCCCGCACGTCGCCGCGTGTCACGCCGACCTGCACCGGTCGGTCGGCGACCCTCGGCAGGCGGCGCACGCGCTTGCGCAGTTCGGCCAGCGACACCACCTCGAGCCGGCCCATGGCATAGGCCCTGCCGGTGGTCTGGTTGAGCAGTTGTTCACCGCGCACTTGGGCGAGCAGTGTCGCCTGCACCGCGCCGTAGCCGCCCTGCTCGGCAAAACCGGTGATGCGCTTGAACCAGTCCATATGCGCGCCCTGTTGCGATCAAATCGTTGTGCCGGCAAGCATAGTCGCGGCAACAATGCCGACCGGCTCGGCGGCGGCCGTCGCCGGCCTTCCTGCCACTGCCGGCCGCCAGCCATCCGCCGCCACGCATCCGCCGCTTATCTGCCACCTACAACCATGCCCCACCCTACCCTTGCCAGCACCCTGCCCCACGATGCCGACCGCGCCACCCTGGTGGGCCGCGCCTGGATGCCCGGCGTCGGTCCGGTGCTGGCGGCCGCGCACGACGGCGCATTGCACGACCTGACGCAGATTGCAGCCACCTGCAGCCAGCTGCTTGAACTCGACGGCGCGGCGGCCCGGGTGCGTGCCGCCCTGGCCAGCGGCGCACTGCCGCGCCTGGCCAGCCTGGCCGATGTGCTGGCCAACAGCGTCGAGGCCTCACGTGATACCGCCCGCCCCTGGCTGCTCGCGCCCTGCGACCTGCAGGTCATCAAGGCCAGCGGCGTGACCTTCGTAGCCAGCCTGCTAGAACGCGTGATCGAGGAACAGGCGCGCGGCGACGCCGCCAAGGCCCTGGGCATCCGCCAGGCCCTGGGCGCTGTGCTGGGTGATCGCCTGAGCGGCATCGTGCCGGGCTCGGCCCAAGCCGCCCAGGTCAAACAGATCCTGCTGCAGCAGGGCGCCTGGTCTCAGTATCTTGAGGTGGGCATCGGCCCGGACGCCGAGATCTTCACCAAGGCGCCGGTGCTGTCGGCCGTGGGCACCGGGGCGGACGTGGGCATCCACCCCGCCTCGGCCTGGAACAACCCCGAGCCCGAGGTGGTGTTGGCGGTCAACAGCCGCGGCGTGACGGTGGGCGCCACGCTGGGCAACGACGTCAACCTGCGCGACGTGGAGGGTCGCAGTGCCCTGCTGCTGGGCAAGGCCAAGGACAACAACGCCTCGTGCGCCATCGGGCCCTTCATCCGCCTGTTCGACGATCACTTCAGCATCGCCGATGTGCGCCGCTGCGAGGTGACGGTCGAGGTGACGGGCCCCGAGGGTTTCGAGCTGCGCGGTGGCAGCTCGCTCACGCAGATCAGCCGCGACCCGCTGGACATCGTGGCCCAGGCCATCGGCCCCAACCATGCCTACCCGGACGGTTTCATGCTTTTCCTGGGCACCATATTCGCCCCGGTGCAGGACCGCCACGGCCCCGGCCAGGGTTTCACCCATGTGGTGGGCGACGTGGTGAGGGTCTCCGCGCCGGCCCTGGGTGGCCTGGTCAACCGCGTCACCACCTCGGACCGCGCCGCGCCCTGGGCCTTCGGCCTCACGGCGCTGATGAAGAACCTGGCCGGGCGCGGCCTGCTGGCCTGAAGCATCGGACCGTGGCCAGGGTCGCCACCTGGCCGGTTCAAGCAGCCGCTCAGCGCAGCTCGAACAGCTCCTGGTGGAAGTCGCCCGCCGCCAGGCCGTGGCGACACAGGTCGCGCCGCAGCGCCGCGCCAAAGGCCGCCGGCCCGCAGAACCACACGCTGGCCTGCGCCCACTGCGGCACCTGGTCGCGCAGGCGCTGACCGTTCAGGCGGTCGTCGCCCTGCGCGTCCACCCGCAGGTGCAGCCGGATGCCGGCCGCCTGGGCATCGGCCTGCAGCTTGGCGATGGCGGCCGGTTCATGCACGGCCGTGGGGTGGAAGAGATCCACCTCGACCGGCTCGCCACCCTCGGCCGCCAACTGCTGCATGCGTGCCACGAAAGGCGTGATGCCGATGCCGGCGCCGACCCAGATCTGGCGCGACTTGCCGTCGTCGAAGTCGAAACAGCCGTAAGGGCCCTCGACCGTCACCGTGCTGCCAACCTGCAACTGGTGGCGCAACCGCGCCGTATGGTCGCCCAGTGCCTTGGTGATGAAGGTGATGCCGGTGTCGCCGCCGGCACCGGCACCGGCGTCGCCAGCCTGCCAGGCCGAGGCGATGGTGTAGGGGTGGGCGCCCTCGCGGCGGTCAGCGGTGACGAAGGCGAACTGTCCGGCGGCGTGGCCGGGCCAGCCGGGCGCGAGTTGCACACGGGTTTCCAGCACATCCAGCGCCGGGTAATGCTGCAGCGCCTCGACCGTGCCCTGCACACGCCGGCCCCCCCCAACCCGCCCGGCCAGCACCAGCAGCGCGGCCACGCTGCCGGCCAGCAGCAGCAGGCCGACCAACCAGCCCACGGGCTGGCTCCAGTAGCTGAACTTCATCAGCACCGCCGAGTGCCAGGCCAGCACCAGCCAAGCCACGGCGATCCATTTGTGGGTGCGCGCGAACAGGTGATACGGAAACCTCTTCACCAGCGCCAGCACCATTAGCGCCGCTGCGGCGTAGAACGCCCATTCACCCACCGACTCGGCCAGGCCACGCTGACTGTTGAACCAGGCTTCGATCAGGCCCAGCGATTCGGCCGGCGGGCGCGGCCCGCGCTGTGGACGCTGCAGCCAGCCCCAGCCGACCATCCATTTCGTGCCCTTGGCCAACCACCAGTGCGCCACCGACAGGCTCAGCGCGGTGATGCCCAGCCACTTGTGCAGACGGTACATCTTGTCCAAGCCGCGCAGCAGCGGTTCGAGCCGGCGTGGCCGCACCGCCAGCAGCAGCGCCACACTCATGGCGCCGATGGCGATCACGCCGCTGTACTGGACGAAGACATTGCGAAACGCGAAATACGTCAAGGGCTGAGGCAGCAGGGAATCGGCCAGCAGCCAAAGCGCGGAAAGACCGGCGAGCAGGCCGGTGAGGACGAGCTGAATGGGGGTCATGGAGTCCTGGCGCCGCGTCGGCCCGGACCGGCCCGCGTGATGCGGGCAAACCAGGGTCACGGCAGCGCTTGATTGTTTGACAATGTCATCCATCATGCCCAAGACAATTGACACTGTCAACCAAACCTCCGACGCCGCGATCACCTCACCCGCGACCGCTGCGCCGGACGGCCATGCCGTGCTCGAACAGATCCACGCCGTGATGCATCTGGTGCGCGCGCGCCAGTACCGCGCCGCCGCGGACGGGCCGGGCGAACTCAGCCACATGGACGGCAAGGTGCTCGCCTTCTTCGCGCGCCAGCCCGGCGCCACCCAGAGCGAGCTGGCGGCAGCCTCCGGGCGCGACAAGGGTCAGGTGGCCCGCCTGGTGGCTGGCCTGCGTGAACGCGGCCTGCTCGACGCCCAGCCCGACGCCCACGACCGCCGCAGCGTGCGCATCCGCCTGAGCGCCCAGGGCCAGGCCGTCCACGACGAGCTGCACGAGCGCTGGCACGCCCTGGCGGAGGCAGCGACGCGCGGGCTGAGTGACGACCAGCGCAGCGAGCTCATGGGCTTGCTCGAGCGCGTGCGGGCCAATCTGGGGTCGGATGCCTGAGTGGCTGTGCGCACCAGGGCGCACTCCCACGCCAGAACAGGTTTGAGCGGAGGTGCAGCGCGCAGCCGAACTCAGTCCGGCCGGACGTTGCCCGCCTTCACCACCGCAGCCCAGCGCGGGATCTCGCGCGCGATCAGCTCGCCAAAGGCCGCCGGCGTGCCGGCCATGGGCAGTGCGCCCTCGTTGGCCAGTTGCTGCATCACCTCCGGCTGCGCCAGGGCGCGGTGGATCTCGCTGTTCAGTCGCGCCACCACGTCGACCGACGTTCCGGCGGGCGCCACAACGCCGTACCACTGGTCGGCCTCGAAGCCGGCGTAGCCGCTTTCGGCCACCGTCGGCACATCCGGCAGCGAGGCCAGGCGCTTGACGCCCGACACCGCCAGCGCACGCAGCCGGCCGCTGCGCACATGGGCGATCACAGCCGGCGCGCCGGTGAACGTGGCATCCACCTGGCCGGCCATGAGGTCGGACACCGACGGCGCCGTGCCGCGATACGGGATGTGCAGCATGAAGATGCCGGCGCGCTGCTTGAGGAACTCGAAGCTGATGTGGGCCGCACTGCCGTTGCCGCCCGACGAATAGGTCATGCGTCCGGGCTGGGACTTGGCGCGCGCAACGAACTCGGCCAGGTTGCGCACCGGCAGATTGGCGTTGACCACCAGCACATTGGGTACCCGCGCCACCGCGGCCACCGGTGCAAAACTCTTGATGGGGTCGTAGGCCAGCTTGGGATACAGCGCCGGATTGACCGCCAGCGTGCCGATGTGGCCCATGAGCAGCGTGTGCCCGTCCGGCTCGGCGCGCGCCACCTCGGCCGCGCCGATGGAACCGCCCGCCCCCGGCCGGTTGTCGACCACCACCGTCTGACCCAGCGCCTGTTGCAGGCGAGGCGCCAGGGCACGCGCCAGGATGTCGGTGCTTCCACCGGGCGTGAAGGGAACGACCAGGCGGATGGTGCGGCTGAACTGAGCGCGGGTCATCAAAGGCAGCAGGCCCAGACCTGCCGCCACGCCTACTCCCGCGCCCAGGCCCAGCAAATGCACCGCGCCACGGCGCCCCGTCCGGCTGAAGTCGGCGCTCATGCCGTGGCCGCCGCGGCGGGTGCCCGGTCGGCGTGCGGGTCAAAGCCCAGCCAGCGGCAAGGTGTGTCCCAGAACAGCTTGCGGCGATCGGCCGGGTCGGGCAGCAGGCGCTCCACCTGGCGCAGCAGCGGGCCGACGTCCTGGCGCTGCGGCGCACGCAGGAAGGGCCAGTCGCTGGCCCACAGGCAGGCGTCGAGCGTGTAGTGCTCGATCAGCGCGTCGATGAAGGGCCGAACGTCGCCATGCGGCGGCGACTCGTTGGAGTACTTCTGGTAGCCCGAGAGCTTCACCGCCGTGCGGCCGTTCCTCGCCATCGCGAGCAGCGCCTGGAAGCCGGCCTGCTCGATGCCGGCACCGGCCTTCGGTCGGCCGGCATGGTCGACGAGCACGGTCACGCCGCTGTCCTCGACCACGCCGCGCAGCTCGACCAGCTGGTCGTGCTCCACCTGCAGCGAGATCAGCAGGCCCAGCGCAGGCAGGCGGCGCAGCAGCGGCGCGGCGGCGCGCACGGCGTCCACACCCAGCACGGTGGCGTTGAGCGCGATGCCGATGACGCCCTGCCCGCGCAGCGCGACCAGGGCTTCGTTGCTGACATCATTGGGCACCACCGCGATGCCCTTGAAACGGCCCTGGCCGCGCGCCAGCGTGTCGAGCAGGCAGCGGTTGTCCAGGCCGTAACCCGAGTTGGGGCCGACGAAGAGCGCATGGCGGATGCCGTAGCCACCCATCACCTGCTCGTATTGATCCAGCGGCGCCACCTCCTGGCCAGTCGGGCGGTAGGCCACGTCCGGCGCGTAGGGGAATCGCGCCGGGTCGAGCACATGGCAGTGGGTGTCGATCTTGGGTTCGTCGAAGAGGTGCATCGGGTCGATCCGCTCGGGCCTGCCGCCGGGCTTACTTGGCGCCCAGCGCCGGCAGGATCTCCTTGACGATCTGGCGGCCGTCCCTGGCCTCGACCAGAAAGCTCTCGCGGTCCAGGTCGCCCTTGTCGTCCACGCTCACGTCCATCAGGATGCCGGGGTGCTGGGCCGCCTTGAGGCTCAGGCCGTGCAGGGTCTGGGCCACCAGCTTGCGGTCGAGCTTGCCGGCCTTCTCGATGGCGGCCTTGAGCACGTAGACGCCGGTGTAGCCCTTGATGCCGTTATGGTCCGGGGTGAACTTGTAGTCGCGCTCGAACTTGGCGCGGAAGTCCTTCAGGCCCTGGATGGGCGCATCGACCGTCAGGCCCACGTGCGCGACGGCGCCGTTGGCGGCGTCTCCGGCCAGCTCGATCACCTTCTGGCTGGTCAGCACGGTCTCGCCGACGATGGGCTTGGACACGCCCTGCTTCTTCAGCTCGCGCAGCAGGCGGGCCGACTCTTCCTCGTTGCTGTAGCAGAAGATCACGTCGGCATTGGTCTGCTTGGCCTTGAGCACCGCGGCCGAGAAGTCGAGCTGGTTCTGCTCGGTCGAGATGTCGGCCACCATCTTGGCGCCGTAGGCTTCCAGGGCCTTGGCCACGGCATCGCGGCCGCCCTTGCCGAAGTCGTTGTTCACGTAGATCACCGCCACGCTCTTGGCCTTGAGGTTCTGCGCCATGTAGCGCGCCACCTTGGGCATGGCCGTGTCCTGCGTGAAGCTGGTGCGGAAGATGTAGGGGTTGCCCTGCTTGGTAATCGAGGCCGCCTCGCCGCCGGTGAAGTTGGGGATTTCGGCGCGGCGCGTCTCGGCCATGCTCACCAGGATGGAGCCGGAGAACACCGGGCCGAAGACCGCGAAGGCCTCGTCGTCCACCGCCTTCTGTGCCAGGCCCTTGGCCACGCCGGGGTTGCTCTGGGTGTCGGCCACGGTGGTCTCGATCTTGCGGCCCAGGATGCCGCCGGCCGCATTGATCTCCTTCACGGCAAGTTCGACACCGTTCTTGAGATTGGTGCCAGAGGTCGCACCGGCCCCCGACAGCTCGACGATCTCGGCGATCTTGATGGACTGGGCCCAGGCGGAGGAATGGGCGGCCAGGGCGAACAGGGCGGCGGTCAGCAGGGGCTTGAACGGGGCGGTCATCTCGGTTGTCTCCTATGGATGGGTCAGGTGCAGCCATGCCCGCAGCCGGACATGGCAATGGTTGCAAGCATCGTGGAAGTGGCGTTGTAAGCGGGCGATCCCTGGCGGCGCCGCGCGCCACCGGCCCGGCTTCAACGCGGGACGAGCAGCCGGCGGACCTCGCCCAGGTCGTTCTGCAGCGAGGACGCGATCTTGTCGAATCCGAAGAAGCGCAGGTACTCGGGTATCTGCTGAACCAGCATCTCGAAACCCGGCTCGGCGTGTAATCCACGCGCCCGTGCGGCGCGCAGCAGCGGTGTGGGTTCGCGGCTCATGATGATGTCGACCACCGCGCTGCCCGCGTCCATGCACGCCGGGTCGAAGGGCAGTTCATCGTCGGGCTTGAGGCCCTGCGAGGTGCAGTTCACCACCAGGTCGAAACCGGCCGGGTCGCAGCGGTCGACGCGTCGCGCCGGCACCTGCACCTGCACCTGCACCAGCGTGCGCAGGCGCTCGACCAGGGCGTCGGCGCGTGCCGCGCCCCGGTTCCAGATCGCTAGATCGGCGGGGCCGCGCTGGGCGATCGCCGCCGCCACCGCCTGACCACCGCCGCCGGCTCCCACCACCAGCACCCGCTTGCCGGCCACCGCCATGCCGAAATGATCCAGGCCCTTGACGAAACCGATGCCGTCGAACAGCGCCGCTTCGAGCCGACCGTTGGCATGGCGCCGCACCGCGTTCACCGCACCGGCCACGCGAGCCACCGGATCGGCCGGGTCGAGCAGCTCGAACAGCGCCGCCTTGTGCGGAATGGTGGCCCAGATACCGCCGATGTTGTCGGCCGCCAGTCCGTGCTCGACAAAACCGCGCAGCGCCGCAGCCGGCAGCTTGAGCGGCACCAGCACGGCGTCGACGCCGTGTTCGCGAAACAGATGGTTGTAGACGGTAGGCGCCTTCACCTGGGCGACCGGATCGCCCAGGATGAAAAAGACGCGGGTGCTGCCGGTGATGTTCATGGTGCTGCAGGGTGGCGACGGTGGATCGTGCGGGGTGGGCGAATATCACGCTCAGAAGTGATCAGCCGAGATCAGCCGAGATCGGCAAGGGTCGAGCGGCGTGCCGTCAACGCCGGTCCATGGCGCGCACCTTGTCGCCGCCGGCCACCGAATAGCGCATTGGCACCTTGCGGGTGGCGAGGAAAGCCTCGATGGTCTCGCCACGGAAGGCGGCGTAGACCTCGGGGTTCGAGACCCCGATCACCGCAGCCATCTTTTCGAGCACGAAGAAGCTCACGCCGCGGCGGATCATCGCTATCCAGCGGCGATTGCGGATGAGGTCCTGCTCGTCGTCGGTGAGGCCGTGCTCGCTGGCCAGCGCCTCGAAGTCGCTCACGAAGCGCGCCCGGTGCGCCGGCTTCACCAGATCGTGCAGGAAGTTGTTGATGCGGAAGTTGGCCTGGCTGCGCGCGTGGGTGAAGGGGTAGGTGCCGGCCAGGCCGCCCGCGCCTTCCAGTTCATGGCCGATGTGGCGGCGGTAGGCCTCGACCGCAGCGGCGTCGGGCGCGTCGCCCAGGTCCTCGAACACCAGCGTGGCGATGTTGGTGACCGAGGGCGCATAGGTCTGCTTGTGCACCAGCCTGACCTGGTCCGACAAGGCGCCGCGCATGATGAGCCACATGATGACTTCGGCACCTTCCATGCCGCCCTTGGCGGCGTAGTCGGCGATGCGCATGTTCACCAGCGTGTCGGGGCTCTTCTCGAGCAGGTCCAGGAACTCGGCGTCCCAGGCCTCGTTGAGGAAGCCAGCACGTTCACCGTGCACCTGGTGCGACAGGCCGCCGGTGGCGACCACCGCCACGCGCAGGTCCTCGGGGTAACTCTCGACCGCCTTGCGCAGCGTCTTGCCGAGCTTCCACATGCGCTTCGCGCTGGGCACGGGCAACTGCAGCACGCCCACCTGCAGCGGCACGACCTGGCCCGGCCAGGCGCCGTTCTCGTCGCCCAGCATGGAGAGCGGCGAGAGAAAGCCATGGTCGACCGGCTTGCCCTGGAAGAAGGACATGTCGAACTCGTCGGCGACGAGCGACTGGGCGATGTGCTGCGACAGGCCCAGGTGGCCACGCGCCGGCGTCACCTCGCGCGGGCCGCCGCCTTCGTCGGCCGGCCGGTATTCGTCGTCGATGCCCAGCACGAAGGCCGAGTAGTGGTCGAAGAAGAAGGAGGTGACGTGGTCGTTGTAGATGAAGAACAGCACGTCGATGCGCTGCGCCTTCACCCAGGCTCGGATGGCATCGAAGCCATCGAAGATGGGCTTCCAGGCCGGGTCGTCCTGCTTGCCGGTGTCCTTGGCATAGCCGATGGTGGGGGAATGCGAGGCGCCGATGCCGCCGATGATGCGAGCCATGATGTGCTCCTGAAGTCCTGGGAAAGGCCCGCCGTGGCGGGCCGAAGTGACATGTGCGAGGGCCGACGCGTGCGCAGGCCGAGGCGCGAGTGGACCGCCCCCTGTTCAGCCGCCGCCGAAGCTGCGCACCAGCACCAGCGAGATGGCCGGGAAGGCCAGCAGCAGGATGATGCGCACCAGGTCCGAGGCCAGGAAGGGCATCACGCCCTTGAAGGTCTCGACCAGGGGCACGTCCTTGGCCAGGCGGTTGATGATGAACACGTTCATGCCCACGGGCGGATGCACCAGGCCGATCTCCACCACCATGAGTGCGAGGATGCCGAACCAGATGCTCTTGTCGGCGGCACTCAGGCCGTGGAAGTCCAGGCCCATCACCACCGGGTAGAAGATGGGAATGGTGAGCAGGATCATGGCCAGGCTGTCCATCACGCAGCCCAGCAGGATGTAGATCACCAGGATGGCGACCATCACCACGATGGGCGACAGGCCGCTGCCCTTGACCCAGGCCGCCAGTTCCACCGGCATCTGCGACAGCGCCAGCGCGGTGTTGAGCATGTCGGCACCCAGCAGCACCAGGAAGATCATGGCCGTGGCCTGGGCCGTGCCATAGGCGCTGTCGACCAGGCCCTTCAGGCGCATGCCGCCGCCGGCCACGGCCAGCACGCCGCAGGCTGCTGCACCGATGGCGGCCGCTTCGGTGGGGTTGGCCCAGCCGCCGTAGATGCCCACGATGACAACCGCGAACACGCCCAGCACCGGTGCCACCTGCACCAGCGCCTTCATGCGCTCGGGCCAGGCCACGCGCGGGCCGGCCGGGCCGGCCTCGGGCTTGAGCGTGACGATGAGGCGCACCACGATCATGTAGCCGACCATGGCGATGATGCCGGGCAGCACCGCGGCCATGAAGAGCTTGCCGATCGATTCCTGGGTGAGGATGGCGTAGATCACCAGCGGCACCGAGGGTGGGATCATGATGCCCAGCGTGCCGCCCGCGGCGAGCGCGCCGGTGGCCAGGCTGCCGGCATAACCGAAGCGGCGCAGCTCGGGCAGCGCCACCTGGCCCATCGTCGCCGCGGTGGCCAGCGAGCTGCCGCAGATGGCGCCGAAGCCGGCGCAGGCACCGATCGAGGCCATCGCCACGCCACCGCGCCAGTGGCCCATGAAGGCCGCGACAAAGCGGAACAGCGCGGTGCTGAGCCCGCCATGGGTGGCGAACTGCCCCATCAGCAGGAACATGGGGATGACGATGAGGTCGTAGTTCGAGAGCCGCGCGTAGCCGACGTTCTTGAGTGCCGAGAGCAGCGGCGCCCAGTGGCCGCCCGAGAGCACGAAGTAGCCGCCCGAGCCCATCACGAACATGGCGATGCCGATGGGCACGCGCAGCGCCAGCAGCATCATGAGCAGCGCGAAGATGGTGACGCCGATGGTGATGCCGCTCATGACCGCACCTCCGCCACCGGACTGACGATCTCGGGCTGGCCCACCGAGGGCCGGCGCAGATGGGCACCGATCATGTAGAAGCCGGCCAGGCCCATGAGCGCAAAGCCCGGCACCATCAGCGCCTGGGCGATCCACACCGGCCAGGCAAGGATGACGCTGGTCTCGCCGGCCTCACGCACCGCCAGGGCGGCGGCCCCGGTGCGCCAGGCCAGCGCCGCGCCGACGACGCCGAAGAGCAGCGAGCCCAGCGCGTCCAGGCGGTGGATCGTCACCGCAGGGGCGCGCGCGGTGAAGAAGTCGACCTTCACGTCGCCGCCGGTGAGGTGGCAGAGTGCGAAGAAGCTGGCGCAGGCCCAGGCCGCCGCCATCTGCAGGATCTCAACGTCGCCCGGCACGGGCGCTGACGCGAGCTTGCGACCGACGATGCTGACGATGGACAACGCGACCAGCGCAACGAAGACGAGGCTGCCGACCAGGGCCCAGGCACGGGACAGCGCCAGCAGGCGCCGTCCCCAGGGGCCGAAGCCCGGCAGCGTGCGCGCCATATCGACGCGCCCGACGGGTTCTTGCATGTGTATCTCCAGGAGCCCGCCGGACGTGTGCAGCCCAGGGGCGAGCGAGCACCGGCACTGCGGCGCCGGCTGCTGATGGTGATGGCGAGTCGGGCCGCGACTCGATCAGCCGCAGGCCCGGCGATCGCAGCAGATCACTTGCCGCTGGCGGCCTTGGCGATCAAGGCCTTGGCGCTGTCGAGCAGTTGCTGGCCGTTCTGACCCTTGGCATTGACCTCGGCGATCCAGTTGTCGACCACCGGCTTGGCCGCCTTCTTCCAGTTCTCGAGCTCTTCCTTGGGGATCGTGTTGTGCGCGTTCTTCAGCGTGAGCTTCTTGCCTTCGGCATCAGCGGCGAGGAAGGTCTTGCCCACCTGGCCGGAGAACTCGCGGCCGCTGTTGGCATCGATCACCTTCTTCAGATCGGCGGGCAGGCCGTCGTATTTGGCCTTGTTCATCACGAACATGAAGGTCGAGGTATAGAAGGCCGGCTCTGCGGGGTCGGTCTCGGAGTGGTACTTGACCAGTTCCTGCAGCTTGACCGACGGAACCACCTCGTAAGGCACGACGGCACCGTCGATCACGCCCTTGCCGACAGCTTCGCTGACCTGCGGCACCGGCATGGCCACCGGTGTGGCACCCAGCGCAGCGAGAAAACGGTTGGTCTGGCGGGTAGGCGCGCGCACCTTGAGGCCCTTCAGGTCGGCCATGGTCTTGATGGGCTTGTCACGCATATGGAACACGCCATCGCCGTGCACGTGGAAGGCGATCGGCTTGAGCTCCTTGAACGAGGCCGCATCGTGCTGCTGCACGTAGTCCCACAGCGCCTTGCTGGTGGCTTCGGGGCTCTGCATCATGAAGGGCAGCTCGAAGGCCTCGAGCAGCGGGTAGCGGCCGGCGGTGTAGCCCGGCAGCGTCCAGACGATGTCGACCACGCCGTCCTTGACCTGGTCGATCAGCTGCGGGGGTGTACCGCCGAGCTGCATCGAGGGGTAGATCTGGCACTTGAGCTTGTTGCCCGAGTCCTTGGCGATCTTGTCGCACCAGGGCTGGATGAACTGGGTGTTGGCGTAAGACCCTGCAGGCAGGAAGTGATGCACCTTGAGGGTCACCACCTCCTGGGCCTGGGCCGCCGTGCCGGCAAGGACAGAAGCCAGCACGCAAGCACAGGCGGCGGCGAGGGTGTGACGACGGGTGGGAAGAAGGCGAATACGCAAGACATGTCTCCTGGGTCAATGAAGCGCGGCCAGGTGTTTGACCTGCCGCAAGCAAGTGCTGCGCAGTCTAGGAATGGCCCCGGTGCGGCAGAAGATGCCGCGTGCGACGGCGCGATAACGCCTCGTTATCATGGTTTGCCCCAGATCCCCAGCCAGCCTGGCACTGCCCGGCCTGACCCGGCCCGGCCCAGCCGAAGAAGCTCTCGTCCATCAACGCCCTGATCGCCGCCATCGAGGAAGGCAGCCTGCGCGCTGCGGCGCGGCGCATCGGCGTGTCACAGCCGGCCTGTACCAAGATGATCCGTGAGCTGGAGGCCGAGCTCTCGGCCCCGCTGCTGCAGCGCTCCACCACCGGCGTGCTGGCCACCGCCCAGGGCCAGGTGCTGTATGAACGCGCGCTGGCGGCGCGCCGCGAGCTGGACGAGGCGGTGCAGCAGATCGAGCAGCTCGGCGGGCGCATGCAGGGCGAGCTCAGCGTGGCAGCGGTGCCGCTGGCCGTGCTTATGCTCATCCCCGAGGCGCTGCGCACCTACGGCCGCGAGTTCCCGGACATCGCGCTGCGGGTGCGCGAGGAGCTCTACATGGCCCAGCTCACCTTGCTGCGTACCGGCGAGGTCGACATCGCCCTGGGGCCCATTCCCGACGGCCTGCCGGCGGGCGAGTTCCACGTCGAGCCGCTCATGCCCATCCGCATGGCCGTCGTGGCCGCGCGTGGCAGCCGCTGGCTGCAGTGCCGCAACCTGGCCGAACTGGGGCAGGCCAAGTGGGTCTACACCAGCCTGGCCGGCGCAACGGGTTATGCCCACCTGCTGTTCCAGCACCACGGGCTGCAGGCGCCGGCCGCGGCCGCAGTGGTCAATTCCACCCTCGGCCTGCTTTCGCTCATCGCCCACGGCGACCATGTGGGGCTCATGCCGGCACAGATCGCGGCCCACCCGGCCGCCTCACCGTTCATGCAGGTCGTGCCTATCGAGCAGGCGCACCTGGACCTGACCATCGGCGCCATGCTGCGCGCCACCACGCTGCTCAAGCCGGCGTTGCGTCACTTCATGGCGCATCTGCACCGTGCTGCTCATCAGCTGGAACAGGGCGCCTTGCACAACGCGAGCTGACAAAAGCCGGTGTGGGCGCCAGTCCGTCCCGGCCTCAAGGCAGATGGGCCTGACCTCTGAGCTGCTTGTGCCTCCGGCGCCAGCACAGCGTCATCGGCCGACACGGACCTCACTGACATAACCCTCGCCACTCAGCAGTTCAACTCGGATCACGACCAGCCCCTGGGGTATCTGCACCGGCAGCGCCGCCGTGTTGCCCAGCGCGCCGGAGGCCGCCAGATCGAGTTGGCCCTGTGCCAGGCCGTTGATCCAGATCTTCAGCTTGCAGGGCTGCACAGCCAGACCGGCCAGCACGAGCTGACCGCTGAAAGCCTGATCGGCGTGAGCGGTCAGGCCGTTCCAGCTGCCCGGGTCGCGGCCCAAATACAAGCAGCTTTGACCGCTGCAACTGGTGCTGTAGCCGTAGAAATTGCTGATGAGTTCGGCCTTGGGCACATCGCCCGGGCGCAGCTTGCCGGGCAGCGCAGCGCCCAGAGTGACTGCCGCGCGTGGCTGGCTCGCCAGTTGCGCCAGACCCTTGAATTTGGGCGTGTCGGTGGTCTCGATGTTGTTCGTGAATTCCCATTCAGGCGCTCCGACCACCTTGTAATAGACAAGCAGGTCGCCGCCAATGTTCGACCAGGCGTCGTGGCTTTGCACGATCATGGACTGCATGCGTGGGTCCAGATCGGCCGTCCGGGCGCTGCTGCCGTATATATCCAGGCTGGGTCCCCCTTCATAGGCCACACGCCGAAGACCGTAATTGGCAGCCCAGATCGCATCCACCGCCATGGCGCTGAAAAACCGGGTCGCCGGGAAATTGGTCGGCGCAAAAAAGGCATCCATGTCCGACAGTGGCGTCGGGTCCTGATTCACACCGTAATACCCTGAGCCGCCCGCGGCATATAGATATGACGCCGCGCTGCGCGCTGGCGTCTGTGTTTGCGCATAGCGGTCCAGCCATTCCAGCGCTTCATGCACGGTCGACTGGCCGTTGCCCTGTTGGGTCATGAGCAGTGGCCGGACACGTGCGCCCATGGCGGCGTCACCAAAGGTGGCACGAAACTGATCGGACACCTTCGCCATGCGCCAGGCGCCATATCGCCAGACGCGGTACCAGAGGTTGCCGGTGGCCGGAGTCATCACCGGATGGCCGGAGTCCAGCGCACCAACCAGGTCTTCGAGTATGGACAGGTTGAAGAATCCATTGCCAGAATTCCAGTTCTCGTTCCCGTATTCAAGATAAATTCTCAAGCCAGCCTGCAACGGCGCATATTTCGGTTGATCAGTCGGCGCGGCATAGGGTTCGACGCCATCGGTGCCGTAGCGGATGGCCAGGGCCAGCTTGCTGACATACTCGTCGTCGGCCGTGACCGGAATATTGAACCAGCAGTCCGCCTGAGCGTCGTTGCACAGGGCAATCTGGTGTTCGATCGCCGCACCGCTGCTGCCGAATGACCACAATCGTCCCGACGGGCCGGTATAGGCCGGCACCTTGCGATACATGTCCGACGGACGCATGCGGTCGGTCCAGTGTTGCAGCACATTCTGATTGGCCGCATTCCATTCCATCATGCGGATGACCTGGCTGTTCTTGAGCGCATTCAAGAACGGCGACGTGAAACGCACCGACCCATCTGCAGGATAACCTGGCCGATACAGGTGCATGTCGGTAAAGCCACTGTTGAGTGGGCTTTGTGGCGTGCGGCGGGTGGCGGTCAGCACCAGGCCCACGGTGCGGGCATCCGTCACGCTGCTGTCGTAGGCGTAAATGACATCAGCGGTGGTGGTATTGCTGGCGGGGTCGTAGCTCTGGTTCTCGACGCGCCCGGTCGACCACATGAGCGCGACCGTCGCCTGACCCTTGAAGGACAACTTGTAGCGCCCGTTGAACTGGCTGGGCGTGCCGGTCAGGATGACGGTCGAGGCATCCGAGGTCGGCCAACCGGCCTCGTCCACCCCCTGCACCGGCAGGTGCCAGTCGGTGGCATCCTGCCAAGGCCGGGCATGTTTCATGGCGTCGACAAATGCCGAACTGCCGTCCCAGTCGGCCAGAAAGCCGACGTTCATGCCCATGTGGTTGCGGCCCGGATCGGCGGCCGCAATCTGTGCCGTCGTCGGCGTGTTGGTCTCAGCCGTAGCATTTCCGCCGCCGTCGGCGCCTGTCGTCCGCGCACCGCCGCCACAACTCAGCAACAGCCCGATCCAGCCGCACAGCAGCCAAGCCCTAGCCGACGACCCGATGTGTAAACCCACTGACCAACCCCTGCAAACTGTTCGTGCGCCATGGCATGACGCCGAACGCCAGGCGGCGACTCATTCCATGTGGGGCGCATCATCGTTCGCCAGGCCGATGTCGATACATCCGAATAGACCGTAATCCGCCAGCACTTTGTCGCCGGGCTCAATCTCCAGCGGCACCATGCAGGTGGCGCACGAAGCCCAGTCCCCCGCCCGCAGCCCGGAGCCACGGGCCGCCAGTTCATTGGCCAACCAGGTCAGCGCAGCCAGCGGATGGCCCAGCAGGGCGCGCCCAACCCCACCCCGGCGGTAGCGCACGCCGTCCTGCGCATCCCACCCACACTCGAATGTACGGAGCACCGCGCGGCGGCAGGTCCCCTGCCAGACCAAAGGCAGCGCAAGAGCCAGCGTCGCCGACCTGATAATCTCAGCCGACCGTTACGATTGAACGTTGCTCTAGCCGGACTGAAAAAGACACTTAGGGCAAAAAAAATGGCTGCCGAAGCAGCCATTTTTAGAATATCACGCCTTCAGCAGCAGCAGGTGAAAGGGTAAGTGCGGCTGGTGTCTTCGTAAATCGTGATTGCAACCGCCTGATCCTTCGCCTCAGGCGCCGGCGGCAAGGCCAGTTCCAGCTTCAATTGCGGCAGATTCGCCCACGGATCACCTTCAGGATTTACCGTGCCATAGGACCAGTCTTGCCCTGACTTTTGCTCGACGACCGTCAAATGGAGTTGTGAACTCAAGTCGTAACCAAACTCGGTCTTGATGGCAGAACGCGCATCTTCAAGCAAACGACTCTTGAAACCGTCGTCGCTCCAGGCTTTTGCCACCGCGCGGGCCCAGATGATCTGCCAATGTGCCGTACTTTCCAAGGCACCCGGCTTGTAGTCGCTACCGGGTTTCTCCGGATGCTGCGCCTTCACGAACCAAGACATATCGATTCCCCTAGACATTCATTACAAGATTTACGGCCACAAGCAGCGCGAAGAACTACCGCACAAACAAGAACTGCTTGAAGACTAAAAAACATTGCAGGCTCGATCGCCGCAACGCTTGATCGCCATTGGCCGCGACTCGCCGATTCAGCCCACAACACAACCTGTACCCGGTTGTTTTCCGGCGCGCTAGCTCAAAGCCTCAGCCGCCCGCCCCAACAGCCACGCACTGGGCTGGGCTGCGTCCACCACAGCGCGACGGACTCTATCACATTCGGTCAGATCGCCTACGGTGCCGAGGTGCCGGGCAAGTTCAATGGCCGCATCGACCTGATGCACCTTCGCCCCCTGCTCAGTTGCAACCTGGATCGCCTTTTCAAGCGTCGCCGTCACCTGATCAGCTGTTGGAATTCCTGCAACACCGGTGACTCCCCCACCACCAATACTCAGCATCAAGCGGGCACGCAACAAATGCAATCGAGCCAACCAATACACTTCCCGCTTTTCCTCTGCAAAGGCAAAACACGCATCCAACAACTGCCGAGCATCGTCGAAGCGTCCAATATTCAAGGCACAGTCTATGGCTTGGGAAGCGTAGAACGTGAAACCCAGCGTAGCTCCAATCAACTTGTGAAGATCCAGGGTTTTTTTCATGCCATCCAGATCACCCGTCGACCACATCAGGACCATGGACACATAGGACATCGGTGTCGCCACGCCAAAACGCTCGCAATACTGCATCGTCTCCCGCGCGGCAGCTTCCGTGGTAGCGCGGTCGCCGAACTCATGGAACAAGGTCGCGCGGAACAACATCGCCAGCCCGATGGAATTGGCGTGGCCGATCTCATGGCCATAATCAACCGCGCGGTCGATATGCGCACGCGCCGCATCAGCTTCACCTGCAGCCCAGCAGAGTTGACTCATCAACATCAGAATATAGACCAGCGAATCAATGCCAAAGCGCATGCCATGAGATCTATCCCGGCCTGAATCATAGGCCTTCATGCCTTCCTCACAGACAACGCGAGCGCCATGATAGTCGCCCTCGATCCAAATACATTGTCCAAGCAAAGGCAAGGCGACCGCCAGCAAACTATCATCGTTCGAATCGCGGGCCAGTTTGACCAGGCGCAACGCATAGTCTTTCGCTTGTGCTCGTTCTGAACGCAAATGATGGACATGCTGCAGCGTCCACAGGGCCTGGAACAGGCTGGGTTCGTCACCCAACTCGTTCACCAGAGTCACGGTCCTGCTGCAAAGTTCTTGCAAATCGCGGGAGGTGTATCCATAGTGCACCATCATCGCCGGAGCCATCAGACTATTGATATCAATCTCAGTCCGTTTGCGCTGATTCAGATCCGCAATGGCATCCAGCATACTCAGTGCACGGCGGCAATGACCGGTTGCCTCCACATAGGCAGACCGCATCAATGCATTCAACGCAGCATCCTTGAACAGATTCAGTGCCCTGATCTTGTTGCCGGCTTCCAGATAATGATGCCCAAGCAACTCAGGGCGCAAGGCGATCAAGTGGGGCTGGGATTTTTCGATATTCTTCGCGATCCTCTCGTGCAAGTCCTGGCGCACTTCACGCAGCATCGAACCATAAGCCGCTTCCTGGATCAAGGCGTGCCTGAAGGAATACAACTCAGCCGGCTGCCATGATTTTCGGTAGACAATACCGGCCGCCGACAATTGATCCAGCGCATCGCGAACCTCGCTCGCGTCGATATCGACCAGATCTTGCAGCATGTCAACGCCGAAATCGCGCCCAATGGCGGCGCAGAT
Source organism: Pseudomonadota bacterium (assembly GCA_041169165.1). GTDB lineage: Bacteria > Pseudomonadota > Gammaproteobacteria > Burkholderiales > Burkholderiaceae_C > Sphaerotilus. Next base: position 67,842 of record JBEEJN010000019.1, read on the forward strand.
GCCGCAAAACTGGGCCAACGGGCCCAGTTTGTCCAGTCGTTCGGCGAGCGAATCATGCAGAGAATCCGGCACCGAATGGACCGGCAAGGCCTCGCGCAAGACATACCGGTCTGCAACTTCAGCCAGCAGTTTGGACGCCAGGATCGACCGGGTGATTTCCTCGACGAACAGCGGGATGCCGTCGGCTTTCTTGACGATGTCGTCGACCACCGTTCCGGGCAGCTTTTTGTCACCTGCCACTCTGGAAATAAGCCGCTCGCAGCCCAGGTAGTCGAGCTTTTCCAGGTCCATCCGGGCTGCGGGAACCGAAGCTGCGAAATCAATGGTTATCGGCGCCCGAGCGCTGACAACGACGAACAAGGCGCGCTGCGCCGCACGTTGCACGATACGAGCCAACAATTCCAGGGTACTCGGATCACTCCAGTGTGCGTCCTCGATCACCAGCACGGTCGACTGTTCGGAAAAATGATGGAGGAAAAGGTCTTCCAGCAATTTGAAGAGTTCCTGCCGCTGCAACGCGGGCGTCATTGAATAAGCATAATCACCACTGGCACCCGGCACGTTCAGCAACGATGCCAGCAGGTATGTCGGCATTTCAAGATCATGCCGCACCAGACGCGCCAGAGCCGTCAACTTGGCCAATCTGACTATGCTGTTGTCATCATTGCAAATCAGTGCAGCACGCGCTACAAACTCGCCCGCAGGGTACAAGCTGCTGTATTCGTTATTGGGCGCGCAGTCGACCGACAACACTGCACCACCACGGGCAGCAGCAATTTCCTTCAATTCATGAATCAGCCTCGATTTGCCAATGCCCGCAGGCCCGGTAATCGCCACGATGCGTGCCGCCCTGCCAGTTCGCGACATTTCCCATTCGCGCACCAGGCTTTCGATCTCGGCATCACGGCCCAACATCTGCCCGGAACTTGCCGGATTGCGCAGCAGTTCAAAACGATTGCCAACATCAGCGCCGCCGACGATACGCCACACCTCCACCGGCTCGCGAAATCCCTTCAACTGATGGCTGCCGCAGGATTCGCTGGTGAAACTGTTGCCGAGCAGGCGATGTGTAGCCTCGCCGACCAGCACTTCATCCGGACCGGCCAGTGACTGGATGCGGGCAGCCAGATTGGGCGTCGATCCGATGGCGCCACCGGGTTTGGAGGCATCACCGTCTCCCGAACCCGCAATCACGACCGGCCCGGTGACGATCCCGATACGAACCTGCAGTGCCACCTCCAGTTGCAATTGCTTGACCGCGGCCACGATGCCCAACCCCGCGAAAACCGAGCGCCGGGCATCATCCTCATGCGCATTGGGCCAGCCAAAATAGGCCACGATGCCGTCACCAAGATATTGCGCAATATGCCCCTGGTAACGCGCAATGACCGCGCGGCAAGCCTCCTGATAAGCAGCCAGCACGCCTCGCAGATCCTCCGGGTCGAGGCGTTCAGACAGGGACGTCGACCCCACAAGATCGCAGAACATCACGGTCAGACGCCGGCGTTGACCACCTGTCATGGAAAAACTGCTGGGTCGGTCATCAGCCTCCGTGCGCAAGGCTGACGCCGCATTCAGGAAACGTTTGCGTTGGCCGAGGCTGAAGCCAAGTTCCCGCAGATCGCCGTCGGTCAGCAGCGGCACAACATCCACGCCCACATCATTGGCCTCGAGAATTTCGGCGCAGGCACTCAAGTCATTGTCCGCAAGCCAGTCTCTGAGCGTCGACATAATCCCTTACCCACATTAACTTAGAAACATGACATCGGCTTCACCAACCTACCGATGTTCGTGTCAAAAAAACAGCAAACTGGTTCAGTGCGCTCGGCTTCGGTTGCAACCCGAGTTGCTGACGCAAAACGATCTTGCAACTTTCCGACGAATAAATCGATCTGCGCTTCACTGATGTTAACATCAATGCTGACGCCGACTATGCGGGATTGCCCGAAAACTGCATGGCCGTGCGCGAGAAAGCGCACGCATATGTGCGCCCTGCCCTGTCAACCACTCCAAATGAAAAGATTTATGTCTGTCAATTCTGTTGAAGAAATCTATTCCTTCTGCGATGAACTGGACATCGCACAGATTGCAGACTGCGGGTTGTTCGTCATGGCGCCGAACCGGAGTACCCTGATTACCGGTCCAGTCTTCGAACAGATCGTTCCGCTGCTCGACGGCCAGCAAACGGTTGGCCAGCTGGCAAACAAACTGGCGCGCCGGTATAGTTTGGCGGAAATCATTTTCGGCATCGAAAAACTCGATCGTGACGGTTATCTGGTCAAAGTCCACTCGGGTCAACAGCAGCCAGCAATTTCTTCTCGTGAAACAGCCAAGGCGCCCGGCGTTACGCCGCAGGCGTGGCAGGTTGAACCTCACGCCACCCCGGATCCGGCACTGACGATCAATGCGCGTAATCCGCTCGGCATACACATCCGCCCATTGAACGAATATGACTGGCGAGGGTTTCGCGCAGGATTGTCACCGCGAGGTTTATTCGAGGTCGAACAGCACAGTTCCGCTGCGTGCACAATCCTTTTGACGGACAACATTCATGCATCTTCGCTCGAGAAGGCAATTGCGGACATGACGATGGTCGGCGCACGGTTCATATTTATTGCCGCTGATGGATGGCGTACCGTGCTCAGTCCGATATTTCATGCCGGGCGTCACGACAGCCCGGATGATGGTTCCAGCGCCTGCGCACATTGCGTAATGACCGCGCTGCGTCGCAACAGCCCGGTGCGCGGTTTCATCCACCAGCACGCTGAGCGGGTGCAGTATTCGAGATTCACGCACCTGGACATGCGCGATACAGACAAGCTGCAATACGCTGACGCAAAAGCTCTCGATCTCCTTGCGCAGTCCTTGCGGCGTGGGTCACCAAACGCTGCACATAACGTCGAACGAGCCGCCAAACAAAATGACGAGGCCACGTCGGTCACCGTGATCGACCGGTCATCTGGCGTCAGTTCATCGCATGTGGTTCGGCGACTGGTGTCGTGTCAGGCCTGCGGGCAGCCGGACCTGAGACGCAGCTGGCAAATCGAGCCTATTTCCTTGCGCCCCCGCACAGCCTTGAGCGACGACCACGGCGGATTTCGAGTGGCGAGCCAACCCGATACGCTGCGGCGCTTGCGCAAACTGGTGGACCCGGTCACGGGGGCGTTGGCAAGCGCCGGACCGCTGCCCGGTCGACCGCCGATCCGTCCTGTTTACGCGGCGTCGTTTCTGATTTCTCCGAAACTACGCAATCCGGGTTTCGACGATTTCCATGGCACCAGCCTGGGCAAGGGCGCCTCGTCCGAGCAGGCGGAATGCAGCGCCTTGTGCGAAGCGGTCGAGCGTTCGGTGTCAATCACGCGCGGTGACGAACCAACGATACGAGCAACCGCGCGCGAACTTGGTTCGTCTGCGGTCGCCATCACCGACCTCCTGAATTTCAGTGAGCATCAATATGCCCAACGCGGCGAATTCAATGCCCACACCGCGGACGCCAGACGTGCCGTGCCATTGCCGCCCGACGACACCATCGAACTTGACTGGACGCAGGTCTGGTCGTTGACCCATGGTCAAAAGAAATTTGTGCCCAGCACCTATTGCTTTTCAAGATTCGATTGTGAGCCGTCCGAACGTATCTGCTCCTTCAATCCCAATGGTCATGCGTCGGGCAATTGTCTGGAGGAGGCCATACTTCATGCGTTGTTCGAACTGGTGGAACGCGACTCCGTGGCACTGTGGTGGTACAACATGGCGAGCCGCCCAGGTGTCGATCTGGCCAGCTTCGACGACGAGTATTTTGATGAGCTGGTGCGGCACTATGCAGAAACTGGCTGGGATTTGTGGGTGCTGGATCTGACCACCGATATGGCGATTCCCGCTTTCGCAGCACTTGCTTTCAACCGTGTGGAAGATAGGGTATCGATAGGTTTTGGCGCGCACCTTGATGCAAGAATTGCAATCAAGCGCGCGGTCACTGAAGTGAACCAGTTGCTGGACCTTGAACCGCGGCGCAAACGCCCATGGAGCGGCGGATCGCACGATATCACAGAATATCTCGTGCCCAGCACAACGCTGCCGAGAAGGAGGATGCAGGATTATGTCAAGCCGTCTTCACGCAACATCGACGACGCCATAAGAATCTGTGTTGATCGCGCAGCAAATGCCGGCATGGAGGTATTGGCACTCGACTTGACTGATCCGGACATTGATTTGAGCGTCGCCAAGGTCATTGTGCCCGGACTGCGACATTTCTGGCCCCGATTCGGGCCCGGCCGGCTCTACGATACTCCGCTGACCCTCGGTTGGGTATCAACGATCAAGACCGAAGCCGAACTCAATCCGGCCCACCTCTTTCTCTGATTCCTGCCGTATGAACGCCATGTCTACTATCCGCCAGGTCTTCGACGCTGATCGCCATGTCACTGAACCGCTGACGATTTGGCGACATTATCTGGGCGCACAACACCAGCAACATCTGCCCTATATGGCCGAAATCGTCACGGCTGATGACGGCGGCCAGCCAGTTGAACGTGCGCCGATGCTGTTCGTTGATGGGCAATCCATCATGAATATCTCGACCACGGCACGTCGCATCATTCTTGAAGCGGCCAAATTGCGCCATGCCGAGATCCTGGACAGCCAGAGCCCAGCCGGGCACCTGCGGCAGATGGATCAGGACGGCATACGTTGCGCCGCCTTGTTTCCCACCTATGCCTCGTATCTGGTGAGTGTGGACACCATGTCTGCCGAACTGTCGTGCGAATACGCGCGCGCCTACAACGACTGGCTGCATGATTTCTGTCGACACACGCCCGAGCGCCTGATAGGCATAGGTTTGTTGTCGCGCCACGATCCGCAGTGGATGGTGAAGGAAGCCATCAGGGTGGCCGGGTTCGGTTGGAAGACCATCGTCATGCGGCCAAATCTGGTGAAAGGCCAGTCACTCGGCAGCCCGGCCTACAACACTTTCTGGGCCACCTGCGCCGAGCTCGGCCTGGCTGTCGTGATACACGAAGGCACCCACGTCCGTCTTCCGGCGGTCGGCACCGATCGGTATCAGTCGAGATTTGCCATGCACGCCTGCTCGCACCCCATGGAGCAGATGATGGCGTTTTTGTCACTGCTTGAAGGCGGTGTCCTTGAACGCCATCCGGGCCTGAAGTTTGCATTTCTTGAAGCCGGCTGCGGCTGGTTGCCGTATTGGCTGTGGCGACTCGACGAGCTTGAATACAAGCATCTGCGCGCAGAGGTGGCCAACAATGTACGCATGCTCCCATCGGAGTATTTCAAGCGTCAGTGTTATATCGGCATCGAACCGACCGAACCCTTGTTGGCCGAGGTCGTCGCACATATCGGCGCCGAACACATCCTGTTCGGCACTGATTATCCGCATGTCGATCATGAGCAATCAATACTCGACGCCATGATGACCGGCGGTGGTCAATTGGCGGCTGCCGATCATGCTCGCATCATGTACGGCAACGCCATGGCGTTTTATCAGCAGCCGGCCGGCAACACCGCCTGAGCCTGGGACGGCTCACAGGGTCTTCAGGTACTCGACCAGGTCGCGCCGCTGATCCGGGCTCAGGCGCGGGCCGATCACGCCGGGGGTACCGGCCGGTGCATCGTCAAACTCATGGCCGCGGTTCGAATTGCCGGGTCGGCTGGTATCGACTCGGGTGCCGCGCTTGAACTCACGCGGGTCGATGCCGACCTTGACGGGGTCGAATTCCAGATTGCCCAGCCATACGGTGGACGGGCGCTCGGCACCGGGCGACAGCAGGTCGTACAGCGTGGGCACGCTGGCGTTGTGCAGATAAGGTGCGGTGGCCCAGATGCCGTTGAGCGGGCGAGCGCGGTAGACCGGTGCGGACTGCAGGCAGTTGGGTCGGTCGCCGTTCATCACCTGCTGCCGTTCGGGAGCCACCTGATGCTGGCGGTACCAGGTGTCCATCGTCTGCTGCACAACGGCCCCCAGGGCGGCGGCGAAATTGAGCGCAGGGCCATCCTTGACATTGGCGGCCAGCGGCTGGCAGCCCTGCGCGCCCAGCAGCCAGATCGGAGCGTCGATGCCGATGCCGGTGGTGTCCACCGTGCGCTCGGCCAGCACCCGCGCCTGCATCGGATCGGTGCCGACCACCTGCTGCGGCACCAGGGGCACGGCCAGGTAGCGCTGGCGGCTGCCGGGCAAGGGCGTCCAGTGCCTGTCATCCCAGAACGCCGGGGTATCGGGTGCCGGCAGATGGCAGCCCTGGCAGTGCTGGTCATACAGGGCGCGACCAGCGGCGGCGCGCTGGCGGTCGATGCGGCCCAGGATGTCTTCGGGCCAACGTGGCGAAGCCAGGCCGCCCAGGCGTTGCTGCGGCAGTGGTGGATCCTCTCCGGCCAGCTGGGTCTCGATGCGGTGCAAGGCGTCGAGCTTGGCCGTGGTCTGGAAGCGGCTGTCCTTGGGCCCGGTCAGGTTGATGCCTGAGGCCACGCCCAGGGCTTCGCCGGCATTGCGCACCATGGGCTGCATGATCGAGCCGTCCCACTGCACCCAGGTGAACCACGAGGTGGTCCAGATGTGCGGGAAGCTCACCGGTGCGGTGGTGGCGGCGTAGTTGGCGTCGCGGCCAGTGTCGAGGGCGAAGACCTGGTTGCCGATGCGATTGAGTGCATCCAGGCGCATGAAGCCTTCCTCGACGCTCTGCTTCTCGACCGAGCTGTCGAGCTTGGCCACATGTTTGATGAAGTCGAGGTTGGCGTCGAACTCGGCCTTCAAGGCCGCTGCTGTGGCGTCGCTGTAGTCCTTGCCCAGCACGCGGTGGGCAAAGCGGTCGAAGCGTCCCGGCACGTATTTGGTCAGGATGGCGGCAAACCCCAGCGCCTTGAGCATGCCCGGGATGTTGGCCGTTGCCGGTCCGCCGTCGATGCGCACCTGCACACCCTGGTAGGTCAGCTGGCCGGTGTGGCAGGCCGCGCAGGTGAAGCCCGCCGAGCGATAAGCCCGGCCGGTGGACGGGTCCTTGAAGTCTGCGGTCAGCGCAATGCCGATCGGCAGCCCGCCGGGGTTGTCGGCCGACTTGGGCGCGTCCAGGAATCCCCAGCGGCGCAGGTACTCCGGGTCGCTGAACAGCTCGGGTGTGCCGAACAGCTTCAGGCCAGGCTGTTCCAGGGCCAGGAACCAGTCGTAGGACACCGGCAGCGTCGCCGTGCCCTGGCTGACATGGTGGAACCATTCGCGTTGGCCAGCGTTCCAGGCCTGGTCCAGCCAGACCGTACGGGTCACCGGCGGGCGCTCGGGCGGTGATGCCGGCAGCACACCACACCCCGCCAGCAGCGCCACGGCGCCCAGCAGGCCGCCAGCGCCAACCAGCTGTCGCTTGGCCCGCGCTCGCCTGCCCTGCGCAGCGACATCGCATCGGGTCGCCCGGGTGGATGGGCCTGCGCTCGACGGGCTGCCGTCGTGCAAGGCGGCAGGCGGCAGGTCATGCAACGGAGTCTTCATGCTGGCGGGTGTCATGGCTCGCTCGGTGTGGATCGGTGCCGCATGATCGGCGAGCCGGCACCCGAATCGACATGGCTTTCGGCCGCAGCCACAAGGCAGGTGGTTTCAAGATGTGACCGACCGTCTGCCCCTCCTCAGGCCTGCTGCCCGCCTGGCAGCGCGCGTCGACGTCGACCCGTCTCGACCGTCAGACCGTGAAGGCGGCGCGGAAGGCCTCGAGTGCGGCCTCGCCCGAGGCGAACGCCTCCAGGCACACCGTGCCGCGGTAGCCCATGGCCTTGAGGCCACGCGCCACGCCGGCGTAGTTCACCTCGCCGGTGCCGGGTTCCATGCGCCCGGGCGCGTCGGCCACCTGCACCTCGCCGATCCACGGCACGCAGGCGCGGCACAGCGCGATCAGCTTGCCTTCGCCGATCTGCGCGTGGTAGAGGTCCAGGTTGAGCTTGAGGCCGGGGCGGTTGGTCGCCGACACCAGCGCCAGCGTGTCCCTGGCCAGGGCGAAGGGCAGGCCCGGGTGGCCCAGGCCTACCACCGCATCGGCTACATGGTCGGCCCGTTGGGCGAATGCATCGAGCTGGCGGTCGCTCAGACGCCAGCCTGCGCCAAGGTCATTTGCCCGACAGGCACTTCTGCACCTGCAGCTTGAGTGCGTCGCCAGTCAGGCCTTGCGCCTGCGCGTCGTCGGTGCACTTGCGGCGCAGGCGGTTGTTCTCGCTGCGCTTGTCCACATGCGACGCGGCAGCAGCCACGGGCTGTGCTGCTGCGGCGGCGTTCACAGGGCCGCACGACAGACCGGCGACCGCCACAACCGTGGCCCACAGGGCGGCGCGTTGCGACTGGAGGGAAAAGAAGGAGAGGTGTTTCATGATGGAAGCAGTTGAAGGAAACAGTGAAGGGGCCGAGGCGCTACGTCAACGCCGTTCGCAACCTCGGCAGGAAGATCAGCCCTGCTTGGCCGCAGCCCTCAGGGCACGACCCATTGCGCCCGGGCGCCGAAAGTCGGCTCCGCCAAGGGCAGGACATAAGCACCTTTGGAGGCCAGGCGTTGGCCCGGCCCCAGGGTCAGGCGCGGATAGATGGTGGTGCCCTCACGTGCGGCGGTGAGATCGGCGCGGCTGGGTGTGACCACTGCGGCGGATGCGGCCGACGGAGCGGCGTTGGACGCCGCCGAGGCAGCCAATGCGGCCTGCGCGGCGCGCTGGGCCGCGCCCAGGTCCACCGCGATGCGGCGTAGGCTGCGCTGCGCAATCACATCGGCGTTGACCGTGGTCTCTTCGCGCCGGCCCAGCATCGATTCCGCCTGTTCGATCAGGTACTCGCGGTGCAGGTTGTGCAGCATGGCACCCAGCGACTCGTTGAGGTAGCTCAGCGCAAAGAACAGCTCGGACTGCACCACCTCGTCAACCAGCGGCTTGTTGGTGGTCGACAGCCAAGACTGCAGCTTGGCCATGTTGCCGGCGCGCCGACCCGGCAATTCGTAGGGACAGACCATGCGGGCACGCTCGCGCCAGGGCGCGGGCAGGTCCAGCCGCTCGGCACCGGACAGGCGAGCACCCAGCCAGACCGAACCGGCGGGCGGCGGCGCAAGGCGGCCCAGACGGGCCAGTGCCGCCGGACGCAGCCACAGCACCACCGAATCCGTTTCGGCCAGGCCCGCCAGCGACGTCTGCAGCGCGGCGTCGTCCACGCTCGCCACATCGATCGTCGTGACCGGGCGACCCAGTCGCTGCGCCAGTGCGTGGGCAGCGCCCTGCGCTGCACCGTCACCGTCGACAAGCTGCAGCACCCGGCCCAAACCGGCCTGCTGGATCTGGCCGGCCGTGACCTCGGCCTCCAGCGCCAGGCCGGCGCTGAAGTACAGGCCCCAATGGTCGTCCGCGGCAGTAGCGGGCAGGCTGTCCACCACCGGGAACCAGCACGGCAACTGCTCGGACTCGCAGAACGCATGCACCGGCGACCAGTCGCGCGCCACGCCGGAGGCAACCGCGAACACCGGCTTGCTGGCCTGCAGCGCACGCAGCTGTGCGCCCCAGGTGTCAGGGCTGCCGGTCAGTTCCCAGATGTCCAGTTCCCACTGGCGCTCGCTGCGCAGCACGAACTCCAGACTGCTCACCATGTGCCGACGCCCCGGCCGGGTTGCCAGGTTCTTGCGTGCCACGAAGGTGCGCAGCGTCTCGATGGCCAGCTTGCGCGTCGCCGGGTCCACATCCGGCGTGATCACGCTGGCCAGGCGGACACGGTTGGCCGACACCCCTGGCGACCAGGTGGTCGACAGGGTGCGCAGGTAGGCCTCCAGCCCCTGCAGCTCGACATCGCTCAGGGTGTAGCGCGGCATCATGGCGTGCAGCGGGCGGCCGCTTACATGGCGACCCTGGCGCAGCGCCAGCGCCAGGCTGTCGCTGTCGTAGGGCGCATGGGCGGTGTGGAGCTGGCGCTTGCTGCGCGTTTCCGCCGCCACCGCCAGGCTGCCCGGTTCGAACAATGCCCGCCCTGAGATGGGCGGAACGAGCACGTCGCCCTCCACCGAGCCCAGCCCGCTGGGCCGATGGCAGCTCACACAAGCCGCCGTCGCGCCTTGCACCGTCGCCGAGGGTGCATGGTCCAGCCGGCGCTCACCGGCCAGCAATGACCCGTCGGCGCGCAGCCCCTCCAGGTAGAGCCGCTTGCCGATCAACGCCGCTGCAGACAGGGGTGCAGGCTCGCGGTACTGCCATTTGGCCGCGTGTTCATGCACCATCTTCATGTCGCCGGCAGGCGCCTCAGCGCCAGCGGTGGGCGGCGTCGCCGCCGCACCGCTGCCCTGGCCGTCCGCTGCCGCGGCCGGCCCGGCGCCAGCCAGCAGGAGCACCAGCAGCGCAGCCAGTCGTCCCAGTCGTCGAGGCGCGTGGATGGACTGCATGGCAACTCCTGCTTCGATCACGGTGCGACCACCGCCGCCGCGGCGTCCACCCAGGCGGACTGGCCGACCAGGTTGGTCGCAGCGATCCGCACGTAGTACGTCGTGCCGCTGACCAGTCCGCTCAACACGGCATTGGCCGTAGCTCCCGGGTTGGCACCGGCGATCGCCACCGTCACGGTGCCGACCGGCGCTGCGGCAGCGCCAGGCGTGAATGGCAGGGTCGAGTACTGCACGCTGAAGCCGCTCTCGTTCGTCGCCGGATCAGCCCAGTCCACCAGCACGCTGCCGGGTGTACCGGGGACGGCAGCTGCCGTCACACCTGTCGGTGCGGCCGGAGCAACAAAGCTCAGCGCGTTGGACATCACCGCCAACGACGACGCATTGGTCACCGCAGCAGCGCCCACACCCGTCTGGTTCACGGCGGTGACGCGGTACTGGTAAGTACCCTGCACCACTGGTGCGACCAGGTTGTCGGTATAGCTGACCGTGGTGTTGACACTGGTACCCTGCGCCGCCGTACGAGCCACCGTGGCCAGCTTCGTCCAGGCACCTGCCACACCACCAACCGGCGTGATGGCGCGTTCAACAATGAAGCCGCTCTCGCTCGTCGACAGGTCAGCCCAGCTCACCGTGACCCGGCTGGCCGTGCTGATGACGGCGTTGGGGGTGCCGGGGGCGTCCACGTTGCGGCTGGCGTAGACGACCGGGGTCGAATCCGCCGAACGCGCCGTCACTGCAGCCACCGTACGCACAGCGCGCACCACATAGGCATAGGTCGTGCCGGCCACTGCCGTGGTGTCGATCCAGGTGCGCGCCGCGTTCATCGCCGTGCCTTGGGCCGCCGTGCAGGCCACCAGGGTGACCGTGGACACGGCACCCGTCAGCGGCGCCAGGGTGAGCGGATCGACCGCGGTGCGGACCACCTCGAAGCCGGTCTCGTTGTTGGACACATCGGTCCAGCCCACCTGCAGACCGGTCGCCACCGGGCTCGCAGTCACGCCGACCGGCGCTGCCAGAGGGATCTGAGCCGTCACCACACCCGAGGCCAGATTGCCGGTCGGTGTCACGGCAACGATCTGGTAGTCGTAAGCCGTGCCGACCGCGGCAGTCTTGTCGGTGAAGGTCACCGCCTTGCCCGTGCCGGCGACGCTCTTGGCCGTGCCCAGCGGCGTGGCCGGGAAGGCCGTGCCCGTGGTCGTGCGCATCACCTGGAAGGAGGTCTCGTTGCTGCTGTTGTCGATCCAGCTCAGCGCCACGCCGGTGCCGGTGAGGGTGCTGGCCGACAACGTGCTTGGCGCGGTTCTCACCGCGGCTGCGCTCGTGAAGACCACGTCGCTCGGCAGCGAGCTGTAGGTGACGGCGGTTGCACCGGCACCCACCACACGCTGGGCCACCACGCGGTAGGCGTAGGCGGTGTTCAGCAGAGCGGTGGCGTCGGTGAACGCTACCGCACCCGCCACGCCGGTCATGGCGGTGCCGGTGCGTGCCACGCTGGCGGCCAGCGGCGCAAAGGTGCCCGCGACCGGCAGGCCGCTGGTCGGGTCAACCGTCACTGCAGCACGTTCGATGGCGTAGCGGGTCTCGTTGCTGGCGTTGTCCACCCAGGCCAGCACGATGGGCTGGGTAGTGGCGGTCGCAGTGCCCAGGGCAACCGAGAGGTTGGTCGGCTGGCCCAGGTTCAGGGTGACGGCGACAGGCAGGCTGAAGGCCGAGACCGGCGGCACGGCCGGTGCAACAGCGGTCTGCACCGCGCGCACCTTGTAGGCGTAGTTCACGCCAGGTACCGCCGTGGTGTCGGTAAATTTCGTCGCCGTGTTGATCGTCGCCTGGGTGGCAGACGCCACGGTGGCCAGCGGCAGTGCCGGCCAGGTGACACCGCCGTCCACCGAGCGGTAGACCTCGAAGCCGGTCTCACCGACCGAAACGTCGGTGAAGCTGAGGGTCACCGGAGTGGCCGTCGCCGTCGCCACACCTGCCGCCGCCGTCAAGGTGGTCGGCGCCGCCAGATCGACCGCAACCTCCAGCACATTGCTGGGCAGCGAGGTCGAGGTGATGACATTGGGCGCCACACCGGTGCTGCTGATGGCCTTGACCTGGTAGGCGTAGACATTGCCAGCCAGCGCGGTGGCATCGGCAAATGTCACTGCCCCTCCGGTGCCAGTGCTGGCCGTGCCAGTACGCGCCACGCTGCCGACGGCCGCAAAGGCGCCGATCAGGCCGCCGACCACCGGTGCCCGCTCGATCGAGAAGCTGGTCTCGTTGGTCGAGTTGTCGGTGAAGCTCAGCGTCACCGTGGCGCCTGCCGTTGCCGCCTTGCTGAGCGTGGGAGCGGCCACGACCTTGGCCGAGGTGACGGCCTGCGTCGTGGCGGCACCCGCCGTCGTGACCCCGTTGACGGTCTCGAAGGCGCTGACGCGGTAGACATAGGCGGTGTTGGTGGCCGCCGTGTTGTCGTTGTAGCTCAGGGCGGTGGGGGCCACAGCCGAGCTCAACACGCTCCAGGGAGCATTGGCCAGCGCGCTGTTGGCCAGTGTGCCGGTGAAACGCTCAACCTTCCAGCCCGTCTGGCCGGCGGAGGTGCTGGTCCAGTTCAGGGTCACGTTGGTGGCACCGGTCTTGGTGTCGGTCACCACCGAGTTGGCGGCTGCCATCACCGGCGCCACCAGCACGGCCGGCGTATGGACGGCGCTGATCGGGCTTGGCGCTGTCTGCACGGCACCACTCACGGCCACGACACGGAACTGATAGTTGTTGCCCGGCAGCAGGCCGGAGACGCTGGCGCTCACCGGGGCCGGTGCGGGCGCCAGGGTCAGCGCAGCGGTGGCGGCGGTCCAGGTCAGGCCGCCGTCGGCACTTTGCTCCACCACATAGCCGGTGGCGTTCTTGGCGGCTGCAAAGGTCAGGCTGGCCGTCGCCGAGGTCACTGCACCCACAACCGGCGCAAGCGACACGCCAGCGGCGGCGAGTTGCAGGCGCACCTCAGACGACGGGGTGGTGACCGGGTTGATCACATCACCCACCGTCTGCGAGCCCATGGCGCTGACGCGATAGGCATACGCCTGGCCAGGCACGGCGGTGGCGTCAGTCCAGTTCGAGACGCTGCCCACGCCGGTCTGCGCCAGCAGCTTGTCGACCGTGACGAAGGCACCGGTCACGCCATTGGTCACCGGCGCACGTTCCACCAGATAGGCGTATTCGTTGTCGGCGTTGTCGGTGAAGGTGAGGTCGATGGCGCCCTGACTGGCGCTGCCGGTGAGGCCGGGCGCGACGGGCGGCACTTCCTTGGGGATGAAGCTCACCACACGCATGAAGTCGTTTTCTTCATGGCCCAGGATGTGGCAGTGCCAGGTGTATTCCCAGCCCAGGTCGGCCACCGCATTGGTGACCACCGCCGGCTGGCCGGTGACCGGATCCATCTGCGTGAAGCCGTTGGGCACACCCACGACCTGCGTCGGGTCGAGCTTGCGGATGCTGGCCGGCACGGTGAAGCCGCCGAGTTCGGGCTTCTTGGGGCGGAAGGCGACGATGACGTCCTGCGCCGGGTTCATCTTCACCGTGTCTTTCCAGCCGAGCTCGCTCTCGCTCGGCGGCTCGACGGTGTTGTCGGCGTTGACGCGGGCCACGATCTGCAGGTTGACCAGGTGGAAGTGCACCGGGTGGGTGTCGACGCCGGTGTGCGCGATGCGCCACAATGTGGTTTCACCGTCGCGCATGATTTCGGTCGGACGGTCGGCATAGGCCTGACTGCGCGGACCGGCCTGGGTGACGATGCCGAACACCGCGTTCAGGCGGCCGAAGTTCGGGTCCCACTCCTCGAGGATGGCCTTGTCGACGATGCCGACGGACTGGATGCTCACGCTCTGGTTGGCACCCACCACCTCGGCAGGCAGGCTGGTGGCGGCGCGGTTGTTCAACAGTGCCGCCACGGCATCGGCGGTGACGACCGGCAGCGGCTCGTTGCGGGCAATGAACGCGGCCTTGATCGCCGCGTCGGTGGCCGCGTAATCAAAGGCGGTTGCCGTCTGGCCGGCAGGCAGGGGCGCGACCTTGATCTGCATGATGGTCCGGGTGTTCGGACCGTAGCCGGGCTTGGTGCTTTCCGCACCACCGGCGCCGCTCAGATCGGCGCTGCCGGTGTAGTAGTCGTAGCGGTCGTCGAAGCCAGGGGCCGGGGCGGGCGAATCGTTGTACAGGATGAGCGTCTTGCCGGCGTAGGCCGCAAAGTCGATCACCACCTCGGCGCGTTCGGCATTGCCCAGGAACAGGCCATGGGTGCCGACGTTGTTGAGGAAATTCAGCGGGTCCAGTGTCGTGGTGCCGCCGCCCGGCGTCAGGGCCTGGGCATAAGACGCCGGCGTGGACACGATGTGACGGGTCTGCTGCAGCCAGCCGGTTTCATTGCCGACCTGCACGATCTTCGGGCCGGCGGTGGCGGGATCGGGCACATTGGGCAGGATCACGTTGGCCTGGGTCGGCCAGCCGGCCGGCCAGCAGGGCGTGCCGTCGGCGTTGGTCGCAGCCAGGCCCGAAGCGGCATCCACGGTGTTGCAGGCGGCCAGACCCGCTGCCGGGACGGGCACCAGGCTCACTTCGGAATCGCGCACCGGCGAGGTCGCGTCGTCCTGGGCCACGTACAGGCCCAGGTTCATGAAGCGGTCGTTGGTGGCGTTGAGAATGCGGAAGCGGTAGGCCTGCGGCTGCACCGACAGGGTCGGATAGGCGACGCCATTCACCAGCGGCGTGTCCATGAAGGCTTCCGGCGTGGTGCTGGGTGAGTGGATCAGGCCGTCGGCGGCGACTTCAGGGCGCCCGTACTCGCCGGTCATCAGGGGCGATGCAGGCGGAGTGCCCAGCAACTCGGGACCGTAATCCCAGCGTCCAGTGGGGTTGGCGCCGGCCAGGGTGGGGTCGGTATTGATCTCGGCAGCCGCAGCGCTGAAGCCGTTGTGGACCAGATTGGTCGTGCCTGCACTTTCATAGACGTGGGGGAACCAGAAGTCGCCCTCCAGTCCCCAGGCCGCCGTGTTCCAGTTGCGGTCCTGCAGGGCAATATCCTGCGGCACGAAGGTCTTGTCCTGGAAGATCAGCGGGATGGTGTTGGCCGCGCTGGGCAGCACGCCGCTGCTCACCAGCGAACGTTCGGTGGCGTCGCCGATCAGGTAGCCGGCGGCCATGCCGGCGTAGACGTTCACGCGCGTCAGGCCCACGGTGTGGTCGTGGTACCAGAGCATGCGGGCAGATTGCTTGTTCGGGTAATAGAAAGTCATCGCACCCGGGCCCGGATCGGGCATGTCGGGCACGTTCACCGCGCTGGCGCCGCGCAGGAATTCGCTCACCGGCGTGAAGGCCGGCACCGCCTGCCCGGCGGCAGCGGCAGCCGCCGCCATGGCCGCCTGCTCGGTGCTGATGACACCTGCCACACCGGCCGGCGCGAACCACTGGTAGGGCGTACCGTCGCTGATCCAGGGCGAATCGCCGCCGTGCAGGTGCACGCTGGCGCGGTTCTGGGTGTAATAGGTGACGCCGTCGGCAGCCACACCCGAGCCGATGATGGTCTGGTCGACCGGCAGGAAAAGGTCGCCGTTGCGAGCCACCACCTTGCCGGCGGCATCCAATGCAGCACGGGCTTCGGGCAGCAGGTTGCGCACCAGCAGGCGCACCGCAACACCGCTTTCGGCGCTGATGATCGGGCCCAGCGGGCGCGGCGCCTCAACGGCCACAGCCTGCACCTGCGCGCCATTGCGGGTGATCATGATGGCGGCACCAGGCGCCAGCGTGCCGTCGGCATTGCGGGTGCCGGGGTAGAACAGCGGCACGCCCTTGTTTGGGTTGGCCTTGAGCCAGGCCTCGCTGGCGATCTGCACATAACCGCGCAGCAGGGACTCGCCCTTCAGGTCGCTGTGGGCACGGGCGGTATATTCGACGATGGCGAGTTCGTAATAGTCATCGTTGGTGGTCAGGCCGTTCGGCGTGACCCATTTCTCGGCCACTGCCACCGGAATATAGGCACCAAAGTTATTGGCGCCAGCCGGGCCCACGCCAGGCAGGCTGTCGACAAACTTACGCAGCGCCGTGCCGGAATTGGAACCGCTGGCCCAGACGCCCGACGGGCTGTTGGCGTAATAAGTCGGCGACTTGATGCCACTGGGCAAAGTCACTTCGCCTGGCCCGGCCAGCGCTGCAGCAGCGCCCAGCGACAGGCCAGACACCGTCAGCAGCGGCCTCAAGGCTGCGATGGCGCTTTGAGTGGAAATCCGCTTGGCAATATCACCAGCAAATACCTTAGGTAAGTTTTTCTTGACCTTGAACATGGAGCCTCCAAAAGGTTGATTAAGCGTCAGTCGATTTACCGTCGACCCTGGGTAACTAACCTGCGCAATTCATCGTCTGAAAAACAGACTGCAACACCATTTACGCCGGACTTCCGACAGAGTAGAAACGACACATTAAGGCAAAGTTGTGTGAATTTCCCATTTGCCGTTCACACCGCATTTGGCGAAAAGCGGCGAAAAAAGCGTGCATCTGTTCACGAACAAGCTGTTGCTTTTCTGTCTGATCAAAATCTTGAAATGCAAAAACGTCGGCCTTTCGAGACCTGAACTGGCAAGCAGGCAGCACTTCCCCCTTGTTCGCGGGATGGTCAGACCGAACTACGGTCAGGTCTGCGGCACGGCCTGCAGCACCGTCCACCGCTCAGATCAGCGCAGCCATGCGACCATGGCTGCGTGACTCTGCTGAAACAGTCTGCCGACCCGCGCCCACCCCACGCCCCACGCGCCCCCTGCCCGCGCTGCCTGCGCCCGCAGGCCACCTGTTTGTGTGCGCTGGTGCGCGCCACCGCCCATCACACCGAGGTACTGGTGCTGCAGCACCCGCAGGAGCAGCGCCAGGCCAAGAACAGCGTGGCGCTGTTGCGCCTGTCGCTGGCGCGCTGCGAGGTGGTGGTCGGTGAACGTTTTGCGCCTGACACGCTGCAGGCCCTGCTGCATCGCCCGGGGCGCGCCACCCGGCTGCTGTACCCGCACGTATCTGCCCTGCCCGCACCACCGGCCGAGCCCGGCCTCACGACGCCCGCGCAGCCGGTGCGTCTTGTGGTGATCGACGCCACCTGGCGCAAGAGCCTGCGCATGTTGCTCGAACACCCTGCCCTGGCCGCCTTGCCGCGCCTGGCACTACACGCGCCGGCGCCCACGCGCTACCGCGCGATCCGCGCCGCGCGCCGGCCCGACCAGGTGTCGACCCTGGAAGCCACCTTGCTGGCCCTGGCCGAGCTGGAAGGCGCGACATTTGTTGGCGCCCCGCTGCTCGACGCCTTCGGACACTTTGTCGACGGCGTCGCGGCACGCCGGAACGCGCAACCTTTGCGTGCACCGGCGGCCCTTTGAAAACAGTAGTCTGGCTGCAGGCGACCACAACGTGGCCTAAGGCCACCCCTTCCACTTCGTGGCCGACACCACCAAGCCAGGCGACCAGGCGGTGGCGCGTTCACTCGGCGTGCGCATTCACTGCCCGGTGGTGGTCAGGCTGTCAAGCGCTTACCGCACCTTGCAGGACCTGGCGGGCCAGACCCTGGCCTGCCCGACTCCGGCGGGCTTTGCCGCCAGCCTGCTGGTGCAGGCTGAACTGCGACGCCAGGGCGTGGTGTTCACGCCGCGCATCGTCAAGTCGCACAACTCGGTCTACCGCGTTGTCGCCCTGGGCCTGTACCCGGGTGGCGGCGGCATGCCCCGCCCCCTGGAGCTCATCGACGAGGACGCGCTTCCTGCTCGAATCCAACGCCGCCCTGCTGCACAAGCACGCCCGGGTCACCGCCAACACCTTTGCCGCGATGACCCGCGATGCGGTCGTCAGCACCGATCTGGAGAGCCTGCAGTCATTTGCCCACCAGCTGGCCGCCAACCGGACATCTCGTTTGCCCGCGTGCTGGACGCCAGCGGCCGCGTGCTGGCGCAGGACGGCTCGGCCGAGGCGTTGCGCCGCGCCAATGCCCTGGTCGGCCAGCCGCTCGACAGCGCCGCCGACCTCTACGCCGTGGCCGCGCCGGTGGCGGCCGGCAACACCACGTATGGCTCGGTGCAACTGGGCTTCGACATCCGCGCACTGGACGCTCGCCAGCAGCGCCTGCTGACCAGTGCCGATGTCTCGGCCCGGGCCCCGCTCAGCGTGCTGGGCGACGAATCCCGCCTGCGCCAAGTGCTCATCAACCTCGGCGGCAACGCAGTCAAGTTCACCGCCCAGGGCGAGATCGCGTTGCGCGTGGCCTTCAGCGCTCTGCCCGGCCTGGCCGGCCAGCCACGGCTCAGATTCGAGGTGAGCGACACCGGCATCGGCATCGAGGCCAGCCAGCAGGCGCGCATCTTCGAAAGTTTTGTACAGGCCGACGCCGGCATGGCGCGCCAATACGGCGGCACCAGCCTGGGCCTGAGCATCAGCGCGGCCATCGTGCAGCACATGGGCGGCCACATCGCGGTGCGCAGCGCGCCCGGCGAAGGCAGCTGCTTCAACTTCGAGCTCGACCTCGAACTGCCGGCCGCCGCGCCCACGGGCGCGCTGACCGCACCGTCGCCACCGATCCAGCAGTCGCTGGCCACGTCGACAACATCGACAAACGCGACCACGACCACGACCACGCCCCCTGCCGCCGACCCACCTCTGCGCGGCCTGCACCTGCTGGTGGCCGAAGACAACCTCATCAACCAGCTGGTGGCCGAAGAATTGATCGCCGCAGCCGGCGCCACGGTCGACCTGGTCGACGACGGCCTGCAGGCGGTGCAACGCGTCCAGGCCCACCCGCAGGGCTATTACCACCTGGTGCTGATGGACATGCAGATGCCGCGCATGGACGGCCTGGAGGCCACCCGCGCCATCCGCACTGCCGGCCACATACAACTGCCCATCGTCGCCGTAACGGCCAACGTCGCCGCCGCCGACCGCGAGATCTGCCTGGCCGCCGGCATGAACGACCTGCTCGGCAAGCCCTATATGCCAGAGCGGCTGATCGAGATGGTGCTGCGTCACACCACCGGTGCCGCCAAGTCCGCCCAGGCCGAGGCCGGGCCGACTAATGGACTCACTGACTGACTGGCTGACCGTCCGACCGACGAACGGCGCCGCGCGCCTCAGGTCGCCCCTTCCCCTTCGCTGTGACTGATCTCGTAGGTAATCTGGTGATTCACCCCATCCACCGCGATCGGCGTGCCGCCGATCTTCAATGAGCGGCATTTGGTCGGTGCTCCACCGTTGTGGATCGTCACCACCGATTCAGCCGGATCAAACACCGCCTGCAAGGGCAGTTCGTCGATGTAGGTGCCGATGGCGGGCAGATGGCCGGCCAGGTGATTGTCCAGAATGCATTTGCACAAGGCGTAGACCAGCGCCTTGTGCTCCACCCGGTCCAGCAGCACGAAGGTGCTGTGGTTGGTGTTGGCGCCCATCACGCCGAAATAGTTGCCTTGGCTGCCTTGCTTCTTCCTCTGCGCGGCAACATCCTGTGGCGACTCACCTTTTCTCAGCACGTGCTTTTCGTAGAAGGTGTTCTTTGTGTACGCCCGGTAGACGATCAGCGTGATCTCCCACTGATTGGCCGTCTTGAACTTGCTGGTCGCCACATAGGTCGTCTGGCTTTGATTGGACTTTTCGGAATAGCGCATATCTAGGCTCCGTTCGTCAACTGACCCGTCGGGGCAGCATACGCCTTCGCGGGGGTCGCAAGAGTCGGTCAGTCCGACCAGCGCCACGGCACAATCCCAAGCAGGTCAGGTTCAGGGAGAGTCATGAACAAGAGCGCCCTCAGCGAGAGCGACATCTGCGACAGGTTCATCCGTCCAGCCATGGAAGCTGCAGGCTGGAACGGCATGGACCAGATCTACCGCGAGTACCCCCTGCGTGCGGGCCGGGTAGTGGTGCGCGGGCGCAAGGCCAGGCGCGATGCATCGACCGTGCTGCGCGCGGACTACGCCTTGTTCTACAAGCCCAATATCCCGCTGGCGGTGGTCGAGGCCAAGGACAACAACCACGCGGTCGGCGCCGGCATGGCGCAGGCGATCAACTACGCCGCTTTGCTGGACGTGCCGTTCAGCTTTGCCAGCAATGGCGACGGCTTTGTCTTTCGCGACGCCACACGCTCCGATGGTGAACTGGAACGCTTCCTGACCCTCGACGAGTTTCCGTCGCCCGCCGAACTGTGGGCGCGCTACTGTGCCTGGAAGGGCTGGACCCCCGAGGTGCGCCAGGTTGCCGAGTTCGACTTCGCGCCCAGCAAGACGCCGCGCTACTACCAGCTCGGCGCCATCAACCGCACGGTCGAGGCCATCGCCCAGGGTCGCCGACGCGTGCTGCTGGTCATGGCCACTGGCACGGGCAAGACCTATACCGCCTTCCAGATCATCTGGCGGCTGTGGAAGAGCGGTACCAGCAAGCGCATCCTGTTCCTGGCCGACCGCAACATTCTCATCGACCAGACCATGGTCAACGACTTCCGCCCCTTCAAGGGTGCGATGGCCAAGCTCAGCCCGAATGCCAAAGGCATCGAACGGGTCGACGAGCAGGGCCAGGTGACGATCGAGGACGTGACCCTGGCGGTCAACAAGGCCACCAAGCAGGTCGACAAGAGCTACGAGATCTACCTGTCGCTCTACCAGGCGGTGACCGGCACGAGCGAGGACAACAACATCTACAAGCAGTTTTCGCCCGACTTTTTCGACCTTGTCATCGTCGACGAATGCCACCGCGGCAGCGCTGCCGAGGACTCGTCGTGGCGCGAGATCCTGAGCTACTTCAGCAGTGCCGCCCAGATCGGCCTGACCGCCACACCCAAGGAGACCGAGGACGTCTCCAACATCGACTACTTTGGCGAACCGCTCTACACCTACAGCCTCAAGCAGGGCATCGAGGACGGCTATCTGGCACCCTACAAGGTAATCCGCGTCGACCTCGACCGCGACACCTTCGGCTGGCGCCCCACTGAGGGCATGACCGACAAGCTTGGCCACCTCATCGAGGACCGTGTCTACACCGGCACTGACATGAACCGCAAACTGGTGCTGGAGCGGCGCGACGAGGTGGTGGCCGCGCGCATCACCGAATACCTCAAGGTGACAGACCGTCACGCCAAGACCATCGTGTTCTGCGAGGACATCGACCACGCCGCTCGCATGCGCTCGGCGCTGAGCAATGCCAACGCCGACATCTGCCGCAGCGCGACTTGGAAACATCATCGTCTCCCTGCCTCACCATGAACGTTCAACGCGGAGCGTTGTCTTTGGGCGTTCAATCCTTTCTTCAAGAAGTGGTGGCGGGGTGCCTATGGAGCTTGTGGATTAGGCTGGAGTCCTGTGGGCAAGGCTCGTGGGCAACCTGAAGGGTTGTCCATCAGCCTTGTCCATAGGAAGCAGCCGGTCCCCGGAGCGAAGCGCAGGGGAAATCTACAAATCCACAGGCACGCAGTCCTAAGTGTTTCGAGCAGCGGGGGGGGTTGGGGGTCCGGGGGAAGGGGCGCCTGTCCAAGTCGGAGAGGTTCAGTAGAGGACACCCTTGCCAGTGTTTAGCACTTGCCGAACTCGCAATTCGCTTGAGCGACCGTTTTGCACCGTGATTGATAGGTCGTAGATGTTGGAGCCGGGGCGGAAGGAGAGGCAGGCCACCTCGAAGCCCCCGTCGACGCGCTTCAGGCGGATGCCAGGCGGGGGCCATGACGCGGCGGCTTGTTCCGGGATGGCGCCGGCATCTGCGACAACGTTGGCCAACGTCCTTGCCTCGCCTATGAGCATGTGGTCTCGGTCATAGAAGCCATGGCCCCAGGACCATTGGCGCTGAAGGGCCGCAGCGAAGAAGAAGGCGTATGTCAGGCCGACGGTCGACTCTTCGTACTCCAGGTGCATGTAGAGCGGGCGCGCACCGGCAATGTCGTGCACGACTGCGTCGCAGAAGCCGTCTCTTGCGGTGCCGCTGCAGGCAATCCCAAGGCGCATTCCCGTTGGCAGCGTGACGCCCGAGAGCTCCTTGATGCCGGAAACCAGGCGGTCGAGCCCTCGATACGTGTTGTCCGGGAGCGTTGTCCTGGCGTCGGAGACGAGGCTCTTGAAGCTTTGCCATGCTGCCTGTGTTTTGGCGAGGTCCAGGACTGCCTCGCCCTGGAGACTGTCCAGGTCGGTCAGAGCGGGTAGCGGTCGGACGCATTGGCTCAAGATTGATTCTGCGCGGCGAAGCTCGGCCGCCTCTTTTTCGGCCTTGGCCGCTGCTTCTGCAGCTGCTTTTGCGCGTTTGGCCTCTGCGTCGGCCGCCTTTTGGGCTTCCACTCGCTCCTGCTCGCGGGCAGCTTCGATTTGCCGGAGCAAGGCACTCTCGACCCGGTCTTCCCGTTTTTTCAGTTCGCTCGCGAACACGTGGTTGCTGGCCGCTACTTGCTGCTCAAACGGCGTTTTGCCCTCGCTTTGACGTTCGGCAAGCAGTTGCTGCAGCCTTGCTTCTGTACATCGGCCAGTTCGGGTCAGTTCTTTCCACTCCCAGGCGCTGGTTGCAGAAAGTAGTTCGTGGTCCGCGCGCAGCTGTGGCAGCTTCTCGAAGTGGTCCAGCACCACCAGGGAGCCCAGTGCCGTCATCACCGAGACTATCCCCGCAAGGTCTCCCCAGTGAATGGGCACGACGGAGAGAACAGTATGGACGCCGCACGCAATCACCGTCAGCCATCCAACAAGCACCGCGGTCATGAAGACCTTCATGTGCCATGTCTTGGGCCTCGTGAGCGCCTTCATCGATTCAGGGTCCGTGCTTCTTTCGGCCAGGACCAAGAAGACTGAAGTTGATACAACGCAACCACTCAGCAGCAGCCCCGCCAGCCATTGCATCCAGTCCGGCATGGTTTCCCCCGTTGTTTCTTGAGCCCGAGGCTAGCCGCTACCGCCACAGCCCCTCGAACCGCTTGCTCGACGTCCGGGAATAGTGCGCGGTGTGTCGGATGTCCCTGTGGCCCAGCCAGTCCTGCATGAGGCGCGTGTCCGTGCCCTTCTCGGCCAGGGCGTGCCCGCAGCTGTGGCGCAGCATGTGGGGGTTCACCGCGCCCAGGCCGGCGCGCTCTCCTGCCTGGGCGATGAGGTAGTTGAAGTTCTGCCGGGTCATCTGGCCGCCCTGACTCGACAGGAAGAGCCAGGGCAGCCCGTCATCGCGCGTGGCCAGGTAGGCCTTCACCGCCCGGATTTCGTCGCCCGCGAGGGGCTGGTTGGTGCTCAGGCCGCCTTTCTTGCGCACAACCCACACTCGGCCCTCGTCGAAGCTGATGTCCGCCCGGCGAGCTTCCATGAGCTCGGAGACCCGCAGACCGTGCCGGTAGGCCAAGAACATCATGGCGAAGTCCCGCGGCCCGAAGCGCGAGAGCTTTGCGGCCCTGAGCAGCCTGTCGGTCTCCCCGGGGGTCAAGATGTCGCGCTTGGGCCGGTCGTGCCCGTCCACCATGGCGGTGGCTGTGTTGGCGATGGCGGTTCTTTTGACATTTCGCCGTTCGGCAGGTGCTTCTTCGGCGAACAGGCGCTCTTGGGCCTTCATGGCATCCCTCGTATTGGCTTTTGACAGTTTGGGCATTTTGTCAAAAGAGGCTTCGATGTGCGCCAGTTTGAATATCGGCGCTGCAGGAAGCACTCACATGAGTCGGCCAGCCGCGCCTGGCGGCAGGTCGGTAGCGCCTACCTATGGCCTTTCGATACGCAACTTTTGGGGCGAGCGCCGCGGTAGACGCAACCGCCGGAATCAGCGAATTTGCCGGTCTACTTACCGGCGATAGCACTTGGTCAGACCGCTATCTTTGTCGGTCAAGCAATAGCTACCGTCGCTGTAACGGGTCAAGCCGCTGGCGCGGTCCGTGACCGAGGTGGAGCCATTGTTGTAGCGGGTGACGCCGCCCTGGTCTGTGACCGCAGATGAGCCGTTGTTGCATCGCAGCAGGCCGCCGATGTCGCGCGTGCACGCCATGCCGTTGTTGCAGCGAGTCAGGCCCATCTGGTCGGTCTGGCAGACAAGGCCATTGCTGCAGCGAGTAATGCCGCCGGCGTCGGTCTGGCACGTCTGGGCACCGGCTGCACCGCAGAGTCCCAGCAATGCCAGGACTAGGAGTTGACGAATGTTCATGTCGGGCTCTCCCGTTGTGCAGCCTTGCGTCGAAGTACGCCGAACAAACCGAGGCCTGTCAAAGTCAGAGCCCACGTTGCCGGCTCAGGCACAGCTGCGGCAGTGCCCAAGGCAGTGATTCTGAGCTCACCCGTTGCTTGTGCAAATGAGCCACCGCTACTGAACGCAACCCCCATGTTTCCGCCCGTGGGGTATGTCACACCATCCAGCAATCGGCTCGTAAACGCCCATGCCGGGTCAGTCGGGTAACACGCCCCACCTGTCCAACAACTGGGTCTGCGACGCACGTGGGGTTGAGGCTGACGCTGCAGAAGGACATGCCTACGACGTTGCCAGGCAGGGAGCTCACGAATGACACGGAGCTCGGGCTTGCGAACGAAGACGTGAACGTCAAGAACTCAACGGAGAAGTACTCGACGGCGGCCCCGGCCCCTACCGAGATTGGTGACGATGTCCAGCTGCCAGCGATTGTGTTGGGGATACCTTGAGCTGAGTAGGTGATGCTCGTTGTGCCCAAGGAGACAGCTGCCACCGTCATCGAAGGTATCGCCAAGACGGCTGCCGACAAAGCCACTACTGCCAGTTTGTTCATTTCGCTCCCTCGCTCGTGCAAGACCACTGAGTGCCAATCTCGCACTGCAATTTGCACAGATTGTTTCCATCTTCTTCAGGAAGTGGCGCCAAACGTCATTGTTGTCCACCATCTCATCGGCCTGAGCCGAAACTGCCGTCCTCAGCTCCTTCGCGAACGTCGTCGCGTTGATTACACGGCCTTCCATGTTCAGAAGCGGACCCGACCGCCAAATGCGCCAGCCCCGGTAGGTCTCGCCTTGGTGCAGCAAGGCACACCTGATGTCACTGTAGAACCAGTTACCCCCTTCCAGGAAAGGCTCGAACGCGGGATGCCGGCCGAAGAAATCCCGGAACATGCGAGCTCCCGCCCCTTTTCCCCGCGGAGTTTTCGGGTGCCCCTGGTAGAAGCACTCAAGCGTTTCGATGAGCAAGCAGGCCAGCGAGAGCGAAGCGAACCCATATGTGCCTTTGGTGCCATCCATGGTCTGGAAGTACCGCTCGTCAAAACGCCTGACAAGGAATTCCCCGAGCGCCTTTCGGTCCTCGGCCGCAGCGCGCTCGTGGTAGTCCCGTATCGTGAACCCAGCGGCGAGTTCAGTGTCCTCAGGGTATTCAGGTGCCTTGATGCGTCTGGCGGTCACGGTTCAGCGCTCCTGGTCGTAGGTTGCCGTTCGCCGACCGGAGCCTCGGCTGGAGTTGCTTGGTTACGCATGCTGCCGCGCCAAGTGAGGTTTGAACCGGCCTTGCTCATCGAAGCTGGGTGAGCGTTGGATATTGCTGGCCTGCCACATCAGGTCCAGCACCGGCCTCATCCCTTGTTCCGCGGGCACTTCGCTGCTCAACAGGACATCTGGCAGGACGACGTGTTTGCGGTCAAAATAGCCCTCGTCGGCGTCGAGCATGTAGGCATTGCGGTCAAAGTTCAGAACACCGCGGTCCGCGTTCAAAATTGACAGCATGGCGGTGAGCTCCGACGCGATACCAAGTGCAATGAGCTCCGCGCAAAAGCCTTCGACGAGGCGGATGCACTCACTCTCAAGCGTCTCATGTGGAAGAGGGAACCGCGCGGACGGTGCACCCTCGGGTCCGGTATGAACGCGAGCAGCCTCGAAAAAGCCATTGCGAAACAGCAGGGAGTAGGCCGACGCCTTTCCGTTGAGTGATGTTCGGATGCCCGCGATTCCTTCCAGGGTCATTCGTGTTTCGCTGGTCGAGGTCAACCCAAACACAGGCAACCTGCGGGCCCCTGGCGCTCGTGGGTTGGCGTAGGAAAGGGGGTCCACCTGCATGGCCCCCAGCGCAGCCTGGGTCGGCACGAGATGCAACAAAACAATG
Source organism: Pseudomonadota bacterium (assembly GCA_041169165.1). Taxonomy (GTDB): domain Bacteria; phylum Pseudomonadota; class Gammaproteobacteria; order Burkholderiales; family Burkholderiaceae_C; genus Sphaerotilus. The sequence goes on from JBEEJN010000019.1 coordinate 94,256, forward strand.
ACCCCCTGGATAATCGCTTTAGGGGTTTCGCCCATGAGAACCCGAGCGATGCGCTCGGTTCTGAAGTCCCGGATTCTCTGCGCTTGACTCTCTGAGCGCATGAACATGCCGCGGAGCTCGGGGACGTCAATCGGTCGGCTTTGCCGGCCGTCCCGCAGGAAAAAGTGCTGGTTTGTCTTGACGCGATGAGGCCGGGCCCAACTCTGGGGAACCTGGACAACAACCACGTGGCCTTCTTTGTCCCCGACTTTGACGGGGACGGCGTGAATGCGGCATCCAGGCATGCGCGGCTCGCTCAAATCGCGCAGCAGGCTGGCCATGCGCATGGAGTCGTCGTCCGGGTTGAATACCTGGGGCACCAGCGCGGCAGCCGCACCTTCTTCGTTCTGGTCGATGCCGTAGATGAGGCATCCGCCGCCTGCGTTGGCAAATGCGGTGGCGTCGGACACCAAGTCGTGCTTGGCCTTGTCATTCCAGCTTTCCGGCAGCGCGCGCTTGAAGTCCAGGTGCGGGCCTTCCTGCGTGCCTTCGTTGACGAGCCGGTCAAGGTCGGCCTGGGTTGTCTTGAGAATGTCGTCGGGGAGCGTCATGGCCTGCTGTCCTCTCTACGGTTGTTAGGCTGGCGTGGGCGCTGGCTGTCTACACGAAAACAAACTGCTTGGCACTGCTGGTGGGCATGCCTTGAGGACGCACTCCACAAAAGTGCGCAATTTGGCTCCCACCTACCCGGCAGCCTCTCAGCATCGTCACACCTGGCCCTGGCGCGCGTCATTGCGCGCCGACCGCAGACCCCGCTTAGCGGTCAGGCTGCACGTTAAGAGGGGGAAGCCGGCCTTCTCGAATACAGACGTCCAAGACGCGCGTGTTCACGGAGTCCGACGTGCGGGCAGCCATGTCGCATACATAAATCACGGGGACAAATGCGCCAAACCCGTTTTGGAACTTGGCCCTATCGCCAATGGATGTGATGGTGCCAGCAGCCTGGTCTTTCCACCGGAATCTGCTGAATATGGACTCGTGTGCGCCGTCCTTTCACCTGACGGAATACTTGCGATCTACTCGACCTCTTGACGGCAATACGCGCTGGCGGCAACAGCTCCCTTGTCTCCGAGGCACGCAGGTCACTTGCAGCGCAGATGACTGGCTGCGCAGTGTCGGACAAAGACCCGGCCTTTTCACTGCTCATCAGGCCGTACAGCAAAAAGCAACAACACAGTGACAGCGACGCCCTGCCCGAGTGAAAAATCTCTCTGGGCGCGGGGGCTTCTGGCCGAGGCCTTGGTGGAAGTTTGATCCACCTGCGCCGTTTGCGACAGGTCTTGATGCTGTGTCACGTTGGCGCCTGACGCAGGTTGTTGCGCCCGCCTGAGCAGGGCGGCTTCCGTAGCGGCAAGACGTATGGCGCCGCTGGCGCGTCAGCGTTGGCACATGCCGAGCTGATGGACATCTGCCGTTTGCTGCATTGCAGACGCCGCATGTTGGTCTGCACGCGCGGCATGTTGACCGACAGCCAGCGCATGCTGGACTGCGTATTTCGGAGCGACGTGACCGCCCGTTTCGGCAACGTGACCGGTCATTTCGGCGATCGTGACCGGTCAAGGATCTCGGCCCATCGTGACCGATGATTTCGGCATCGTGACCGTCCGTTTC